>CAYYWZ010000011.1:0-52830 GCA_964475415.1 uncultured Saprospiraceae bacterium | reverse complement strand
TATGTTATAGGGGCACCAATTTTATATGCGTTACATGGAAGTATTAGGAGCATACATTCTACTGTGACACCGATAATTGAGTTAGAGGTATTTAGAAATAAAAAACAACTCACTTCAAGCTTTGAATAAGATAAATTATTTCAAACAAAGTTGATTTCTAAATAAAATTACAATAAATTGTAATTACAAAGTAGTAACTATGGATCTAAAAATTATTAAAGTTGGAAATTCAAAGGGCTTAAGATTACCAAAAGCCATTATTGAAGAATACAACATAGAAGGAACTGTTGAATTGAAATTAAAAAAAGGATATATAGAAATTAGGCCAAAAGAAAAACCTAGAATAAATTGGAAGAAGGATTTTGAAAAAATAACATCTGACCCAAATGAAGAACGGTTATTTCCTGACTTTTTTGAAGATGAAGAAATATGATTCAATATGAATTAGTAATTGTGAATTTAGACCCAACTATTGGAAGCGAAATAAAAAAAACTAGACCATGTGTTATAATTTCGCCTAATGAAATGAATTCTGTTTTGAATACAGTAATAATTGTTCCAATAACCAGTAATAAAAAGAAATATCCAACTAGAATTAAAATTAATAAATCAAAGATAACTGGTATGATTGCATTAGATCAAATTAGAACTATTGATAAGAAAAGAATCACAATCAATCTTGGAATGATCCCTACAAAGACTATTGTAAGTATAAAAGAGGTGATTAATGAGATGCTTGTAAAGTAAAATACCTACCTCTAACAATCTAACATAAAAGACTTATTAATGTACTGTACAAATGGCTGTAAATTCATTTGTAAATACTTTCCAACATAGGAAGTGCTTCTGGGTAGGCTATTATTCAGAATATTCTATTTAACATAATATTAATTATAGGAAAGAAATACATGGAAAATATAAAACACCATCTATAGTCTATCGTATTCGTTTACAGACGTTTATAGCTGAGTGATAGATTCTGTAATTATTCTAGAAAGTTCTTTGAGTTTACCAGATTCGTATAATTCAGGAAGATTTTCCAATGGCGTTCCTACAGGCGCTTTAAAATTAATATAATCTTGGAATCTAATACCCGCCACAACAGATGGATTAAATGCACTGCGGAATCTAACGCCGCCACCATTTACTTGGTAACTATACGCGAGATAATCTATAGTATAGTCATCATGAGCAATCCAGTAATGAAAAACATCATCGTGATCTGTTCCTCCATCTTCTTCAGAAAAAGTAATTTCTAGCTCATGATATTTCTTGCCCTTAATAGTTACCTCATCAAAATATTTCTTGGATACGGCCTTGTCAGAGAGTTTATATGGTAATGAGGCAAAATAGATCACAGAATTAAG
This sequence comes from uncultured Saprospiraceae bacterium, assembly GCA_964475415.1. Taxonomy (GTDB): domain Bacteria; phylum Bacteroidota; class Bacteroidia; order Chitinophagales; family Saprospiraceae; genus CALCMJ01. The sequence goes on along the minus strand of CAYYWZ010000011.1, from coordinate 51,463 downwards.
ACCATCAGAAAACCTGCGTATATCTTTATCCGAGAGTGATTTTTCACTACCATTAATTTTTCTTGTAAAAACGCCATTATCTAACACATCTATAATTTCTGATCCATCCTTTGAGGTTTTCGTACTCTGATATAAATAACCGCCATCAGGATGAGAAAATATATAATTATTTTTTCTAAAGATAAACTGAATGGTTTCCTTTTCGTAAGCAATACCTCCGTGCGCTTGGATAGATTTAGATATTATTTGATCAGCTTTAGAATTACTCAGATTACTTTTAAAACCAGATGTTTTAGGAGAACACGAAGAGATGATAAAAAGAACAGCTAATAACGCGGAGATATTTATATTTTTCATTTGACAAAACTACTATATAGTTATTCGCTTTTAGAATTTGTCTAGGAATAAAAGAGTAAGGGCTATAACAAATACTACTAAAATAAAAGGGGAGTCACTCCCCTATTTTTTATAAAGATTCTTCAATCTTTATCTTATAAGCCTTTCGTCCCACAGAAATGTTTCTGTACTGATAAGTTTTGTTTTTGTACTGTAGTCTGTATGTTGTGTATTAATGACAAAATTACGTTCTTCTGGAATTACTGCAGAAGGTACACTCATGACCAATGAATTGTTAGATCTATACCACTCGCTACCCTTTTGTCTTAGAGCTACATATGCTCCTGTTGTTCTCCAGTTTTTCCCTAGATTTTTTTCTTGTATATCCACAATTTCATTCTCGTCTATTCGTACCTCTATAACCATAATTTTGTAAGGAATTCTTACCTTAATAGATGCTCTTCTTACAAGTAGTTCTAGAGCGCATAAGGATCTAGAGCTGCTGGTATATAGTACAAATTGATTTTTATCATTCCATCTTGCAGGCCTACCTGATGCAAACAAGGAGTTAGCATATTTCTCTATAGCAATTCGGTATACTTTCATATTTGCTATGCATTATCGCCATATTCCATTCCAGTAAGTTGGTCATCTATAAATTGTATTCCAGATATCGTATTAAGGTAGATGTTAGGCTTCTGCCAGTTGAGGAAAAAATTATCAGTATCTAACCAATCATTAAAGGCGTCTGTATCTCCGAACACTTCTTCTCCATGCTTCATAAGAGACAGTAACATCAAGGTGTGTTCTTGCAAATCTTCTTTTATTTTTACATTTTTCGATTTGTAAGATCTGAAGGTTTTTACATTGATGTTTAACCAATCAGAAATCACGTCATCTGCAATCTCTGAGACACTCTTTAGCACAGTCATGTATCTAGAAGTTACCTTGCCAGCATGTACTAAGGCAAGTACCTGGGTAGGGTTAATTTGAGATGGTATGCCGGTGTAAATATTTTTTTCTGATCTTGTCATAATACAATATAGGTATTTTTACCTTTAGTAACAAGTAATATTACCTTTTAGTTCAATGTCAATATATGATCTTCTTGCACTTTACTTCTGTACCATAATTCATACCTTGATTTCTATATTGTATATTTGGATCTATTATGAGCAATATAGAAAACGTAGAATGGAATAAGTTAATAAAGGAACTAAGTTTCTCTACCTCGAGATCAGGAGGAAGCGGTGGTCAGCATGTCAATAAGGTAGAGACCAAGGTGATACTTAAATTTGACATCACAAAGTCAGATATATTGACTGATAGACAGAAAGAAATCTTATTACAGAAGCTAAGTCATAGACTCAAGCATAATTCAGAACTTTCTATGTATTCTCAGGCGACACGTTCTCAGTTGAAGAATAAAGTAAGGGTTATAGATAATTTCAAAAAACTTATCAGGAAAACCCTGCATCAGAAAAAAAGGAGAATACCAACAAGAGTTCCTGGAAAGGTGAAAGCGAAAATAAGAGCTAACAAAAAACATAAATCAGTTATCAAACAGCTGAGAAAAAAACCTGATCAATATCAATAGTACCTTATAAATTATTATATTAATTCAATGAAAAATAACAGTCAGACAGTATGGATTACGGGTGCTAGCTCAGGGATAGGGGAAGCATTAGCCTTATCTTATAATGCTAAAGGTTATACTGTTATAGGTTCTGCTAGAAAGCAATCAACGCTTAATTTGGTCAAAGAAAAATGCGCAAATCCAGATCGATTTTTTACTGTACCCTTAGATCTTATCCAGCATGATAATATAGAAAATATAGTGGATAAGGTACTGCAAAAACATACAATTGACATACTGATCAATAATGGTGGTATTTCTCAGAGATCTCTCGCAAAAGATACGAGTTTCAATGTGTATAAAAAGTTGATGGATGTTAACTATCTAGGCACGGTTGCATTATCTAAGGCTATACTCCCCCACTTTTTACATAAAAACAAAGGTCAGTATGTTGTCATAAGTAGTTCGGCAGGGAAGTTCGGAGTTCCGATGCGTTCGGGATATTCAGCATCTAAGTTTGCCCTTCATGGTTTTTTCGAAGCGCTTAGAGCCGAATTATATGATACAGAAATAGATATCACCATGATAACTCCTGGATTTATAAAGACTAATATCTCTAAAAATGCATTAACAGCCGATGGTTCTCCACAAAACACCATGGACGAAGCCCAAAAAAACGGTATGCCGCTAGATGAGTTTGCTAGGATTGCAATGAAAGGTATAGAGCAAAAAAGTGCCGAATTTTCGATAGGAAATCTGAAAGAGACAAAATTTGCTATCCTAGTATCAAGGCTATTTCCAAACTTATTTAGAAAGATAATCGCCAACTCAAAAGTTACCTAACACACTTAATATTAATAGTTTAAAAGCATTAGATATAAGTATAACTTTATACTTTTTTCGGTAATAAAATGATATAGAAAGCCAAAACAGTAATTCTCAGACTTATTAAATGACTATATAATTCATAATTGTTATATATAAAGTCTATTTTTGAAGCTTTGTTTTAATGATATACATTACTTATTAGAGAACTTTAACTACGATACAGAACATGGATTTGTTTGACAGAATAATAAGAGACAAGGGGCCACTAGGGAAATATGCAGATGTAGCAGAAGGATATTATATATTTCCTAAACTTGAAGGAGAACTGAGCAACAGAATGCAGTTCAACGGAAATGAGGTTATTGTATGGTCTATCAACAATTATTTAGGACTAGCTAACCATCCCGAAGTTAGAAAAACAGATGCACAAGCTAGTGAAGACTGGGGATTAGCCTATCCTATGGGGTCAAGGATGATGTCTGGAAATACAGATCTCCATGATGAACTAGAGAAGGAATTAGCGGCTTACGAAAATAAAGAAGCTGCTGTTCTTGTAAATTTTGGATATCAGGGTATAATGTCAGCAGTAGATTGCCTACTTACTAGAAGAGATGTTGTAGTTTATGATGCAGGATGTCATGCATGTATCGTGGATGGTGTGAGAATGCATTCAGGAAAGCGGTTTGCTTTTCAGCACAATGATGTAGCGAGTCTAGAAAAACATCTACAGTCAGCAGAAAAAATAGTGCAAGAAACACGAGGAGGTATACTGGTTATATCAGAAGGTGTATTCGGTATGAGAGGTGACCAAGGAAAACTAAGAGAAATAGCAGCACTAAAATCTAAGTATAATTTTAGATTTATGGTAGATGATGCGCATGGATTTGGTACCCTAGGAACTACAGGATCTGGGGCTGGTGAAGAACAAGGTATCCAAGACGATATAGATGTATACTTTGCAACTTTTGCTAAGTCTATGGGTAGTATCGGTGCATTCTTAGCTGGAACCAAGGATTTGGTACAGTACCTGAAATATAATATGAGATCTCAGATATTTGCTAAGTCTATGCCGATGACGCAGGTCGTAGGAAATATGAAGAGATTAGAGATGATGCGTACAATGCCGGAACTTAAAAACAAACTTTGGGAGAATGTGAGATTATTGCAGTCAGGTCTTAAGGATGCGGGATTCGATATAGGAGATACTAATTCTTGCGTAACGCCTGTATATATGAAAGGATCTGTAGAAGAGGCTATGGCGCTGGTAAACGACCTAAGAGAAAATCATAAAGTATTCTGTTCTATAGTTGTCTACCCTGTTATTCCTAAAGGGATGATATTACTTAGATTGATTCCAACCACTGTACATACTAAAGAAGATATAAGACTTACTATCGATGCTTTCAAGGCGATCTCACATAAGCTAGAAACGAAGGTATACCAGATGGCAGTGGACTCTTAAGATTGTCAAAATGTTAAGTCAATTTCTGATAAGTGGAATACAACAAATAGGTCTAGGAAACAAATCTGTTTACGACACATGGGATTGGTATAGGAAAAACCTAGGTATGGATCTTCCTATTTTCGATGAGGCCGCAGAAGCAGCTCTCATGTTACCCTATACAGGAGGAGAACCGAGAAGTAGACATGCCGTCCTTGCTATGAACCATATGGGAGGCGGAGGATTAGAGATATGGCAATATACAAGCAAGACGCCAATAGATATAGGTTTCGAGCCCACACTGGGAGATACAGGTATAACTATAAATAAGTTCAAGAGTCCCGATGTCAATAAAGCTTATCAAGAACTTAAAAAGCGAAAGGTAGAAATACTTACAAATCCATCAAAGAGAGCTACTGGAGAAAATCATTTTTACATAAAGGATCTTTACGGAAATCTAATAGAGATTATAGAATCTGATAATTGGTTTAGAAAAAAACTCTGGTATACAGGAGGGATATATGGTTGTACAATAGGCGTAAGTAATATGAACCTATCTCTACCCTTCTATCAAGATTTATTGGGTTATGACAAGGTCTTACATGACAGTACGAAAGTTCATGAGGATTTCAGTCAGATAACAAATAAGGAGCATAAAATAAGAAGAGTTATACTTACGCACAGTAAAGAAAGAAGAGGGCCATTCAGTAGGTTGTTGGGAAGGTCTGAGATAGAACTCATCCAAAACTTAGATCATAATTCTACACCTCTATTCAAAGATAGGATGTGGGGCGATCTAGGTTATATACATTTATGTTTTGATATTAGAGGAATGGATGCGCTTAGAAAGCGATGTAAGGAATTTGGTTCTGCATTTACAGTAGACAGTGGAGATTTTGATATGGGAGAAGCTGCTGGACAGTTTGCGTATATAGAAGATCCTGACGGCACACTGATAGAATTTGTAGAAGCTCATAAGATTCCACTTCTGAAGAAAATAAACTGGTATCTAGATCTACAAAAACGTCCTCAAGACAAGTCTCTACCTACATGGATGCTTTATGCTATGGGACTAAGTCGAGTCAAAAAGTAGAAATTTTAGAAACTTAGTTATATATAAAAATATAAGCATTAAGGCTAGTTGCAACAACAAGCCAAACTAGGTATGGTAGTATAAGTATGGCATATTTATTATCTAGTTGCCGAAATCCTTCCCTAGTAAACCAACAAATAATAAAGAAAAGAGATATAATCCATAAAAGACCTGGTAATACCAGCTGTTTTTCGAAAAATATATAGTTCCAAGCTACATTAAATACCCACTGGATACTAAACATTAAAATTAGCGTTCTATCAAATTTTTCTCTTTTCATTGATAATTGGGCCATGAAAACAGAGAATAGTATCATTATACTTGTCCACGCAAAGCCAAAGAACCATCCAGGAGGTGTCCATGATGCTTTTTCAAGTTCATTATACCAATTTCCCGTTACTTCATCAGCAGATATGGCACTTCCTATGCCTAATGCAAGAAAGTTTACTACCAAAAAGATTACTATAGTTATTGGTTTTTTCATACGGTTGTTAAATTTACTAAATGACAACTAGTATACATTAAATATATTTAAGATTTAAAAGAATGACTTTTAGAATAATATAGTGTCTTTATTATAGATCACACAAAGCATAAGCACACCCTTCTACTAATCTTATTAACTTGATTTAATATAAAAAAAATGAAATCACTTTTGCTTTCTAGCGTGTTCGTACTTTTTTCTCTTCTTCAAATAAATAGTCAATGTGTTGTAGAATCGAACAATGACTATACTGTAGATATAGAGATAGAAGTTGTAGATATACTAACCAGTCAGTCAGGCCCTACCTGTGTTGTCAATTTTGTTTTAGATTACAATGTAACCTAACACCACAAATAGGATTATGGACTTTGCAAGGAAATGTCGTTTACGGGAATTCTACATCATTTTTTAATCTAAATAACAATAGAGGCTCAAGCACAACGACTTCGGCTAATCTAGCATTTCCGAATACAGATTGCTCTACTTTCACTGGTGAAGATTGTACAATCGATATAATTATTCAAGGACCTGGTATTCCTTTCCAGACAATACCTTGTGGAACAGTATCAGGTGAAGCTGTACCAGTAGAGCTTGCAAGCTTTAATGTTACACTAAATAGAAATAATGCAAAACTTAAATGGCATACTGTTTCTGAAATAAATAATGAAGGTTTCGAAATACAAAGATCTTATGATAGCAAAACATTTAGAACGTTAGATTTTGTAAAGGCTAAAGATTCTAGTGATCCACAAAAATATTATACTTATGAAGACAAAAATTTTAGTAACAATAGTTATTATAGACTTAAGCAAATAGATTATGGTGGGAACTACGAATATTCGGATATAATCTAGCTCAGTAATGACTTAACAGAGTCTTATAGTATAAGTCCTAATCCTAGTACAGACATCATAAAGGTAAGATCTAGCCCAGATTTTTACAGCTACGAAATCCATAGTATAGATGGCAATCTAGTACAAGAAGGCGGTCGAGAGTCCAAGCTTGACATATCTAGTCTGAACAATGGTATGTATCTCATCCACTTCATAGAAAACGAAAACAGGGTAATAAAAAAGTTTATAAAGAATTAAGTCTTATCATTGTATTAGGAAGCTAATATTATGATAGAAATAGGAAAGTTTAACAAGCTTATAGCCCAAGAGAGAAAAGAACCTGGATATTTTTTAATAGATGCGGAAGATGAGGATAGAATTCTTCTTCCTAATTCAGCTATTCCAGAGGATCTAAAAGATGGTGACGAGATAGAGGTCTTTATATACAATGACTCCGAGGATCGTCCTATTGCCACTACACTAGTCCCAAAGATTGTTTTAAATGATTTTGGAGTTTTAGAGGTTAAGCAAACAACTAACTTTGGTGCCTTTCTAGACTGGGGATTAAGTAAGGATCTCTTGCTACCCTTCAAAGAACAGAACAGAAAAGTAGAAGAGGGCGAAAAGGTACTGGTCTACTTATACCTAGATGAAGAAAGCGATAGACTAGTTGCCACTGTAAAGCTATCTAGATATCTTATAGAGAGTCCCCTGCTTGTTTCAGAAGGAGAAGAAGTAGATATCATTATCTGGAAAAGAACAGATCTTGGCTATAAGGTGGTTATAAATGAGACGCATCAAGGACTGATCTATAAAGATGATGCCTATGTCAAATTAAACATTGGCGATCGAATGAAAGCGACTATAGATAAGATTAGAGAAGATTTCAAAATAGATGTAAGGATACGTGAAAAAGGATATGCTGCAATATCCGATGAAGCATCTAGAATTGTAGAGGCATTAAAGTCTGCAGGTGGATCTCTACCCTATCATGATAAAAGCAAACCAGAGGAGATTTATAGCTACTTTGGAATAAGCAAGAAAGTATTTAAAAAAGCAATAGGTGGATTATACAAAAACAAAATGATCAGTATCAGTACGGAAGGAATCAAACTAGTAAAACAGGACAGCTGATAGAAAAATCAAATATCTTATTTTTTTTATTGATTACAACTAGAGGCCTTGACTAAATTCTTGACACCAACTCCACATATGTGTTCTTACTTTGTCTGAATCAGATGTTCCTACGTTCATTTTTTTACAAGCCCCATTAAGTTTATTGTTTACTGAATGTCCCACAGTTACCGATTCAAAATATTTGCAATTTAAACAACACACTGCACCTCTTAAATTTAATTCATCCAATAGATTTTCAAACTGCTTTTCTAATGATTCATTGGGATAGGATGTGTCAATACGATAAGTCTTTTCCCTGTATGTTATATAATAGGAATAAGCAAAGATCTGTCTAATTTCTAAATACTGATCTGTAGTTTTTATTCTTCTTACAGTAACAGCAGAGAGTAAGTTCGTTGCTATAGAACTTACCTCCTGTAGAGAGTTACAAGTTTTCAGTTTAAATGATTCTAGGCTATATCTATAAAAATTGTATAAGGGCGGAAAATAACTACTTAAGTATATGTAATTGTGTTTTCCTAATTCATAGCCATTACTCTTTTTGAGCACACTAATAATATCTTGCCCGTTTGTAAAATAGAATTCTGAATTGCAACAATGATCTAAGTTTATATGCATCAGCTGCTCTCTCTCTCCGTAATAATGGTGATTTTTAAAAGCTATTTCTTGATCTAAAGATTTTCTATTTACAGATTGATCCATGGCATCTTGATATTGTAGCCATAATTTTTCCTTTACGTTAGGATCAAGATTACTGAATCTAAACTTAACAATATCATCAGAGAGATACTCCATTATAGTAATAGACTCTAAAGCGATCTTCTCAAATTGGATTTTCATCTTTTGTGATTTTTACCTAAGGAATGAGAATGACAGGTTGTAACAGTTTTCTAGATGCTAATAATTCATGTGCCTTACTTGCTTCTCCTAAGGGGATTTTTAAAGGTTTTGGCACACTCAATTTTCCATAAATCATATCATCAAAAAGTTCAGTACTCATGTCGAGCAAGGTCTTTCTATTTCGTGTATAATGAAAAAGCATAGGTCTAGATAAGGTATTAGATTTTTTTGCTAACATAGATATCTCAAAGTTTTCTATAGAACCAGAAGATTGCCCAAAATTTACAAGATGACCTTGAAAGGTCAAACTTGCGAGAGAATCATGAAAGGTATCCTTACCTACACTATCGTAAACTATATCTAGTCCTCTACCCTTTGTAATATCCATTACCTTATCTAGAACTTTTTCTTCTCTGTATAAGATTACATGATCGCAACCAGCTTCAGCAGCTATCGTAGATTTTTCTTCAGATCCCACTGTACCTATGACAGTCGCGTCAATAGATTTAGCTGCTTGTACTAATAATCTTCCAACTCCTCCGGCAGCAGCATGCACCAATATAATATCGTCTTTATTTAGTTGGGTAACTTGCTTAGTTAACATCTGGACAGTGAGGCCTTTTAAGTAAGTAGCTGCTGCGATTTCATTAGTTATCTGATCTGGAATTAATATCGCCAATTTTGCTGCTATTGTTCTTTCGGAAGAATAACCATTGTACTCTGACGTAATATAGGCTACTCTGTCTCCTATTTTAAATCCTTGAACTTGCGCACCGAATTGCATAATCTCACCTACTCCCTCTACGCCAGGAGTGCCAGGAAGAGCTAAAGACTTATATAACCCAGAACGACAATAGATATCATGAAAATTAATACCTATAGCGGTCTGTCGTATCAGTAGCTCATCAGCTTTAGGTATAGGCGTAGGAATTTCCTCTAACTGGAGCACACTTGGATCTCCATAATTTCTGACGATTATAGCCTCTGCCATTTAGTATGCTTTTTATGATTTATTTTGTTGTAAAAACTCCTTATGCCCTAGACTGAATTTTATTTCTTCATAACTAAAAGCATCACCTAGTTCATCTTTTATTTCTCGCAATCCTTTTCCCTCATGTTTTTGTGCTGCCTCAAGTATTTTATCTAGTTTATTAAGCTTTACAAATTTATTAACTTCTAATTCTCCTATAGCGACATAGTGCACCAGGTGTGTTAAAATAGAATTCATTTTCAGATTTCTTTGTTCTGCAATTTCTGTTACAGTCATTCCAGCCTTAAACATTTCATAGGTTTGTTTTTTAGTCGGAGAAGCTTTTTGGGCTCTAGTCTTTTGTTTCCTTACTTTCACCACTCTTCCTGATAGCAGAGGCATCTTGCTATCTATATTATTTTCTTTCAAGTAAGCGTTTATTTCTTTTCTGAAATTATCACCATATTTATTGGCTTTGACCTGACCTACACCATTCATCTTTAGTAGATCATCTGGTGTTTCTGGATAGTAGCTTGCAAATTCTATAAGCGTATTATCAGGAAATATTATATAAGGTGGCACATCGGCTTCTCTAGCAATTGCTGCTCTTACCTTTCTTAGTTGTTCGAATAAGGTCTTATCATAATCTAGACTAGTCTTAACTTTTTCGACTATTTTCTCTTCTTCTATAAGGTTTACCTTTTCGCCCATATATAGGACCTGCATGCTTTTCTTTGTGAGTTTCAAGACAGGGAAACCGTCATCTGTTACTCGCAGGTAGCCATCTTCAATTAGATTTCTTAAATAAGATTCCCAGTTTTTCTTAGAAATATCTGCACCGACTCCATAGGTTTTTAACCAAGTATGTTCTTCTCTTATTTTCTTAGACTTAGATCCTCTCAGAAAATCTATTACATAATTTCTTCCGAAAGATTCATTGAGTCGTTTAACTGCTGATAATGCTTTCTGAGCTATTACTGTTCCATCGAAAGTTTTGTAATCCGCTAGACATACATCACAGGATCCACAATTGTCTGGAAAATCTTCTCCAAAATATTGTAACAAATATTGACGTCTACATTTTTTACTTTCAGCAAAAGCTATCATCTTGTTAAGCTTACTTGTAAGGACTTTAACTTGACTTTGGTCTCCCTCATCTATAAATCTCCTGAGAATAATGGCATCACCCCTACTAAAAAATAACATCGCTTTACTATCTACACCATCTCTGCCTGCTCTTCCAGTTTCCTGATAATACGATTCTATATTTTTGGGCAGATCCATATGCACTACATATCGTACATTAGACTTATCTATCCCCATACCGAATGCAATAGTAGCTACAACAATCTTTATATTATCCTTAATGAACAGATCTTGATGTCGTTCTCTTTCTTCAGAACTTAGTCCCGCATGATAAGGTAGTGCACTGTAACCATTAACATTTAGATTCTCAGAAAGAGACTCAGTAGACTTTCTAGATAATGTATATATAATCCCTGACTCATCTTTGAACTCTTCGAGAAAGTCTAGTAGCTTATCGAAACTATTTTTTTTTGGTTGAACATAATAGGAAATATTTTCTCTGTTGAAACTAGAGATAAAAACATTAGCATGTTCGATGTTTAGATTTTTTAGTATATCCAATCTGGTTCTGTCATCTGCTGTGGCTGTAAGTGCAATGATAGAGATTTGTGGATATTGCTGTTTAAAGGCTTTGAGCCTAAGATATTCTGGTCTAAAATCATGTCCCCATGAACTTATGCAATGCGCTTCGTCTACGGCTACAAAGTTTATTTTTATTTTAGCCAATAGCTTAAATAAGTAGGCGTCAGAACCGAACAATCCTTCTGGAGCTATATATAATATTTTAAGATTTTCGCTGAGTAATTCATTCATAATACGATTAGACTCTTCTTTGCTAAGAGAAGAGTTAAGATAAGCAGCATTTACTCCATTTTGTTTGAGTGCATCCACCTGATCCTTCATAAGGGCAATCAGTGGTGATATAACGATGCCAAGTCCTTCTTTGACAAGCATAGGAAGCTGATAACAAATAGACTTTCCTCCACCCGTAGGCATAAGTGCCAGTGTATCATTTCCATCCATAATGGATGAGATAATCTCTTTTTGGTTTTTTCTAAACTGTTTGTAACCAAAGTATTCTTGTAAGGCTTTTTCCATATTCATACTAACGAAATATTAATTTTTGATTCTATAAAAATAGCTTTTCCTAAATGAGATACCGTCCCTTCATATTTACTTTTCTATAATTTAAATTTTAATATTTTCTAAACTATGATAAAAGGATAGTGACAAATTATCTAATATTAGAATAAATAATCAGTAATTTTGAACTAAGATTCCTATATCTATATTTAAAGTAAGTAAAAAAGATAAATGTCTAAAAATTCTTCTTTGTTTTCGGCGGTAAACAGGACTGATATTTTCTCTAAACTAACAGCTACTCATTATGACCTCTTAGTAATAGGCGGAGGATCTACTGGAGCTGGAATAGCCTTAGATGCTGCTTCTCGAGGGCTCAAAACAGCTTTAATAGAGAAGGAAGACTTTGCTTCAGGAACTAGCAGTAAATCTACTAAACTAATTCATGGAGGTTTGAGATATCTCAAACAATTGGATTTTGCTCTCGTTAGAGAATCAGGTACAGAGAGAGCTATTGTGCATAAACTGGCACCTCATCTTGTATTACCTGAGAAAATGCTATTACCATTAATTAAAGGTGGGAATTATGGAAAATTAGCTACATCCATAGGTCTAAAGGTATATGATATTCTAGCTGGAGTAAAAGGAGATGATCGTAGGAAAATGTTATCCAAGAAACAAAGTCTGGCCTTAGAACCCTTACTAGATAAAAAAGGACTAAGAGGTGGTGGTTTTTACGCTGAATATAGAACAGACGATGCAAGACTTACGATAGAGCTTATAAAAACAGCAGTAGAACATAAAGCTGATATTATAAATTATGCGGAAGCAATTTCTTTTGAGTACGAAAATGATAAAATATCAGGAGTTGTATGCAAAGATATTATTGAGGGAGAAAAATATGAAATTAAAGCTAAGAAAATAGTTACGGCTAGTGGCCCATGGGTCGATAAAATAAGATTGAAAGATGGACCTCTTATAGGGAAAAAACTACAACTTACTAAAGGAGTGCATCTTGTTTTTCCACATCATAAATTTCCTGTAAAGAATACCATATACTTTGATGCCCCAGATGGACGTATGATTTTTGCAATTCCACGTGGTAAGACTACCTATGTAGGTACTACGGATACAGAATACAGAGGAAATCTGGATCGAGTTATTACAACTAAGAAAGATGCAACTTATCTACTTGATATAATTAATACTGTATTCCCTACTATCAATCTATCCTTTGCTGATGCTATCTCTAATTGGGCAGGGTTAAGATCACTGATTCATGAGGACGGAAAAGCTCCTTCAGAGCTTTCTAGAAAAGATGAGATATTTATTTCTGATAAGGGACTTATTGCCATAGCAGGAGGTAAACTAACAGGATACAGAAAAATTGCACAAAGGGTTGTAGATCTAGTTGCAAAAGAATTGACAAAAGAAAATAATTTAAAGATTGCAGAATGTAAAACAAAAAATTTGTACTTAACGGTGGCACCTTTTGAGAACTATAGCTCCGTAGAAATATATATATCTGATTTAGAACAAGAAATCATTTCATACGGTATAGAAAAATATTACGCCTGGTACCTAGTTACTAATTATGGTAAAGCATCTAGATTAATCTTAGATCAAATGAAAAACTATCATGATCAACCAGAACTTAATCTAGGAAGATCTGAACTCTGGTATTGTCTTAACTACGAAATGGTGACATCTCTTGCTGATTTCTTTGTTAGACGAACAGGATCTTTATATTTTGACATAGAAAGAATACCAATCCTAAAGGAAATTGCCATAGAGGAATTTCAAAAATATCTCAAATGGTCTGATAAAAAAACGAAAGAAGAAATTGAAAAATTAGATCAATTGGTCTATGATGCTAGAAATTATCCTGATGAAGAGATCTTCAATTAGCTAGCGAATATCTGATCAAAATCTTTGAAAGACTTGAATTCCAAAGCATTTCCAGAAGGATCGTAAAAAAACATAGTAGCTTGCTCCCCTACTTCACCAGCAAATCTTATATAAGGCTCTATAGCGAAACTAACTCCAGCCTTCTTAATATCTTCGGCTAACTTATGAAAAACATCCCACTCTAAGACGACACCAAAATGCGGAACTGGTACGGCATGTCCATCTACCTCATTGGTTTGTTTCCTTCTGGGTGGATCATCTGTTTCATGGATAACGAACTGATGACCAAATAAATTAAAGTCTACCCATTTATCAGAACTTCTTCCTTCTTCACAACATAAAACATTAGCGTAGAAATTTCTTGCTTCCTGCAAATTATGAACTGGTACTGCAAGATGAAATGGTGTAAGTTTTTGCATAGTTATATAGTTTACTAATCTTTAAATTCTTTCTTTTTATTCGTACTTAAAATATTATCCATTACTTTACTCAATTGCTCTGAGCCGATATTCTTCATTAAGATTTCTCTATCTCTATTAAGGATAAATATCTTCGGTGTAGTTTTTACATTGAACTTTATCTTGAATCTAGACTTGTGATTCTCATCTGCAGCATTAATGAATCCTAACATGTTTCTTTCTTTTAATGCTTCCCAACATCCTTTTGTCTTTTCTCTATGCTTGGTACATATAGCAAAAACTTTGACTCCCTTATCCTTATACTGTTCATTAAACTCTACAACCTTAGGAATAGATTTCTTGCAATGTCCACAATCAGGAGCCCAAAAGTACAATACAGTATAATCTGCATCGATATCTGATAGACTGATAGGTTTGTTATCTTCCTCATATACCGTTATATCAGGAGCTATATTACCTATAAGAACAGGTCTTAGATCATCCGCATTATCCTTTATTTTTAGTAGGGTTTCTTCATCCATCCAAGGCGCTTTCCCAACAGCATAATAGTTATCTACTAGATGAACATATATAGCATCAAAACCTACTACCTTACTGTTGGCATATTTATTTAAAAAATGGCTGAGATAGAATTGAAAGGTTTTTGGTGCAGGCTCCACTTTTTCTAAAACATAGTCTATACCTAACTTAATAGAATCGGGATGTTGTACGGTCAGTTTCTCCATGTAGTAATCCACCCTATTATGTAAAAAAGGAGTTCTAAGAGCTGCTGGATTATCCATTTCTATATTATCAAAATAGTGCAACTTGTAGTACAGATATTTATTAATCTGAACTTCCTCAGCAGTTCCTTCGTATTCTGGAACATCTATTCCGATATTAGATTTCAGTAGAAGAGCGGTAACCGTTTCTGGATGTTCGCTCATTATCTTTGCGATGTAGGCTTTCACCTCTGTATCGATTTTTGTTTTTTCAGCTCCTATTTCTTCAGTGTTAAGAGTCGATATTCCCATCTCGACATCAGCATCTAGTTTCTCTGTAAGTTTTCTTTTCTCAGATATATATTTGACATAATCCGTAAGTAAATCGTTATCTACCGATCCTTCGAAAGCTATATCTTCCACAATCATAGCATCTCCCATAATTTTAAAATGCTGATCATTAGTTGGAACCATAAACTGGATAAAACTATTATCTGGTTTCGTTACGAGAATATACATACCTGGGTCCAAAGTATCTTGGCCTACAAAGGAAAATTTACCTGGATTATCTGTTATTAGGGTATCCTTTACAAGCTGCCTATCACCGTAATAATAACCTACCAACAAGGTATCGTTGTTGTAATTCTCTAGTTCTATGTCAATATTATAACCCTGCTGAGCAGTGGAAAATAGATAGAGGAGACAAAAAATCGCCGTTGTAAAAAATCGCATATAATTAACTTTATGATATAACACGCTTTGGAGCAAAACTATCTATTGATTTATAAATATTAAAATATCTTTAACAAAAACTAAACTTCAGGTTCTCTTCTACCTGCTAGTAGATACAAGACAGCCATTCTTATGGCTACTCCATTTTCTACCTGCTGGAGTATTATAGAGTGTTCAGAATCAGCTACATCTGAAGTTATCTCTACACCTCTGTTTATAGGTCCTGGATGCATGATAACAATTTCTTTATCTAACTCATTAAGCAGTTGTTTATTGACACCATAATACATTGCGTATTCTCTGAGTGAAGGAATAAACTTAATATCCTGACGTTCGAGTTGTATTCTCAGTATATTGGCAACGTCGCACCATTGCAGAGCTTTTCTAAGATCATATTCTACGCTTACGCCTAGTAAGCTTATCATCTTAGGTATCAGTGTAGGAGGTCCGCAGACCTTTACTTCTGCACCTAACTTCTGAAGACAAAATATATTGGATAAGGCCACTCTACTATGTTTTATATCGCCGACTATAAGTACTTTCTTCCCTTTTAGATCTCCTAGCTCTTCTCTAATCGAGAAGGCATCAAGGAGAGCCTGTGTAGGATGCTCATGCGTACCGTCTCCTGCATTTATAATATTAGCATCTATATGTTTAGATAAGAAAACTGGTGCTCCTTGCGCGGGATGTCTTATAACAACCATATCTACCTTCATAGATAAGATATTATTTACCGTATCTAGTAAGGTCTCGCCTTTTTTTACAGAAGAGGAGGAAGATGAAAAATTTATAACATCAGCAGATAATCTTTTTTCAGCTAGTTCAAAAGACATTTTAGTTCTAGTAGAATTTTCAAAAAACAGATTAGCAATCGTAACATCTCTTAATGATGGGACTTTTTTGATAGGCCGATTAAGTACCTCCTTGAAACTTTCTGCAGTTTTAAAAATTAGATTTATATCGTCTTGAGTGATGTATTTTATACCGATAAGATGCTTCTGACTGAGCTGACTACTTTTCATTTTAGCTTTTAGTCTTTTATTGGAAATAATAATATTTTATCGGCTAACTTCTCTTCATCATAGATAACGCGTACGTAAGCTTCATCTACAGAATCGACTACAATTCCTGTAAAGTCTGGCTGTATAGGAAGGTGTCTGTTAAATCTTCTATCTACCATCACTAATAACTGGACATTAGAAGGTCTACCAAAATCTTGCAAGGCTGCTAAAGCAGAAAGTATAGTTCTTCCCGTATAGAGCACATCATCTACAAGAATAACATGCTTGTTATCTAGAATAAACTCTATATCCGTATTGCTTGCACGTAATGGCTTACCATGTGTTCTGAAATCATCTCTGTAGAATGTAGTATCTAACTTACCAAACTGTAGCTTATTCTTTTTGTTTTTTATATTGATGAGTTCTAGTATTCTCTCCGCTAGTTCTACTCCTTTCTCTTGAATACCAATGATACAAGTATTATCAAAATCACCATGCTCCTCAATTAACTGCTGAGCCAGTCTTTCCAGTGTTAATCTGAACTTACCTTCTTTTAGTATGGTTTTACCTTTTGACATTATACCTACAAATATATTATTTAGATTTCATAGAATTTACTTATAGCCTTAGACTTTTGGTTTATTTATTTTTGCCCATGAGTCTTTAAGGGTTATCGTTCTGTTAAAGATCAGCTTATCATCTTGACTATCTCTATCTTTCATATAATACCCTTTTCTGAAAAACTGATAATGAACACCTTCTTTTGACTGTGCGAGAGAAGCTTCTCCTAGTGCATTTTCATTGACATGTAGCGAGTCTTTATTGATAAGCTCTATGAAATCTTTTCCTTCGACCTTAGTAGGAGTAGGATGCATAAAGAGTCTATCATATGACCTGATAGTAATTGGAACAGCTGTAGCTGCATCTACCCAGTGAAGTACACCTTTTGATTTGATACCAGACTCATCCTCACCACTTTTTGTGTTAGAGAAATATTCACAAAATACTTCTGTAATGTTTCCAGCATCATCTGTCGTATGACTTTCGTAACTTATGATGTATCCGTGCTTAAGTCTTACCTTCTTATCAGGTGTCAGTCTGAAATATTTTTTAGGAGCTTCAACCATAAAATCCTCTCGCTCTATAAAAATAGATTTACTAAGAGAAAGATCTCGATCTCCTGCCTGCTCATCTTGAGGATTATTTTCTGCTTTTAGCTTCTCTGATTGATCTTCAGGATAGTTTGTAATCGTAAGCTTAAGCGGATTTTCTATAACCATCACTCTTGTGGCTATATCATTAAGCGTATCTCTTACGCATGATTCTAATAGCTCTACTTCTATAAGATTATCTCGCTTAGCAGTACCTACCTTATTACAAAATACTCTAAGAGCTTCAGCAGGATAACCTCTTCTTCTCATACCTGACAAGGTCGGCATTCTAGGATCATCCCAACCAGAAACTAATTTGGATTCTACTAATTTTAGCAACCTACGCTTACTAGTGATCATATAGGCCACATTCATTCTAGCAAACTCTATCTGCCTAGAAGGAAAAATATCCAACTTATCTATAAACCAATTGTATAAGGGTCTATGATGTATAAATTCCAAAGAACATAAAGAATGGGTAATATTCTCTATGGAATCTGACTGGCCATGTGCAAAATCATACATAGGATATATACACCACTTATCACCTGTTCTATGATGCTTCTCATGCTTAATTCTATAGATAACAGGATCTCTCATATGCATATTCCCTGAGGTCATATCGACCTTTGCTCTTAGCACTTTTGCACCATCGGGGTATACGCCTTCTTTCATTTTGACAAACTCAGATAGACTCTCTTCCACTGGTCTATTCCGGAAGGGACTTTCTTTTCCTGGAGCTGTAGGCACGCCTTTCATTTCTGATATCTCTTCCGCACTTGATTCATCTACATAAGCATGACCATCTTTTATAAGTTTAAGAGCATATTCATATAAGGTGTCAAAATAATCAGAAGCATAATACTCTGTATCATGCCAAGAAAAACCTAACCACTTAATATCTTTTTTTATCGCCTCTACATATTTCGTTTCTTCCGTTGTAGGATTAGTATCGTCAAAACGAAGATTAGTTTTTCCACCATATTTTTCTGCTAGTTCAAAGTTAATACAGATTGCCTTCGTATGACCAATATGCAAAAAGCCATTAGGCTCTGGAGGGAACCTCGTATGTACAGTTCCGTTATGCTTACCATTCTTTATATCCTCTTCGATAATCTCTTCAATAAAATTTTTTGATTCTTCTCTTTCTGTACTCATTGATCGATATTATATTTTATATTTCTTTTACATCTTTTCAGGCATCTCTATACCTAATAATCGCATAGATTTTTTTAACAATAAAGCTACCTGCTGAGAAAGTAATATTCTAAAAGTTCTTGCATCTTCTGTCTCTGCTTTTAGTATACTCACATCATGATAAAACTTGTGAAATGACTTAGCCAAAGTATAAGCGTAACTAGATACTAGTGATGGATCATATTTATCCGCTGCCTCCTGTAATACAGTAGGATATTTAACTAACTCTTTGATTAGTACTTTTTCTGCATCATGTAAACCTGTATAGTTATGGGTCTTAGTAACTGACGTTTCGTTCCTTCTAAGTACACTTGCGATACGTACGTAAGCGTTCTGGATGTAAGGCCCTGTTTGTCCTTGCATATCTAGAGATTCTTGTGGATTGAATACCATTCTTCTCTTAGCCGATACTCTAAGTATGAAGAATTTAAGTGCTGATAGTCCTATCTTACGATATACTTCTTTCTGTTCAGCCTCTGTTAATCCTTCTAGCTCCCCTCTTTCTTTTGCAGAGTTCTCTGCCTCAGTTATTATCTCTGCAATAAGATCATCAGCATCTACAACTGTACCTTCTCTAGATTTCATTCTACCTGTGGGTAGGTCTACCATTCCATAGGACAGATGGTGTAATCCTTCAGCGTAAGGCACATTAAGTTTTTTAAGAATTTCGAATAATACCTTAAAGTGATATTCTTGCTCATCACCCACAACATAGATCATTTTCTCTGCAGGAGTTTCCTCGTATCTTTTCTCTGCAGTCCCTATATCTTGTGTCATATAGACCGAAGTTCCATCTGATCTTAATACTAACTTATGATCTAGTTTCTCAGCCTCTAGATCTATCCATACACTGTTGTCTTCCTTTTTATAGAAGGTGCCACCTTCTAGCCCTTTATCTATATATTCCTTTCCTAGAAGATAGGTTTGTGACTCATAATACAGCTTGTCAAATTCTACCCCTAGTGCTTTGTAGGTCGTTTCGAATCCTTCATAGACCCAATTATTCATTTTATTCCATAATGCTTTTACATCTGGATCATTGGCTTCCCACTTGAGTAGCATCTCTTTAGCTTCTCTTCCTAGAGCGCTAAATTCATTGAAGTATCTATTCTTATAATCTTTGAAAAACTGTTCTTCTGTTTGTTCATCTTTCTTATGTAAATTGTAGTGATCTTTTGCCTCAGAAGTTGATTGCCAGGTAGCATATTCTTCTTTTATCTTTTTGTCAAAAGTTACATAATAACTTCCTACAAAATGATCACTTTTTAAACCTTCAGATTCAGGTGTAGCTCCGTTCCCATATTTTTGCCAGGCTATCATACTCTTACATACTGCAATTCCCCTATCATTTATGATCTGGGTTTTCAGTACATCATAACCTAGTTCTTCTAGGATCATAGACATAGACCATCCCAACAAGATATTCCTGATATGTCCTAAGTGAAGCGGCTTGTTCGTATTAGGAGAGCAAAACTCAACAATAACATTTTTATTTTTCTTAGGAGATTTGCCATAATACTCATCCTCAGAGATTGTTTTAAATGTATCAAGATAGTACTGCTCTGTTAAGCTGAAGTTTAGGAAACCCTTTACAACATTAGATGCAGAGAAATATTTGCTTCCTTCTATGATCTTAGGTCCTAGAATAGCTCCTAGCTCATCTGGAGATTTCTTCAGCGCTTTGACAAATGGAAACATCACTACCGTATAATCCCCTTCTATCTCACTCCTCGTCAGATTTACAATAACTTGTTGTTCTGAAATTTGTAAATCAAAATCATCACCTAGGATCGCTACGGTCAACTCCTGCAAATGTTTCTCTATGTTCATTATACTCGTATTTTCAAAATATTTGCAAAAATAGGCATTCTATTGCTAGGATTGGAAGAAGCTAAAGATTGTCTGCCCATAATTTCTTGCTTTTTTGAAGTTTTTATGTTTCTCAAAGCTTACTCTGCCATCATGTTCCACTATCAATAGACCATTTTCGCTCAATAATCGGTTTTCGAGCACTAAATCAGGAATCTGCCCTATCGTCCTTAGGGCATAAGGTGGATCAGCAAAGATACAATCAAAAACCATAGTAGTCTGGGCTATAAATTTAAATACATCTTGTCTTACAATGGTTACATTCGAGGCTATACCTAGTTTATTAATTGTTTCGGATACAAATTTTATACACGAGGGGTATTTTTCTACATAGGTAACGTCTATACAACCTCTAGAAACCATTTCGTAGCAATGATTTCCTGTGCCTCCGAACAGATCTAGAAATTTAGTTTCCTCAAAATCTATTTCGTTGGTCAATATATTATATAGACCTTCCTTGGCATAATCAGTTGTGGGGCGTGTAGGCCAGTTATTAGCTGGAGGTGAAAATCGTCTTCCTTTGAATGTACCGCCTATTATTCTCATACTGTAAAATAAAAAAGCTGTCTACTAGGGAGCAGACAGCTTTACTATTAGTTGTTTCTTTTGTATATGCTTATTTCTCCCAGTTACCTGTTACGTTGGGAGCATTCATATTTCCGAACTTAAGTACCTTGTTAGGATCATAAGAGTTATCGTACTTAGAATATTTAGCATCAGCATAAGGGCCCATGAAAGTTTTCCATAAGGTACCTACTTCTACAACATTTACCAGTGTTTTTTGGTAGGTCATTGTATCTGCTGCTATTGTAAATTCTGTTCCCTTAGAGGCCATAGGCACGTAACGAAGAGAATCTAAGTTAATATCTAGTGCACGTATAGAGTCTATCGCATTTTTATAACTTACCGTTTTGATAAAAACGTCTGGATCATCCGAATCCGGATCATCTTCTAAGGCAATAAATTCTATCTGCCCTGTCTTAAGAACTTCATTTAATGTGTCAAAGTTAGAAGCAAACTCTCCTGTTACAGATCTGTAGATCTCTTGAGCTGTTCTTATTTCTTTTAATTTGTCAACAACTGCATTTTTTCTTGCAGTCTTAGCTTCTTGAAAAGATATTGGTTCCTTGATAATGCTGTATAACACAAACATCAAGAAAAAAATCGCAGCTGCTAAAAGTAGATTAATTACTATTTTCATCTTTTAAATTACAATTTTAGTTAGTTCAAAAGGCAGTTTAGGCCTGTCAATCGTTTTTACACACCATATAACAAGCATTAGATTCATCAAATAGCTATCTTGGTGCATCACAATAATACTATTTTTTAAATAAATATCATTACTGAAATTAATCCATTTGAAAATATAATGATAAATATACTGGCGATAGAATCTTCCTGCGATGACACCTCGGCTGCTGTTATTTCTGATGGAACTGTAAAAAGCAATATTATTGCTAACCAAGACGTCCATAAATCTTATGGAGGTGTTGTCCCTGAATTAGCTTCTAGGGAGCACCTCATGCACATTATTCCCGTTGTAGATCAGGCACTTAGCGCTGCACAAGTATCTAAGAAAGAATTATCAGCTATTGCCTTTACTAAGGGGCCTGGCCTATTAGGAAGTTTAATTGTAGGTGTTAGCTTTGCCAAAAGCATGGCTCTAAGTTTAGATATTCCCCTTATAGATGTTCATCATATGCATGCGCACGTATTAGCTCATTTTGCTGAAAAACCACATCCATCCTTCCCATTTATCTGTCTTACCGTATCTGGGGGCCATACTCAGCTTGTTTTAGTAAGGGATTTTGATGATATGGAAATCATAGGTACAACCATAGATGATGCTGCTGGAGAAGCTTTTGATAAGACAGGAAAGATATTGGGATTAGATTATCCTGCGGGCCCAATTATTGATAAACTAGCTAAACTAGGTAATCCTGTCTACACTTTCTCAAAACCTCGTATCGATAAGCATGATTTTAGTTTCAGTGGGTTAAAAACCTCTATTCTTTACTTCCTTCAAAAAGAGATGAAACAAGATGCTACATTTATAGAAAGAAATATGAATGATATTTGTGCATCGGTTCAGACAACAATAGTGGATATTTTGTTGTCAAAATTACATGCTGCAGCTATTGAATTAAATATTTCAAGAGTAGCTATCGCAGGTGGCGTATCTGCTAATTCGGGACTAAGGCAAGGACTAGTCAATATGGGTATAAAAAACGACTGGGAAACTTATATCCCTAAGTTTGAATACTGTACAGACAATGCTGCCATGATCGGTGTTACTGGTTATTATAAATATCTTAAGGGAGTGTTTAGTAATCAAGAGGTGTATCCTATGGCTAGGTTAGAATTCTAGTATGTGATATAAGTAAGTTTGATTATATTATGTTTGAAATGAAAATTTAACAAAAAAAAGAAAAGACAAATCACATTTATTATTCTACTTTTTGTTGTGTCTTTTTCAGTAATCGCACAAAATGTTATTGATAAGTAAGCGTCCGAGCAAGCGATCAACTATAGTACTTTTAAATATTTAATACTTAGAAAGCAATTGATTTTCAATGAGACATAACGGATGATGATAAGAGTAGTAGTGACGAAGGAGCATTGCTTCTTAGCACTTATGTAAAAGCAGTAACTTGAGAACTCACAAAATTACTACAAGTTATGAGCAAACAAGTCACCACAAGTACCCCTAAGTTATTCATTGGATGAGGCATACACAAGAAGAGTTGGCGATTTCATTTTATGACGGACTTATTTTCTGGCAATGGAAATACTTTTCCACCTAGTATAGATAAAATAGAGTCCTACGTTCTTAGAAATTATCCTGATTATAATGTAAGTATAGCATATGAAGTTGGTTGTTTCGGATTCAAACCAGTTAGATCATTTGAGTCATTTGGATGGGATACTTTTGTTGTCAATCCAGCGGATATACCAAGACTTTCTAAAAGTAAGTTCATGAAAACTGATAAGATCGATGCTAAGAATATAGCATAACAATTGAAGTCTGGTAATCTAAAGAAGATTACAATTCCAGAACCAGTTCGAGAGAGTCTCCGAACTCTTACACGTCAAAGAACTGCTGTTGTAAGAGATTATCGACGCATTAAAAGCAGAATAAAGTCTCTACTGACTTACAATCATATTAGCATATCTGAAGGGATGGACTCACCGAAATGGGCTAAGAGGTTTTTGGAATAGTTATCAGTATTAGACAAAGGGTATAGTAATACTAACAGAACATTAAACAGTATGCTAAATCAGTATAAGTATATAGATCAAGAGGTTAAAGATTTGTCGACGTATATAAGAAGATATTGTAAGCAACACCACAAAAAAGATTACATGCTTTTGAGATCTGTTCCTGGCATAGCTAGACTTACTGCCGCGTACATATTATCAGAGTTAGGAAACCTAAGGAGATTTACTTCTTTCAAAAGATTAGCATCTTATGTAGGATTCATTCCAAGTATGCATCAAAGTGGAGAAGGTCTGTACACTGGAGGTTCAACGCCTAGGGCAAATCGACATGTAAGAAATATGATAGTAGAGGCATCTTGGCAAGCAGTCAGGAAAGATCCAGTAATGCAGAACTATTATCGTAGTCACGCGGGGAAAAACTCTAAAGCTGCAATTTTTAAAGTCGAAAGAAAGTTACTGTCAAAAATACATGCAGTAATAAAAACAGAAATACCTTACTCCGTAGGAGTAATTACTTAATTATTGGTACAACAAATGCATAAGAAATAGTAAAGACAACAAAACATTATATGTGAACCAAAGATTCCATCTGAGATGGATGAAGATCTAAATGATCTTCAGTCAAGAGAACCGAACCGCATAGAAAGGTTACACAGGTCATAGCATGTTGCTTTACTTTTATTTATCGATCTAATAGATGCATGTGAACACAAATAATAAAAAGGTGTATCACATAACCTGTCCCGCTCTGCGGGATAGGATGCCGTACCGATAGATTTTATAACACCAAAAAAAAAATGACCTCCATTTGGTGAAGGCCATTCGTTTTTCTAAATTTCTTTGTCTTGGAAAAAAATATTAATTAAAAGAGTTAAAGTTTAGCTTTTAATAGGATCTATTGTTAGCTGTGGGTTTCTTTTTCTAATTTACTGACAGCATGATTCTAATAGAAATAACTCAGAAACTTCGACTTGAGATAATTCTCTATCATATATTAAAATATCGTCTATCTTTCCCGTGTATGAACTTCCTATAAACAAATCCCCAATATCTTCTGCAATATGTAGATTTGTGCAATTCGCATTTCCTGTTTCTGATTCATCTAGATTTCCGTTGAAATAGATATTATATTGATCTCCATTTTTAGTTGCAACAACATGTTGCCATTTATCTGTTAAAGCAACTATTTCACCTTGACACCCATTTGAGAACCCTGTTATTGTGTTTGCCCAAACAGAGTTATTATGCCCAAAAACTGCTCTTCTACAATCATACAATCCTACTGACCATTCGCCTCTTCTGTTTGGACATCTTCCCTCATTGCCTCGACCAAGTAATACTTCAAAATTTCCTCCGCTTCTTGTAGTATCAATCGGTTCGTACCAAATTGAAATTGAAAATTCATCTAATCCATTTAAAAAATTAGTGTTTGGAGTTGTAAGAAATTCTTCATTTGCTTGTGAATTATCAAACTGATAGGCACAATTGGAATTTCCATTCCTATCCATAGTAGGACTAGCCATTGTAGAATTATTTAGATCGTTTGCGTTAGAAGTATCATCATTTAGGCTTCCGTTGCTAAATGGATAAAATGCAATCAATCCATTTTGTAGATTTGAAGGGATACAAGCACTTCTAAGTTCTAATTCATCTCCACCACAGCCACTAAAAATAATTATAAACAGTAGGACTATTAATTGTTTCATTTGCATCTTTTATGAATTAACGATTTCTTGATGTTTATATTTTAAGAGAAAAAGTTTCTTTCCGTCATATCTACTGTTATGGATAGGTTTTCCTTTACTAAAAATACATAGTTTAAGTTATAATGAATTACCGATTAGTAATTTCAAGTTTGTTTTTTGTGCTTGAACTTCTTTTTAGAGGTGATGATATTGAAATGGTATTAGTAATTGGGATATACGCAGCTGAATCATAATAGGGAATATTATCACTCCATTTATCTTGCATATATGGTGGGATTATAAATTGAATTTCTTCATCTAAGGAGTGAATTATAAATTTCTTATTTACTGGTTTATAGAATCTGCGATTGGTATAACTTTTTCCAAATAGAAATACAGAAGCATCTGTCAGATATTTTCCTGTGACAGTAATTGTATCTCCGATACTTCCATTTGTTGGGAAGAAGTCATAGATAATTGGTTTAGAGTACTCTTTAGCTGTTTGAGCAATTATTGGAGACGTATATTGATAAGGGATGTTGAATGAATTGTTTTCTATATAATTGTAGGAAGTAGGTTCTGTTGTGAAGTTTAATTCGAGGTTCATAGGTTCTTCTATGTTATTGATTTTAATTTTAAATTCAATTAACGGAAGTCCCGAATCTGAAAATTCAATTGGATGCACATTTGAGTCCTTTAGTTTCCAAGCTAATTTTATTTCATCATCCGTTTTGTCTTCAATTTTAAAATTGTATTTATCATATAGCTCGGGAAATAGTGATTCTGATTTAAATCCAATTATTTTATTAGAAACTAAACTATCGCCGAAAACATCTTTGTTATAAGATAGAATTATTTCCCATTGGTTTAAGTAATAGTAGTCGTTGGTGCCGGATAGGTTGATAGTAAAAAGTAAAGTATCATGCTTAGGGTAATCATGCTTTATTTTTAGAAATGCCGCAACTCCATTCTCTCTGTCAGGAATTATTTTCTTTTCTTTTAAAATGGATTCATTCAAGTTTTGGGGTTCTAGTCTTCTTATTCTTTTTTGATTAGTTATTTTCTCAAATCGCTTAAACATTTGTTCAGCTGTGTATCGAGGTTCTTCAAGTTTTGGTTTCCACATTTCTGATCTTGGGTTATATCTTTTTGGGAGTTGTTGAGAATCGGCACCTAATAAGTAAACTTTTGTACCCATTACTTTTTCGCATTCATCTATTAATTCACGTGCTGATTCCCGTTGATTCAAGAAGAAAAAGTACCTGTTTTTTTCGGATCCTATAGAGAGTCCATGAGATTGTGATGCAGATTTCCCAAACAGCCTACCACCAAAAATAACTACGAATATCTTATCAGTTTTAGGTTCGCCTTTGAAAATGTGATGGATTTCGATCTCTACTTTTGTGTGAATTCCTTTTGAGATTGAAAAAACTTCGCTCCCAACAATGGTTCCATCCACAACGAGTGTTGATTGATCAATTTTTTCCTTTAAGGTTCTGCAACGCGATCTTTTATAGATTGGTGAATGCAATGTATCTAGAGTATATGCGTCAATAAATAAACTTTGCATACCGCAATCATCATTTACTATTTTTTGAACTTCAAAGTGAAATGGAGGTTTTTCTATTTCGCTTCTAGTAAATCTTGGCTGATATGGTTTTGAGAAATTTACATCTTCCGAAACTTTAAGTATTTCATCTTTTGTCGTGACTAAAAAATTACATGAGTCAGGTGACATTTTACAATTGGGAATCCAGAACTGCTTTTCAAGAAAGGATACTTTAATATCTAATTCTTCGAAGTTGTATGTAAAACTAACTCTGATCTTTGAGTTGTCCCTGTGATAGGGAATTGAATCTAAATAAAATGCAAAATACATTCTTATTTCACGTTTAGTAAATTGAAGCCAAGAACTATCATTTATATCAACTTGACCACAGATAATATTGTGAGGGAGTAGGTCTTCAAAATACTGAATCGCATAATTGTAGACTGAATCTACTTTTGATTTTTGATTATAGTTAGCTAATCTTGGTGAAACTCTGGAAAATTTATCATCCCATCCGTCTCTTTGTTCAAGATGTGAAATTAGTTCTGCCACAGAATTGGTTTGAGGTAGAAGACACTTGGCATTTAGTGAATGATTGAAAGAAAAGAAAAATGTGAGAATATATATAATTGGATATCTCATGTTTGATTTAATATTAAGATTATTTTTCTTGAATATAGACTGTTTTTTAAATTCAATTTCGTGCTCTAGGTTTTGTGTTTTGAATTTCAACTAATCTAAATATATATTCTTAATTATCATTAGGCTTCCCTTCCATTAACTAATAGCGTCGTTAACAACTTTTTGTGCTTCATCCTGTAATTGACGTAAATGTTTCTCTCCTTTAAAACTTTCTGCATATATCTTGTAAATATTTTCTGTGCCAGAAGGTCGAGCTGCAAACCAACCATTAGCAGTCTCCACCTTTAAACCTCCTATTGCAGCACCATTACCAGGCGCACTAGTAAGAATATTAGTAATTTTTTCTCCAGCAAGTTCAGATGAATTTATCTGTTCTGAGGATAATTTTTTCAGTTTATCCTTTTGCTCTGTAGTAGCTGGAGCGTCAATACGGTCATATACAGGCTCGCCAAATTCTTTGACAAATTCCTTATATATCTCTGCTGGGTCTTTACCTGTTCTGGCCGTAATTTCACCGGCAAGCAGTGCAGCAATAATGCCGTCCTTATCAGTCGACCACACTTTACCTTGCCTATTCAAAAAGGAAGCTCCTGCACTTTCTTCACCACCGAATCCAAGCGTTCCATTATAAAGTCCATCTACAAACCACTTGAAACCAACTGGCACTTCGACTAGTTTACGACCTAACTTCTTAGCTACTCGATCAATCATTTGGCTACTGACCAGTGTCTTGCCAATACCTGTTGTAGCATTCCACATGGGTCTATTCTGAAACAAATAGTGGATAGCCACTGCGAGAAAGTGATTGGGTTGCATGAGCCCATTACTTTGGGTTACTATCCCATGACGATCGTGATCCGTATCGCAAGCAAATGCAACTGGAAATTTATCTTTTAACTGTATAAGCCTTTGCATAGCATAGCTAGAAGATGGGTCCATTCTAATTTTACCATCCCAGTCAAGAGACATAAAACTAAAGGTATGATCTACAGCATCATCCACTACGGTAAGATCCAGTCTATAACGGTCAGCAATTCTTTGCCAATAGTTTACTCCCGCACCGCCAAGGGGATCTACTCCCATCTTAATCCCAGAGTCCCTTAGCAAATCGGTATCTATTACTTGATCCAAATCAGCTGTATACATATCAAGATAATCGAAGCGCTTCGTAGTGGATGCAGACAAGGCCTTTGAGTAAGAAACTCTTTTGACATCTTGTAGTTTATTTTCTAATATTTCATTTGCTCTAGATTCTATCCAGGCAGTCACGGCACCTTCTGCAGGCCCACCATTTGTCATATTGTATTTAAAACCACCATCCTGTGGAGGATTATGCGAAGGAGTAATTACAATGCCATCTGCCAGACCAGTTTTCCTTTCTTTGTTATATTCTAGTATAGCATGACTTACGGCAGGCGTAGGCGTATATTCATCATTGGCAGCTATCATAGTTACCACCTCATTGGCAGCTAGTACTTCCAATGTTGTAGCCTGTGCTGGTGTAGATAATGCATGTGAATCTATCCCTATGAAAATAGGTCCGCTAATGCCTTCATTTTCTCTATAATTACAAATAGCCTGAGTGATGGCAAGAATATGTTGCTCGTTAAATGATCTATTCAATGAGGAGCCACGATGACCTGATGTCCCAAATGAAGTCCTCTGTTCACGTTTTGATAGATCAGGTTGTTGCGTAAAGTAATCCGAAATCAATTTTGGAATATTAGTTAGCTGTTCATTGGTAGCTGTTTTTCCTGCAAGTGGGTGAATAAACATATGGTATATTTTAAAAACAAACTTGAAGAGACTTACTTCATTCTTTACTTTTCTAAGAAGAATAGAGCAAGGACTCTATAAGTATCAATTATATAATAGCGAATTTCGTAAGCGATATAGATCAGATTAAAGATAAAACTTTGTTATCATTTCTAGTTATATTCTTTATATATTTCAAAACGTACTTAGTCTAAAGTTTTTCTATCTGAAGCGAATGACTCTATATAATTATTAGAATTTAGCTAGAACATCAAAATAATAGTGTACAACTGTAATTTGATGATTACTATCTAGCGAAAACGTTGCGATAAGCTCTTGATAAAAATGAATGTTTTTAGGATTAATGTATGCTGTTTCTATTTTTTATGAATTGTAAATGTTTAGATAACAGGGAATCTAAAGCAGATAATTCTGGTTAGTATCAATTGTATTAATTATAGACAACCCTATTGCTATCAGTGTAGTGCCGATGTAGTAGGTGTAATCAAGGTCAGAGCTTATTATCCTTAGAATTATTCTAGCATTTATATTTTTATCGCTTTACCCATTCTAATTTTACTATTATTAACTAATAAAAAGTAATAGATTCCTGCCTTAAGTTGAGGTACCTTAATATTGACATTATCAATTGTATCTTTTATAATTAGTATTCCTCGCGTATCATAAACTTGGATAAGAGTACTCGGCTGAATATCCTTAATAGAAATAGTAGTATTAAATGGATTAGGGAAGATACCTACTGAACCTGATTCATTAACATTAGAGGTGGTAGAATTTATTAAATTATACTCGATTGCACCAATATCTGGAATTCCAATTCTATCATAACTATAATAATCCTTATCTATAGAAAAGTTAATATCTGCATTGTCAATCAGCTTACTACTTGATAATAAACGAAAATCAAATTGATTGAAATCTACAAAATTTTCGGTATAAGCGATCTGAGAATCTAGGATAACATTATTTACTTCTAATCCATCTACTATAAATTGATTTGCTACATTATTTGCTACTAAACAATCAGAGCTTGGCGTTCCATCTTTATGGTCATCTATTTTTATCCAGCTTCCACCCGGGGTTATATTAGGTGTTGGATCTATTACGGTGTTATGGATAATTGTACATCTTTTTGCACCTAAGAAAGCTATTCCATTCCAGTGATTTACAGATATCACATTATTTGCCACTAACCAATCATGATAAAAACCATCAAAAGCACCTATGCCATGAACAGGTCCTTGCAGAGGTCTATTTAGATCTTCAGTATCAATAATCAAATTCCCAATGACTTCATTGCTATCAACAACATATTCATTATTAGTAAATGACTGGATACCATCATCATGGTTATCATTCACGTTATAATTTTCTTTGATGACATTGTGATTAAATAAAATATGTGAGCCCAAAATACGTCCACCATCACCAGAGAAATTTATTATCTCATTTCCCATAGCATGAATATAGTCACCCACACAAAATAATCCCATATCAATATTGGTTATTCTATTACCTATAGCCAAGCAAGAATCTGCTCTAATAAATAGACCATCACTTGCATTATCTAACCAATCTTGAGCTACAGTCCATGGCTCCTTGGTGCTATATATATCACAATTTCTAATGGTTATATTGGACGTCGGTCCATGGTAATTATGAGACTCAATATAAAAGAGTCTATTATTTAAATAATAACCATAAGGTTCTGAGCTAATTTGTAAGCCTTCAAACACCCAATTTTTGCATGCTTGTAAATGTACCTTTTCTAAAATTGCTGTTGCACCTTCTTCTGCTATAATTGTAATAGGTATTTCATTATTATAGTTTCTTAAAAATACCTCTCCATGCAAGCCTGATTTTAGTACAAGTGTATCACCTCCATTGATAATACCACTTGAATTCTTTAACTGCAATTGGCTGAGTGAAGAATAAGGTAGAGGAGTATATTCATATGTTTTAATAAGGCTTGCATTAATTACATCATTTAGCGAGCTAAGAGGTGACATTTCTGTCCCTTGGTTAGATAAACTTCCATTAACTGGGTCTAGGTAAAATGTTTTGGCTTGCACCACATTGGCTATAAATTGTAAGAAAAATATAACTACTATGTTTTTCATGTTGCAACTGCTTTGTTATTATTTTTTTTAATGATATCGTTTCTGTATAAGTATCGTTTTTCATAAGGTACGAGGATTGGTCATAGTAGTATGTGTTATTTAGAGTGTAGCCTTCTCCCCCTTTCATAAAAATAACACAATTTAAAAATATTCAAAAATATGAGATGGTTATTAAGTGCTGTTGATGAAAGCTTAAATTTAACTTTTTGAGGTACTCCAGAGTGGATGATATAGTTATTAATAAATAGATGTACGATTGACATTATCAAAGGCAGGCCTGCCATTATGAGATTTTACCTATAACAATAAATCCAAGTTTTTCATAGTTGATACTCTTATAATTCAGATCGATAACTCTTACAACACTATCCTAAGCTACTAATTACTCAAGAGAAATAAACTGAATTAGAATACGAGCAACTTTTGGTTGTAATGTCATAGTTTATATACGTTGATGATAATATTAAGATACGAAATTACCTAAATGAATTTTAACAGGTAGGTAGGCATTTTCACAGTCTGACGGCTGATGATAAGAGTAGTCGCTACGAAGTAGCTATTACTTATTATCTGGTGTTATAGGTTGGTACTTTTAGTTTTGATCAACCACGATCTTTTTCTTTTTTATATTAAAATTATAACCGATTCCAATTTGAATTTGTCTATTTTTTTCGGTTGAACTACCAATAGGGTTGCCATTAATGTCTGTATACATTATTTCATTCAATTTTTGAATTCCATATTTATATCTTAAATATAAGACAACATGGTTTATTGATTGTCTTATAAGGAAGGAGAGTCCATGATCATTCTTGTCAGTTATTCCGATGTCGGCAAGATTTTGCCAATCACCATTTGAAGATTTAGAATAGAATGAATGCAAAACGCCAAAATATAATCCAATTCCTATTTCTGTATTTATTAAAGGTTTAAATGATAATTCCGGTTGTAAATCAATATAATTTCTTTTGACCCCAGAACCATTTGAATTCTTAATTAAATATCCCCGTGAAAGATATTGGCCCAAAATGTTAAGGTTAAAATTTTCTCCCAATTCATGTTGGAAATTTAATTCTAAATGGTATCCTTTAAATATTTGTGGATTAATAACATCAGGACCATCGTAACTAACTGTAGATAAATCTATTCCACCTGAGACTTGAATGTTTATTTGCGAATTTACAATGTTTATAAGAAATAGAATTATCGTTTGAAGAATAACCAATTTTTGAATTGCTATGTAATATTTTTTCATGTTATCATTTTCTTACTGACCTATAAAACTCCAGTTGCAGCCAGAGTCCGACCGAAGGAAGGATTCTATGATCGCAACATGTTAGCCTTTCGTTATTCTTTCAATCCATTTTCTAATGTCTTAATCATACGTGCTGCTCTTCCATTATTTGGGTTAAGTTTCAATGACATTTTGAGTATAAACTAATGATTTCACCAATTTTATCAGCCTTTTTAGTAAAACTTTTGCCTGTATTTGAATTAGATTGAGCTGAACACGAACTTGCCAATAACAGTAAACAGAATTTGTATGATAATTTCATATTTATTTTTTGTTAAACCTATCGCTACAAATTTGGTTTACTCCTTTTCAATTGAAAAAAATGTCAATTAAATGTAAAATGTTAGTTTGGTGATCATAATTAAGGCTAAAATTAACTAATGATTTGATTCTGAACTTGTTGTTGCGGCCACTTCTCCTTATCGTCTGATCTTGTAAAAACATCATGTTCATTTGGATCTAACCTTAATTTAATCATTTTCTTTCTTAAGTGTGCTAATTACTTCCTTTTCTGATCTAGATACACATAAGATACTCTAGATTTATATGGTTTTTCTTTGTAATCATATTCCATATTATCACTGCTAGTTTCATTACTGTTGCTGATATTGCTACCATTGCCACAAGAAAAATAAGTTAGCGCGAAAAAAATATATAGCATGTATTGCTTCATCTGTATCGTTTTATAGCGTGAATAACTTATCCTAAAATCTAAGCTAGTCAATCAATAAAATTTACAAATACTAAAACTTACCTGATTCTATCCAAGCAAATTGACATGAGCATATAACAATGAAACATTCTAATCACCGAAAACCTACATTCCTACCATACCTCCCATAAGGGCCATAATAATATTTAGTACTAAACCTACTCCCATTCCGATCAAGGCTGCATAACAAGCTGTCTGAGCTTTTTGTGGATGCGTATTTTTGTTAGAAAAGAATATAATTGCTCCTGCTATAGGAATACAGAAAGATAAGACCTTCAGCCCTGTACTGAGTTGATCATCATTTCCATCATTCATTTCTATTAGTGGATTTTCGTTTGACATAAAGTTTTGATTTATTGTATTAGTAATAGAATTTGATTTCCTATAAATTTACCGCTGATAGATATAAGTGACATCGTCCCTATACCTGCCATTAGACCAGTAACTACTCTCAGCAAATTATTGCTTTCTCTCTTCCAATAAGCCTGTGTGAGACCATCTATAAGGGTCGGTATAATTAGTATTAGTGTCCAAAATAAACTAACTGTCCAGAAACTAAATAGAAAGATCGGAAAGCTTAAGTAACCTAAATGTATACCCGTGCATCGTGCACATACTGGCAATTGTTTACCTTTCCAGAAGAAAGACCTTTCAGGTTTTTGGTGACAAAAGCTAAAGTGTAGTTTATGTACTTTCATGTTCTAGAGCATATAGCTAATAGATTGTAACAGCTTCATATCTGCAAAAAATGCATAAAGCTGCGTATACAAGTTATAAAATCAAATCGTAAATACAATTATATTATTTACAATATTTATAAAGAATATCTAAAATAGCAAGCTTATATATCTATAAAAAAAGGAACACCGATAACAGGCGTCCCTTTTGTAATACATTCAAACACGTTTCTTGCGCTGGAGGTACAAGCTTATTTACTTTTTATGACTTGATCCATTTTATATTTATATTTTCTCCTGCTAATCTCAGGTTCACAATATAGATTCCGTCAGACAAACTTGTGACATCTACCATATTGCTAGCTCCTCCTGTCATCCTTGTACTCAATACTACTCTACCAGAAAGATCTACAATATCTATCTGTCCTTCTAGATCAGCTGTATTTACAATCTCTAAGCTAGCATCTACTAAGTTAGATCTCAGTGATACATTATTAGGATTATCAAAACGTACCGTCTTTATATCAGAAAAATAATGACGTCCATCTATCTCATTTTTCTTCAATCTATAATAGGTCTGCCCACCCGTTTTTACTTCATCTACAAATGCGTAAGCTGCATCGATATTATTCTTAGCCCCAGTTGTGTATACGGTAACAAAGTTGGTATTTGCTTGACTTCTCTGTAATTCATAATTATCCGCCTCTCCTCTTTCTTCTGATATCCACTTCACCTCTGCTGAGTTACTACTTACTTTTTCTACAGAAAAATCTAGTAAATTTAGGTCTACAGTTCCAGCCTTAGATAATACTGGAATTTCTACTCTAGCTATTCTACAGAACTTTTCTTTGAAAGGTGTAACATCTCCTCTTATCCCCCACTTCGTGACCTCTCCTAAACTATTATTTTCTACCTTATTTCTGATTTGTAAAATCCAGTCTCCCACAATCTCTTGCTCTTCTAATGTACTGAACGATTCATAAGGACGTACTATCTGTATATCACTATTCGTACAATCTACATCTTGGGTTGCAAGTTCTGATATAATGAGATTGAGCGATGTACTCGCATCACAAAGATCATCTAACAAAATAACCGATCTACCCTCAGGTGATACTAAGGTTATCTGTAGGTTACTTAGATTAGCATGTTCTATATCTATTTCTACATTGATATTAGAAAGAGCACCTTGTGCAGGAATTAGTAATCCATCTTCCGCCATAGGAACCGTTCCATCTATAATTATATCTGGAAAGTTATCTGTATATTTTGATGGATAAGAAAGTGCAGCAAAATCATAATCACAAATTTGATACTCTAAATAATCAATGCCTACAAAATTAAAGTCAGGCGTATATTTTAAAGTACCATTCTGCTCTAATACTAAATTTCCATGTTCTACATCTCTAATAAGCTCCACTCTAGAATTTAGATCCGTATTGAAAAAATAATCATTATCAGCAACGTTAAGTCCTACTTCTTCACCAGAGCAAGTTACTAGATTATCGTTAATTGCCTGAGGAAAATGCCTAGAACAATTAAACTGCTCATCCATAATATTGATAAGAATAATAGACTCATAACATTCTCCATCTACACATACTTCATATACTAACTCATCCATGCCCTTCGCATTATAGTAAGGGATAAAAGAAAACCTTCCATCATCTGTCAATGAACCTATACCATTTGCAAACGGACTCAGTACATTATAAGTTACTTCAGAGTTAGGATCTATCTGATTTAGGTTTGTCTTATGTAAATCAAAATTATATAAGGTTGTGTTAGCATTGATCACTAATGAGATATCATTAGCTACAACATAATAAGCTTCGTTATCGGGTAGATCTACAACATTAATAGATACAAGCATATCATCACAAAAACTCTTTCCACATATCTGGTAAGTAAAATAGTCCTTTCCTGTAAAGTCCTCATCTGGACTATAAGTAAAACTTCCATCATCTTGAAAATCCAAGGTTCCATTTGTTACATCACTCGACAGGATAATACTATATCCAGACACTGACTTAATATCTACTTCTAATATATCATTGGCCAGCACATTCCCTACCACATCATTCTTGTAAGAGATGTAATTGTCAAAAATAGGAATCATGATAGGATCATTAAAAGTCATATTTACAGTAGCCTGATCACAAACACCATCTAGGGTACAGATCTCGTACACAAAATAATCGTCTCCAGTATAAAGAGGGTCTGGCGTAAGCCTTAGGGTGTAATTACTAGAACTCCAATTTATAATAGTTTTTTCAGCAGGAGTAACTATTCTAAAACTCGAAAAGTCTAGTGTACCAGCTTCGAAATTATCATTATCAAAAGGAAAAACTCTGACATCTTTGTTTCGAGGGGCGCATAATTCATCGTCATTAAGACTGAATGATTGGGAGAAACTCGAGTTTATACATAACAATACCATTATGTAACTCGAGAGCATCTTTAGGTTTAAACATCTACTCATTTTGTTAATTTATCGATTAAATAGGACATTAAGTATGAATAAAATCAGATCTTATTCATATCAATATAAACAAACATATTAAAATAAATCGTAATATGTAAACTATTGATTACTATTTAACAAGTTTTTCAGGGTAAACACTGAGTATCCTATAACAATTCCCAATAATGCACCACAAAAAACGTCCAAGGGATAATGTACGCCCACATATATCTGGGCAAAAGAAATGAGACTAGCCCATATAAGAATAGGCCAACGGAAAAGCAATAGATAAGATCCTAGGGTAAAAAACAGATAGGTAGCTATCGCGAAATGGTTAGTAGCGTGAGAAGATGTAAAACTATAGCCTCTTCCGCAGTGTACTCTTTCTACTACTTGCCCTACTAGATGCTGCTCATTACATGGTCGTATACGCTCTACATTTTTCTTTATGACACTACTACTAAGCTGATCAGCAAGCGTAATAACAAGAATCAGATAGAGAAAAAACCATCTTTTCTTAGTTTCAAGGTTAAAAAACACAAAGCTTAGAATGAATACATACAAAGGAATCCAAAAAGTCTTATCTCTAATGGGAATAAGCACAAAGTCCAAGATAGGATGACTCATAGCACTATTTATAAAAATAAAAAGCTGCTCGTCCAGACCTAATACACTTATTACCGAAATGAATAAACTCAAATACTACTTCTTCTAGATTGTAAATTTAATTTCTTGCAAGACTAATTTAGTCTTTTTGTTCCCTACTCCACTAATAATTTTAATTTTGTCAGATAAAAAATAACAAATTGACATTAATAAAATCAATATCAGGATTTCGAGGTACTATCGGAGGGAAAAGTGGAGATAATCTTACCGCTGCAGATATCGTAGCTTGCACAGCCGCTTACGGTTCTTGGATTCTAGAAACAGGCAAACCTGCAAAGGTTATTGTGGGGCGTGATGGTAGAATATCCGGCAATATAGTAAGTAATCTAGCAGTGAATACCCTATTGACCTTAGGAATTGACGTAGTAGATCTGGGTCATTCTACAACACCGACTGTAGAGATGATGGTTCCAGACTTATCAGCAGGAGGAGGCATTATATTTACCGCCAGTCATAATCCCAAACAATGGAACGCCCTGAAGTTCCTTAATGATAAGGGTGAATTTATATCTGGAGAGGAGGGTGTAAGAATTCTAGCCCTAGAAAAAGAAGCATCTACGATCTATGCTGATGTAGACAACTTAGGTAGTTACACAAAGAAAAAAGATGCTATTGCACTACATATAGAAAAGATTCTTGCCCTTGACATCATAGATGTTGAAGTAATTAAGCGCAAGAAATTTAAGGTAGTTGTAGATTGTATCAATTCTACAGGTTCTATCTCGATACCGCCATTATTAGATAAATTAGGATGTAGCTACACACTTATTCATGATGATCTATCTGGAGATTTTGCTCATAATCCTGAACCACTTCCAGCACATCTAACAGATCTTTCTGCAGCTGTCAAAGAACAAGGGGCCGATATAGGCATAGCCGTAGATCCAGATGTAGATAGACTAGCCTTTGTCTCTGAGGACGGCAGTGTATTTGGCGAAGAATATACTCTAGTAGCTGTTGCTGATTTTATATTATCTAAGACACCAGGAAATACCGTATCTAATCTATCTTCCACAAGAGCCCTAAGTGATGTCACGAAGAAATACGGCAAATCATATCATGCCTCGGCAGTAGGAGAAGTAAATGTGGTCAACAAGATGAAAGAAGTAGATGCTGTCATAGGTGGCGAAGGTAATGGAGGTGTTATCTACCCTGCTCTGCATTACGGAAGAGATGCTCTTGTAGGCATAGCCTTTGTACTCAATCTACTTGCTGATAACGATACGACATTATCTGAACAAAGAAAATCTTATAAGGATTATCAAATCAGAAAACATAAAATTCAACTTTCAGAAAACATGGATCTTGATAAGATTTTTGTAAGTCTGCAAGACAAATACAAACAAGAAGAGCTCAATCTAGTAGATGGGCTCAAAATAGATATGGAAAATGGCTGGGTTCACTTGAGAAAGTCCAATACAGAACCTATCTTACGGGTATATTCGGAGAGCACCTCAGCGGAACAAGCTGATTCGCTAGCTGAAATGATAATAAACGATGTAAAAAACCTTTGCTAATGTCTTACGATCAGAACGTTGCAGTAGATACCACATTAGAAACTTATTTCTCAGATTTCAGGAAACAGATCGTTGGGATAGATCAAGAATTTGACACACCCTATGGGAGAAAAAAGATCTTATATGCTGACTGGATAGCATCTGGAAGAATGTATAAACCTATCGAGGATCTTATGATGAATGAGATCTATCCATTTGTAGGGAATACGCATACCGAAACAACAGTTACGGGTTGCACTATGACACTGGCCTACCATAGAGCAAAAGAGATTATAAAGGAACATGTAAATGCTAAAGATTCCGACATTCTTATCTCTACTAATTCGGGAATGACTGGAGTCATCAATAAATTCCAAAGGATTCTAGGCCTCAAAATTCATGAGCGTTTTGCCGATAGACTTAAGCTAGAAGATCATGAAAAACCTATCGTTTTTATAACACACATGGAACATCACTCTAACCAAACAACATGGCTAGAAACTATTGCTGATGTGCGTATTATAGAACCATGTGGAGAAGGACTTGTAAATCTAGAACACTTTGAAAAATTACTAGAAGAATATAGTGATAGAAGAATAAAAATTGCAGCCATAACCAGTTGTTCTAATGTATCGGGTATTTCTACACCTTATGAAGAAATGGCTAAAATGATACATCAGCACAAGGGTTATTGCTTTGTAGATTTTGCTTGTTCTGCGCCCTACATTGACATAGACATGCATCCTGAAGATCCAGAAGCCAGACTAGATGCCATCTATTTTTCTCCACATAAATTTTTGGGAGGACCTTCGGGAACTGGTATACTCATTTTCGATCAGAAACTATACAACAATAGAGTACCTGATAACCCAGGAGGAGGAACTGTAGACTGGACTAATCCATGGGGAGAACATAAGTATCATGATGCGATAGAAGCAAGAGAAGATGGAGGAACACCTGCATTTCTGCAGACGATGAGAGTAGCTCTAGCTACCCAACTCAAAGAAGAAATGGGAACGAAGAATATCCTAGCAAGAGAACACCAGCTGATAGATATTGTATGGCCTGAAATCAACAAGAATGACAACCTGCATATACTAGCGGAAAACACTAAAGATAGACTAGGTGTATTGTCTTTTTACATAGACCAATTACATTATAATCTTGCTGTAAAAATACTCAATGATCGTTATGGCATCCAGGTAAGAGGAGGTTGTTCGTGTGCAGGGACCTATGGTCATTACTTACTACATGTAACCGCAGAAACTTCTAAGTCTATAACCGACCTGATCAATCAAGGTAATCTATGTAATAAACCGGGCTGGGTAAGATTATCACTTCATCCTACGATGACCGATGCTGAGGCAAATTATATCGCGAAAGCTATATCAGAACTAAGTCAAAAGCATAAAGAATGGTCAGGTGACTACGATTACGATGCTAGCACTAATGAGTTTACCCATAAATACTTCCCCTGTGATGAGAAAGATATAGTAGATAAGTGGTTCAGAGCTTCTTAGTATGAAAAGATATTATTTTGACTACGCGGCAACTACGCCCCTGCTTCCAGAAGTCAAGGCTGAAGCCATGCGCATCATGGACGAGGTATATGGCAACCCTTCCTCCATACACGCTCATGGAAGAATAGCAAAAAATGAAATAGAAGAAGCTAGAAAAAAAGTAGCTCAGTTTCTTAACTGCTCACTAGGAGAAATATTTTTCACTAGCGGTGCAACAGAGTCTAATAATATAGCCCTATATAAAAGTGTCGAAGATCTCGGCGTAACAAGAATCATAAGTTCTCCTACAGAACATCACTGCGTATTACACACCTTAGAATATTTAGAAAAACATAAGTCTGTAGAGCTGGTCTATCTAGATGTAGATACATCAGGCAATCTAGATTACATGCAGTTAGAACAACTACTGAGTGACACGACTACTAAGACCTTAGTAAGTCTTATGCATGTCAATAATGAATTAGGGACCACCCATGACATAGCTCGTATTGCTGAGTTATGCAAGAATCATAACAGCTATTTCAACTGTGATGCTGCTCAATCGTTTGGAAAAAAAAGGTTAGATCTGGCGGCGATAAATATAGATTTCCTTGCGATCTCCTCACATAAAATATATGGACCTAAAGGTGTTGGAGTTTTATACCTAAGTAATGATGTCAATATAAGTCCACTATTTCTAGGAGGAGCTCAAGAAAGAAATATGAGAGCTGGAACAGAAAATATTATCGGTATTTCTTCTTTTGCTAAGGCCGTAGAAATTGCAGACAGAGAATTAGAAGAAAGGTATGAAATTATAGAGCAGTTTAGAACTTACCTTTTGCAAAAATTAGAGACTAACTTACCACAGATTATAATAAACGGTAGCACAAAGAAAGATCAGTATATTAATAATATTATAAGTCTAGATTTACCAAATAATCCTAAGACAGAGTTACTTGTTTTTAATCTAGACATCGCAGGTATCAGTGCCTCAGCAGGATCAGCTTGCAGCAGTGGTGTAGAACAAAAATCTCATGTTATTGCTGCTATAAAACCTGATAGTAAAAACATGACCCTACGTATTTCTCTTTCTCATATTACGGAGAAAGAAGAGTTAGATTATCTTGTAAAAAAACTAGAAGAAATCTGCTAGTGATGCAAGCACCCAGCTCCCCTAACTTTCACGAAAAGATAATGTCAAGATGTTTTGATCTTGCTCGGTTAGCAGGAAAAGATACAAAGCATAATCCCCAAGTAGGAGCGGTAATTATACACAATCAGAAAGTCATAGGTGAAGGATACTACAAAGAATTTGGTGGAGATCATGCCGAGGTAAATGCAATCAATTCTGTGGCACAAGAAAATAAAAAATATCTGAAAAATAGCGAGATCTATGTAAGCCTGGAACCTTGTTGCATTCATGGAAAAACACCTCCCTGTACAGGAGCAATTATTAGAGCAGGCATCCCTAAGGTCTACATCAGCACACTAGATCCCAATACTTCCATCAATGGAAGAGGAGTTCAACTTCTCAAAGAAAGTGGCGTAGACGTAATCCATGGCATTCTAGAAAAAGAAGGTCACAGGTTAATTGCAAAATTCAAAGCTAACAATATCGATAAACGTCCCTATGTAATTCTGAAATTCGCTCAAACAAGAGATGGCTTTCTCGGTCAGAGCGATCATCCAGTAGGGATTACCGATATATATTCCAAAACGCTTTCTCATAAATGGAGATCTGAAGTCGAAAGTATTTTGATTGGCACCAATACAGCCGTTGTGGATAATCCTAGATTAACAAATAGATTGTATTCTGGAAGTTCTCCCCTCAGGATAACTGTAGATATGAACGAAAGAATACCTAAGTCTCATAACTTACTTTCTGATGATCTACCCTGCTGGATTTTCACGCTTAATCCTAATTACATTACCTCAGGGAAGAATAAGATCATACATACTATTGCTACAGCTGAGGAACTGATAGATCAGATTTTTAAGCGTTTATTTTCAGCTAATGTCTTATCGCTTATCGTAGAGGGTGGATCTATGCTATTACAGTCATTTATAGATACTGATAACTGGGACGAAGCTCGAATTTTTTCAGCACCTAAGAAGTTACATGAAGGTATAAAAGCACCAAATCTTATATTTAGATATACTCAGAAGAATCAACTTATGAGAGATCAGGTCGTCACAGGATTTAGAACGTTAGGATAGCTTGTATTATCAGCTATTATCTAGCTCATTTGACCTATTTAGGTACAAAACCGCACCAAATATATCTACGATAATCATAGAAACATGAAGTAAAAAATATGAAATTTTTATATCTATTTACCTTCAGGAATTAACATACAGCAGGTGAATTGAGAATAAAGAGTTAAATTTCACTTAAATGTGTTAGGAAAGCACACCTGAGGTTTGAAAAATATGTTTTGATATTGTTATTTTGTTGTAGGATTTTAAGATGATGTACATATGTCAATAAGAATATTCGCCAGTTTAGTATTTTTTCTCGTAAGTTCTTCAGTTATATTTGGTCAAAATAGAGTGCAGTGGCTTAGCTGGGAAGAAGCATCAGAAAAGAATAAGATACAAAAGAAGAAGTTTGTTATAGATGTTTACACAGAATGGTGTGGGTGGTGTAAAAAAATGGATAAAGGCACTTTCCAGAAAGATCACATCGCTAAGTATATCAATGAGTATTATCATCCTATCAAGTTTGATGCTGAGATGAAAGAAAAAATCAACTTCTCTAATCAGGAATTTCAATATATCAATAGCGGCAAAAGAGGTTATCACGAACTAGCTGCCCACCTACTTAATGGCAAACTTAGCTACCCTACAGTTGTTTTTCTTGATGAAGATCTTAATGTCATACAAGCTATTAAGGGTTTTCAAAATGCTGAAAACTTTGAATTGATTATGACCTTCTTTGCAGAAAATCATTATAAAAATACACCTTGGAAATCCTATATTAGATCTTACAATTCTAAGCTTGCTGTTCCTGTTGGAGGCAATAGATAGTAATTTTTTTTTTACAGGTATTCTTCCATAGAATTATAAAGAAGTTTTTCTTATTTGAAATCTTCTCTTATCTCTACAGATTAAGTATAACTTCTTATGCTCTATTTAGTGCTCCGCGTATCTCTAATTTATAGTTTTCATTAAACCCAGCTGCATGTGTTAATCCCATTTTCTAGCTATAATTATCGTAACTATATTTCAAAACCTTAGAGATAAACTATGGCTTGAAATTCTTCAAGAGACAATTCTAACTCGACATATAGATACAAAAGTGTATATTTC
This sequence comes from uncultured Saprospiraceae bacterium, assembly GCA_964475415.1. Lineage (GTDB taxonomy): Bacteria > Bacteroidota > Bacteroidia > Chitinophagales > Saprospiraceae > CALCMJ01. The sequence continues at coordinate 7,673 of CAYYWZ010000011.1, read as the reverse complement.
AGAGACGTTTGGGGAAAATATTTGACAAATAAGCTTAACAAAACAAAAAAAATTGTTTTTTCTTATTACATAAAAACACGCCATTATCATATGCTTAAGCGAAGCAATCCAAAATAAGATTTGAAAATAAATCCATTATCAGTAGATTATATTTTACTTTGTAGATCTAACAATTCTTATGTTTAACAATCACATAATACAAAGGGTATTTTTATAGTTATTTTATTTGTATTTTTGTTTTATCAAAATTTAATAAAATGTCATTAAAAAAGTCATACGTAAAATCGAAAAAAGCTTATAAAGTTACATTCGAAATTCCTGCTAATACTAACCCAGAAAATAAAGAAGTAAGGTTACTAGGCAGTTTTAATAATTGGTCTTGGGAAAAAGCTCCAGTACTTAAAAAAGATGGAAATAAATTTTCTACCCAGCAAGTTCTTCCTGAGGGAAAACAATACCAATATAGATACTTTGTAGGTCAAGACTACTGGGTGAACGATGGTAAAGCTGATTCGTATTGTGCATCAGGTGTTGGAGATGTGGAGAATTGCGTATTAGACTTAAAGGTGAATAAAGTAAAAATTACCAATATAAAACCTGCAAAAAAGAAAGCTACTTCTAAGAAAAAAGCTAGCCCAAAAGCTAAAGCTACTAAGGCTAAAGTAACTGCTAAAAAAAGCACCAAAAAAGCTGCAGTAGCTAAAGTAGATTTTACAAAAATAGAAGGCATAGGTCCTAAGATCGCTGGAATCCTTCAGAAGTCAGGATACAAAACTTATGGTGACTTAGGAAAGGCTAAGAAAAAAGATCTTCTTGCCATCTTAGAAAAAGCTGGTAATAGATACAAAATGCATGACCCAAGTAACTGGGCTAAGCAGTCTAAAGCTTTGAATAAATAAAACTTATTTGAACATATCTTAATGATGAAGCGTATCTGGATAAAATTATTTAGATACGCTTTTTTCTAACTGCTCGGCTACAAATTTAGCACTCCTTATTGCACCTTCCATATAGCCACCAAAAGCTTCGCTGGTCTCCGTTCCTGCAATTATAAATCTATCGTCTAGGTAGTCTCTTTGATATGCAATATTACCATTGTTTTGATGAGGTAGAACATGCTCCTTATAAGGTGCAAAAGTATAAGGATCATTCCTCCAAACTTGTTCCTCATAACTAAGATAATCTCTTACTTGATTACCGTAATATTTTTGCAGCTGATTCATAACTAGTTCTAGTCGTTCTTCCTTTGTCAGCGAGAAGTAAGTTCCATTAAAAAAACCCATTAGAGCATGACGATTATGTTTCAGGTTAGAATGATCGTACATTTCTGGAATAGGTCCCACCGAGCTAAAAATCGTACCGCTCATGTTATCCTTATCCCAGAAAGGATCTTTGTAAGCCAGCGAAACTTTTATCGATTCCCCCATCCAGGTATGCGTTGCTTTTGCAACAGATTGAACATCCTCAGGAAGCTCAGGAATAAACTTTACAGTATCTATCAATAAAGCTGGCGGCAAGGTAGAAACGATCTTCTTAGCGTTATAGATATAAGCTGTACTATATGCCTTGATAGAATCTTCTGTTAGTTCTACCTTATCGATTACTTGTTCTAATTGAATGTTTGTTTCTAGGTCTTTAGCTAATGCATGTATAATTGATTCCGTTCCTCTGACAAACCTGTAACTTGGTTGATCGTTAGGCGGCAAACTAACAACCTGAGGAGGACTTGTAGAGATGGGTTCGTAAACTGCTCTTGCTCCCAATTTCTGCTCAAAAGTCTCTAAGCCTAACTCAGAAATAAGCGCTCGTAAAGTAGTATGTTGTCTTCCAAACCAAGTTGCTCCCATTTCTAGACGAGCACCATTAGTGGCGCTCTTTGTCCATATTCTTCCTCCTACTCTATTCCTTGCTTCAACTAGAACAAATTCCTTTCCTATCGCCTTGAGCAAATAAGCTAAATAGATTCCTGTAAGGCCAGCACCTATAATTAGAATCTCAATATCCACCTTCTCTTTAGTCATTGATAGTATATCTCGAATTAGGTTAATTTCAATGAATCAGATGGGAACTTCTACTATTCTACTATTGAACTTAACAATTTTTAAAAAAAAATTAGTGATTACTAAATATAACTACCTTAGCAATCATTAAAATAATTATTTGGTGCGTTGATCTTATAACTTTGTCAAATAAGCTCTTCCTCTTCTAAGATCTTTCTAGCTTTTGCTTCTTGGGAAGCATCAACATAAAGTTCTATATCTCCAAAAATACCTGCGTGCGCAGAGTCCGTCTTATCTAATATAAAGGTTGTTATACCAGCCTGCTCTAAAACATGCTTTGCTGACATCTTTTTAAGATGTGACACCGTAAACATTACTCTTTTTTCATCCATGATCTTTAAATTTATAAGTTAATTATAGAGCTTTTCTATATAACGAATAAGCAGAGTAGATAGTTCTATTACCACTTATAGTTAATCTCAAATGGCCTTTTGAGACATACTCCGCTTTCTTCTAGTTTCTATCTTAGTTTTGACATCGGCAGGATAATTTGTATCATCTTCTGCTTCCAAAATTCTTACCTTCTGACCTGTATCATTCACCAGTAGATCTGTTGGTTTACAGTTGAGTATTCTTGCAGCCGTATCCACACCAGAATGTCCAGCACCAGCTACGCCATGAGATAAGACACTAGCGCCACACATATATAGATTTTCTATTTCCGTCTTAGATGAAAAAGCAAACGGTCCTATATGTTTAAGACTTTTCTCAGTACCATAAACGGCCCCTCGTGTAGAATTTATGTAGTATTCATTAGTAATCGGAGTACCCAGCTCTTTTACAACAATATGAGACCTCACGTCTGGCAATACTTTTTCTAAGCCGCTTAACATTTTATCTTCGAGAGATTCTTTATATCTTTTGTATTCTGGTGATCGTTCCTCACCCTCATCTGTATATTTCTGGAAAGCGTCATAGTTTATAAAGGTTACCACTTCTAGACAGTGATGCCTTCCATCAAAAGTAGTAGGATCTTTAAGTGTAGTACAGCTGACGAACATACCAGAGAAAGCATCATACTGTTCTAGATCATCCGTCATCATTTCATTATAGAATTCGTCTAAGTTCCTGTTAGGCATCAGCCATATGTTACCAGAATCTAAACCAGCAGCAACGACATCCATCTCTACAACTAGAAACAAAATTAGTGAAGTACATGAGTATTTTGCTTGATCCAGTTTATTCTTAATTTTCGTACTTAGGTATTGTTCACCGACAAGCTTACTGTATGTGATTCCTGGATCAGCATTGGAAATTATATAGTCAGCCATGATCTCAGTTCCATCTGAAAGTAGAACCCCTTTAGCTAAATTTTTCTCCCCTTCTTTTTTAATTATTATTTTGTCAACAGCAGTACTCGTTCTTACAACACCATCATATTTCTTTATAGCTTTTGTCATTGCTTTTACAATAGCTCCACCACCTCCCATAGGATAAAAACCTCCTTCGAAATAATGAGACATCAACGCACTGTGAAGCACAAAACTAGCCTTACCTGGTGGTAGTCCGTGATCTCCACACTGCACATTAAGTATTCTCTTAAGTAGAGGATCTTTCAGATACCAATCAATTACTCTTCTCAAACTAAAAAGACCATACTTACCCATGTGTCTAGTACGCCACGGTATAGTTATCGTATCCCAGAAACCATCCATCTTTGGAATAAGTTGCAGTTGCCTGCTTACCTCCTTGACCATATCAAGGTACTTAGATATATTCTTCTTTTCTTTGGGAAATCGCTTTCCAAGCCTCGTTTTGAACAACTCGAAATCTGCTGGAATATCAAAACGCTCGTCGCCTATCCAGCAATGTTCGTAAGCATCTTTGTTCATTCTGAAAAAAGTAAGATCCTTACCTATGCCTAAGCCATTATAAAGCTCGCTAGTAGAACCTCCTTCATCTACAAGACCTATGTAATGTACACCGGGTGAAAAGCGGTGACCAGATAAATAAAAACTATGACTCCAACCACCTGGTACATCATGCTGCTCTATAACAACAACCTTTTTACCAGCTCTACTAAGTGCTATAGCTGCACTTAATCCCCCTGCACCAGAACCTATAATTACTACGTCTACTTTATCAGTCATATAAATATTCTATAAGCAAATAATACTTACATCAATCAACAATATTCTATCTAGATTAAATATAGGTTTTTTAGGTGTGAATATTTTAAGAAATCTTGAAGGGAGTTATCTAGTTGTACATCTAGAATAATACCTTTAGCGCAATCTAAGCGTTGTGATCAAATTAATTTATAGTAAAGCCGCAAGAAAAATAAGTATTTTAGTGAAGCTATAATTAATGGAAGAAGTAAGAGGGGTTAATCTTTGTATAGTTTTTCTTTTTACTATAATTCAACGAGCCCATTAGAAATAAGCGCCTGTTTTAATTTCTTTCTTGCAAAATTAATTCTACTTTTTACAGTACCCATCGGAATGTCTAACATTTGAGAAATTTCTTCGTATTTATATCCTCTAATATATAATTCGAATGGTTCTCTTGACTTTTCGCTAAGAAGCTGAATACAAGCATTTATGTTATCTATATTCATCTTACTCGCTGCAGCATTGTTGGTTATATGTATGTCATCTATCGCAAACATCATATCCTCCACAGAAGTATTTAATACTGCTCTCTTTTTTCTCTTATTATACTTTGTTATAAATGTATTCTTAAGAATAGTGAATGACCAGTTCTTAAAATTAGAGCCCTCCAGAAACCTATGAAGATTCTTGTATATCTTAATAGCTGTCTCTTGTACTAAATCTTCGGCATCCATTCTGTTTCTAGTTAATTTGGTAGCGAAATTATATAATGCGGCTTCATTTTGGCTGTAGTACTGATTAAATTCTAAGTGTGACATATTTTATGATGTTTGATTCGTTAATAATAACCACAATTAGATAAAAATGTTCATTATAATCACATTAATTTGTGAATAAAAATACTATTTATTGTCAAAAGTATCTCTAACTTATTGATTTTAAGTACTTTAATAACATAATATATATGTGCAATATGTAGAGATAAAATGAGAACTGTTGTAATTTCCAGAGAGACAAAAAATAAAAGCTCAAAAGAAATGAACCTTATGAGCTTAACAATGAGCTAAATGATAATAATTATCATATTTATTGAATCTCTGGCTGCTGCTTAGTTATCGCAGCTATCACATTTTCATTGTAATTCATAAGATATTCAACTAACTGGATAAAATTGTCAATATCATAGACAAGCTTTTCTTTTCCATCGGATAGATTTTCCATCTTGCTTTTTCTAAATCCATAAAATGCTTTGAAACCAGTGAGTATTTTTCTCATCTGAATAGACTTTTCTATAAAAACATTAACTCTAGGGTTTTCTTCTACATTGAACTGCATCTGCTTTTCACTTGGAGTATCATCTTTTAATTTAAAAGATTTAAAAGTTTGATTATCAGTTAGTTTCCCTCTTAAAAGATGAGAAATATCTATATTAAAAAATTTTGCTATTTCTAAAATTACACTTAACCTTGGCTCTACATTCTTAGCTTCATAAGCTGCTATGTTAGATCTTTTTATCTTTAAATTATTAGCAAGTTCCTCTTGACTTAGGCCCGCTTTTTTTCGTAAGAACCTTATATTATGAGCAAGTATAGTAGTTACGTTTGACATATAGTATATTTGTAAGACTTACCTAAATAAGTAAATAATGTTCGTTTTATCAACAAAAATATGATTTTCCATCAAAAAAGATTATTTTAAACACACAAAGATATATTTAAGACTTCATGGATAATATTATTAACAAGAAGAAATCTATCCCCAAGCCTACATTCTTAGGCCCTAACTTAAAATTCTTAAGAAGAATACATGGTAAAAGCCAAAGAGATATAGCAGAAGCTGTGGGCCTCAGCAGAAACAATATAGCATCTTATGAATCGGGTATGGTAGAACCTAACGCTGCTAATTTTTTAAAAATTGCAGCCCATTTTGATATTGAGCCAGCAAACTTTTTACAAGATCTTATGACCGAACATCCATTACACACTAATCCTTCTGTTGAGCCGGAGCAACATACTATGATGATGGATAAGATGGAAGCTTTTGTAAAAGAGACCAATGAAATGACAAAAGTACATGAGGGCTACAAAGCACTTATGCTATTGAAAAAAGAGACTGATGAATATAAGCAGCATATGGATCTATACAGCTCGTTGGAAGATTTGTTAGATCTGCTGAAAAATGTACTTACCTTAAATTGGGACCTTATCCAAAGTATCATTCCTTCTGAAGAAGAAGGTTCTAATCCGATTTAATAAAATTAAACTTATAGTGCATTGTAAATTTTAAAAATACAACAAACTAAGGTTACATCACAATAGATCAACACGTCTGATCTGAAACAATAAGCCACTCTCCTTCTATTTTTTTCCAAATCAGTGTAAATAAGCCAGTAGGTTCATCTTCTTCTCTGAGAAGCGTGTACCTTCCGATCATTTTTTGACAGCTGGGGCTTAGAGATTCTAGATGCATTATTTCAAAAGTTAGCTTCCCCATAGTTTTCCTGTCGGGATAATTCTTTTTATAATTAGCTAATGTCTGATCCCAGCCATAGGTAATTCCAGAACTACCAATAAAGCTGAGCGAGTCGGATTTCCAGTAACCTGCCATAAATAGTTCTATATTACCTGTATTCCATGCATTTTGCTGATCATACAATACTTTCTTTATCATATCCGACGCAACGTTTTGCCCTTTTTCAGGGTTTTCATATTGACAACTTTCTATCAGAAAAGACAAGCATAATAGGATACATAAATGTTTCATAGAATTATAGTTATATAGAATTAAAATCTTATTTTGTTATAAATCACTAATCTAATGAATAGATATATCTATTTCTACTTACTCGGTTTCTTTTTGCTAGCATCTTGTGGGAGAGATCCTATGGTTATAAATCCTCCAGAAGCTAGTGAGGTATATATAACTGAAGATATGACCATAGAAGAGGGTGATTCCTGGGTTCTAGATCCGGGAACAAGAGTAATTATCTCTCCAGGAGTAACTATAGTTTCATTTGGTGATATATTTATAAATGGTACTGAGGAAAATCCTGTAATTCTAGAAGGAAGCGATCCAGATCTAGGTTGGGAAAGAATACAGGTCAAAGGACCTGCCCAAAATCTAATTATCCATAACGCAATCATAAGGAATGGTAGAATTACCTCCTTTCAAACCAACAATGATTTTCAAAATGTAACCTTTATAAACAATCAAATACTAGAATGGAATGATGCCATGGCTAGATTCTGGGGAGGAAAGATATTAATAGAAAATTGCAGAACCGAATGCATCAATCGAGGAGAAGGTTTCTTAGTTCATGATGCCAATAGACCTGTAATAAATAACTGCATATTTATGTCTACACCAGATGCTATAGAATATATCAATTGTTTTGAAGGAGAGATAACCAATAATCACTTTGAAAATTGTAATGATGATGCCATAGATAATAATTTCTGTGTTAATACACTAATAGAAAACAATGCGATATATTTTGCAGCTGATTGCGGTATGGAATTAGGTAGTGAAAACTTTGGAAGCAGCACTGGTCTTATCGTGAACA
>CAYYWZ010000010.1:0-86588 GCA_964475415.1 uncultured Saprospiraceae bacterium | reverse complement strand
TGTTGACCCACAAGGACTCGAACCTTGAATGTCGGTACCAAAAACCGATGTGTTGCCAATTACACCATGGGTCATTACCGCCCGAAAATTATTCAGGACTGCAAATTTATAATTTTTTATCTTAATAATCCTGCTATAAGGGAAGATTTTTCTCTCAAGTAAAATAATTCTCACTAGGTGGACTGACCTAGATATAACATTAAGCTACTCCATATTTTGAACTCTATAGAAACTATGATGTAACTAATCTATTTTGCTATCTAAAAATCTATTGATTAGTTTCTTCTTAGCCTTTAAAGCTATACATTAGAGCAATTAGATATTTCACATATTCCGAACCACCTCTGAGTTTATGCATAACTTATACATCCCTTTTTCAGCTTATACTTACAAAGCAAGAAGACAAACCTTATCTAAGGCCGTAGCAGCTGGTAAAATATTTCTTTATGGCAACAACTACAGCGCCATGAATTTCAAAGACAACACCTATCATTTTAAGCAAGATAGTAGCTTCTTGTATTATATAGGGATAAATTTACCAGGCTTGCATGCTATAATAGATACAGGAACGGGCACTACCACCTTGTATGGAGATGATGTAGGTATAGATATGATTATCTGGACTGGAGAGCAAGAAAAATTAGCTTCCCTCGCTGAACGTACAGGAATAGAAAACGTAAAACCTAGTAACTCATTGCAACAAGATCTAAGTATTTCAGATCATTATCTTCCTCCTTATAGAGCAGCTCATGAGGTCTTGCTACATAAATTATTTTCTGATCAGAAAATCGATCCATCAGAGCATTTAATAAAAGCAGTCGTACAACAAAGAAATATAAAGTCAGAAGAGGAAATCCAGCAGATGGATATTGCCGCAAGTCTTACAGGAGAGATGCATAGAACAGTGATGCAAGCAGCTAGACCAGGCATGAAAGAATATGAATTAGTTTCTATAGCAAACCAAGTAGCATGGAAGCACAATTGCCAATGGTCGTTTCCGCCGATCATGACGGTGAATGGAGAGACCTTGCACAATCACTATTATGGCAATGAACTGAGGGATGGTGATCTACTATTGTACGATGGTGGTATAGAAGCGCCTAGTGGCTATGCTGGAGATATGACACGTACCTTCCCTGTGTCTGGCTTCTATTCAGAACTGCAAAAATCAGTTTATTCCATTGTAAAAAGTGGATATGAACAGGCTGTAGAATTATGTAAATCAGGTAGCTATTTCAGAGATATACATCTAGCAACTGCAAGAAAGATGAGCGAGGGACTTAAGGAATTAGGCTGGATGAAAGGTAATATAGATGAGGCTGTTGCAGCTGGAGCACATACTTTATTTTTTCAACATGGGCTAGGTCATATGCTTGGACTGGATGTACACGATATGGAAAATCTGGGAGAAGAGTATGTAGGTTATACGGAAGATTATGTCAAGTCTACTGACTTTGGACTTAGGTCACTTAGGCTAGGTAAGCAATTAGAAACAGGAAACGTATTTACCATAGAACCTGGAATCTATCTGATTCCTCAACTTATAGAAAAGTTTAGAGCAGAAGGAAAATTTACAGAATTTATCAATTACGATAAAGTCTGGGAAAATAAAAATTTCGGAGGTATCCGTTTAGAAGATGACTACGTGTTAGAATCTAATGGTGTGCGTAAACTAGGCTACCACCTTACCATTGACATACAAGAAATAGAAAGAATAAGAAAAGGGAGTTCGTAAGTTTCGTATTCGCTAGGAATTTGTAAAAATGATTACAACTTTTCTATTAGATCTTTAATAATCTCTACTAAGTCAGCAGATGATTTCTGCACGGTACGGATGACATCCTCTATATTGGTCTCGCTTAGTTTCTCTGGTGGATAACACATATTACTCACGATAGAAAAAACAGCTTGTTTCAGACCACAGTGGACGGCAGCAATAGCTTCAGGAACTGTAGACATGCCTACAAGATCTGCCCCTAGTGTATGCAACATTTTATACTCTGCTGGAGTCTCTAGACTAGGACCTTGCATCGCTGCATAGACACCTTCTTTATAAGAAGAACCCATTATTTGTGATATCCTTGTTCTCAGATCTTTGTCGTAAGCATTCATCATATCTGGAAATCTAATCCCAAAACGATCATCATTTTTACCTCTCAGAGGATTTCGGGGCATGAGGTTTATATGATCTTTAATCATAACGATATCTCCTTCATTATATCCTTCATTCAGTCCTCCACTAGCATTCGTCATGATCAGATATTCTATGCCTAGCAATTTCATCACTCTTATGGGAAATACGATTTGCTCCATATTATACCCTTCATAGTAATGGAATCTACCAGAAAAAATAATAAGATCGGTATCCTTATACTTTCCTACAAGGCATTCTCCTTGATGTGACTTTACAGTACTTTCAGGAAAATACGGAATCTCTGTATAAGGCATTTTTTTAGCATTAGCTATTATGTTTGACATGCCTACCATTCCCGTTCCAGTTAGAATAGCTACTTTGGGTTTTAGTGGACCTAGTAAGTTAGTTTGTAAATATTGTGCTGCTTCATTTGTCTTTCTATATTTCATAACTTCTAATCTACGATTAAACTCAACTTATCTAAGTTTTGCTGTCTTATATTTTTTGGAACTGCTCTATATTCATACTCTTGATTTCTCAACTTGGGTTGATAACCTGCTTCTGCTATCGCAGCCTGTATGCCATCTGCTGTAAATCTAAAAGCTGCACCTGCTGCAGAAACAACATTTTCTTCTATCATAATACTTCCGAAATCATTGGCACCTGCATGTAGACAAAGTTGAGCAGTCTTTTTTCCTACCGTCAACCAACTTGCTTGTATATTTTTGACATTAGGAAGCATAATTCTACTTAGTGCAATCATCTTGACATACTCATCACCTGTGCAAGTATTTCTCGCACGCTTTAGCTTTTTTAGTATGGTATCCTCATCCATAAATGGCCAAGGTATAAAGGCTAGAAAACCTTTAGCCTGTTCCGGTTTCTCCGACTGGACTTGTCTTATATCAACAAGGTGCTCCATGCGTTCTTTATTGGTTTCTATATGTCCAAACATCATAGTAGCTGAAGTTGTAAGCTCTAGTTTGTGGGCAGCACGCATTACATCTAACCATTCTTGTCTACCGCACTTTCCTTTAGAGATCAGTCTTCTTACTCTATCATTGAGAATTTCTGCTCCTGCTCCCGGCAATGAGTCTAAGCCAGCTTCCTTAAGTGCTGCAAGGACTTCATAGTGCGTACTTTCTTCTAATTTAGTGATATGAGCAATTTCTGGTGGACCTAGTGCATGTAGCTTAAGATTAGGGTAGAGTTCTTTTAGTTCTCTGAATAAGTCACAATAATAGTCTAAACTCAGGTCAGGGTGGTGCCCACCTTGTAGTAATAGTTGCTCTCCGCCATACTCAAAGAGTTCTTCTATCTTCTTCTTATAAGTCTCTATGTCTGTTATGTAAGACTCCTCATGGCCTGGACGTCTGTAAAAATTACAAAATTTGCAGTTAGCGATACATACATTAGTTGTATTACTATTCCTATCTATAATCCAACTGACAATATCTCCAGGATTATGCAATTGTCTCAGCTTGTCAGCTGTATCCATAAGCATAGCCGTCGGAGCTTCTTCCAGAAGAAATACGCCTTCTTCTACGGATAACCATTCTAGACGAAGCGCTTTATCTAATAAATCGGTAATTTTTTGCTCATTCATATCATCTTAACAAAGATACTAATCAAGTGTTGATTATACAGCCTATTATATTCCTGATACATTAATAATCATGCCCATAATAAGTAATTTTTTCTTATATTTGCGTCAGTTTAGGGAGGGAACGCATTTTTTCGTTCCCTTTTTTAATTTTTATTTTTGAATGCAAGGACTTACTAATCAAATTAACAAGCTGCTAGAAGCTAGATTCAGCGAAGAAGATCTTCTAGATTGCTTTGTAGTAGAGATAAAATTAGAACAGTCCAAAGTGCTCAAAGTGTTTATCGACAGCGATGAACATTTAGGTTTTTCTAAATGTAAAAGAGTAAGCAGATTTCTAGAAGAAAAAATAGAAGAAAATAACTGGTTACCAGAGAATTACCGAATAGAAGTATCTAGTCCAGGGGCAGAAAAACCGCTCAAGATGCTTCGACAATATGCTAAGCACATAGGAAGGACTCTAATTGTAGAGACCAAGATAGAAGATAAGTACGAAGGTGAGCTGACAGCAGTTGCTGATGATAGCATCACAATAGAAGTCCTAACGGACAAAAAGAAAAAATTAAAAGAAGCTATTCAGGTAAATTTATCTGATGTAAAAAAAGCTAAAATTAAGATCACATTTAATTCAAAGAAAAAATGAATCTAGTAGAATCATTTGCTGAATTTAAAGCGGGCAAAAATATAGATAGACCTACCATGGTACGTGTTTTGGAAGATGTTTTCAGAACGCTGATCAAAAAAAAGTATGGTTCAGATGATAACTTTGATGTTATTGTCAATACACAGAGTGGTGATTTAGAGATGTGGAGAGTAAGAGAAATCGTTCCAGATGGTGAAGTTACAGATGAGCAGAGCCAAATTTCTATTTCTGAGGCGCAGTCTATAGATCTAGACTACGAGACTGGAGAAGAGTGTTATGAACAATTGACTTTAGAAGAATTCGGTAGAAGAGCTGTAATGGCAGCTAGACAAACGCTTATTTCTAGAATAATGGAGCTAGAAAAAGATGAAGTCTTTAAGAGATATAATGACAGAGTAGGAGATATTATCCTAGGAGAAGTGCACCAGGTGCTGAAGAGAGAAATGCTGATTATCGATGATGTTACAGGTAATGAATTAGTATTACCTAGAAGCGAGATGATCAAAGGAGATTTCTTCAGAAAAGGAGATATGGTCAAAGGGACCATAAAAAAGGTAGAAATGAAAAACAACAATCCGCTTGTGATTGTTTCTAGAACAGATAGTACCTTCCTAGAAAAACTGATGGCTCAGGAAGTTCCTGAGATAGAAGATGGACTTATAACCATTAAGAAAATTGTCAGAATACCTGGAGAAAGAGCTAAAGTTGCAGTAGAGTCTTATGATGATAGAATAGATCCAGTAGGGGCCTGTGTAGGTATGAAAGGAAGTAGAATACATGGTATCGTAAGAGAATTGAAAAATGAGAACATTGATATTGTTAATTTCACAAATAACAGTACCTTATTCATACAAAGATCTCTTACTCCGGCAAAAGTCTCTAGTATAGAGCTTAATGAAGAAAGAAAAACGGCCTCTGTATTCTTAAAGCAAGATCAAGTTTCTCTAGCAATAGGAAAAGGAGGATCGAACATTAAGCTTGCAAGTAAGCTTACAGGTTATGAGATAGATGTATATAGAGAGAATCAGGATCCAGAGATGGAAGATGTAGAATTAGAAGAATTCTCTGATGAAATAGAGGCTTGGATCATAGATCAACTTAAAGGCATAGGCTGTGATACAGCAAGAAGTGTTCTAGAGTTGAGTTCAGAAGAATTAGCTAGAAGAACAGACTTAGAAGAAGAAACTATTAACGATGTATTAGGAATTTTAAAATCAGAATTCGAAAATGATTAATTTCTTAACTTTGTTAAAGATATTATAAGAAACCAAAAACGCTGAATGGCACAAAGATTAGTAAAAATTGCTAAAGAGCTTAATGTAGGAACAACCACTATTGTTGAATTTCTCAATAATAATGGCTTTGAGATTGACAATAAGCCCACTTCTAAAATTTCTCAAGAAATGTATGATGCATTACTTGAAAAATTTAGCAATTCTATGGCTGTAAAAGAAAAAGCCAACAAGTTAGTAATAGGTACTAGAATAGAACAAAAGGAGGATGTCATCACTCCTATCAAAGAAGCGTTAGCTAAGCCTCCTGTAGAAGAAGTAAAGCAAGAATCTGCTCCTGTAGAAGAGGCTCCTAAAGTAGAAGAAACGCCAGAAGCTTCTCCTGCAAAGGAAGATGTAATTATCAAAGCGGAAGCACCGAAAGCTGAACTTAAGGTGGTAGGCAAAATAGATCTTAAGAAAGAAGAGCCGAAAAAGGAAGCTCCTAAAGAAAAGCCAAAAGCTAAAAAGAAAGAGGCTCCTCAGAAGAAGTCCGAAAAAGCGCCAGCAGATCCAGCACCAAAAGAAGCAGCTGCAAAAGCAGAACCTACACCAGAGGAATTAAATAAAAGCAAAGTAGTTCTAGAAGCGCCAGTAGAAGATCTTGTGAAAGTAGAAGCACCGCAGCTAAAAGGACTTAAGATTATGGGTAAGATTGATACCGATAAACTTAAAAAACCGAAGCCCAAGAAAACAGAGCAAGCAGCTAATAAACCTAGCCAAGGGGGGAATAGAGCCGGAAACAATAGTAACCAAGGAAAAAGAAAAAGAACAAGGACTAAAATATCTGCTCAGAAGTTTGTCAAAAGAAATGATAACAGAAATAACAAAGGAGGAGGCAGAAGAAAATCTGACGAAGTTAAAACGGTCTCTAAGAAAGAGATAGAAGAAAAAATCAAGTCAACAATGGCTAGACTTTCCGGTGGTGGAAAGAAGAAACGTCAGAAAATAAGAAGAGATAACAGAGCTGATAAAAAGGAGAAGCAGGAATTAAAAGAAATGGAAAACGTAGAAGTAACATTAAAAGTTACTGAGTTTATATCTGTTTCTGAATTATCTAACTTACTTAATGTTCCTGTGACAGATGTAATTATGACCTGTATGAACCTAGGTGTAATTGTATCTATAAACCAAAGGCTCGATGCAGAGATTATCGAACTTGTAGCTACGGAATTCGATCAGGATGTAGAATTTATTTCAGCTGAAGAGATAGAAGAAAAAGAAGAAGAGATTATAGATGATCCTGCTGATCTCGTCCCTAGAGCACCTATTGTTACGGTGATGGGTCACGTAGATCACGGGAAGACCTCCTTACTGGATTATATACGAAGTGCAAATGTTGCAGACGGAGAAGCAGGGGGAATCACACAGCACATAGGAGCTTATGAAGTTGCAGTAGGAGAAAACAAAAAGAAAATTACTTTTCTAGATACACCTGGTCACGAGGCATTTACAGCCATGAGAGCCAGAGGTGCTAAAGTAACGGATGTCGTTGTAGTTATTCTCGCAGCGGATGACAGGATGATGCCACAGAGTAAGGAGGCTATAAGTCACGCTCAAGCGGCGGGAGTTCCTATCGTATTCGCTATAAATAAGATAGATAAGGACGGCGCTGATCCAGAAAGAATCAAAGGTGAACTTGCTGAGATGAATCTATTGGTAGAGGACTGGGGTGGTAAATTCCAATCTCAAGATATCTCAGCAAAAACAGGAGAAAATATCGATGCTCTTCTAGAAAAAATAATTCTAGAATCTGAATTATTAGAACTACATGCTAATCCTAAGAGAGATGCTGTAGGTACTGTAATAGAAGCATCATTAGATAAAGGAAGAGGTTTCGTAACTAAGATATTAGTACAAAACGGAACACTAAAGCAAGGTGATATCGTAGTGGCAGGAGAACATTCTGGTAGAATAAAAGCGATGTTCAATGAGAAAGGGAAAAGGCAAAAAACTGCTGGCCCAGCAACCCCTGTATTAGTACTAGGATTATCTGGAGCACCTCAGGCAGGGGAGAAATTTAAAGTACTAGAATCTGATCAAGAAGCAAGACAGATAGCTGCTAAGCGTTCTCAGATTTCTAGAGAACAGACGAACAGAGCAAGTAAGCGTATATCTCTAGATGAGATAGGAAGAAGACTAGCACTAGGTGCCTTTAAGGAACTTAATCTTATCGTGAAAGGTGATGTAGATGGTTCTATAGAAGCACTTTCGGATTCACTTATAAAACTAAGTCAAGAAACGGTACAAGTAAATGTAATCCACAAGGCCGTAGGTCAGATTGCAGAATCAGATATACTTCTCGCATCAGCATCTGATGCCATCGTAATAGGTTTCCAAGTAAGACCTTCTATGAATGCAAGACAACTTGCTGAAAGAGAAGGTGTAGAAATAAAAACTTATTCTATTATCTACGAAGCAATAGAAGAGATTAAATCTGCTATTGAAGGAATGTTAGAACCAACTAAAGAAGAAAAGATTGTTGGACAAATAGAGATAAGAGAAGTCTACAAAATTAGTAAGGTAGGAACAATTGCCGGTTGTCATGTCGTAGAAGGAAAAGTGAAGAGAAATAATCACATCCGTCTTATACGTGAAGGTATAGTTATCTATCCTAACAAGGAAGGTGTCATAGGGGAGATCGCATCTCTGAAAAGATTTAAGGATGATGTCAAAGAGGTAAGAAACAACATGGAATGTGGAGTTTCTATCAAGAACTATAACGATATCAAAGTTGGAGATGTGATAGAGGCTTACGAAATTGTAGAAATCAAACAAAAACTTGCGAACTAAGCGGATCGACGATCTTAGAAAATTTCTAGATACCAAAGTACTTCAGTATAATAATAGCGATTTTATTAGAGAAGATCCTATATCTATACCTAAGCAATATACTAAGCTACAAGATATAGAAATTACCGCATTTTGGACGGCTATGCTATCATGGGGCCAACGAAAAACAATCATCAATAAATCGAAAGAGCTATTTGGTCTTATGGGGGATAGCCCTCATTCTTTTATACTAGAACATAAGCCCAAGGATAGAAAACGTTTTGCTGATTTTAAGCACAGAACATTTTTACATCCAGATACATTTTATTTCTTAGAGTTCTTCCAGTGGTTTTATACCGAACATCATTCATTGCAGGAAGCATTTATTCCTGAGGGTGAAAAAGTAGGAATGAAGGAGCGACTTATACATTTTCATGAAATTTTCTTTTCTCTTGTAGATGGACCTATACGCACCAAAAAACATGTTTCCACGCCTGCAAGAAAATCTGCTTGTAAGCGGCTCAATATGTTTCTACGATGGATGGTAAGAAAAGATGAGGCGGGTGTAGACTTCGGTCTCTGGAAAATAATCAAACCTTCAGAATTACTTTGCCCCTTAGATGTTCATGTCAGTAGGGTAGGAAGAAAATTGAAAATGATAACTAGGAAACAAAATGACTGGGAAACAGTAGAGGAGCTGACCTCTTTTCTGAGAAAGCTAGATCGCATGGATCCCGTAAAATATGATTATGCTCTGTTTAGTTTAGGAGTACTTCAGGATAAGAATATTGTATTCTAAATATGGACGATCTTATTAGTTGTAAGATGTCAATATAAAGAAAGTTACCATTTATTGATCCTTATTTCTTTTATGATCTTGTCTTGTTCGGCAAAAATAAATACTCTATAGGCAGTGTTATCAGCAGTGATTAATTTCCCGAGGGTATAATTACTTTTATTACCTACAGAGTTACCAGAATGAACCTCTTCGCAACTAGCAGGTTTGATCTCTGCTAGAAATCGAGAGAGCTTATTGATTACTTCAGATTTAGATAATATATCTTGATCATCTAGTAGACATAGATCAGTTTCGCTGCTTAGCATATCTGATATAGAGCTTAGATCCTGAGATGCGATAGATTTGAAAATATTCTGGGCATTAATAAAAAAAGCACAGAATACGAATAATATGCTAAGTAGATATTTCATTTTTATATTTTCGTATACATAAGCTAAACATGGAATCTATAACGTAAGGTTCCATCAAAATTGTTAATAAATATAATTTTTTCTTAGATATGAGTGAAAATAAGAGATCTTGCTTAATTATTCTAGACGGATGGGGACATGGCCCTAATCCAGAAAAAAGTGCTATTGCACTAGCTAAAACACCTTATATTGACAATTTGTACCAGCAATACCCTAACGCAGAACTTATCACCTATGGAGAAGAGGTAGGTCTTCCAGAGGGTCAAATGGGGAATTCTGAAGTAGGCCATCTTAACATAGGTGCTGGAAGAATAGTCTATCAAGATCTAGCTAAGATTAACAAAAGTATAAGAGAAAATTCGCTAAAAGATATACATATTATCCAAGATCTAATCGAACAACATCAGGCTTCGGGTAAGGCCATTCACCTTATGGGACTATTATCTGATGGAGGGGTACACTCACATATAAATCATCTAGTTGCCCTTTGTAAAATATTTTCTTCCTCTAAGATTCAGGTTTATATTCATGCATTTTTAGATGGCAGAGATACTTCCCCTAATGGAGGCGTATCATATATAAAAGATCTACAAAAAAGAACAGATAATAATTATGTCAAAATAGTAACAGCTATAGGTCGATACTATGCCATGGATAGAGATAATAGATGGGAAAGAATCAAAAAAGCATACGATCTACTATTGCATGGAAAAGGAAAACAGACGACTGATATAGCAACAGATATCCAGTCTTTATACGATAATAATATTACGGATGAATTTATAGAGGCTATTCAGTTGGTTGAAGACGGAGAGCCAGTAGGTAATATAACAGATATGGATACAGTCTTATTCATAAATTATAGAACAGATCGTCCTCGACAACTTACAGAAGTTTTGACACAGCATGATAAGCCTGAGGCAGACATGAAGAAGCTAGATCTTAACTTTGTTACGATGACAAATTACAATGCGAAATTTGAAAATATAAAAGTACTGTTTGAGAAAGATGCTCTAAAGATGACGCTAGGGGAGTTTCTAGAAAAGGAAAACCTAACACAGGTAAGAACTGCGGAGACGGAAAAATATCCACATGTTACTTTCTTTTTCTCAGGAGGCAGAGAGAACCCCTTCGAAGGTGAATCTCGTATATTAGTGAACTCGCCAAAAGTCGCTACCTATGATCTGCAACCAGAAATGAGTGCACACGAGCTTACGGATAAACTTATGGCTAAAATAGAAAAAGATCAACCAGATTTTTGCGTAGTCAATTATGCCAATACAGATATGGTAGGCCATACTGGAATTTTAGAGGCTGCAATATCTGCTGCGGAAACGGTCGATATCTGTGTATCAAAATTACTACCAGTTTTGAAAAGCAATGGTTATCATACCATCGTTATTGCAGATCACGGCAATGCAGATATTATGATAACAGATACTGGAGAACCGCACACCGCTCATACCCTAAGTCCTGTTCCTATTATTTTAGTTTCCGATACCTATAGCAAAATAAGTAGTGGCAAACTTGCTGATGTTGCCCCTAGCTTGTTGGCACTTATGGGACTAGCTGCTCCCGAAGAAATGACAGGAGAGGTACTCATTGGATAGATTATTTTACTGACCTTATCTGTATCATAAAAATACACTTACGTAAAAATACCGTACACTATTGATATGTACGGTAAAATATCGTACATCTGTATAAAGTTGAATTATGGACACTATACTTAACAAAAAAGGAGATAGTAGAATAGAAATTCGTGTAAGTCATCAGGATAAAGAACGGTTTGAATACGCAAGTAGATTAAAAGGCTTTAAATCACTCTCAGAATTTCTCAGGGTTATTGTAACTCAAGAAGCAAAAGCCATTATAGCTGAAGAAAATAAAATACTAGCTTCGAAAAGAGATCGTGAAATATTTTTCAATGCTTTAATGGGTAAAGAGGAAAAGCCAAATGATGCCTTACTCTCTGCTATTAAATTCCACAAGAAATTAAGTGAGTAAGAATCAAATAGAAACAATCCCCTTTGAAGGGAAATTTAATAGATCAAAATTTTCATGTGGAAAACATCCATTAGACAATTATATCTTAAGGAATGCTACTAAGGATGTTAAAGCTGGAGCTTGCACATGTTTTGTAATAATAAATGATGATCAAGAGGATATAGCTTATTATACTTTATCAACGGACACCATTCCTTTAGAAGATGCACCAGCAGAATAAAAAAAATCAATAAAATATAATAAAATTCCTGTCATCTTATTAGGTAGATTAGCTGTTGATGCATCGATCAAAGGAAAAGGTTACGGAAGATACATGCTAGTTGAAGCCCTTAAAAAATCTATGAAAGTTGGAAAAGATCATGTTGGTGCAGTAGCGGTTATTCTAGATCCGATAGATGATGATGCAACTTCATATTACAAAAAATATGGCTTCATAATATTGCCAGATAGTAGAAGAATGTTCATGTCTATAAAGAAAATCGAAGAAGCCTTCAAGCAATAATAACTTTAGATATATATAAACATACGACACATAACACTGGCATAATAAGGTCAAAACTACTTTGTTCCTCGTAGAGATGATCGAGGTGCATACCCTACATCATCTAATTAGCGTTATGTTCCCTTTGACAAACTCGTTGTTACAGTTCTGTATCTCTAGTTCTACGACATAAGCATATACCTCAGCAGGGGAACGCTCGTTCTGGTGATTACCATCCCAACCAGTATCAGGATTGTCATTGTCATAAAGCAAGTTGCCCCATCTGTTATATACTTTGAAGTTGATGATAGTGACAGCTTCTATGAAACTAGATTCTGTAATAATAACATTGAAAAAATCATTGAGTCCATCATTGTTAGGGGAAAATACATTTGGTAGTTTGTAAAATGCTCCACTGAGCATCATTCCATTATTGGCAGCTGCAATATCTCCTGCTTTATCAGTATATATATTTAATCCTAGACCTACCCAGTGGTTTTTAGAAAATCCTTTAGATAGGGGACTGTCAATGTGTATATTTTGAGTTTGGAAAGGATTGTTAATAAAAAATCTTGCCTCTTCTCTGTAGATACCTCCTATTCTTATAGTTCCTAAGAAGTCTCCGGTCTTAGCTGGGTTGAGATATAATGGTGCAAAATTATAATTAGAATAGTGGAGATCTTGTCCACAGATATAACCGACAACTAGAATGCTGAACAAGAAAGAAAGCAATGTTCTTTTTTGCATAGGAATTGGTTTTGCTAACTGAAGTAAAATAACTTAATCAAAATATACTAGTATTTCTGATCAATGTAAATTTTCGCTTCAATAGTTTTTTATTTATTATATGAACAAAGAGAATAATCCTATCCTAATGTTTTCTAAGACAGAACTTCCTGCTCTTACTAGTAGAGAGCACTTTGCGTCGATATTCGATGCCTTTTCTTTAAATATGATATCTTTTTCTATAGAAGCGTTGCACCTTTGACAACATTTTATTAAAATAAAATCCAGGCTAATCTCTTAGAATTCGCAGATTATATTGGTTTTTTACTTTTACAATTTCTAGAATGCATTAAATTAGGATCTTTACTAATCAAGCTTAATAATAACAGACTGAGAGCTTATATCGTGAAGGGCTCTTCCATAAGAGTTGGGGTGAATAGTAAGTAGTGAAATCCATCCTAGCGCTATTTTTGTTATGTATCTAAGGATAGATGCAAAGAATACAATAGATTGTTTTTTATTTGTGTTTTTAAGTGTAGGGTAATGAATGACTTTTATATTCATAATTTTTTGTCCTAAGGTTTGTTGTGTACTTGTCATAATAGGCTCATATAACAATATGCTCCCATAGCCTAGGATATGTACTAGGTAATTATCTAAATTAAGAGCAGATAATATTACATTTAAAATTATCATGAGCACAGCAACTAAGGCTAGATCTATCATGCTTGCCTTGATCCTAGATGATAATTCAGGTTTGTCATATAAGATATCTAGAATTACGAGGTCAGTATCGACAGATAGTATATTTTCATTTGCATTCATCTGTACAAGATAGTTTTTCTGAGATATAAATAAGTTTACTTTTGATTAAGCTTCATAAATTATATATTAATTATTCGGATTTACGATTCTGTAATACTTTGCATCAGTTATTCCTTCGCATTTGTCGGATTTCCAAAAAGTCATACCTACTTTTTCTAATACTCTTATAGAAGGGATATTATCTTTGGCAACCCTACCTACTATAGTTTTAATATCTAACTCTCTAAATCCATAAGCTAAGCAAGCTTGTGCCGCTTCAGTAGCATATCCTTTACCCCAGGAAGTTCTCAATAGTCTATATCCCAGATCTATCATGCCGCAACTATGTTTTTTAAGTCCGCACCATCCTAGGTACTCCTTTTCTTCTTTTGTAAATATTTGCCATCTTCCCATGTTATTTCGCTCATAGTCAGTATAGGACTGGATAAATTTTTCTGCCGCCTCTACACTCTCAAAGGCCTTATCACCAGTATACTTCATTACTTCCTTATCAGCATTAAGCTTATAGAGTAAAGCTGCATCTTCAACACAGAAGGTGCGAAGATTTAATCGTTCTGTCCTTATGATAATTCCATCATCCATTGTAAAGTAAATATATATATAATTATTTTCATAGCAATTGAGTTTGTTGTCATTACAGTAAAGTATTATATGTAAAAATTGTTTGGTTTATTTGACATATGAAAATCAAGATTGAAAGATAAATCACGAGAAATACGAATTCTGTGTATATTGTATCCAAACTTCTTATACAGTAAATCTATGGGAATGAGATCTTTTCTATTTTACGTCATAGCAATTATCTTTCTGCTTTCGGCCTGTAGTCCTCGAGCTAAAATAAGTCTTGCAGAAAATAATAGAAGGCGTAGTAAGGTGGTAGATTATGCACCCTTTGCTTTGATTGAAGATGCTACTAAGTCTATGAGTACTAAAGATTTTATTGCTGAGATAGAAATCAAAGATGGTGGCTTTTCTACCAATTGTGAATACAGAACAGTTGTTGCCTTAGCTAAGTCAGAAGCTCAAAACTTAGGTGGGAATTGTATCATTATCCGAGAGCATAAAAAACCAAACTTCAGCAGTACCTGCCACAGGATCAAATCGGACGTCTATCGAATAGATAATCCAGAAGTTTACGAAAAGGAAATTTTATGGCATAAGAATAGGAAATTACAAGTCAGGGATTTTAAAGGACCCACAGCTAACAAATCGCACCTCGCTGTAACAGCTACATCGATAAGCTACAATATAAAAAGAACAGGCGTTTTTTCTAAGGATTATATTGTTGAAGCATACACGCACTTTAGCTGTGATTTGTCATATTTTAAACAAACAGATATGGATCGTTCTACCTTATCTCATGAGCAGATACATTTTGACATAACAGAGCTGTACGCTAGAATTTTTCTAAAAGTCATTCAGTCCGAAGCTGGAAATATAAATGAAGCCCTAGGGAAAAGTGAATCCATTATGAACGATATAATGAAGCAGCTGCAAATAAAGCAAAAGGAATATGATGCAGAAGTCTATCCCGATAGATCTAAACAATCAGTGTGGGACGCATGGATTGTAGAAGAACTCAAAAACTATGATGCTTATGCAAGTAAGGTAATTACAGTAAAGGCCCGATAGAAGAAAACTTAGATTGTAAGACGGGAGGCTTTTAGGTATAATATCACCTAATTAGGAAAAATTTATCCGGCTGACCCAACTATTTTATATTTTAGTACGACTTACCTTGTATATAATAAGAACATGGTAGGTACTTTAAAAATTACAAATCTCTTAGGTTCTGAAATGGTAGAAAAAAATCATCAAGATTTTCCTTTATTAGCGGGCCTTAAAAGAGGAGAAAGATCGATACAGACTACTTGCTATAAGGAGTATTATGGAAGAATGATGGCTGTGGTTCTCAGATATACCTCTTCTAGAGAAGATGCTAAAGAAATCATTAATTCTTCTTTTCTTAATGCTTTTAAATCTGTACACAATTATTCTGGGAGCGGTTCTTTTGAAGGTTGGTTGAGAACGATAGTGAAGAGAGCAGCTATAGACCACTGTAGAAAATATGTTTATAATAAAGCTCCTCAACACGAAATACTTGAGTTCGATGCTTCTGTATATAATGATGCGATAAGCCAACTGCAAGCAGATGATTTCTTAAAACTTATTGATCAGGTTCCTCCAGCTAGTAGAGCTGTATTTAATCTTTTTGCGATAGAAGGATATGGACATAGAGAGATTAGTGAAACATTAGGAATATCTGAAGGAACATCTAAATGGCATCTTTCTAATGCAAGAAAGAAATTGGTCCATATTATTAAATTAGAAAATCTAGGATAATGATTAATAATAGATTTGAAGGAGAAAAAAAGCTATCAGGAAAGCTTGAGGAATTAGATGCAGGGTTTGATAATCAGAGTTTAGCTGATTTTGAAATGTTACTTGATCAGTCCGAGAAACCATCTTTGAATAAGATGGTTAGAAAGTGGTTTGGCTTAGGTATTGTTTTATTGTCAGTAGTATGTTTAATTATATGTAGAGAGGAAGTGCTGGCTTTGTTTTCCTATAATACGACAAGTGATTCTATTTCTTTAGAAAGCGAAAAGTCAAACTTAAAAGGAGACGAGCTTTCAAGTTATAGCAAATCCGAAGAGCTTAGTGATGTTCCTTCTAAGGAAGTAGATAATACTCAGAAAGCAAAAGAAGATATTAACCTAATAAAGTCTGTTACTGATGATCAAGTCCTAAGGAGCCTAAGTAATAATTCGGTAACTCGAAATAGTGGAAGCGCGGATAGTTCGATAGACAAAATACAGGAAAATACCAATACTGCTGCTAATCTTATTGTAGAAAATGGAGGTAATAATAATGACCTAAATTCTAGTGTCAAAGATCCGGAGTTAAATGAACCTACTTCTTATGTCTCAAATATTATCACTGAAAAAAGTTTAAATAGTACTTCAGAGCAGAACACTACTGTAATAATTAGTAACACGGAACGTGAAGAGCTAGATTTACAAGAAAATATTTCTAATAGCCAGCAGTTAGATTTTGAGAAAATATTATCGCCTGCTCTATTATTATCTTTTCAGCGAAGTGTCAAAGATCCAGTTTTAGGTGAGATGCAAAATCCTATTGTGCCTACTAAAGAGAATAATAAAGTTTCTTTTGGATTTATGTATCATTTCATACAAGCTCTCGCTGCTAGTCATACTACGCCCTTTGTTTCGCCTTTTTCTACTAGGATAGAAAGTATTAATTCTTATGGATATGGTTTGTTCGGAACATTAGCGGTAACGAGTAGAAGTTCTATGCGTGCTTCATTTAATTATTTCAGAATAGGACACAGACAATATGTTGAAGATTTAATTTTTCCGTCAGGACCAGATAGACTAATACTAGAACTGTATTCTAATGAATTAAGATTTGGATTGGACTATGTCTTTGATGTTTTTCCAGGAGCTAAGTTTATGCATCTGAAAATTGGTGCTGGTGTATACTACCATAATGTTATCAACTTAGAATCTAACAATTTCTATGAACAAGAATCTTCGGAAGTGGATAATCTGAATCGATTAATAGCAAATCCTTTTTCTTATAGAATGTTTTTTTCTCTTGAGAAAGAAATATACAAAAGCTTTAGTGTAGGAATAGAGCCTTATCTTATCTATCAGAAAAGAACCGCTAGATATACAGAATCTAGTTTCATCGCTGACGAAGGAGATCATAATTTCCAGGTAGGTCTTGGCGTAATGTTTAAGTTTTAGAATCATCTAGTTAGTAGAAAAAATATACCTATGAAAAATTTCATTAAATCAACTTGTGTATTTCTATTATTCATCTGCTTTGTCGCTTGTAATAATAAGACAGGTCTTCATCCTATAGAGGGAGTGTATGAGCTTGCCGTCGCAGAAGAGGATCGTGTTATCTCTTACACTATATTTTCAGATGAACGTGAGCTATTTATCGGAGCTAGTCATTTGTTAGAGCCAAGAGTTATTGCTCAGTTTTCTAATATAGATTTTGAAACAGCTGTGTTCGAGGTATGGGATCAGTTTACTTCTCTGCGTGGAGAGTTAGTAGATGGTGATTTGCAACTTGCCAATACAGTTTATGATTCAGAGGATTCTACCACTATCCTTTTTGAAACAACTAATATTTATAATAAAGTAAAATAATTCTACGATGAACGCAATGACTAAATATTTTGCACTTACTATTTTGATTCTTTTTTCCTCTTGTGGTTTGGGCAGTGAATTTGATGATCACGAGCTGGTAGGTGACTATCTAGGTTCTTGGGATGTCTCGGTAGTTCCACTCGAAATTAGAATGTCTATTGTACCGAACTTAATGGATGATGGTCTTGTCCTACTTGTTAGTTCTCTTGCAGATAGTAGGGGTCTTGAGCTTATTAATGATACAGAATTTAGAATTGACCGTTTTGAAGAAAATGGATATAGTAGAGAGATATCTGGAGAGCTGATTCAGGATACTTTATTTCTAGAAAATGAATCTTACTTAGTCGGTAATCCATCTGATATCATTACCAATCTAGGAAAATTTGTTAAACAAAATTAGAATAAGTTCCATTAGTTTAATTGTCGTTATTCTAGGTCTATTATCATGGGATAGCGACAATTTATTTTTCTAGTCTTTTACCGAACCTTGAATTGATGGATTTTAGAATTACATGATTTTCTATTGTCAGAACAAGATGTTATGTTTCTAATTATTTATAATTTTAGCTCCCCCACTCTTGCGTTTTCATCCACTACTGATCTTCGTCGCTACTCTCGGGTTCAGTCAGAAATCTTAAAAATCCTGTTCTGCACTAATACCTCCCATCCTTAACAAAAGGTACTTTCTCCATTCTGCTCACCTCTATGCTAGGAAAACCAAAATCCTCAACTACCTTTCCTATAATAAGATATACACCCTTGCCTCTAAAAGGGGAACGCGCTAGTTGTGGAGGGAAATGTACAGAGTCGAAAAATCTGCCCTTCTTATCTAGCCAGGTTCCGAAGTTCATCAGCTTGCGTTGTACGGTCATGACGTTTTTGCGAGCGACATAATAACCCAGTATGCGTACGGTCTTATGCATGTATTGTCTGAGTTGTTCTGTAAGGATATCACCTGAGGTTTTTTCTGCCACTAGATCGAAGGGTGAGCACAGTGGAAAACCTAGCAGTTCTATTTCGTCAAAAGCTTGTTCGTGTGGATCTTCTTCTAGGATAGGTAGCGTGTAGTTCTCTGCTTCTGGAGCGAACAGCTTACCCGTCAGTTGCACCTTGGTTTCTGGATTGTAGACGGCGTTCTTTTCCCACATCAGTTCATACTTGTTCATGCCGGTAAACCTGAAGGCATTGATACGTATGAGGATCTCTAGTTGGTCCCTGCTGATGTGAACCCTGCTGACAAAATCTTGTAGACTTCTATAGACGCCTTTGTCTTGACGTTCATGGAGTATATTGCGGATGACTTTTTTTTCTAGGTCGGCGATATGTATAAAACCTATATAGATATCATCTCCTTGTATACTAGTAAGCTGCTCACTGTTATTGATGCAGGGAGCTTCGATGGTGGCGCCACACATCCTTGCCTCATGTACATATATTTCTGTAGAGTAGAAGCCGCCAAAATTGTTGATAACGGCGACCATAAATTCGCGTGGATAATAGGTCTTGAGAAATAGACTCTGAAAAGACTCTACTGCAAAACTCGCTGAGTGTGCCTTACAAAAAGAGTAGCCACTAAAGCTAGCGATCTGCCGCCATACTTCCTCGATCAGTTCTTCGGGATAACCACGCTTTCTACAATTTCTATAATACTTCTGCTGGAGCCTGTGGAAGGTATCGGAGTTTTTTTTCTTACCTGTCATAATACGTCGCAGTACATCGGACTCATCTAGATCGAGGCCTGCAAAATGGTGGACTATCTTCATGACATCTTCCTGGTAGACCATTACACCATAAGTTTCTCCCAGATGTTCTTCGAAAATAGGGTGGATATAGGTAAACGATTCTGGCTTGTGAAATCGCTGGATATATTCTCGCATCATACCGGATTTAGCTACACCCGGTCGTATGATAGAACTTGCTGCAACAAGATGTATGTAGTTGTCACACATAAGCTTAGTGAGCAGACCGCGCATAGCTGGAGACTCTATGTAGAAACAACCGATGCACTGACCTGATCTTAGCTGCGCGCGGACACCTTCGTCTTCTTTTATCTTTTCTACATCTCGTATGTCTACGGCGTCGCCTTTGTTCTGCGCGATGAGTTTTACGGCGTCTTTGATGTGACCTAGGCCTCGCTGACTCAGGATGTCATACTTATGTAGTTCTAGATCTTCAGCGCCATACATGTCAAAATGTGTAATCGGAAAACCCTTGGGCATCAGCTGCAAGGCTGTGAAATAATTAAGCGGTTCTTCACTTATGATAATTCCTCCTGCGTGTATGGATAGATAGTTGGGAAAGCCTTCTATCATTTTGCCAAACCTAAAAATATGTTTGGCAAAGGGGTGATGTTTTTCTGTTGCTAAGGGTTCATTGACAATTAGGTCTATGTCTGCCTTGGGAAGTCCTAATACCTTACCTAGTTCTCTGATGATAGACTTCCCCTTGAAAGTGTTGTAGGTAGCGAGTAGGGCGGTATGCTCTTTGCCGTATCGCTTGAAGACATAGTCTGTAACATCATCCCGTTCGTCCCAAGAAAAGTCGATATCAAAATCTGGTGGCGAAGATCTGTGTGGATTGATAAATCGCTCAAAATAGAGATCGAGTTCCAGCGGATCTACATCAGTGATCTGTAGATTAAAAGCTACTATAGAGTTGGCGCCACTACCTCTTCCCACATGATGATAGCCCGCTGTCTGAGCATAGCGTACGATATCCCAGGTGATCAGGAAATAAGGAGAAAATCCTAATCTGTCGATGACCTTGAGCTCTCGTAGTGTACGCTTCATTGCTTTTTTGTTGCGTTCGCCGTAACGTCGTAGACAGCCATTGATGGCTAGCTTCTGGAGGAGTTTCATATCACCGCTTTTGCTACCGGTGAAGCTCTGTCTATTGTTGGTGTAACCTGGCGTCATCTCTATAGAGCAGTCTTCCGTAATCTTACGCGTATTTTCTAAGATCTTAGGATAGGGTTCATAGATGCCTTCTAGTTCTTCTTTACTGTATATGCGTTCGGAGGTGTTAGCGCAGTAGGCAGGTTTCAGATTGCCTATGATGATATTCAGGTCGATGCATCGCAGCATCTTGTGTATGCGGTAACCGTCCTTATCTAGAAAGGTGATCGGTGCCATCGCGACAAGTTTTTCTGTATGATTCTTGAGATAAGAGGAATATAACTTATTGACCTCTGTAGGGCGCACACCTATATATTCATAATCCTCTAGCTGGTGGATGCCCTTGGGAAGTTTTCTGTATATGATATACGCGTTTTGCATCTTAGGAGCTACCTTGGGTAAGGGCTCTCCTTCTAGAGAGCAGCGGGTAAGTAGGGCATTAAGCTCTCGCCAGCCCTCCTTGTTGCGCGCGATACCTAGGTAGTAGAAGTCGGGATGCTGAGTCTGTGCCGACTTGCCGGTATCTCTGTCTGCTATAGCCCTAAACTCTATGCCTAGTATAGGCTTAATATCATATTGCTTACAGGCTTGGATAAACTGGAAGGCACAAGAAGTGTTGTTAATATCCGTGAGTACCATAGTCTTTATATTGGCACGGTGAGCAGCTTCCACTAGCTGAGTAGGAGATAAGGTCCCATACTTGAGGGAGTAATATGAATGGCAATTCAGATACAAGAGGATAATATAATTAAATTTAATAAAGTCGGATAATTCGACTATAATAAGACGATATATCAGTCAAATATATAAACCAATGCACTAATAGTCAAGCATAACTGTTTTTATTTCGAAATAATCAAGTAAGGAGGCGTACACTAATTGACATATTACAAATATTGTATAGCAGTAAGAGGTAGTGCTTATGACGTTAGAGATAGGGTAGTAAATGTATGATAATAAGTAAGTTAGCAAGAATCCCATTGACATACAAAGCCACAAAATCAAAATCAAAAGAATGCTAGAGGAGTGGACAGAAAATAAAAATGATAAATTTTAGGAATATTATAACATCTTTTAATTCCGTACGCACGTTATCTAGCTAGTGCAAGAGCACGTCTCAATGAAAAACAATACTTAAAATACTTTTTTAATCTTTTTACCAAGGCGCATAAAAGAAAGAAACGATATCTTTGCGGCCGAAAAATATGGTAATTAAACAAAAAAATTAAACATGAAAAATTTATTGAAGCTAACAAGCCTATTCCTTCTTAGTATGTTCCTGATGACCTCTTGTGAGGAAGACATAGGAGGTGGAGGTGGAGGAATTGATGCTGATGTTCCCCCATCGTTAACTATTGTAAGTTCTACTTCTACGATGACACCGGGAGGTACTTTCTCAGCACGTGTTTCTACAACGGCAGGAGATGGATTGCTTGATGTATTTACGATAAGAGAAGATGGAGCTACTGTAGATGCGGCTAGAATAATGATAGATGGAGCACCTGCGGTTGCTAATCCTATTTTGATTCTTGATGCTACGGATCAGAGTGGTTTTGCATGGGATATAGATATTATGGTTCAGGGAGATGTTTCCTCTAAGATTTTTGAGTTTGTCATAGAAGATACCAATGATCTTACAGCATCAGAAAGTGTAACCATCACAACAGAAGGAGCACCACCATCTATAGATCTTATGGGAGGAGGCGTATTCCAGACAGATCCAGGTGCACTGGTATCTATTCCGATTATGGTGACGGCAGGATCGAGTCTAGTAGATACGATCATCGTATTAGAAAACGGTGCGTTAGTAGAACCAGAAAGATTATATTACGGTGATCTAAGTACACAATTTCCATCTAATCCTTTGCTAGTTCCACTAGATGATCAGAATGGATTTTCTATAGATTTATTTATTAGAGCCCATCCGGATGTAAGTACAAAGACCTATACGGTTATCATTGGTGATCTAGGAGGTATGAGAGCGATGACAACGATCGATATAGAAACGTTGGCGCAGAGTACACCACTAGAAGCAAGTTTGCAAGGGATACTGTTCAACTCTGCTGGACCCGTAGGTACAGGAGGATTGAATCTAGAGAATGGAGAAAGTACTGGTTCATCTACTACTGAAAATCAGATCAGAGATCTGGGTATTGATGCCAGCTTACCAGATGCAGATAACTGGATCAAGAGAGTGGGAGGAAATAATGGATTCGAGATGCGTTACGCATTTGCGGGACAGAATGGACTGCCGGAAGGATTTAGTTTTGACGGCGTAGATTCTAAGGAAGGCATATCTGGAATATGGGATAATACAACAGCCTTTTCAGCGATGGATGGAGAGGGTAACTTTATCAGTTTTGAAGTTATCGTAGGAGATACATGGGTCGTTTCTGACGGCGTAGATTTCTTCTTAGTTATCGTAAGAGAGATCAATGAGACACCAGGAGATAATGGCGATAACTACGTAGTAGATATCAAGTTCTAAAATAAGAAATAGATGGCTTAGGCCAGCGTATATTATACGAACGTGCAAATGTCTATATAGATGTTTGCACGTTTTTTTATAACCATAATTGTTTGGGCGTGCCCCCAGCCCTATGGCTAAATGCCGCGCACAGGGGTCGTAGTTCTACAGACTCACCATTCGGTTCGGTCCTGTCGGACGAGCCCACCTCAATCCCGCAATAGCAACCCAATGGAGAACTCCCTTCCGAGTTACTCACGCGGGGGAGTTAATCTTCCTGCACAAGTTTTTGATCTTAGAATAGAATGTTTCGCATCTTATATTTCTCTAGCCTCAACATTAACGATCGCCAACGAGGCTAAAGCCTCGACTACATTTTTTAATGTATTCACGGCTTTAGCCGCGCCTGATAAATGCTTGTAAGTTACTAATTAGTTATTTAGATTATCCCAAATCCATTGACCACGATGCGTAAAAGAAGTTAATCAAATAAAGTATGACGATTCATATCTTTCCCGTGATTAGATTTTTTCTTCACTACCTTTTTCTGAGCAGCTGGTTCTATGAGACTAGAGTCATTATTCCTTACATTTCCTACCTTACTAGCAACAGGGTAGGCTTCTAGTTCGTAATCTTGCAAGGGTAGCACAAGTTGTTGTACTAGGTCCTTCACAGATACATCGTTTTGTAGCCACAGCTTTTCAGATTCAGGAGTTAGTATCGCGGGCATTCGGTTGTGGATACTTTGCATGTATTCATCAGCATCTTGCGTGATCAGGGTGAAACTATAGATTTCTTTTCCTTCGGGAGATTTCCATCTTTCCCATATGCCTGCTATAGAGAAAATGTCTATATCTTTTACTTTTATTCTGTAGGGCGTTTTGCTTCCATCAGCTTCTTTCTTCCACTCATAGAATCCATCAAAAGGAACAATACATCGCTGAGTTTCTATAGCTTTCTTAAAACTGTTTTTTTCGAAGATGGTTTCTACTCGTGCATTGATCATTTTGTATCCTACCTTCATGTCCTTAGCCCAAAACGGTATAAGGCCCCAACGGAAAGCCTGAAAGTGATCAGGATCCATATTACTTATTACTGGGTGCATATGGGAAGGAGCAACGTTATAGTTAGGAAGTGGATTATATCGTTCCAGATCTTCCGAGTAGAAGGTAGCATCGAATCTTTCTTCTAATTGTTTTTCCGTCTTAGTAAGAGAGGATCTACCGCACATAGGTTTTTACTTTTTACGATGTACATAGCAATCCACACCTCTAGATTTAAGACTGTTAGCCGCATTGACAGCAGCATCGTAGTTGCTATGTCTAGAAGCTACAACAGAACTAAATTGTGAGGCATCGAACTGTACTGTCTCCGCATTATCGTAGCCCATTTTTCTAAGTTTAGAAACCATCTTGTTAGCATTAGAGGCTATAGAATAACTTCCCGCTACAATAAGATAGTCACCAACCTTATAAGAGGAGGCATTATTTCTAGGCGCTGTATAAGTTTCTTGAGGAGCAGGCTTTGGTTTAGCTTTAGGCTTGGAAACAACAGGTTCTGATTTTACCTCTTGTGTCAAATCTTCTGAATAGTCCTGATCTAGTGCAGCGTCTAGCGTAATTGCATCATTACTAGTGTTGCTAGAAGTATTATTATCTCCACCTTCGAACTCATCGTCATCTGATATTCCCGTAAGATCTTGATAATTTTCTATTACTTCATTCTCTTCTTCACCCATCATGACCTGCTCATTGCTATCATTAGAAGCTGGCTGGTCTCCACATGACTTGTATACCGTGCTTATCCATAGATAAACAAATATTAAAAGGAAGGCGTAGAATATTATTTTAAGAATTCTGCTCATATAAAATTAGATTTAACTATAAAATTAAAGATTTTTATAATATATAAAAGCCTAATTAACAATAATTACGCTATTTTTTAGAAAAAATATGCCTATATATGTTTAAGCAGGGACTAGATAGGATTGTTGTACGGATATGATAACTTATATTATCATTGATGATATCACTAGTAATCTAGATTACGCGATAGATTATTATCTCAATTCTATTTATGTGTTAGAGCTGTTGTAAAGCCTAATTAAGCATAGGCTCTCATGTCTTTCTTTTCCATGAAATTCACAAATGCAATATTGACCACTCTATTTCCTCCAGGAGTAGGGTAGTTGCCAGAAAAATACCAATCCCCATTATTGTTAGGACAGGCATCATGTAAATTTTCTATAGTCTGATAGATTACTTTTAGCTCTGGTTTGAAATTCTTAGGTTTTACAATCTGACATATCATCTCAGATATTTCTTCTTGTTCGTAAAGAGCATATAAATCTTTAAGAGGATTGGTCATTTCCTCTACAGGGAGTTCTAGTTGCTCCTTACATTTTCGGTAGGTATCTCTAAGCAAATTTTCCTTACCATCTTTTTCTAGTAATTTCACTAACGCTCTGAATGCTACAAATTCTTTGAGCTTAGAC
Organism: uncultured Saprospiraceae bacterium; assembly: GCA_964475415.1. Classification (GTDB taxonomy): domain Bacteria; phylum Bacteroidota; class Bacteroidia; order Chitinophagales; family Saprospiraceae; genus CALCMJ01. The sequence goes on along the minus strand of CAYYWZ010000010.1, from coordinate 60,881 downwards.
ATGTCGATACCGTAGCAATCAGGAAATCTAATCTGTGGTGCGGAAGAGACAACGATTATTTTCTTGGGTTTCAGTCTGGAGAGATTGAATAAGATACTATCTCTTAAGGTAGTTCCTCGTACGATACTATCATCTATAACTACTAGTGTATCTATTTCGTTTTTTACAATACCATAGGTTACATCATAGACATGAGAAACCATCTCACCTCTACTGGTATCATCAGCTATGAAGGTTCTCATCTTAGCATCTTTGACAGCTAATTTTTCCATCCTTGGTGTAATCTTGAGAATTTCTTCTATATCCTTAGGCGTTGCATTTTTTCCAAGTGCATTGATCTGGCCAGTCTTGATTTTGTTAAGCTCTTTATGGATGCCATCCATCATCCCATAGAATGCTACCTCTGCAGTATTAGGGATAAATGAGAAAACAGTTTTTTTGAAATCGTACTTAGCTTCTTTTAGAATTACAGTAGCTAGTAGTTCACCTAGTTTTTTTCTTTCTAGGTAGATATCTTTATCAGTTCCTCTAGAAAAATATATTCTTTCGAATGAGCAAGCTTTTCGTGGTAATTGTTCTTTTACAAGTTGTTCTGTAACCTTGCCATTTTTCTTTATGATTAGTGCGTGCCCTCTTTTTAGTTCTTTGATTTTTTTGTAACCTACATTGAGCGCTGTTTGTATAGCAGGTTTTTCTGATGCTACCGCAACAATCTCATCATCTTGATAATAGAACGCTGGTCTTATTCCTGATGGATCTCTAAGAACGAAAGCATCTCCATGACCGATCATTCCCGCCATAACATAACCCCCATCAAATTTTCTACAAGCCCTTTGTAATAACCTTTGTACATCTATATGATCTGCTATTAGCATGGTTATTTCCTCATTCGTATAACCTTCTGGTTTGAACCAATGAAACAAACGTTCTACCTCCGCATCTAGGAAGTGTCCTATCTTTTCCAGAACGGTTACGGTATCAGATTTTTCTTTTGGATGCTGACCTACATCTACTAGCTCTTGGAAAAGTTCTGTGACATTCGTCATATTGAAATTTCCAGCAAGAACAAGATTTCTAGTGATCCAGTTATTTTGTCTTAAGAAAGGGTGACAGGTTTCTATAGTGTTGACACTATGCGTGCCATACCTTAGATGTCCTAACAATAGTTCTCCTGTATATGGCATATTCATCTTTAGCCATTCAGGATCTTTCATCTGTTCGTCTGTTAGATCATTGAAGTGACTATACACAGCTTCGAAAAGATCCTTGATATAGGCTCCAGAGGCAGATCTCTTTCTGCTGATATATCTGTGCCCAGGTGGCATATCCAACTTTATAGTGGCTAGACCTGCACCGTCCTGACCTCTGTTACGCTGTTTTTGTAAGAGCAGCCTAAGCTTATTCATCCCGTATAAGGAAGTACCATATTTGTCTAGATAATAAGATTGCGGCTTCAGCAATCGTATCATAGCAAGTCCGCATTCATGCTTTATTTGTTCACTCATCTGTAATCTTACAAGGAGATTCTATTAATATGGTGTAAAAGTAAGGTAAAGCTTTATAATATGCTCTATTATGAATAGAAGTTTACGTTGATATCATCATTATATTAAGAAATTAGGAAGAGAATAAGTCATATGTCTTTGTGTTGGCAGTTTATAGTATGCTTTTCTTTCTGATGTGGTGATTATATTTCTTCTGTTCATGTCAATTTGCTCAGTTGCAATATATCTTATGATACACTAATAAGTAGAATATTCTAAAATTAAGATAATTTACATTTTGAGATATCTAAAATAAGAAATTCAAAAGATGCTAAAATGTATTCTTATGAATTTTAATCCTCCTTTTCCAAAAAGAAAATATCATTTACAGACTTACTGAACAATTCAGAAATTTTCAAGGCTAGAATGGTGGAAGGTACATACCTATTCTTTTCTATAGAGTTAATAGTTTGTCTAGATACGCCTATCTTCTTTGCTAGTTGATCCTGCGTTAGATCTTTTTCTGCGCGCTCTATTTTTAGTCTATTTAGCACCTGCCAAATCTTTTTAGTGTTGTAAAAAATAAGAGTTGCATTGCCATCATCATGAAGAGCACTTCAAAAGCAGAAACATCATTTAAGTTGACTACTCCGTCATTAGTTATTTTTCTGATTATAATTTCTAAGAAGAAGCCTACAAATGGAATGACAATAGCATAAATAGCTGTAACTATAAAGGCAACAATATAAGACTGGAACCTTATATGGACGGTATATTCATCTTCTATTTTTTCTTTACTTAGAGACGCTACAAAAAGAAATAACAAAATCAATGTTCTCAGAAGATCTTTAGTGAGTAAGGTGTTGCTGCCTATAAACTTATAAGCGAACAAATAAGCTAAAACCGAAACGGCACCTATTATACCCACCTTCTTAAAAGTATGTGGGAATCTGAAATTTATGACCTTATTCAGAGCCTCATGCTCCTCATTATATGATGATACTTGTTTAGACATTTTATAAGATTTGTGATAAGTAAACTTTACATTATGTCAAATATACTTTACATTTTATAAAATATCAAGCTTTATTCAGAATGATTTATAACTCCTTTGACATAAGTATGAACTAATAGAAATAGCAAGTGTACTATAACTAAGAAAGGCTTTGTCCATTATTATAGAGTCATTGTCTTATTTTCTTTGATTACAATCTATGTATGTTTATTTTTACAGATATAAATTCATAAATGGGATTTTTTACATTTAACAAAACACCAAAGCATCAGAGCTTCGATTATAAACCTCGCTTCTACAATCAGGAGCAAGATGATCTTCAGTCTAGACTGGATAAGTATAAAGAGGGGACAGATACAGAGTATACAAAGAATAGAATAAGAGCTGGGCTAAGGAAAAAATCTAGAGGAGATTCTAGTTTCAGAAAAGCAGAGGTAAGAAAATCTAACCTTAGGCTAGCTATGATTATCGCTAGTCTACTTCTAGCTTGTTATTACCTTATGAATTCTGACAAATTTCGTCAGATGATAGAATCTTTTAGTGCGCATGGATGATATAATTCAGCTGTTACCAGAATCGATTGCTAACCAGATCGCTGCAGGAGAGGTGATCCAGCGGCCAGCTTCTGTAATCAAAGAGTTATTAGAGAATGCACTCGATGCAGGTAGTACAGAAATAGAGATAGCCTTAAAAGATTCTGGAAAGACTATGATTCTTATTTCTGATAATGGAAAGGGTATGTCAGAAACAGATGCTCGTATGAGTTTCGAACGGCACGCCACCTCTAAGATCAGAAAGGCTTCCGATCTATTCAGCATTAAGACCATGGGATTTAGAGGGGAAGCGCTAGCATCGATAGCATCTATTGCGCATGTAGATCTTAAGACAAGAACAGAAAATTCTGATACGGGTACTCATATCGTAATAAAAGGATCTACACTAGAAAAACAAGCCTTATGTCAAACGCCTAAGGGAACATCTATCTCTGTCAAAAATTTATTCTACAATGTTCCTGCAAGAAGGAAATTTCTTAAAACAGACTCTGTAGAACTCAGACACATTCTCGAAGAGTTCAAAAGGATAGCGCTCATACATCCTGAAGTTTTTTTTAAGGTATATCATAATGACTCAGAGCTATACTACCTTCCTGCTTCTAATTTCAGACAGCGTGTTGTAGGTATACTAGGCAAGAAATATAACGAGATGGTCCTACCTGTAGAGGAAGAGACGGACAGTCTGCATATACAAGGATATATAGGAAAAGCTAGTGCTGCTAGAAAATCTAAGGGAGATCAGTATCTCTATGTCAATGAAAGGTTCATCAAAAGTAATTATCTGAATCATGCGATCAAGATGGCTTACGGTGATTTATTAACCAAGGAGATGTATCCTTTTTACATACTAAACCTTACAGTAGAGCCAGAAAAAATTGACATAAATGTACACCCTACAAAACATGAGATCAAGTTTCAAGAGGAAAGATTAGTCTACAATTTTCTTAATGTTGCTATTAAACATTCATTAGGAAAATATAGTCTTAATCCCATGATAGACTTTGATAATATGCCTGATATAGGTAAGCAGCAAGTGGAAAGTTTTGGAGGTTTTTCTAGTAAGGAGATTCTGAAAGGAGATAGAGCTAGTAAAAAAGAAATTTCCGAATGGAACAAAATGTATAATGATATAAGTGAAGTTGCGCCAAGTGGTGGTAATCAGATTATCTTACAATCATCTGCTTCGGATGTAATAGATGGTGGGCTTTTCGAACAGAAAGCCAAGTCTAACCCTATACAGATACATAATACTTATATCGTACACAGCATCAAATCAGGCTTTGTACTCATAGATCAGAAATCGGCTCATGAGCGTATCTTGTATGAGGACTACCTAGCTCATCTAGAAGAAGGCAAACAAGTAACTCAAAAGGTTTTGTTTCCTATAACGATCAGTTATAAACCTGAGAAATATCAGTTGATTATAAACTTGCTCGATGCGCTAAAACAATTAGGTTTCGAGACGGAAGATTTTGGAACACAGAGTATTATTATACACGGTATTCCATCTGGGATGAGTGATACATCGATAGAAGAAGTGCTAGAGCGGTTTCTTGATAACTATATGGAGAATCTAAGTTTTGACCTAGGTGTAAATGAAAACTTTGCTAGGTCTATGGCTAAGAGTGCGAGTATTCCTAGAGGCAAAAGACTAGATACTGCAGAAATGCAAACCATTATAGATAGTTTATTTTCTTGCGAAATGCCGTACATAAGTCCTGAAGGTAGAAAATCTATCATCACTTATGAGTTGAACGAATTGTCCAGACTTTTTGAATCTTAAGATTATAGAATAGAGAAAGATGATCAGAATTACAGAAACAGTTAAGCATCTTATTATTATAAATGTTATGGTAATGCTGGTAGTCATGGGGTTGGACATGGCTTATATTTCAGTTCCTGACTTAAGGATATTTTTTCCTACATCAGATTTTTTTAAACCCTATCAGCTGATAAGCCATATGTTTGTCCACGCAGATATAGGACATCTATTTTTTAACATGTTATTTCTGGTTTTTCTAGGACCAGCAGTAGAAGGAGCATTAGGATCCAAAAAATTTCTAATTGTCTACTTAGCTGCAGGAATACTGTCTAGTTTTTTTGATTGGTTTGTAACCTTAGGTATGGCACAAGGAGGATTTATGCAGATGAGTACTATCCTCAGAACTGGACATTTAGGTGCATCAGGAGCAGTGTTCGGTATCGTAGGGGCATTCGGCTGGTTGTTTCCAGAAAGACAAGTGATGCTGCTGATCCCGCCTATACCTATAAAAGCTAAATACTTAGTCTTATTATTGCTAGTCGTTGGTTTTATGATGGATAGAACTGGCAATGTAGGGCATTATGCCCACCTAGGAGGTGCACTTGTAGGTATAGCGTTAATTTATTTTTGGAGGAAAAATAGAACATTATAGGGGTGTAATTACGTTAATAGTAATATATTATTATGTTTCAATCTATAATCGACGATATAAAAAATAGTTTTAGGATGGGGAATACCCTGACTAAGATCATTATAGTAAATATAGCCCTATTTGCTGTAGTCAGGTTGACCATAGAATTTACAGGTTACATGAACCCTGGCGGAGGATTAGCTAATCATCCTCTGGTATCTTGGTTGGCACTTTCTTCAGATCCGATAACCATACTTAAGCGTCCTTGGACGATCTTCACTAGTTTCTTTTTACATGTAGGTGTTTGGCATCTAGTGTGGAACATGATATTGCTGTATTGGTTTGGTAGAATTATAGGGGACTTTCTAGGAGATAGAAGAGTTCTTCCTATCTATATATTAGGTGGCTTATTAGGTGGTGCACTATATGTAGTTTCAGACCATCTTATTCCTATAGGAACAGATGGAAATGCAGTAGCTTTAGGTGCTTCAGCTGCTGTGATGGCCTTTGTGTTTGCTGCAGCGGCTAAGGTTCCGGATTACGGTATACGTTTGTTTCTTATACCCGTAACTATTAAGATCAAGTATATAGCATTAGTTATTTTGTTTTTCGATTTGTTAGGTACTAATGGGTCTAACTCTGGAGGTCATATAGCCCATCTAGGAGGTGCAGCTTTTGGTATGTTATTCATCTATTATCTTAACAATGGAGTGGATATTACTGCCTTCTTACAGAAGCTATTTTCTGGAGAATGGTTAAGTACGACTCAGGCTCCTCCACAAAAGAGAAAATCTCCTGTAAAAGTAGTTTACAGGAATGAAAAGAAGGTTCGGAAAAATAAAGTAGAGGAAAAATCTGTTAACTTTCAAGAGAAATTAGACATGATCTTAGATAAGATTAAGTCAGAAGGTTACGATAATCTTACCAGTGAAGAAAAAGAATTTTTATATTCGGCGAGCAAAAAATAGTAGGTGCTTAAATTTCTAGTTTTTTTAAATGGGGTTGCTGCTGTATGCCTTTTATTGGCGTACTTGTCGAGTTATATAGATCCGCAGGTAGTTTCGGTCTTCTCCATATTTGGCTTACTTTATCCACTTTTTTTTATTATCAATTTATTTTTCATTCTATTCTGGGCCTTTGCAAAATTTAAATATGTAACTATATCACTCCTAGTACTGCTGCTCGGTTATAATAAGATGGGACTATATTTTGCTAATCATTCACCCATAGAAAGTACAAGAAGCTCCATATCTATTGCAACGCTAAATACTCAAATCGGTAAAAAACTTTTTCCTAAAACAGACAAAGCGAGAGAACGCTTATGGGTAAAGTTTGAAGATAAAATAATAGCAAAGGATATAGATGTTTACTGTTTCCAGGAATGTAATAAGCCTCCTCGGAGACTATTAGATAAACTATTACCTAGCTATCACAAACACCATCCTGAAGAAAGTATCGCCGTCATATACTCTAAGTACCCTATTGTTAATAAAGGACATATCAAAATAGGTCATTACGCAAATACTTGCATATGGGCGGATATAAAATTACCTAGTGGAACAATAAGAGTATATAACCCGCATCTGTCATCTAACAAAGTTTCTCAGACAACCACTAAACTGATAGACCAGCCAGATCTCAGAGATGATAGAACGTGGTCAGATATCAAATATGTACTCAATAATTATAGTGTTACGGCAAAGCAGCGTGTAAAAGAAGTAGGGTTAATCAAAGAACATATGGAGACAAGTCCTTATCCGATTATTCTAGCTGGAGATCTTAACGATACGCCCTTATCTTATACTTATAAGGTACTAACAGAGGAACTCCGAGATGCTTATTGCATTGCAGGTTCTGGTTTAGGTAATACTTATGCAGGTTCTATTCCTATGCTGAGAATAGATTACACTTTGGTTGATTCTAATTTTGATATTTTGAACTATGAACTTGTACGAGAGAAATTCTCTGATCACTATCCGATCATCACAACACTAAACTTATCCGAATAATAATAGCATAAGTGTAGAGATAGCCTTATTTTTGGCGTTTTATAGCAAGGAGTGAGTCAGAATTTTAAGCTTTCTCGGATCTACGCTTGTTAGAAATAATCTAGAACATAGAGTTTATACAATATATATGCAGAAGTCAAGTATCCAGGTTTACAATAGTCTAAGTAGGAAAAAGGAAGTTTTTACACCTATAAATGAAGGATTTATTGGGATGTATGTTTGTGGACCTACAGTATACAGCGATGTACATCTAGGGAACTGTAGAACTTTCGTTTCTTTTGACATTATCTATAGATATCTATTGTTTAAAGGATACAAGATTAGATATGTAAGAAATATAACGGATGTAGGTCATCTTCTAGATGATGGAGAGGATAGAATGTCTAAAGGGGCGAGAAAGGATAATTTAGAGCCTATGGAAGTTGCCCAGAAGTATATGAACGGATTCCATGAGATGATGACAATCTTCAATACGCTCAAGCCTACTATAGAACCTAGAGCTACAGGACATATCATAGGTCAAATAGAAATGGTACAAGCTATCATAGATAATGGCTACGCATATGAAAGTAATGGTTCTGTCTATTTTGATACGATAAAATTTTCTGAAGAGAAAAAATCATACGGAGAATTATCAGGAAGGATAATTGATGATTTATTAGCTGAATCTAGAGCTGATCTAAAAAACCAAAGCGAGAAAAAACATCCTTCTGATTTTGCTATATGGATGAAAGCTTCCGATGATCATATTATGAGATGGAATTCTCCATGGTCAGTAGGTTTTCCAGGATGGCATCTAGAGTGTTCAGTAATGAGTACTAAGTACTTGGGTAATAGATTCGATATCCATGGAGGAGGAAATGATCTAAAGTTCCCTCACCACGAAAATGAAATTGCTCAGAATATTGGTGCCTGTGATTGTAGCCCAGCTAATTACTGGTTGCATACTAACATGCTGCTGATGAACGGAAAGAAAATGTCAAAGAGTGATGGCAATACGATTTCTCCTTATGAGTTATTTTCTGGAGATAGTCCTCACGTGACAAAGGGGTATACACCCATGGTAGTAAAGTTCTTTATGTTGCAATCTCACTATAGTTCAACGCTAGATCTTACAGATGATGGTCTGCAAGCTGCCGAGAAAGGATACAAAAGAATGATGGAGGCAAAGAAAATATTATCATCATTAACAACTAAAGGGACAGCGTCTTCGGAAAATGAAAGTATAAAAGCATCCTTAGATGCTTTCGTATCAGATATGGATGATGACTTCAATACGCCTAAGGCCATTTCTAGATTATTTGATCTCGTAACTAAAATCAATTCTTACGACCAGGGCCAAATTGACATTAATAATTTGTCTATAGAAATGTTGAATGAATTAAAGGAAAGTTTTAATAAATTCTTAGATCAAGTTCTAGGCTTAGAAGATCAAGGTGGGAATAATAATAGCTCTGCTATGGATGGTATGATGGATCTTATCTTAGATCTGAGAGCCTTAGCTAGAGAAAATAAAGACTGGGGCACATCTGACAAAATAAGAGATAGTCTGAACGAACTAGATATAGTTGTAAAAGATGGAAAGGACGGCAGTTCTTGGACGATAAAATAATATGAAAATAAAAAAGTAACCATGAAGTATCTCTTATGTTTCCTATGTCTGAGTTTTTTGATTGCATCCTGTAAGGGTGATACTACAACTAAGCAAGCAACTCCTAAGGTTAAAAAGCCTAGAGTAAAAATTCCTGCATTCCAAAAAGATAGTGCTTACGAATATGTAGAAAAACAATTGGAATTTGGTCACAGAGTTCCTGGGACAAAAGAGCATGAAGCTTGTAAGGATTATTTGGTAGCGGAGCTAGAAAAGAACGGAATGGACGTACATGTCCAGACTTTCGATGCTAAGTTCCATACAGGAGAAGTGCATCCAGGATACAATATTATAGCGAGTATAAATCCATCTAAGAAGCAACGTATATTCCTAGGAGCTCACTGGGACTCTAGGCGGATAGGAGAGGAGGATAAAGATGAGGAAATGAAGAAAAAACCTATAGCTGGAGCAGATGATGGAGGTAGTGGTGTGGCAGTGCTGCTAGAAATCTCTAAGGTGCTCAAAGAGAATCCTATAGACCTAGGAGTTGATATTATTTTATTTGACGCGGAGGACCAAGGAGATCGAGGGAGAGAAAGTCCAAGAGAAAGTTGGTGTCTAGGGTCGCAGTACTGGGCAAAGAATTTATATCCAGAAAATTATAATGCTGACTATGGTATTTTATTAGATATGGTGGGCGCCGAGGGAGCAACCTTCAGAAAGGATCTTGTTTCTAGAAAATATGCTCCTCAGGTACAAGAGAAAATATGGGGGCTAGCAAATCAGATGGGCTACGCTAAGTATTTTGTCAATGAGTTTTCTAATGAGGTTACTGATGACCACTATTTTGTCAATCTTATAGCTGGATTACCTATGATAGATATTATCAACCAACAGAAAAAGTCTAATGTCAAATTTGATTTTGGTGATCACTGGCACACCCATGATGATGATATCGGAGTGATTAGTAAAGAGACACTGAGAGTAGTAGGACAAGTCGTGACGGCGGCACTTTATAAAGAATCTGATGGAAGTTTATAAAATCTATCTATCTTTATAGAGCAAACCTGGTGAGAACTAACCTGTTCTACTAATAGATCAACAAATATTAACACTAAAATTTTATTTTAAGATGAAGAAATTTCTAATTCTGTGTATTGCTATATCATTTACATCTATGGTCCATGCACAAGAGGCTCAACAATGGACAATGATTTCTAAAGTTACCGCAACCTGGTGTTCCTTCTGTGGTCAGTATGGATGGGATATGTTCGAAGGAACAATAGAAGAAATAGATGTAGAACAAGATAATGTTCTTGCATGGACACTGCATTATTCTGGTGATCTGCAGAACACTGCGGCAAGAGATATTACTGATAACTTTAACAATTTTGGGCAGCCTACATTTTTTGTAAATAATGATGACATAAATGTAAATCAGAATAATGTTTCTGATAAAATAGCTGAAGCAAAAGAAACAGCTTCATTCCTTAATGACCTTGCGCCGCTAGCCTCAGTAGATGTCAAAGCAGATTATAACGGAGGCGCGTTCCTTATAGAAGCTAGTACAGAATTTTTGGCTGATGTTATGGGAGATTATTTTCTGAGCGTATTTCTTGTAGAAGATAATGTTATCAATTTTCAGCAGTCACAAGGATCGGATGCTGTTCACAAATATGTTTTGAGACAAAGTTTATTAGAGGATACCTGGGGCGAGAATATAGTAGTTGGAGAGGTAGCAGCAGGATATACAGATGGCGTAGATATCGAATTTCCTAAAGTGCTTTCTGATAATGAGGAACTATCTGATTATTATATAGCAGCTGTCCTTTGGAACAAAGATGCTTCTGGAACTTATAGAGTGATCAACATGAACAGAGTTCAGGTGCAGGAACTTGCTTCCTCTACTGCTGAGCCATCATCAGATCTTGGTTTTGCGATCCATTCTAGTGAGGGATCCATCATGGTAGAACAAACTGCAGCGAGTAATTATGAAGTTCAAATCTATAGTCTAAATGGACAGAAAGTATATGCAGATAAGGTGTATGGAAACCAAAAACTAAATCTTAATCTGGAGGCAGGAAGTATCTATCTTGTACACCTAGTGAAGGATGGTAAGATCTCTACGGATAAAATATTGATCAAATAAAGAGAGACTTAGCAAGCGAGATAGCTGCAGAAAGAAAAACAATTTTTTGCCTGATTAGGTAAATAAAGAAAGTCTAATATTGCAATGAATTTAAATATTGGACTTTCTTTATTTTAGAGATGATATACTTGCATCTGGCATATTATAAGGAAGAAATATATTCACGCAACTGAGAAAGGAACAATTTATCTTCATCTAGTGTTCTAATATATAATATCAAACTTTACGTATGCCTAGAAAATGGTATGAAGCTCAGGTAGTAGAAATTATACAAGAAAGCCCACAGACGAAGCGATTTTTCCTGGATGTAGGGGAGGCCTTTGAGTTTAGAGCGGGACAGTTTGTTGTTACAGATCTTCCGATAGGAGAGAAGAGATTGCAGCGGTGGAGAAGTTACTCTCTAGCTAATTCTCCTAGCGAAAAACAACTAGAAATGTGTATAGTGAGATTAGGGGAAGGAGCTGCTAGTAATTATTTCCATAATGATGTAAAGATAGACGATACCATAAAGTTTAAAGGTCCCGAAGGTACTTTCTGCTTGCCAGAAAAAATAGAGCATGATCTGATTCTTATTTGCACAGGTACAGGATTAGCTCCGTTTAGAAGTATGCTCTTAGACATCCAAGATCGCAATATAGATCATCATCAGATCCACCTAATTTTTGGGTCTAGAACACATAAGGACATACTATACAAATCAGAATTAGAGCAGATGTCTGCTGATAATCCCAATTTCCACTATCATATAGCTTTATCGCGAGAACCTTATGAGGGGAAGCAAGGATATGTCCATGAGATCTATATGGACTCATCGTTTAAGGTAGGAAAAGACGCTCATTATTACATTTGCGGATGGTCTCAGATGATAGACGATGCTGTTGCTAACCTTATCATAAAAAAAGGAATTGACAAAAGTCGAGTACATTATGAGCTTTATGGTTAATACTTTGGAACATTAGTATGTATATTCGTGTTAGATTAATCTAAAAAAATAAGAAAAATGGAAACTGTAACAAAAAGTCCTATAATGATCTACACTGAGCAAACTCCTAACCCGGAATCGCTCAAGTTCGTAACAAACAAGATGTTGTACAAGGGTACTGCTGATTTTAGAGAGGTAGAGCTAGCAACAGACTGGTCGGCATTGGCAACCGCTCTATTTGCTTTTCCATATGTCAAAGGCGTATATGTCTGTAATAATTTCGTTACCGTTACTAAAGAGTTTAACTACGCTTGGGAGGATATCATGTTAAATTTGAAATCGTTTATCAAAGACTATGTATCTGAAGGAAAAGAAATTATAAAGGATGGCTTTGCAGAGGAGATGGCTAAGATAGAAGCTGAGCAAGGAGTAGGATACGAGTATACAGGTGATGAGTTAGAACTTGTCAAAAAAATCAAAGACCTTATAAATACTTATGTAAAGCCAGCTGTAGAAATGGATGGTGGGAATATAGAATTTAAGAGCTTCAACGAAGGTACCGTTACAGTTGTTCTGCAGGGTTCGTGTAGTGGATGCCCATCTTCTACTGTAACACTTAAGTCTGGTATCGAAGGGATGCTAAAAAGAATGGTTCCTGAAGTAAAAGAGGTTGTTGCCGAAATGGGATAAATTTAATACTAAGGTTGTAAAAGTTATTGTAGGTGTAGAAATTATATAGAAACCATACAACCAACATTTGGGCTAGATATCTTTACACATACATTCACAACACGCATACACACACACACACACATTATAACTAGTAAAATGGATTTAGAAAAACTTAGCTTTCAGGTGTGTGAGATTTCTGAAAGGGTAGCGGTGTTTATTCTCTCTCAGGTAGAGAAAGTAAGTGCTAAAGATATAGTCGAGAAGGAAAAAAACAGTCTTGTGAGTTATGTAGATGAGACTGCTGAGAAAATGTTAGTCCAGGAACTATCGGAACTCCTACCGGATGCAGGTTATATAACAGAAGAAAAGACTATTGCCCAAGAGTCCAAAAATCTCACCTGGATAATAGATCCATTAGATGGTACAACTAATTATCTACAACAGATTCCTCATTACTCTATAAGCGTTGCATTATTAGCAGATAATGAGATAGTCGTAGGTGTCGTATATGACGTCGCTATGAAAGAATGTTTCTATGCGTGGAAAAGCGGAGGTTGTTATAGTAATGATAGAAAAATAGAAATAGCCCAAAAAGATGATATTTCTCAAGCCATTATAGTTACTGGCTTTCCCTACAACGCAGCGTATGATACTCAGTCATACATACAGATCTTTACACACTGGATAGAAAACGCTAGAGGCATAAGAAGATTTGGTTCAGCAGCATTGGATCTGGCTTATGTTGCATCTGGTCGTTTAGATGCTTATTACGAATCTAGTCTTAATGCCTGGGATCTAGCTGCTGGTATTTTACTGGTAAGAGAAGCGGGAGGAGTCGCTACTGATTTTAATGGAGAGCATGATTCTCTAAATTCAGGTAACATTATAGCGTGTAATAAGAATTTATATAAAGATATTTATAATCCAATCCAGAAATATCTCATTAATAAGAGCTGAGATAAGTTCTACTTATCTATAAAATAATGCATTACTTCCAGTTTATGCTCTCATGTGCCTAAAAACTTTTAATTTACACAGGTAAATGAATTTCCTAGAAAATATACGTGTTGCGCTTAGTTCCATCAGGACTAATTTACTTAGGTCTATACTGACCTTGTTGATTATATCTGTAGGGATAGCCTGTCTAGTAGGCATACTTACTGCAATAGATACTATTCTATTTAACCTTAGTGATAACTTCAATAGAATAGGTGCGAACTCATTTACTGTACTGCCCGGATATGAAAATATACAGAGCAATAGAGATGGAAAAGAAAGAAAACAAGCAGATGTAATTTCTTATAAGCAAGCCACTAAGTTTAAGGAGATGTTCGGTAGTAGTACCAGTGATGTCTCTATAAGTATGAATTGTTCTAGAAGTGCAACGGTAAAATATAAGGATAAGAAATCTAATCCTACGATAAAGCTAGAAGGTATAGATGATAAGTATCTTGATGTCTCCTCATCAGAAATAGAACGGGGTAGAAATTTTAATGCTACTGAAGTGCAGTCTGCTTCTAATAAAGCAATCATTGCGGTAGGTATAGTCAAGCTTTTATTTGATGGAGAAAGTGAAAAAGCAATAGGTGAGATAATAAGTATAGCTAGTGAAAAATATAAGGTCGTAGGCGTTCTAGAGTCCAAAGGAAACTCCATGGGCGCTAGTGAAAATGTTGTCTATATTCCCCTGCTCAAAGCTAAGCAAAGGTATGGAACTTCTAATACGAATTATACGATTATGGGTGCTGTAGGAAGTTCAGTAGTTATAGAAGATGCGGTGTCTTCTTCTATAGGCACACTTAGAAATGTAAGGCGACTCAAAGCATCGGAACCTAATGATTTCAGAATAAGAACTAGCGATGGAATATTATCTAAGCTTAAGGATATTACAACAGAACTTAGGGTGATTACCATAGTTATTGCCTTGCTGACCTTAGTAGGAGCAGCTATAGGCCTTATGAATATCATGTTGGTTTCTGTTACAGAAAGAACAAAAGAGATAGGTGTAAGAAAAGCTATGGGAGCAACACAAACAAATATATTATTACAATTTCTTACTGAAGCTGTTGTGATCTGTATATTAGGTGGATTAGTAGGTATCTTCTTAGGCATAGGTATGGGCCTTGGTGTGACCGCGCTTGTAAAAGGTAGTTTTGTATTGCCTGTTCAGTGGATTGCCTTAGGAATTTTTGTTTGTGTTTTTGTAGGCGTCGTATCAGGCTTGTATCCTGCAATGAAAGCAAGTCGATTAGACCCGATAGAAGCTTTACGATATGAATAAAAAAAAATCCCGGATCTTCATAGACTCGAACTTTATAAGTCACCGGGATCAGAGCACAGCTCTATAAAAACGTTTGAATAAAAATCGACCAATTACAAAGTTTCTTAAGTCAGTATTCCATAATAAGTAAGAATGCATTGTAAATTGGTCGATACCTAACGGAGCTTGTGCATAATGATTTTTATGATTAGCTAATGCTTTACAGATAAATAAGTGGACCTGCTAACTAAACCACTAATAAAAGCAGGACCACTTTGAAGAAATTTATTCGAATTTTATAAGCTTGATAGTTTTTTGCTCCTTGTCATTTTCTGCTATCAAATTATAACAACCTTCTTGTAACATAGTAAGATCTATCTCATGTTGAATAGGTTTTGTGCTAAGGACTACTTGTCCAGCTGAATTGAGTAAACTATAGTGACTATACTTTTCTATAATTTCATCTTTGATATTTGTTATACCGTTGGTAGGATTAGGATATATCCAGTCATTACCTTCTCTTTGGGTAAAAGTTTTCTTTTCTCGTAAAGTGGATTTATTTTGATCCGTGAAGCATTCCGAATTTCTAATTTCACAAGTTAGAATACAACCAGGTGGACAATCATATTTGTAGCCATAGCATTGTATAACGATAGTGTTTAACATGACTCCAGGACTCATAGATAAATCGTTGAAGCTAGGATAAAAATCTTTTTTAAGAATAGTTCTAGGGGAGTAGCCTAAGTACTGCAGTTCTACATGTGTAAAATCTTCTTTAAGCGTTATCTGGAAATCTCCATCCAAATTAGTTTCGGTGCCTGCTACAATAATATCGTTATTATAGAACGCAATTGTAGAGAAGAGTAAAGCTTCTCCTGTTTCTTCATCTGAGATAGTTCCTTGATAGGTAGTTTGTGCTAGGCATGACAGACTTAAGACTAAGCCTACAATAGTTAGGTAGTTTTTCATAATGTTTCGATTTGTTATTAAGATGAAAATAAAACTAGCTACCCTTAAAAACAGAATGTCTTCTTAGACACATGCCTAGTATTAATTTTAAAAATATATGGTATAACTTTTCTTTTGTATAGTTTAATGCAGGTTGAAATTTGCTGATAGCCAAGTCCACGCCAACCAAAAGAAATTTATTCTTGTAAACTAATATTATGTATTTTTATAAAAATAAATTTTCACTCTATGTCTTGCCTGAAGCCTTACATAACTATTCTATTATTTTCTATTAATATCTCAGTACTTATGAGTCAGCAAATTCCTGATCAATTTATTACCTCCTTCGAAAAAAATAATAATTATACAGTAAACTATCATGAAGCCATAGCTTATTATAATTTGCTATCTGATCATCAGAATATAAGTGTATCAGAGTATGGTATGACCGATAGTGGTTTCCCCTTGCACGAGGTTGTTCTAAGTAAAGACGGGGAGTTCGATATTAAAAAAATAAGAGATGCAGGCAAAGTAGTCTTGTTTGTAAATAATGCGATTCATCCTGGTGAGCCCTGCGGTGTAGATGCATCTATGAAACTTGCTAGAGATCTGCTTTACATGGAGGATAAGCAAAACTTATTAGATCATTGTGTTGTTGTTATCATTCCCGTCTATAACATCGGTGGTGCAATTAATAGAGGTAGTTATAGCAGAGCTAACCAACAAGGACCAGAGGCTTATGGTTTCAGAGGAAATGCAAAAAATCTTGACCTGAATAGAGATTTTATAAAGTGTGATTCTAAGAATGCACAATCATTCAATAAGTTATATAATAAATGGAATCCCGATGTTTTTGTAGATAATCATACTTCTAACGGAGCAGACTATCCCTACTCGATGACGCTTATAGCTACTCAGAAAGATAAGTTAGCAAAACCACTAGCTCATTTTTTGACGGATAGAATGTTACCTGGCTTATATAAAAAGATGGAACAATACGGATGGGAGATGACACCATATGTCTATGCACAGAGGACACCTGAGGATGGAATTGCTGGCTTTCTAGATCTTCCAAGATACTCCTCGGGATATGCAGCGATGCACAATGCCTTATCCTTTATGCCGGAAACGCATATGCTCAAACCGTATAAAAATAGGGTTGAAAGTACCTACTATTTTATGCTATCAATGCTTGTCCATATTCAGGAAAACCATGATGAATTATTGACCCTTAGATCCGCTACTATAAAGTCTGTAAGTAATACGATAGAATTGCCTATAGATTGGGCAATCGATAGAGAAAAAGTAGATCAACTTATGTTTAAGGGGTATAAGGCAAAATTTAAGAAAAGTGAGATCTCTGGTCTTGATAGATTGTATTACGATCATGCAGAAACTTACGAAAAAGAGATTCCATTTTACAACACCTATAGGGCAACAGTCCAAAAGCAAAA
Source organism: uncultured Saprospiraceae bacterium (assembly GCA_964475415.1). Taxonomy (GTDB): domain Bacteria; phylum Bacteroidota; class Bacteroidia; order Chitinophagales; family Saprospiraceae; genus CALCMJ01. The sequence goes on along the minus strand of CAYYWZ010000010.1, from coordinate 43,430 downwards.
GCCTGAAGCTTATCTTTTCCCACAAGCTTATTCAGAGATCGCTCAGCGGCTAGAGTGGAATGGTGTAAAAGTAGAACGACTTGAGGAAGATAGAACAGAGACCTTTGACATGCTGTATATAGATGGTATGGAAACTAGAGAAAAACCTTATGAAGGACATTTCCTACATAGTAAGGTAGTGACCAGAGAGGTAAAGCAAATGTGGAAATATTACAAAGGAGACTATATAGTGTATACCGGCCAGGAGAAAGACAGATACATAATGGAAACGCTAGAGCCGGAAGCTCCAGATAGTTATTTTGCGTGGAATTTTTTCGATGGCATCATGATGCAAAAAGAACATTATTCAGCCTATGTTTTTGAAGATCTTGCTGCTCAGATATTAGAAGATAATTCTAATCTAAAAACTTTACTAGAAAATAAGAAAATGGAAGATGCGGAATTTGCAGCTAGTGCTAGAGCACAACTAGATTTTATTTACAAAAATTCTGAGTACTACGAAAAAACTTATAGGCTATATCCAGTTGCAAAAATCTACTAAGGATTAACTTTTCTAAAAACTATATTTAATACCTAAAGCTACCATAGAATTATTCTTCCCTAGGATATATGATCTTTCTGTATTTGTAAAATCAGTAAGGAAATATTCATATTCTGCAGTGATCGATAATTTGTTTGCAAATCTGTACTCGACAGAAAAGTATGGATTTAGGAATGATCTGTTATAGTTATTGGTATTAAAGGCTGACAGACTGTTGTTTTCATCGTGACTATTTTGGCCGGTGGTTGGCAAAGCGACATCTAGATCTTCTGAATTGCTAAGAGAAGAAGCATTAAAAAATCTTCTGTATCTAGCACCTGCACCAAGATTGATTCTATCATGGAGTTGGTAAGACATTCCTAGTGCAAGATGTAGATCCAAACTATTAGGAATATTATTAAATATAGATAAGAGAGAATCTACGGGTACCTCTATCATATCTTCTGAAAATTCAGTAAGATCAAGACTGTTGCCTAACTCTATTGCTCGTATAGTTTCTTCATCTATATCAGGATCGACACGATAGATGTCATTAGAGAAATTAAAATAGCTAGATCCTACTCCCGCGACTAGAGATAGCTTAGATGATAAAGGAAGTTGATAAGCTATATCCATATTAGCACCTGTGACACCTCCGTTCAAATTTGTCATTCTACTAAGGCCTAGGCTGAAACGATTAGTTTTATTCTGAGTTACAACAACAGGCTCAATGGACTCGACTCTATTATGACTAGGAAGTTTAGTAAATGTTCTTTCTGGAAATAATAAATTATTATTTAAAATTGCTAATGGAGCTTGTTCAGTGAATTGTAAATTTTCGTTTTCTCTATTATAAGTTAAATCGCTTTTAGAATTTTGTTGTACAATCTGGTGAGCTGGCTCTTCTATTAAACGATTGTTATTCTGATTTACAGAATTTATCATTTTGGTATTGCTTGTATTGCGATCGAAATTTTCATTATAGATCGTATTAGAACTGATAGACTCAGCTATCGTGTTAGACTCTCGCTGTGTATTGTTCTGAGCGTAGATATTTGATGAAGCTTCTGTATTATAAGAAATAGCTACCTTAGTTTTTTTATCTAAATCTACTTTTCTATTAATAGCTAGTTTTCTTTCTGTATTTGCAGTTTCTGGGGCTGCTATTTTTGTGACAGTCTTATTATCTTGGATTTGCTTTTCTATGGAAGTTGGTGTTTCTATTTTTACATAACTATTCTCTACAGTCGTAGAACTAGGAACAAGCTCGTCACTCATGTTGTAGTAGCTCAGGGCAATGACTAACCCTAAGGCAAACATACCAAAGAGAAATAGAAAGAAAGGTTTTTTATTTTCTTTCTCTGGTATTTCTTTGTTGAGTATAGTATGCATCTGGTCCCAAGATTTTTGCATAAATTCCTCGCTGTATATTTTCTTGTCAGATGACATAACGTTTGCTATTTTTATTCTGTAATAAGGCTTGAAGCTTTTTCCTAGCCTCTGATAGATGCCACTTAGATGTGCCTACACTGATGCCTTTCATTTTTGCTATTTCTTTATGGGCGTAGCCCTGAATTGCAAAAAGTATAAAGACATCCGCACTGGCTTTAGGAACATCATCTATTAATTTTATAATATCTTTTTCGTATAGGTTTTCTAATACCTCTTGATTATAGGAAGCATCATAGTCTTCGAAAACCATAAACTTCAGCTGCTTGGATTTTTTTCTAAAATGATCAGATATACTATGGTAGATAAATTTACGTACCCAGCCTTCGAAACTCCCCTTATATCCATAAGAGCTTATCTTTTTGAAAACTCGTAGAAATCCATCATTGACAATACTCATAGCCTCATCGTCATCTCTTGTATATCTATGACACATAGACATCATGGTAGGGAAAAACATCTTATATAGTTTTTCCTGATATTTACGGTCGTTATTTACACAACCTTTAATGATGCTATCTAACTGATCTTTCACGTTAAGTTATATGATTCTTTCTTTGACATACTACTAAAATAAAACTTCTACTCCGATCTGAATTCTCTTGTAAATTAAGGATTCTTGAAATAGATTTTCTGGATTCCCTCTTTCAAAATAAGCTTTTTGGTACTTTATTCCTATATGACTCGTAATTATTGCTCCGTCACCAGCATTCATCCTGAGACCAAACTTAGGATTAAGCATCAGTCCACCATCAGCATTAAATGTGCCGTCATCTTCATCTTTATTGACAAATCCATACCCAGCATTGATCTGGACAAAGGGAGAAAAATTGCTACGCTTAAGATAAGCTCTATACAAAGCAGATACTGGTAAGAACCATTCGGCTCTTCCATTTTCATACTGGTCTATAGATGCTTCAAGGCCTATGCCCATCAATCGAGAAAACTGTTTTATGCCTCCAATATTGAAAGAATAACCTTTCGTAGAATTGTTTCTTAGATAATTTAAGCCAGCAAAGAAATAGAGTCTCGACTCATAGAAATTATAGGGCGCTTGTGTACGCATTTCTATATTTACTTGACCTTGCTTTACCTTCTTTACTTTGTCTAGAGATAACTTTAATGTCACACCCATCGTGGTTGCTATCTCTAAATAGTCATTCGGTATATAGCTTATGATCTCACCTTTGAATATATCGCCATCCAGCAGATACACCTCATCTAGAATTTTTGTTTGCTCGCTTGTAGGAACTTCTTCCTGTGCAGAGAGCGAAGCTATAGTAGCAATAAAACTTATAAGAATAATGGTTAGAATATGTCTCATAATTACCTTTCTACATATATGTGACTCAATAATTCTAAATTCTTATCTGCATCGACTGCATATTGATAGAAACCATCTTGTCCGATGAGCATAACTAATTCGTCCGTAAGCGCTATAGCATCATATGCATGTACATCTTTCTCGTGGTTAATCATGTTGTCGCCTACATTATTAGAATCTTTCGCATCGAATACTTTAAGACCGGCTTCTCCCTCACAGATGTATAGCACATCATTTTTGATACTTAGTCCATGAGGATTAGACATGTCAAAAGATTTGATCAACTTAGGATTAGTAAGAGAACTTATGTCTATTACATCTAGCTGATTTACAAACCCCTGGCAAGTGCTTCCGTCTCTAAGTGTAACGTATGCAATATCATTTTCTACCACTACTGGATCACAAGCTCTCGCATGTTCAAAAACAGATAGTAAAACAGGCTGGCTAGGATTCTTATTATCAAATATATACATCCCTGTTTCTGATCCTATAAATAGATTTTCTTTATAAGGATAGATAGTTTCTATTCCCCACCCTAGATTTTGATTATTTAGAACTACAGGATTCTGGGTATTAGAAATATCCCATGAAGTGATACTACTTTGATCTACAGTATAGAGATAGTCTGAATAGATTGTAAATCTTGCTGTCGAACCTCCTACACCAGTATTGCCATTTGTACCTGTCGCTGATGGAACAAAAACATTGGTATCTGCATTCTGAAGAAATACAACATCTTCATCCCAGAAAATGCCTTCGTTTACTGTGCGGCAGTCTAGTTGTGATACAACTTTGCTGTTTAGGTAATGCGATATATATCCATCATTATATTCATAAGAAATAAAAGCATCTAGTTGTCTGTCTACAATAACTGGTTGCTGTATATTAGAAATATCTACTGCAATTAGATCTATAATATTATCAGCATATAAGATGTCGTCTTTTATTGCCATGTCAAAATTGCCATGTATAGTATAATAACCTATATGCTGAGGAGCTTGTACATCTGAGTTGTCATAGAAGTGAATTCCTTTTCCTTGCTCATTGATCAATATATAATTTTTATATAAATACATTTTTCCTGGATTCTCTAATTCCTGTCCTTGCTCTAGAGAAATTTCATTAGATCTAATATCTTCTAGGCTTACATATACAGGATCATATCTAGTATATGTACGTACACTATCACACTCATCTTCAAAACATGATTGAAGTCCTAAGGTCATTATAAACAGTAGTCCGAGTCCTATTATATTTTTCATAAATTTTATTTTTTGTGAATTATATCTAGCTAGACTGTAGATCCTTATTAAAAGGTTGGGTAAAGATCTAATTTTTCCCAGCTTATCTGTTTCTATGTGCAGATGTAATGACAATCTGAAGTTTACAGATAGCAAATTATTTTATATGTTCTGCCATTATTATTTATAAGATATTAGTTAGTGTATATTTCACAATAATTTGTCAAGTAGTTGTCATAAATAATAACTCTAAGTATGGGGTTTTACTTTAAATAGGTGTCTTGTATATAAGGGTGTTTATGTATGAAAAAAGAGATTTCAGGTAATGATTTGAAGTCTCTTTTTCTTTTCCTTCTCCAGTCTTTTATTGACGCCTTTTCTCTTTTACTAGTATTCAACTAGAAACGTATATGTAATATATGTATATGTCACGATTGCTATAATTTATGAATATTATCTAGTTATATATTTATTATATCAGCTTAGAATTCCAATTTAAATATAGGCCTGGTTATAAATAAGTCAAATATATTCTATGATTAGTGTACTTGTCTTAATTAGGAAACATGCATTATAAATCTAGAAGTAAGGAAAACGATATTTTTTTTGAAAAAAAAATATTTAATTAAATTTTTCTTTTCTAATTTTCTGATAAATCTAATTTATTACGGTATCGTCATTTTATTGAATAGACCACTTGAGAATGTGCTGCTTATAGTTTGTAATTTTTTAGCATATGTCTAATCGTTCTTCATTGAAAAAAAGTAATTTTTTTTTTATTGCTAGTTGAACGCTGATTTTCTACTAATTATGAGTCAAAAGTTTTAGGGTAGTTACCTAATAAGGTGTCTTATATATAAGGGTGTTTATGTATTTAAAAAAAAGATTTCAGGTGATGATTTGAAGTCTTTTTTTTATGCACGGTAATGAAATCTAAATTTGTGATTATTAACTTGAAGGCTTAGGTTTAAGGCTGAGGATGGAGGCGTTAGATAACGCACAAGGTAAAGTTAAACTACAGGAGACTTAGCCATTCTCATCGGAACAGATATACTTTTCTTCGCCATATAATCCATCATGTTGATGATCAGTTCTTGCGTAGGTGCATCTAGTGCATCAATTTGTTTTTTGTAAACCTCATTGATCGCCTTGTCCTTGTATTGCTGGATCTCCTTAGGAATATGACTTAGCATTTTTTCTATCTGTCTATTCTGATAGTGTGATTCGAATTCCAGAACATTTTTTTCTACGATAGTTCTTGCTTTTACTAGCTCTCCTTTTCTGAAGTTCATATTTTCTTCTGCAAGCTCGCGTAATTGTTCTATGTCTACATAATCTACATTGAATAACTTAGGAACATCCTTATCTACATTTCTAGGTACGGCTAGATCTATAACCACTTTCTGATCATCTTCTCTTTGCAGTAATTGCTGATACAAAGAAGGATCGATGAGCGTCTTATTAGCTGATGTACAGATGAAGATTACATCGAACCCAGCTTTGTATTTTTCTAGTTCACTTATGTGCAGAGATTTAGCATTTAATAGTTCACTCAGTTCTACTGCATTGTTCAGTGATCTGTTGAATATAGTAACGTTAGAAAAATTATATTTTTTAAGAAACTTACCTGCTAAGGTATTGGTCTCGCCAGCTCCTATAATTAGAATTCTAGAATCTTTTCTTTTAGGATTTTTTAGAAAACGTTGCATTGCTAGTGATACAATAGAAACGGGTTTTTCTCCTATGGCCGTATTAGCATATACAGACTTAGCTGTAGTAGTAGCAAATCGTTCGAGGAGTCTTAGGTTATCTTTAATAAATCCATTTTCTAGAGCCGTATTATATGCCTTTCTAAACTGAGAAAATATTTCTCGCTCTCCGATCACTAGAGAATCCATAGAAGAAGCAACTTCATAAAGATGCTGTACCGCTTGATGGCCTTCGTATGATTTTACATATCTAGGGAGCGTGTTGCGCACATTCTGTGGCATCTTAGGATTTACCTGGGTAAAAAATTTGCCTAGATATGTACTATCCATAGTCTTTCTGGTAAAGAAAATATAGCTTACTCTGTTACATGTGCTGAGGTAGAGGAGCTCATCTATGTCTAAAGTGGATTTTATCTGTTCTAGCGCGTCTGTATCTGATCTGCCATCTTGGTTGCATACCATGAAACTGCTAAGGTCTTCGACATTGAGCTGTTGATGTGTTACAGTAAGTATTTTATAATTGGATAACATATGTACTGTAAAAATAGACCCTACAGCTTTTTCTATTGTCAGCGTATTGTAAAAGGCAGTTTAGTTAACTTATTTATACGCGGTCTAAATAAGCACAGTATGCGTTTACTTACTATATTTTATATCTTAGATTATCGTGCTACAAGGCTGAAAAATCTATTGTATAGCTGTAATGCGCCCGAGAAATAAATGTAATAGTATCTAACAAGTGGAAAAAGAGAAAATATCATTCGATATAAGACAGAAGGCTATGGATCTAGGATTCTATTCCGTAGGTTTTGCTAAGGCAGAATATATGGAAAAGGAGGCTAGAAATCTAGAACATTGGTTATCGCAGTCTTACCACGGAGAGATGTCTTACATGGAAAACCATTTTGACAAACGAGTAGATCCTACTAAGTTAGTTCCAGGTGCAAAGTCAGTGATAAGTCTGATGTACAATTACTATACGGATGAAAAACAAGAAGATAGCTATGCTCCTAAGATAGCTAGCTATGCTTACGGAAAGGACTATCATAAGGTTATCAAGAAGAAGTTAAAAGAATTACTGTTCTACATCATGGAAAGTTATGGCGATGTAGCTGCACGGATATTTGTGGATTCTGCACCCGTCCTGGAACGCGAATGGGCGGAAAGAGCTGGGCTAGGATGGAAAGGAAAACATACCTTGCTACTCAGTAAGGATAAAGGCTCCTTTTTTTTTCTAGCGGAAATAGTATTAGATCTAGACCTAGTTTATGATCATAAGTTGAAGGATCATTGCGGAACTTGCACTAGATGTATCGATGCCTGTCCTACAGATGCCATAAAGCCTGAAGGATATATACTCGATGCTAGCAAGTGTATTTCTTATCTGACGATAGAGTTAAAGAATGCCATTCCTGATGAGTTTGCAGGCAAGATGAAAAACTGGATGTTTGGATGTGATATATGTCAAGAGGTCTGTCCATGGAATAGATTTTCTAGTATGCATAAGGAGAAGAAGTTTCTACCTAAGGCAGAATTAATGAATATGAAAAAAGAAGAGTGGGAAGAAATTACCGAAGAAATATTCAATAATCTGTTTCAAGGATCTGCTGTGAAGAGAACAAAGTTTTCTGGACTTAAGCGGAATATAGATTTCCTTAAGTAAGAAAGTATAAGTGCAAGAATAAGTTGCCCTACTCATAAAAAGAAATTAGAATCAGTCTGTTATAAGCAGTAGGTATTACTGTTTTGTAAAATGTATGATCCTGTTAATATTTTGTGTATGATTACTTAGATGAAGGGTATAACTACCTTCTGCTAGTTCACTTATGTCAACTGGGATCTTACCGCTCTGAACAATAGAGGTATTTATAATTTTGTTAGCCTTGTTCTTAAGTAAGAGTTGTCCTTCGACAAATGAATATATCCAAAGTATATCAGCATTTTCTACTGTGATTACCTCTACAGGATCTGCATTGTTAAATTCTTCTACAGTACTAGCTTGTGAATTCTGTAGGGAAAAAACGAAGATAAAAAGTGCAATCAGTCTCATATTTTTAATGCTTTATTTTAGAATTAAACTCAATAAGGACCTAAGTGTTCGATTAGTTTTCTACCTATTAGACACATAATTCGGTGAAAAGCCACATTTTTAGCTATATTATTGTATTGTTTTTTAGTAAATATCATTTAGTACACTGTAAGAGCATGTGTTTTATTTCATGTAAATAATTGATAACAAACTGTTTGTATATTGAAATTCAAGACTTCATACATAATTGGTTTTTTGACCTTAGTGCTTATATTGGGCGTTTTGGCTTACTTTAGTGATATAGTTATGTATATCATTTTAGCCTGGGTGGTATCTATGATAGGTGCTCCATTGATGGGTTTTCTTAAGAAATACCTAGGCAAAACGCCTTCGGCACTTATTACCCTATTTACATTTGTCATTTTCTTTTTGGCACTTATATGGGTATTTATTCCACCACTAGTCAACCAAACTAGAAACCTTGCTGGTATAGATTATAATAAGCTAATAAACAGTCTAGAAGAACCTATCAATGACTGGAACCAATGGCTGATAGACAAGGGGCTTTTACCTCAGGATACAATAATTCCCACATCGCTAGATTTAGATCCAATAGTAGAAGAGCCTATGAATAATTACATAGAGCGCATAGAATTAGATACGCTGCTGAGAGGAAGTAAGGACAGTAGTAGCCTTAAGAATATCGCCCTCGTAATACATATCAAAGATGATAGAAATCAAGATATAGCAGAAGAGGAACCATCTGATATACAAGAAGATGATCATTTTTTTGACAGACTAAAAAAGAACATTTATAGCTTTCTTAATCCTGCTAAGATTCCTAAGATATTTGGATCTATAGTTGGATTTTTTGGCAATTTCGCCATAGCTATGATGTCTATTTTATTTATATCTTTTTTCTTTCTGAAAGAGCAGGGGCTATTTATCAGGATGTTATCGGCTATTGTACCTGATGACTATGAGTACAGAACAATACATGCTGTAGACGAAAGTAGTAAGCTACTTATTAGATACTTTATAGGTATTGTTTTTCAGATAACCATCATTACATTATTTGTATCGCTCATATTGTCCTTGCTAGGTATTAAGAATGCCTTGCTCATAGGGTTTTTTGCAGCCTTGATGAATGTTATACCCTATCTAGGTCCGATCCTAGGAGCGTCATTTGGGATCATTATTACCATATCTTCTAATATAGGTGTGCCATTCTACGACGATATGTTACCTATGATTGTTAAGCTTATTATGCTATTTGTTGCGATGCAACTATTTGATAATTTCATCGTACAGCCTACAATTTTTGGGAAAAGTGTCAAAGCTCATCCATTAGAAATATTTATCATCGTACTAGTCGGAGCAAAACTTGGAGGGGTGATAGGTATGGTACTTGCTATACCTATATATACGGTTATAAGAGTGCTAGCGAAAGTATTTCTTAGTGAATTCAAAATTGTTCAAAAAATAACCAAGAGTTTATAATGCATAACTATGCATTTCCCAATTAGGAATTGATTAATTTTACAGGATGTTTCCAAAGTATGACGTAATAGTAGTAGGAGCCGGTCACGCCGGATGTGAGGCAGCCGCCGCCGCTGCTAATATGGGCTCGAAGGTTCTTCTGGCCACAATGAATATGAATACCATAGCTCAGATGTCATGTAATCCAGCAATGGGTGGAGTTGCCAAAGGTCAGATCGTAAGAGAAATAGATGCCTTAGGTGGACAGAGTGGAATAGTAACAGATCACACAAGAGTACAGTTTAGAATGCTCAATAAGTCTAAAGGTCCTGCTATGTGGAGTCCTAGAGCTCAGTCTGATAGGATGATGTTTGCGGCAAAGTGGAGAGAGATTCTAGAAGCTAATCTTAATATAGATTTCTGGCAGGAAATGGTAACTGGTATTCTTGTAAAAGATGGCAGATGCGCTGGTGTAAAAACAGGTATAGGTCTAGAGATAGAAAGCAAAACAGTCGTACTGACTAATGGTACTTTTCTAAATGGCCTCATACATATAGGTGAAAAACAGTTTGGAGGAGGAAGAGCAGGGGAGCGTGCTTCGACAGGAATTACAGAGCAGCTGAAAGAATTGGGCTTTGAGTCAGGAAGGATGAAAACAGGAACGCCGCCTAGAATAGATGGAAGATCTCTTAAGTGGGAGGATATGGAGTTGCAAGAAGGAGATGCGGAACCGTGTAGATTTTCTTTTACTGATACTCCGAATCTAAAAAAGCAATTGCCTTGCCATGTGGCTTATACGAATAAGGATGTACACGAAACCCTGAAGGAAGGATTCGATAGATCGCCTATGTTTAATGGTAGGATAAGAGGTCTTGGTCCCAGATATTGTCCTTCTATAGAAGATAAGATTGATAGATTTGCAGATAGAGATCGACATCAGTTATTTGTAGAACCGGAAGGATGGAATACCTGTGAGATTTATGTCAATGGTTTTTCCTCTAGTTTACCAGAGGAGGTCCAATACAAGTCACTTAAGAAAGTTCCTGGATTCCAAGACATGAAAATGTTCAGACCAGGATATGCCATAGAGTATGATTATTTTCCGCCTACGCAGTTAGATATATCCCTGCAAACTAGACAGGTTCCTAATCTATTTTTTGCAGGACAGATTAACGGTACTACAGGATATGAAGAGGCAGCAAGTCAAGGTATGATCGCTGGTATAAATGCGAATTTATGCCACCAAGAAAAAGATCCATTTGTTTTGCTCAGATCGGAGGCATACATAGGAGTTCTTATAGATGACCTAGTAAACAAAGGCACGGATGAGCCTTACAGAATGTTTACTTCTAGAGCAGAATTTAGAATCTTATTACGTCAGGATAATGCTGATCTTAGACTTACGCCACGAGCTCAGGCCTTGGGAATGAGTGATATGGATGCTAGGATGGAGCGGGTATCTTATAAGTTAGAAGCAGAGAAAAATTTAACAAAATATATAGCTAATACTAGTGTGCATCCAGATGATGTCAATGCATACTTAGCGTCTAAGGGATCAGCTCCTCTTTCCCAAAAAGTAAAGATGCATAGCCTTATAATGAGACCTAATGTATCGGTTCAAGATATTGCTGCGCTTAATCCAGATACTAAGCAAGTCTTATCTACCTATGATGATGAGGTTGTAAATCTTACAGAGATTTCTCTGAAATATTCAGGATATATAGAGAAGGAAAGGGAGATGGCGGATAAGATGGGAAGACTAGAAGACGTGCACCTGCATTCGGATTTTGATTATAAGAGTTTAGAGTCTTTATCAGCAGAGGCAAGAGAAAAATTATCGGTTATGAAGCCGAGAACTATAGGTCAAGCAAGTCGAATTTCTGGTGTTTCTCCTTCTGATATTTCAGTTCTATTAGTTCATGTAGGTAGGTAGAAAGTTTTCGATATAGCGAACTAACTACCATATATTAATCGTTACAGTAGTTGTGAAGAACATATTATATATTATTACACTTAGTCTGTGCATAAGTACATTTTCCACTGCACAAAGCAATAAAGATCTCGAAGACCTCAACAATGTAGTGCTTTTTACTAACGAGAATATCCATGGTCTATTCATCATACATAGATTACTAGAGCTATGTAATCAGGATATCAACAAGTATGTAGATCTAGAAGGATACAAGTTGAATAACTACGGCAACAGTGATATTCCGTTTAATATATTCGAAGATCCTAAGAATGAATTCTATAGAGATATTCCACCAAATGCAATATATAAAAATCTTGCAATTTCTAGTAAGTTTCCTGAGGTAGCAAAGTCCATGGATAGAATATATCAGCTAAGCCAAAAGGCAGATAGGTTTAGGTTTACCATAGCAGATTTTATAGAAGCTAATGATATGACTCAGCCAGAAAAACTGGGAGCTGTATACGAGATGCTAGAACAATGTGTAAGACTTTATGATGACTTCTATACAGAGCGAAATGTTATTAATACAGTTTTACAATCTAGTATTACCATCCCTACAGATTCTAAGCATGCAGATTTATATTATAAGATGACCAATATACATCGAGCAATTATAAATCTCGTAACCAATATGAGGACGAATGATGCGGGTATAAATCCTTCTTTGACCTCAGATCTACAATTTTACCTTGATGATTTTGAAAACTATTCTTCGTCTTTAGATGGGGTAGCATCTTATAGAAAATCTAAGAATAATATCCTAGCTAAGGGAGCTATCGTATTACAAGCTTCTAGAGATTTTCAGAATGGGGTAGGACTGCCAGAAGCTTTTAAGTTGTATGGACTGCAGTATTACTATTATAATTACAAGATATTACAAAAGGTAAACTATTGTGGTGTAGGAGTTATTTTCGAAATGAATGAAATTATCAAAACTAGTGAATTACCTTTTTTACAGTTTATAGAAATGCCTCATTATTTTCAGGTCATATATCCAGAAAGGATAGCAAAAATTCAACGTGTGGATACACCTCCTCAGATGGAGCCAGAGCCAGAAGTCGCAGTTGTAAAAGAGCCAGAAGCGGTAGTTGTAGAAGAACCTAAGAAAAAGGTCGTTACAGAAGTTATAGAAAGTAACAAGCCCGATATACTTACGATGAAAGTTAGCAGCGGTTCTGTTGTAACTAGTTTGCCAGAAGCTGATGACGATAGAGGCATTAAAATTTCTAAAGATCAGATCTTTGCTGATAAAGGAACGCTTTCTGTAGAACTATATGATCACCTGTTGCAAGACGGAGATGTTATATCTCTAAATTTCAATGGAGATTGGATACTAGAAGATCATTCCCTAGAAAAAACACCTACTAAGCTAAAGATCGGACTCAATGAAGAAGGTAAAAATTTCTTACTCGTTCATGCTGTCAACACAGGGGTAAGACCTCCTAATACCATAGCAGTTTCTTATAGATACAAGGGAAAGAGAAAGAGAACAATTCTACTAAGATCAGACATGGAGACAAGTGCATTGTTGGAGATTGTGCCTACTAATTAATATCATAGAAAGAACCTAGCTTTTATTAAATTAAATTATGCTTGCAAACATTAAATCTATTCGACACCTTAATGGGTCGAGAAAGAGCTGATTCGATATTTACTATAATTATTTGAATCCTACAGATTCCATGTTCTTGAAGAAATATTAATTTCTACTTGGATCTAGCTTGTATACTTAGCCTGTTTATCTAAAAAATAAGTTTCTAGGATGATGAAGATAAGATAGACTAGAATGAATGGGATAATGAAAAACTTATCCGTAGGCTCAAATTTCAAAACATAGAGATATACGATCAGAAAGGAGAGCAGCATCTTAAATATTACATTATAGACTACCAGGTGCATGAAGAGCTTACTCTTGTTTTTTGAGGTGATACTTCCTAGCATAAATACCAAGATGTTATATAACACAAAAAACAGAAGAGAGATCAGCATGAAATCTATGTAGGTGTTTATAGGTACAAATAGATTGAGAAAAAAGAACACAGCAATAGAGCTGATAATAGCTATGGATAGGCTGAGTATAAAATGACTTATTTTCACACTTTTATTTTAGCTCTTTAATGATCTTATAAAAATATGCAATAAGACCGATTAAAGGTAGAAAAGCGGTAACATATGCCTTATCAAAACCGAAATAATTATCTAGCCACTTTCCTGCAAAAATAAGTAGACCTAGCATAATAAAGAGCTGGAAGGCGAGCCCCATATACTGCATATAGTTGACAACTGGTTTTTTCTTTTTTCCTTTTTTGGGGGCTGTATCGCTATTGGGCATAATGTATTACATACCACTAGCCATATCAGCTGAAGGTACATCTTCTGATATCGATTTTATCTTACTTCCTCCAGTATTACAATTGACATTAAATACAGCACCGTTCTGTACATGTAGTTTCTGAGTCGTTACATCTCCTCTTATGACAGCAGTCTCTTTGACATTGAGCGTACTGGCTACTGTTATTGTTCCAGTAAATGTACCTTCTATCACTGCATTCTCACATTGTATATCGCCTTCTACCTTGCCATCCTCTCCGATGATGACTCTGCCAGTACAATGTAGCGTACCGTTTATATTACCATCTATTCTTATATCTGAGGTTGCATGAATAGTTCCTTCGATGTTAGTTCCTACAACAAGACTGTTTATAGAAGTAGAATTAGGGGTTGAGTAATTGCCAGCATCTTCTGATGCACTAGAATTTTTCTTTCCGAACATATCTATTATCTTTTCAGGTGTGTGTAAAAAAAAAGTCCTTGTCTGAAATTACTTTCAGCAAGGACATATATAGCTTATTTTTATTTTTTAAGTGTTCTTACTGTGTTATTATATCGTCTATTACTACTAGAATCTAGGACAGTAAACAGCTCTTTTCTCAGGTCCACATATCAGGTAGTTAAGAGAAAATTCGAAAGCACCGTTTGCGTTACCCGCCTGTCTCAGCTTAGAAACATTGTAATCATAGCTAAATCCTATTCCGTAGTTATCATAATCGAATCTCGTAGAGAAAATTACGGCATCTGAATGCAATCCTCCTTCGTCTTGTGTTCCTGATCTATACCATAGACCTAGCTGCCAGTACTGACTAGATAATCTAGACTCTGTAAGAGCAAAACGTAAACTAGAACCAAAGTTCAATTCTCTATGTGGTCCCTGGAACATAGCGATCAATCCAGGTAATAAACTTAATTTAGGCTTAAGCTCGAACTGACCTCCACCGTGTATCGTAAATCTGCTATACAGACTTACTGAATCAAAATCCTGTAAGGAACTTAGAAAAGATACATCTGGCCTGTTCAAGTGATGACTAGCAAGACCTACATACCAGTTATTGCTTTCATCTAATACACTGAACCATAAGATTCCAGCTGCTATATCTCCGTATATAAAATCATTATCTATTCCTGTTGGCTCATTAGTAGGCAAGTCTGGATTAAATCCACCACTACCATCATGTTGACTAGGCCATCTGTCATCACCAAATCTTACTCGTCTCTGACTTAAGGCCGCATCGGCACCTATAACTAGATAGTGAGCTGATTTTCTATATCCACCCATTCTTTTGGCATAGGATAAGGATAATCTTCCTTGCGTTGTACCAAAGTCTAATTCTCCAGCAACGTCGCCCCAGAAAGAGCCACCAATTCCAAAATAGTCACTTCTTCCAACTGCAATTTTCTGATCATATGATACAGAATATGTATTATATGCATTTGCCTGTAATACTGACGCCCACTGATTTCTATAATTAGCAACTAATCTCGTGTTACAGTTCATAACACCAGTAAGGGCTGGATTAAGATTTAAGGGAGACATGTAGAATTGTGAAAAATGTATATCCTGCGCTTGCATGCTAGTCATAGCAAAGATAAACCCAATCACACTCACAATATTTCGCACTCGTAGTTTCATAATTTCTTAATTTCAAATACTTTTAAATAGAATAAGAGTTCATTCTATTTCTATTCGCGTCTATAAGGAACGATAAAGTTAATAATTCTATACAATAAACGTCTAAATTTCGTGATCTTCTATAATTTTATAATCAACTTTTTTTATAGCACCATATTCATCGATCAATATGTCGTCAAAATGATCAGCTCTTTCGAATAAATGCTTCATTAGTTTAGTACCCACTTCTACATTCAAATATTGATCAAAAATCAATAAAGACAGAATTATATCCTGATTTCGCACGCTAAAAGTAACGCTTTCAAGATCATAATTGGTTTTCAGCAAAAATTCGTATAATTCTTTAATATTGTCCCTTGGAAGGCTGCATAGATAGGCGTCTCCGATGATCAGACCAGTCTTATGGTAATAAGAAATATTGATGATAGCACTACCTTCTACGATTTCCCAGTTGTTAGGTCCTCTTCTAGACAGATCTATATCAAACCCTAATGCTAGCAACATAGATTCTATCGTCTTGTTGATTCCAGTGGCTTCATATATTTCTATATCAGATATCATTGTCATATCAGAACCACAATGTGGACAGAAAGAGATGGTCTTTTCCTCCTCGAAGGCTATATTCTTACATGCATTACATCTTACGGCTAAGGCTGCAGCACCTTTGACATAATCATCTAGTGTTTCTTTTAGATACTTTATAGGTAGAGAGAATCCTATGTTGGTGCCGTTCTGTATAATGAAGGTATTTACTCCCATTATTCTGCCTGTCTTATGGATGAGTGGTCCTCCACTATTTCCAGGATTCAGCGCTGCATCATGTTGGATATAGGTAATATCATTTTGCTCATGGAGCAGACTAGACACGATGCCTTGAGTTGCAGTATACTTAAGCCCAAAAGGGTGTCCTACAGCGATAACTTGTTCTCCTTGTGCTAGTACTATATCAGGATCTATACCTACAGCCTCCATACTGTGATCTTGTGGAACAGAAAGAAATGCCAGATCATAAGTAGGGTCTACATATAGAACTTTTACGAGCTGTTTGTCAAAGGCGGAACTCGCCACAACAACTTCTTTGTTTCCTCTTACCACATGCTCATTCGTAACAATGAGCTTATACTCAGATAGGAAAAACCCAGTACCTGTGCTATAAGGCGTAGCGATCTGTACGACCACATTTTTGTAAATATCTATTAGTTGGCTTATCGATTTCATTATTTATTTCGCTCTACGCATATCTAATTTAGTTGTCATCAGAACATAGGTTTGGGCAAAATTTACCAGATCCGAAAAATCTAATGATTTATAATTGGGCACAAATAGTGGATATTCTTCCTTGTACTTATTCTTTATGTTACTTAATTCTTTTTTGATCTTTCCTGTATCGAATTTTCCATCTTTCATGAAGGCATCAGGAAAACCTAGTTTTTGGAAATAGTGATTTTCTGTTATCCTGTAATATAGATGTAACAACTCTTTACAAGGATTAGGTAAGGCAAAACTAAAAAGCGCATAACCCGCGATATAAGACGGAACAGAAAGGGCAATTTTAGGATGTTTGTTTTGCTTATACCAGTCCATATTCTTAATCTCACCTTCTACAAAAGAGGCATATTGCTCATAGCTTGTGGGAGCAGTAATCCCAAAAGTACTCATGACTTCATATACTTCAGAAGAGAAGCTTTCTAGATCTGTTTTTACAACTTTTCGTAATTTTTTAGCTATGTCAAGGTTTTTCTTAGTTATCGGATCACCATTATTTTTGAAAAAAGAACCATGGATCACTTCGAAAGCATCCATAGTTTGTCCTTCAGGCTTAATCAGATAGTCCAGCTTATACACTGCGCTAAGTAAGAGATAAGATATACCCCCTGGGTAAGTAGCCTTGTTCAGTTTACCGAAATCATACTCATGGATAATGTCCTCTAGCTCTTCTATAAGGAAGTTGTATTTAGTCTCTTTCTCATTGTCAGAAATGGACCTTATATGACCAGTATTGATAGCTTCTAGTTGGTCAAATTTTTTGATTAGAATATCATCTTGCTTATCCGCATGTGTGGATAGTTCTTTTAGCGCGTAGTATAGTTTATAGGGAGATCCATCGATAAAATAGGAGTTAAATACTATAGTGATATTTTGTTCTGGATCTAGTGCGTATCGGCAGTATTTTAGTCCAAAATTAAGTTCTACTAACTTTCTCAAAAAACCAATCTGCGTATTTTTGACAATCGCAATCTTAGCTTCAGCAAATATTCTTCCATTAGCTATCCTCCCCACAATTCTCTTAGACCCCTGCAGCATTTCGAAATATATTTCGCCATCTTTTTCTTCTGTAATTACATTATTGGTAGCATCATCCTTTAGATATTCCAGAAATAGCTTGTAGGAGGAGTGATATTTTTTCTGCTCAAAATCTGCTAAAGATCTATCCCAAGCATCATATTTTGCATCAGTTTTATAAGAATCACTAAATCTGCCAAAACGTATGTTCGGCATTTCTTCTGAGGTGTTCTTGCTAGCAAATATTTTAGAGAAAAAATTCATTAAGAGCGGAAAATACACATTTTATCTATTTGATATACTATGAAAAGCGCGTAAAAACATAATTATAACGTATGATAATTTTTTCTATATTTCAGGTTATAAACTATACAATAAGTGGAATCTGCAAGCTATAATATGAGCAATTTCCGATATATTACTATCTTGGATTTTACATTTTGGGAGAAACATATATTTGCTTTTGACCTCGCAAATCACCTATAGAATTAAAAAAATAAGTTCTTTTTCTAAAGATTGAATATGGAGAAACTGGTTTTGATTTTACTGCTCACTATTTATTTTATTTGTCCCTGTTTTTCTGAGGAGGCATCTTCCTTACTGCTTAGGGAAGATCA
Source organism: uncultured Saprospiraceae bacterium (assembly GCA_964475415.1). Classification (GTDB taxonomy): domain Bacteria; phylum Bacteroidota; class Bacteroidia; order Chitinophagales; family Saprospiraceae; genus CALCMJ01. The sequence goes on along the minus strand of CAYYWZ010000010.1, from coordinate 24,840 downwards.
TATAAGGACAGAAATGGATACAACAATATTATATAATGTGATTACGCCCAATGGTGATGGTCGCAATGATGTTTTGAGTTTTGATGATCTGAGTGATTTCTCATCCGTAGAATTATATGTTTTTAATAGTTGGGGACAGACAGTGTTCGAGAGTACAGCTTATAATAATGATTGGGGCGGGACAAGGGATGGTAAGGCACTCCCTGCAGGGAGTTATTTTTACATTCTGAAATTAGATGGAGAATCTTATTCTAGTTCCATATCTATTATATACAATTAGCATGAAGAAAATTTACATAATACTCACGCTACTGATGGCTACTCAGAGCTTGCAAGCTCAGCAGTTTTCTCAGTTGTTACCGATCTACAAAGATTACAGCAGTTGGAATCCAGCTTCTGTTTCTCCCTCTGGTTTGTTCAATGGTAGTATCAATTATTTTCAGGATTATAGAGGATTAAGTGATGCTCCTAAGATGATACATATTGCTTTGCACTATCCATTTAAATTTCAGAAAGCAGCCTTAGGGGGACATATTTTCAGGCATACTTCTGGCGGTTACAATCAGACACAACTAGGAGCATCCTATAGGTATAAACTGAACTTTGCTAATGATATGGAAATCTCAGTAGGCTTAGGTCTAGGTCTTTTTCTCACTAGATTTTCTTCTGATAGATTTATAGCACAAGATGAGGGGGATAATCTAATTATGACAGATGGCAGTTCTTCTTTTTCTCTGAATGGAAATGCTGGTATAGTGCTGAGAAAAACGTTTACCTCTGGCTTCGCCTCGGAAGCTAATTCGCAACGATTAGTTGTAGGTTTTTCTGTCCGACAACTCAGAGCTGTAGAAGAATCCGTATTGGGCTTGCATACTGATTTTGAGAGGAGGAATCATTTTTACACCATAATATCTTATACCTATCCCTTATTGCCAGATGTAAGAACTAGAATATTATATACTAACTCTATTGCTGCTGGAGCCGGTGTAAATCATACCTTGCTAGGTAATGTAGCTTTTTATAATGCCTTAGAGGTAGACCTAGGATTCAACACAGCTGGTAAGATTATTATAGCAGGAGGACTTGCCCTTCCAGAGATACTAGAGGATGATAACATAAGAGTCAAGCTAGGACTAATCTACGATACGAAATCATACATAGACCAAAATCCTTTAGGGGTATCACTAAGTATTATATACACCTATGATTATGATAATACAAGTTATGAGTTGTGATCCTAATTCTTAATAAACGGAATAACAGTATTTACATTCTCCATAATTAGATAGTAAGAACCAGCTTGCAAAGTTTCTGTAGATATAATAACCTGCTTGCCAGAAATATGACCAGATTGAAGCGTTTCCCCAATTACAGAGATTATCCTGTAATCAGAATCTAATATTTCCTGACTACTTTCTATGCTCAGTGTTTCGCCTACAGGGTTGCCTAATATTTTATACGAACCTTGCAGATCTATCTCGTAGGTAGCTGAGGTCATTTTTAAACTACCAAAGAAAAATACAGTATTCGTTATGGCAGGCGTAACACAATCGTTATGATCTAGACCTGCTCCGACATTTACAGCTTCTAAATCTGTAGCACCATTTGCATTCATTACTTCTTCTGCTAGCAGTGCATTTTCGAAAAATACCTGTTCATCTCCATCACAATAGTATAATCTTGTAGGCGCCTCTGGCGTCCAGTCATAAACGTCATTATCTTGCAAGGCTATACTCATCGGATGAGTAGGTTCATTGAGTATGGCATCTAGAATTTCAGGTTTTAACATGTCTTTAGGTTGCACATTTCCTGTATTTGTATTAAGCAGTTGAATTAAGAATTCATTCAAGGACCACAGATCGATAAGCTCATCTCTAAATTCTTTTATTCTATTTACATATACCTCATTAAAAATATTTTCTAATGTAAATTCAGCTAATTCTAAAGGATAAGCTGCTTGTATAGATATGGTCACTGAGGCAAGATAAGCTGGTGTAAAATAATCCATATCTGACAAGGTAAAATCAATCATCTTTCCAGATATGCTGTAAGGTCCTGAGGCGGGAGCAGCAGCAGTTACCTGATATTGATCTTGGAAGTCTTGCTCTAGAGATCTATGTAAGGCCATGGCAGCATGTCCTCCCTGAGAATATCCTGTTAAGAATAATTGATCATTTCTTATAAGGTCTAATTCAGTACTAAGCTCCTCTAATGCCTGCAGCATATCTGTCGCTGCCCACGCCTCCGAATCAGCATGAACATATGGATGAACTCCTCTACCAGTACCCAGACCGACAAAATCTGGTGCAATGCTTACATATTGTAGTCCTCCAAAAATCTCAGCTATCTGATATCCGCCTTGTAGGTTAGAAGGTACATCTTCTCTAGAGCCTACAGTCCCATGCTGATAGATTAGCGTAGGGTAGGATAGAGATAAATCGTCAGGAATACAAGCTAGCCCAGAAAGCGTGTCTTGAGCGCCTGTAATATCCCTGCTAGAATATAAGACCCTATAAAAATCGACACCGTTATTAAAAGGAATGCCATAGGTTGCCGTTAGTTGGTCTGCACTAATGAAAGATATCTTTTCGTAAGAAACTAACTCTTGCGCTGAAAGTGTGCAGTAGGAGAAACTTACGTATATTAGAATTAATTTTAATAATTTCATCAGATTTTTATTTTTTGTGTTGTAAAATGAGCTTTAGTTCTATTTTTTGAAAAAAGAACCTTAACGATGTACTATAAATTTTCGCTTACATTTTGTTTTTTAGTTGCGTTATTTTCATGTGTTCCTCCTACCGATGTAGAATTGACAGAAGTAGATATAGACTCACAGAATAAGCAGGTCAAAAACATTATCAGGTTACAGAACTTGGGTAAAATAGATAGCTTGGTTCCTTTTTTTAAGAATCCAGATCCTACATTGAGATTTCTATCAGTTAATGCGTTTGCATCTAATAATGTTCCTAAATATATCGATTCTATAGCAATATTACTAGATGATAGTAATATGAATGTAAGAGCCACTGCAGCTTATGCATTAGGTCAGACTCGAGAAGCTCGAGCTATTAATCCACTGGTAGGTGCATTCAAAGATGTAGATACAATCTCTGTAAATACTATTTTAAACGCCAATATACTAGAAGCTATAGGCAAATGTGGAAATAGTAATATGCTAGATCACATCTCTAATATAGAGACTTACAGAGATACAGATACCTTACTGTTATTAGGGCAGATGAGAGGTTTGTATCGTTTTGCATTGAGAGGAATGACAACTGCTCAGTCTATTGCTACTGCAGTAAAATATGCTTCTAAGCCTGAGTTAGATACTAGGGTTAGACTTGTGGCAGCGCATAAACTTGCTAGAGCTAAAAATATAGATATAGAAGATCACAAGACTAATATTATAGAAGCGATAAAAACAGAGTCTAATGTCAATGTAAAAATGGCATTATATAGCTCACTTAGACATACAAGCGATGCTAAGACGCTAGAGTTTCTTATGTCAAAATTAGATACAGAATCTGATTATAGGGTCAAGATAAATATTATAAAAGCCCTAGGTAGTTACTCTTATATTAATGTCGTAGATAAGATTATAGAATACCTGAAGAATGATAACCCGCATGTCTCCGTAACAGCAGCTCAATACCTTATCAATCATGGCAATGGTAATGATGCTACATTTTATAGAGAATTTGCTCAGCAAGCTAAGCACTGGAATACTAAAGCAGAACTCTATCGTTCTGTAATGAAAAACCTACCTCATTATTATACGCAGTCCAATACTGCTATCCGGAAAGAAATTTTTGATCAGGTAAATGGGACAGAAAATCCTAATGAAAAAGTGGCCTATATAAGATCACTTTCTGAAGATGTAAATGCGTATAAGGATTTAGTAGCGTATATGAAGTCAACAGACAATGAAGTTTTGAAATCAGCTTGCGCTGAGGCGATAGGTTCTATTTTGACTAGTGACAAATTTAACCTTATCCACAAAACTAGAGCTAACAGTCAGCGAAGAGCAGTCATCAGAGATATGGAAGAAATTTTCTCTGCTAATCAGCAAGGCACTGTATATTATCTTTCTGAAGCTATAGCCAATCCAGAAAGTAAGTTGGCTGCACTTATAAAGAATACAGCCTTTCTCAATAAGACTAAAAATAATCTTAAACTTCCCGCAGATGTAGAAACCTATAATGCTATAGTCAAAGCGCTCAAAACTTGTAGGCCAGATAGTAGTGTAAATGCCATAGTGCCAGAGCCTAGTCTTGCGATAGACTACACACTTAAGCAACAATATCCAGATTCTACAATAGCTATTATCAAGACGGATAAAGGAATTATCAAATTGCAGTTTTTTCCAGAACTTGCGCCACTATCTGTGTACAACTTCTTAAAACTTACAAACGAGAATTTCTATGATAACAAAGTCTTTCATAGAGTAGTCCCTAACTTTGTAGCGCAGGCAGGCTGTCCGACCGGAGATGGATTTGGAAGTGCTGATTATACGATAAGGTCAGAATTTTCTCAGGCGTATTATGATCAGTCTGGATATGTAGGAATGGCCTCGGCAGGCCCGCATACAGAATCTACACAGTGGTTTATTACGCACTCGCCTACACCGCATTTAGATGGAAAATATACCATCTTTGCCAAGGTTTTTGAAGGTATGGATGTTGTCCATAAATTAGAACCGGGAGAAAAAATTATTGATGTTATTTTATCAACATTATAGAGAAAAGAATTAGTAATTTATCTTCACTTAAGATTCACATAATTTATAAAAAATATTTCGATTGAAAAATACGCCATTACACGATAGACATATCGCTCTAGGAGCGAAGATGACAGAATTTGCAGGATACGATATGCCGGTAAGTTACGGTCCTATATCAGAAGAACATATCAATGTCAGAAAACATGCTGGAATTTTCGATGTGTCCCACATGGGAGAGTTTATTGTCAAAGGAAAGGAGGCCCTGCAATTAGTACAGAGCATAAGCTCTAATGATGCCTCTAAGCTAGCGATAGGTCAGGCTCAGTATAGTTGCATCCCTAATGATGATGGAGGCATAGTAGATGACATGTTAGTCTACAGGCTAGACGAAGATCAGTGTAGCGAGGGCGAAATGGCATTTATGCTAGTCGTTAATGCTTCTAATATGCAAAAGGATTGGGACTGGATCAGCAGTAAAAATTCTTATGATACTAGATTGATAAATATATCTGAGTCAACAGGACTTATAGCGGTGCAAGGTCCTAACAGTATAGCTATTGTTCAGTCCTTATGTGAGGAAAATCTTAGTGAGATTCCATATTACAGTTTCCGTAAAATGAAGTTTGCAGGGAAAGAAAATGTTATAGTTTCTGCAACTGGATACACCGGCTCAGGGGGTGTAGAGCTATATGCTGTAAACGAAGATATAGGAGATATATGGGATGCGGTCATAGACGCTGGAAAGGAGCACAATATCATGCCTGCGGGCTTAGGTGCTCGAGATACCTTGAGATTAGAAATGGGGTATTGCTTATACGGAAATGATATAGATGATAATACATCACCTATAGAAGCAGGTCTGTCTTGGATAACTAAGGTTAAAAAGAAAGCTGCTTTTTCTTCACAAGAAATTTTTGCGCAGCAGAAAAAAGAAGGAGTGAGCAAGAAGCTTGTAGGCTTTACATTAGAAGATAGAAGAGTACCTAGAAAAGGATATCCTATCTTATCTCAGGATGGAAAAGAGATCGGAGTTGTAACCTCAGGTACGATGTCTCCTAGCCTAGGCCATCCAGTCGGAATGGGCTATATCGATAAGGCCTACTTGGATGATCATACAACAATAAAGATCCAGTTTAGAAAAAAAACAATGGATGCTAAAATCACAAAAGTGCCATTTGTAAACCCGAAAGTTTAAAACTGGTTTGAACAATTAGGCTATTAAACTATTATATTGCTTATGAATCTGTCGGAAGGAAAAGAAAAGTTTATCAACGCCTGGGGCCTTATGGGAATTAACTGGGGAGTCAACAAGACTATGGGACAGATCCATGCTTTGTTACTTATCAATATAGAGCCAGTTTGTGCTGATGAAATCATGGAGTTGCTAGATATTTCAAGAGGTAACGTACATCAAAATTTAAAGTGCTTGATGGAATGGGAGCTGATAAGAAAAGTAAATATAGAAGGTCAGAGAAAAGATTTCTTTGAAGCTGAAAAAGATATATGGACAGCCTTCACTAAGATCATCAAAGAAAGAAAGAAGAAAGAATTAGAACCCCTTATCAAACTTACCGAGGAGCTGAAACCTATACAAGGTAAGTGTACAGAGTCTAGTGAATTTTGTAAAGTAATAGAAGAGCTAAACCTTTTTTCTGTCAAAGCGGATAAGGCTTTAGAGAACATAATAGGCTCTAAATCAAGCTGGCTTATAGGCAACTATCTAAAAATGATGCGTTAAAAGCTTTTTTTGGCTCATATTTTGTCACATTTATAGTTAGAACGAATGTAAAGTACTGACTAGATGAATATTTTCCCATTTCAAGCGATCTTTCCTAAGCTCGATTTAGTAGCTTCAACGGACTCATTTTTCAACTCTATGAAATATCAGTTCAACGAGTATTATAACTCTGGATTTTTTGATAAGAGTGCTCAAGAGGCTTTCTACATCTATGAAATTCGATCTCCACAATCCAGTTATACAGGCATAGTAAGTTGCACGGATATAAGAGATCTGAAAAATAATAAGATTCTCAAACACGAAAAAACACTTGCTCCCAAAGAACAAGAAATGATGCGTCTCATATTGCAACGGAAGGCAATGATAAAACCTGTATTGCTCGCCCATTTTGATAATGAAGACTTAAATAAATTTGTAGCTAAGATAAAATCAGAATCTAAATCTATAGTTAGTCTGGATTTCGAAAATAAGGAGACGCACAATTTTTGGGAAGTGAAAGATGGAGCAAAGGTAGAATCGCTAAGATCTATTTTTAAAGAACAGATAAAGAAAAGTTATATAGCAGACGGACATCATAGATGTTCTACCACAGCTATATTACACAATAGTCAAGAGTTAGAAAATGCAAAGGAAAAATTTGGTAAAATACTTACTGTTTATATTCCTTTTAAGCAACTTAAGATCTGGGATTACAACAGAGTAGTGGACGTACTAGGTCAGACAGATTTGGCAAATTTCTTAGTTGCACTAAGTAAGTACTGCAAGATAAAAAAGATAAAAAAAGCTAGAAAGCCTAAAGGTAAATTTGAGATTATTATGTTCCTTCAAAGCAGCTGGTTCAGCATAAGGTGGAAAGCTAAAATAATAGATAAGCACAGCAGTGAGAAAGTCTGCCTTGATACGAATTTGTTTAACCTATATATACTCAATAAAATAGCAGGAATAGTAGATGTAAGAGAAGATAAACGTGTCAAATATTATAGTGGTACTGAACCTTTATCGATACTGGAAGAAGAAGTAAATAAGAATCAGAATAAAATCGCTTTTTTAATCTATCCATTGCTTAAGGAGGAACTTGTAAAAGTTGCCGATGATATGAAAACGGTGCCACCTAAAAGTACTTGGTTTGAACCTAGGATGAAGAACGGTCTAATTACAAAAGAATTCTAAGCATGAGATATATCACTGCAGATAAGATATTTGTAGAAGGAAAATTTATAGAGAACAAAATAATTGTTCTTGATGGTAAGGGTATGATCGTAGATCTTTTAAATGAATTATCTGATAGCTCAAAGGTAGAAAGCTATTCTGGAATTTTAGTACCAGGTTTTGTCAATACCCATTGCCATTTAGAGCTTTCTCATATGGTGGGGAAAATTGCAACAGGTACAGGCCTTATTCATTTTATTTCTGATGTTGTAAAGCATAGAGAGATTGCAGCAGAAATTGTTCAGGAAGCTATATCGACTGCGGACTCTTACATGTATGATAATGGTATAGTAGCAGTAGGAGATATTTCTAACAAAGCAGATACTTTAGATTGCAAAAGAAATAGTAAAATAAAATATTACACTTTCATAGAGATGTTTGACTTTATACAAGATCATCTCACGGAGGCAACTATTGCCCAATACAAGGAAGTCTATGATCAGTTTTCCGCATTCCCAGATTTGGATATTGCGCTTGTTCCTCACGCTCCATATACAGTATCACAAGGTTTGCTGAACTATGTAGATCAGCAAAACGAAAAAGGTAAAACCATAAGTGTACACAATCAAGAGACGCCAGCAGAAGATCAGATGTTTATAGAAGGACAGGGAGCTTTCTATGATTTTTATAAAAATTTCGGATTTTCTTTAGATAACTTTAAGCATACAGGAAAAACATCTATTCATTATATATTAGATAATTTGTCAAAGGATCATAAGCCTTTATTTGTGCATAATACGCTTACGAGAAAGTCAGACATCGAAATAGCTATGACAAAGTATGATTCAGTTTACTGGGCCACCTGTGCTAATGCAAATCTATATATCGAAAATGCCTTGCCTGATTATAGAGCATTTATAGAAGCGGGCGCTAAGCTTACTATAGGTACAGATAGTCTTACGTCTAACTGGCAATTGTCTATACTAGAAGAAATAAAAACCATAAAAAAGTATAACTCCTTTATTCCGCTAGAAACATTGTTTGCCTGGGCAACAGAGAATGGTGCAGCGGCACTTTCATATCAGGAGTTAGGTTCGATACAAAAAGGAAAAATGCCGGGACTAGTTCACATAGATGCAGAAGTTCATAATGACCATATAGATATCTCCAAGGCGAATGCTAGAAGAATTTGATCTAGCTTATTATCTGTGCAAGTACTTTTTCCTTCTCTAAAGAATAATCTAGACCTAAAGTATTTTCGGTAGTTTTTATTTTCTCTATTAAATCTCTAAGAAAGTTCTGATGTTTTTCAGATGTGGGGAGCATAGCTTTATGTTCTACAGATTTATTTATTTTGTTGATGATCTCTACTTGACTGAAAAGCTCTCTTGACATGTAAATATCACAGAATTTTTGCCAGATGTAAGAAACTGCCATCTTATTAGGGTGTATAAGATCTTCTTTATAATATCTATAATCTCTTAGGTCATCTATCATTATTTCATAAGAAGGAAAATAGTTGATATTAGGATTTTCAGAAATAGTTTCCGCTATAGCTGTCCGTAACAGCGATTTACTGATAGTGTTATTTTCTAATCCTTCTCTAGTATGTCGTACAGGACTTAAGGTGTAATGGATAGAGATATTCTTGTTAAGAGCATATAATGCATTATTTATTTTTTGAAGACTATTAGTTATTTGCTGAAGATTTAAGATTGATTTTCGGAATAGAGTCATTGGCATCTTATGACAATTGCTTACTATAGAATCTTTTTCTATTAAACTATGTACAATAGCCGTTCCTAATGTGATAAATATATGGTCACATTCTGATAAGTAAGAGCTGACTGCAGAAATGGTATCATTTATCTTTTGAACATACTGCGATGCTGAAGTCGTATTAAAAGAACTGTGGAAATCATAATGAGAAAAAATCCCATCTTGCTCTGTGAGTTCTGTAAGTAGGACAGGATTTTTTGAAATGATACGATCGATCATTTTTTCTAGACTTACAGGATTGAAAACGATACCTAGAGGGTTTATAGAAGTAGTAAATTTATGATAGGCTAAGAAACTACCTATTTCTTGAGAGAAGCAAGAGCCTATTAATAATAGCTTTTGGTTTAAAAGTATATTGTTCGTTGATTCTTTTGCTTCTATTTCTGTTCTAAATTGCATCTCTTAATTTATATAGATAAATACGTAGGCACTAATTTCCCATAATTCTAGACGATAGTGGTAATTAATCATAATCTATAAGCTTAGTATTTCGCTATTATTTAACTAAATGCTAATTTAGTCGTTATAAACGGTTCATAAACGGTTCATAAACTGTGATAAATGATAAATATTCCATTACTAAGTGAAATTTGCAGAATTCCTGGAGCTCCTGGATTTGAGCAGAGAGTACGATCTTTTTTAATTGAACAGCTAGAAGGATTAGTTGATGAGATAGAAGCTGATGCTATGGGGAATCTTATAGCGATACGTCGAGGAAGAGCTGACGATCGACTTATGATTACGGCTCATATGGATGAGATCTCCTTTATCACAACTTATATTACTAATGAAGGATTTATTAAGTTTCATACTTTAGGAGGTTTTGATCCTAAGACCCTAACATCACAGCGAGTAATTATTCATGGAAAAGAAGACGTAATAGGTGTTATGGGAACTAAGCCTATACATACGATGACGCTAGCAGAGAAAAAAGTACCTTCTAAGGTATCTGATTATTTTATCGATACGGGACTTCCTGCAAAGGAGGTTAAGAAACTAATAAAAGTTGGAGATCCTATAACTAGAGAGAGAACCTTGATAGAAATGGGGAACTGTGTCAATTCTAAGTCCATAGATAATAGAGTTTCTGTTTTTATATTATTAGAGACGCTTAAAAAATTAAAAGACCACCAGTTACCTTGTGATTTATATGCTGTTTTTACTGTACAAGAAGAAGTAGGACTGAGAGGTGCTATTGCAGCTTCTTCTGGAATAGATCCGGATTTCGGTATTAATTTAGATGTTACCCTTGCCTACGATTTGCCTGGAGCAGCGCCACATGAAAAAATTACCTCTTTAGGAGAAGGCACAGCTATAAAAGTTCTAGATGGTGCTACTATCTGTGACTATAGAATGGTAGAGTTTATGAAAGGAGTAGCAGAGGAAGAGAATATAAAATATCAGATGGAAGTTTTGCCTGCCGGAGGAACTGATACTGCTGGCATGCAGAGACATTCTAACGGTGGTTGCATAGCTGGAGGTATCTCTATTCCTACCAGGTATTTACATCAGGTTATAGAGATGGCGGATAAATCAGATATTTCTGATACCATAGATCTGTTGACACAATGTATTCTTAGACTAGATAACTATGATTGGTCATTCAAGTGATGTTTTTATGTGGGTAGAAGAAGATAATAAACTGAAGGCAACATTTAGGCTGCAAGATTTTGTAGAGGCCTTTGCTTTTATGACGGAGATAGCAATACATTCAGAGAAGCAAAACCATCACCCCAAGATGATCAATGAATATAATGCTGTACAGATAGAACTTTCTACTCATGATGCCGGAAATATTGTAACAGAAAAAGATAGAAAACTTGCAGATGCCATAACGGCTTCCTTCAAAAAATATAACAGATAGCTTCAGCGTACGATATTGTTCCGCATAGCTACTAAGATATAATCTCATAAATGGACATTAGGATTTCTGATCTAGTAATAGAAAATAAGCATGGATTTATAGCATTGAATAAGCCAGCAGAATTGCCTGTTCAGTCAGATCTATCAGGAGACAAAAGCCTCAAAGATATAGCTGAGATCTATTGTAAAACAAAATTGCACTTAATCAATAGACTAGACAGGCCAGCAAGTGGTGTGGTTATAATGTCAAAAAAGAAAAGCTTTACAGCTCACCTTAATAAGCTACAGAAGGAAGATCTATTTGTAAAGGAATATCTAGCCATTACCTCAAAAGCTGATCTGCCCAAAGAAGGAAAGCTAAAACATTATCTAACGAAAGATGGTAAACAGAGAAAATCTATTGTTTCTGAGTCTTCTGAAGAGTCAGAGGCAAAAGTCTCCGTTTTAGATTATAAGGTGATCCATGAGTTAGATAATTACTTTGTCCTCAACATAAGTCTTAAGACGGGAAGATTCCATCAGATCCGAGCGCAGTTAGCTGAGAAAGGACTCCACGTTAAGGGAGATGTAAAATATGGAGCAAGAAGAAAAAATAAAGACAGATCCATTTATTTACATTCTTATAAATATCATTTTACAGATCCAGTTTCTAAAAAGAATATTGTAATAGAAGCTCCCTTACCAGAAAATGATAACATCTGGTCTATAGTAAAGGAGAAGCTTGCCTCAAAATAATTTTTCTAACAAATGATTCCTTAGCTTTGCAGTATGGAAAAAAGGACAGATGTAAACGAACTTGGAGAATTTGGTCTCATAGAGCATTTAACAAAAGACATTAAACTTAAGCATGCTTCTACCATTAAGGGTATAGGTGATGATGCAGCAGTGATCAAAGGGGATAGAGCTTGTACAGTCATCAGTACGGATCTCTTAGTCGAGGGTATACATTTCGATCTGATCTATGCCCCTCTAAAACATCTTGGGTATAAGTCTATTGTTGTGAATCTATCTGATATCTATGCTATGAATGCTATACCTGAGCAGGTTACTGTATCTCTTGCCTTATCTAACAGATTTTCAGTAGAGGCTTTAGAGGAATTATATGCCGGAATAGAAGCTGCTTGCAAGATGTATAACGTAGACCTTATAGGAGGTGATACAACTTCTTCTCCGAAGGGACTTACTATAAGTATAACAGCAATAGGAAAAGCCAAAGAAGAAGAAATTACCTATAGATCAGGAGCCAAGCCAGGAGATATCGTTTGTATAACGGGAGACTTGGGAGCGGCATATCTAGGCTTACAAATTCTAGAAAGAGAAAAGCAAGTTTTTCTATCTGGTCCAGACGTGAAGCCTGACCTCGAGCAACAAAATTATATTATAGAAAAACAACTAAAACCTGAAGCGGCGAAAGATGCTGTTTTGCATTTCAGAAAAGAAAATATCAAACCTACTTCGATGATAGATATCTCTGATGGACTTGCATCAGAAATATTTCATATTTGTAAAAGCAGTAAGGTCGGAGCTTATATAGAAGAGGCTAAGGTGCCTATACATCCTGATGCTGAAGAAATGGCACTTAAGTTCAAGTTGGATCCCATAACCTGTGCACTGAATGGTGGAGAAGATTACGAGCTGCTATTTACAATAGATTCTTCTGACTTAGAAAAAATTAGATATATGCCTACTGCCTACATAATAGGTGAGATTACAGATAGGAAAGATGGGATCAAGCTACATACATCTGGAGGAAATATCCACGATATAAAAGCACAAGGTTGGGTTCACTTTGATCCTAATCGATCGTCTAAATAGTAGAGTAAAATCCTTGTTTATATATAAGATTGAGTAAACAAAAGTCAAATCATTTTTAATATCTTATTGTGAGGCTATTCCATTTGTAAAATATTTTACATTTTCCATCTTACCAAAATAATACTCAGCTAAAATTATTATTTTTATAAAAAGAGGCTTAAAAGATACAGTCGCTTTTTAAGTTTTTACAAGACCCCTTTACTCCACCTCTTAAAAGATTGAGTTAAAAATATCCTAAGCGTAAATTCTCTTGGAGATATATTATTGCAATAACTCATAACCTCAAAAAAAATCTTAAGATGAAATTTTTAAAAATTTATTTTTTATTTGCTTTCTCTATGATGCTATCTCCAATACTTGCTCAAGATTGCTTCGATGCATCTATGGGGGCAGCCATCATATCGCCAGCAAGTAATCTATTGCTGAATGACCCAGTAACAATAACTGTCAATTTTTGTAATGATGAACAAGAAGTTCCTCTAGATAATCTAGGTCCGCTCAAGGTATTGATATCAGATAGTAAGATGGATCCTAATGGATCTCCGACGATGCCTTTTTATTTCTCAGCGGAATATGTTCTAGGTACGTGGATTTTCACCCAGACTAGTGATATCCCCGCTGGAGATTGTTCACTTATAGAAATACCTTATATCGTGACACAGATATCTAGTGAAGAACAACAAGGTGTAGGAATAAATGTAAATATAGTACCATCAGCTCATATTACAGGAAGTGCTGATTGTTTTTCATTCCTAGATGATAATGCTATGGTATTTACTTCTGCTGATGCTTCAGTGCCTGTAGATCTTTTAAGTTTTGCTGCTTTTAAATCAGGAGCAAAAGCATTGTTACAATGGAAAACGACAAATGAAATTAACAACTCCCACTTCGAGATAGAAAGTTCTATAGATGGTAGGGCATTTAGCTTCGTAGGTAAACTTGAAAGTGATAATAGCTTAGAAGAAAGTAACTATAGCTATACCGTAGAAAATCCCGCTGACGGAGTGAATTATTACAGATTGAAAATGGTAGATCTCGACGGAAGATATAAGAACTCTGAAATCAGATCCTTGGATTTTACAGATGTTATAGGTAAATCTTATATCAGTTTTTTCCCCAACCCAGTCACGGATAAAATAAATATAAAAGGAATAAGCGAGATCACGAGTCCTAGATTCCTGATTTATGATGTAAATGGTAAATTATTAATGAATAGAACCACTGATGGCGGTACAGATCTTAACTTAGCTGATCTGGTATCAGGTGTATACACCATAAAGATAATAGATAAGTATAATAAAACATTAGCTAATGAACGGATTACCGTTATGGCTAACAATCATTAATACGATCTATATAGATATAAATTAATGTAGTTATTTAGTTCCGGCTGGTTCACAAGAATCAGCCGGATTCTTTTTTCTAATCTTTTTCTAATAGAAGAGCATTAATCTGCCGCAAGAAACTCTATTAAGAAGGTTCATAAGTCAATTCATCAAAAAAAATAGGAGAATATTGGGGAAGATAATCTAAACAGCATGCGTGTTAATGTATTGTTAAACAAATTAAGTCGGACAAACTTCAGGAATATTATTGCGTTTTATAGATCAGTTTACAATCACACAAAACTAATTTGTAAAGAATGAAAAACTTATTCTCACTAATATTAGCCGGAATGATAGGCGGATTATTCACTTTCGCCTTGATTAACATAAATAAAACGCAAGAGCAACAAGAATTTAACCAATCACCTAAGACAGTTCTTGCTTCTAACGCTAGTGTCGGATCTGCACTTCCTTTTGATTTTGTTACTGCTTCAGAGTTAGCAACACCAGCAGTAGTTCATATCTCTGCGGTAGAGAGTCAGCAATTAGCGCAACAAAGAATTCAAGAGAGAAGAAAAAAATCAAGAAGATCTAACCCGTTTGAAATGTTTGGGATGGATGATTTTTTTGGAGGAGATCTATTTGGAAGAAATTTTTATGGTCCTAAGAGTGGTACAGGTTCTGGAGTGATTATATCAGAAGATGGATACATTGTAACCAATAATCATGTAGTAGGATATGCGGATGAAATCAAAGTAGTAACATCTGATAATAAAGAATACAAAGCTGTAAAGATAGGAACAGATCCTGCAACAGATCTTGCAGTAATAAAAATAGAAGCTACTGGTTTAGAGACTTTAGACTACGGAGATTCTGATAAAGTAAGAGTAGGGGAGTGGGCCTTAGCTGTTGGAAATCCTTTTAGTTATTTGACTTCTACAGTAACTGCTGGCATAGTTAGTGCTAAGGGAAGAGATCTTGATCTTATAGAAGGAGCTAAGTCTATTGAGGAATTTATTCAGACTGATGCTGCTGTAAATCCTGGGAACAGTGGAGGTGCTCTGGTAGACAGTGAAGGATTACTTATAGGTATCAATACGGCTATAGCTACACCTACAGGTGTATTTGCTGGATATTCGTTTGCTATACCATCTAATCTTGTTAAAGATATTGTTACAGATATTATAGAAAATGGAAATATAGAAAGAGCTAACTTAGGTATAGAGGGTTATGATGTAGATGAGGAATTGAAAAAAGAATTTGATCTGACGGTAGACAAAGGCTTTTATATTTCAGGTGTAGAGAATGGCAGTGGTGCGCAATTTGCTGGATTACTTCCTGGAGATGTTGTTGTAAAAGCTAATGGATCTAAGATAGATGATTATGAAGATTTATCTGAAGTATTAAAATACTCAAAAGTGGGTGATCAGATCGAGCTTGATATTCTTAGAAATGGTATGGGGAAGACTATTTTAGTAAAATTAAAGAAAAAGTTATAACCTTATTAGCATTAATAACGTTATAGTTATATAAAAATAAAAAAAGAACAGTGAGTCTGTGATTTAAAATAAAGTTGGTTTTTCGTTTTGTTTTGAGGCGTCTGCTCTTCCCAAGAGTGGACGTTTTTTTTATCTTTTTTCTCTAGGACTTGACTATTGATGTTGCTTTTTTTTATCTTAATCCAGTGCCATCTTTTAGAGAAATTATATCAGATCTTATTTACCTGCTCTATCCAGAAATTTGCTACGCATGTGATACAGAGCCACCAGCTAAAAATCAAATTTTCTGTACCTCATGTTTATACGAACTTCCCTTTACAGATCATTTTGAGAACCAAGAGAATGAATTGTTATTTCATTTTGCTGGTAGGCATAAAGTATCTTTTGGTGCTGCTCTCTTATACTTGCATAAGAAAGGAATGGTGCATCGGATGATGAATAATCTGAAATACAAGAAACATAGGGATATTGCTGAGGTCTTAGGTAACTATTTTGGTAAGGCTTTACTAGAGACAGAATTTGTGGGTGAGCTACATTACATAGTTCCTGTACCTATACATTATAAAAAAATGAAGAAGAGAGGATTTAATCAAAGCGAACTATTTGCCAATGGTATCAGTGAAGTGATAAAGATCCCTGTGATGAGTGATAATCTAGTAAAATCAAAAGAGACAAGTTCTCAGACTGGATTAAATAGAACACAGCGCTTAGAAAATGTACACAGTACTATAGAGATTAAGAAGCCAGATATGTTACATGGTAAACATATCTTATTGGTAGATGATATTATTACCACAGGTGCAACGCTAGAATCTTGTATGATGAGTCTTGCGGAGGCAAGGGATATAAAAGTAGCAGTAGGGACTATGGCTATCACGATATAAAAAATGGAATGTATAAAATATGAGCCTTGTAGATTTATTACAATCAGAAATAGAAAGAAGATTATTAGAGGAATCTATTCCTAGAATAATCCAGTGCTTAAACGAACTTCCAGAGGATGCTATTTGGTACAAAAAAAACGAACAGACGAACAGTGTTGGGAATTTGGTCCTTCACCTTTGCGGGAATGTAAGACAGTATTTTATTTCAAGTATAGGAGGTAAGCCAGATAATAGAAAGCGACGCGAAGAATTCTTAGCATCATCTAGGATAAAGAAACAACTATTGATAGAACAGTTAGAGCAATTAGCAAAGGAGGTTAAACTAACTGTTGCAGCAGTTACGGAGCAAGAATTATTAAGAGAGAGAAAGGTCCAAGGATTCAGTGAGACCGGAATGAGTATAGTCGTACACATTATAGAACACTTCTCCTATCATACGGGACAAATAGCATACTATACGAAATATATCCTGAACAAGGATTTGAAATTTTATGGCGACCTAGATTTAGATGTTGTAGGATAAGTCTGTTAGAATAGTGAACAATCAGCTGTTCAACTTAGTTACAGACTAGGGTACCTATATGATCCCCTTTCGCTACTTTTGCTAAGTTCCCATTACCATTTATATCAAATACTACAATCGGTATGTTGTTTTCAGAACAGAGGGTAAAGGCTGTCATGTCCATTATTTTCAAGCCTTGGCGGATAACATCATTAAATGTAATGGTATCATATTTTATAGCATCTTTATTTTTTTCAGGATCATCACTGTACACGCCGTCTACTCTCGTACCTTTAAGGATAGCGTCAGCTTTGATCTCACTAGCACGTAGGGCTGCTGCTGAGTCGGTTGTAAAGTATGGGCTTCCCGTTCCTCCAGAGAAGATAACGACTCTCTTTTTTTCTAGGTGTCTTATAGCTCGCCTTCTGATATAAGGTTCAGCTATTTCTTTCATTTCTAGAGCAGATACTAATCTAGTATAGATACCTTCATTTTCTAGAGCACTCTGTAAGGCTAGACCGTTGATACAGGTAGCAAGCATACCCATATAGTCACCTTGTACTCTTTCTATAGCGCTAGCTTCTGCTTGCAAACCTCTGAAGATATTTCCACCACCTATAACTATGGCAATTTCTACATCCATTGCTACTAGCTGTTTTATTTCTTTAGCGTAGTGCTCTAATCTTTTAGGATCTATTCCGAATCCTGAATCACCCATTAGAGATTCTCCGCTTAGCTTAAGTAGTACTCTGTTAAATTTCAAAATATCTTCGTTTTTTTGACTAGACATAAAAAAAGCGACTCAAATGAGTCGCTCTATAAAATACAATTTATCCTAACTTTACGTGCTTGAAATCCACGACAGATAATTCAGGATCTACACTCTTAAGGTAGTCGGCAACACTTTTCTTGCCATCCTTTACAAATGTCTGATTTAGTAAAGTATTCTCTTTAAAGAATTTGTTTAGTTTTCCTTGTGCTATTCTTTCTAGTAACTCCTCAGGCTTCCCTTCTTTTCTAGCTACTTCTTTTCCTATCTCTATTTCTTTCTCTACAATAGCTGAGTCGATACCATCTTTATCTACAGCTAGAGGCTTCATAGCGGCTACTTGCATAGCAACATCCTTCCCTGGGTTGATAAAGTTGTCAGAAGCTTTGTTAAGACCTACAATTACACCAGCTTTATTACCCATGTGTATGTAGTTCATTACCATCGGAGATTCTAGTTTCTCGTAATCAGTAAGTTCTATTTTCTCTCCGATCACTCCGATCTGCTCCGTTATTTTCTCTCCTAGAGTTGTTCCTGCATAAGCTGCAGCAAGCAACTCATCTTTAGTAGCAGGGAAAACATCTAATGCCAGTTCAGCTATTTCATTAGTCATAGCTATGAAGTCTTCGTTCTTAGAAACAAAATCTGTTTCGCATGAAAGCTTTACTACGATTCCTTTGCTATTGTCAGAAGATACCTTAGCGATAACAACGCCTTCGTTAGCTACTCTATCTGCTCTTTTCTCAGATAATTTTTGACCTTTTTTTCTTAAGTATTCGATTGCTTTTTCGAAATCACCTCCATTTTCTGAAAGTGCGTTTTTACAATCTAACATCCCAGCGCCTGTCTTATCTCTTAATTTTTTGACATCGCTTGCTGATATTTTTACGCTCATTCTATTTTTAAATTATAACGTTTATAAGATAATTTTACTTTATTAAGCCTTAGCAGTTGCTGCTGGAGCTTCATCCTTAGCTTTTCTTCTTTCTTCTAATCCTTCTTTGATACAAGAAGTAAGATAGTTAGTGATAACATCTATAGACTTTGCTGCATCATCATTGGAAGGAATAGGGAAATCCACTAGATTAGGATTTGAGTTAGTATCTACCATACCGAAAGTTCTAAGACCTAGTTTTCTAGCTTCTGCTATTGCAATATGCTCATGGTGGATATCCACGATGAAAATAGCAGCAGGTAATCTGTTAAGATTAGCTATACCTCCTAATACTTTTTCTAGTTTGTTTCTTTCTCTAGTCAACATTAGTCTTTCTTTCTTCGTGATACTTGTTACAGATACATCACCTAAGACTTTGTCGATATTATTCATCTTCTTTACAGACTTTCTGATTGTAGAGAAATTAGTCATCATTCCTCCTAACCATCTTTCTGTAACGAAAGGCATGTTCACTGATCTTGCAGCTTTAGATACTTGTTCTTTAGCTTGCTTCTTTGTGGCAACAAACATTACTTTACGACCAGACTTAGCAATTGCTTTCATAGCTGCTCCTGCTTCCTCTAAACATTCTAGTGTTCTGTTAAGATCTATAATATGGATACCTTTTCTCTCCATAAAGATATATGGGCTCATTTTAGGATTCCACTTTCTTTTCATGTGTCCGAAATGCACTCCTGCATCTAGTAACTCATTATATTTTGGTGTATTCATAATTTACTTTAGTTGATAATAGATGATAGAAAAATATTAACGTTTTGAGAATTGGAAGCTCTTTCTTGCCTTTGGCTTACCAAATTTCTTACGTTCAACAACTCTAGCATCTCTTACTAGATATTTCTTGTCCTTTAGTGGTTTTCTGAAATCCTCGTCTATTTTACATAGCGCTCTAGATATTGCCATTCTGATTGCCTCAGCTTGACCTTTAAATCCACCACCATTTACATTTACCTTAAGGTCGTATGTTCCTTCGACATTAACAGTCTTGAACGGATCATCTATCTTAAATTGAATATCTGTTTGTGGGAAGTAATCTTTGTAGTCTTTACCGTTTACAGTAAACTTGCCGCTACCTTGAGTAAGATATACTCTAGCTACTGCAGCCTTTCTTCTACCTATTGTATTTATTGATTCCATATTTCTTAGATTGTTTCAGGTTTCTGTGCAGCATGAGGATGCTCAGTACCAGCGTAAACAAATAATTTGTTAAAAACGGCTCTTCCTAACTTATTTTTAGGAAGCATTCCTTTTACAGCATTTTCTACCACCTTAGTAGGCTTTTTGGTATTTAACTCTGCTGCAGTAGTTCTTTTCTGTCCACCTGGATAACCAGAGTAACGGATGTATTGCTTTTGTGCCCACTTGTCACCCGTAAATCTTACTTTATCAGCATTTATTACGATAACATAATCACCCGTATCTGCATGAGGAGTAAAGCTAGGCTTATTCTTTCCTCTTAAGATATCAGCTATCTTTGTACACATTCTACCTACGATCTCACCTTCAGCGTCTATGATGACCCATTTCCTTTCTACGGTGTTTTTGTTGGCAGACTTAGTTTTATAACTTAATGTATCCACTTTTTTTAATATTTATCTATTATTAATACCTTAAAACCTTAAGGGCTGCAAAAGTATATGTCTTTTCATTAACAAACAAGCCTTTAAGCAAAAAAAAATCAAGGAGTCTATTGTAACTCCTTGATTTTCAGTAAAATTTTCGCACACTTTTTTAGTTAGCTGCTGAATTGCACAAGATTTTCACATATTTATCAGCATCTTCATAGCCTAATTTTGAAGCTTTCTTGATATCAGAACAGGCATTGGAGTTCTTATTAAGTTTTACAAAGGCATTTGCTCTGTTATAATAAGCCTCTGGAAATGATGACTTTATATCTATGGCGTAAGAGAAGTCATCTACCGCTTCAGCATAATTGCCTAACTGTAAATTAGAGATGCCTCTATTCAAATAATGTTTTTCGTTATCATTTTCTATTTTTATTAGTCTAGTATAGTCTACTAGAGCTGTATCGAAATCTTCAAGTTGTAGGCTACAGATGGCCTTGTTAGCTGCTGCAGCCTTATAATCGCTTTTAAGTTCTAGCGCTTCGTCAAAGTAATTTCCAGCTTCAGCATAGTTATCAGACTTTAGAAGACAATAACCTATATAGTAGTTAGCTTCAGCAGATTTATTACTGCTAAGATATAGCTTGAAGTCTGCGATGGCTTCATTATAGGACTCATCCTTAAGTAGGGCCTTGCCCCTAGACATAATCAATTTTTCTTTTTCAGGCTTTATTTCTAATGCTACGGTATAGTCTTCTACAGCCTTTTCATAAATTTCTAGTTTATTATAACAGACAGCTCGATTGTATATTGCTGAATATTGGTCTGGTTTTAAAGCTAGTGAAGAGGTGAAATCTTCAGCAGCATCAGCGTATCGCTTTAGTTTCATATTGACTGTACCCCTTTGGAGATAGGCACTTTGGTAGCTATTGTCAAGTTCTAGAGCTGTAGTGAAGTTATTATGCGCGCTATTATAGTCTTCTTGCTGCTTTTGCGCATATCCGAGATAATAATAAGCTTTAGTATAGTCTGGTTCTAAGCTTGTAGCTTTCTGGAAATCACTTATTGCTGCTTTGTATTTTTTTAGTTGTAAATAGGTATTTCCTCTATTATAGTAGGCCTTAGTATAGCTCGGATCCGCGCTGATGGCCTTTCCATATAGATTTACGGCGACATTGAATTTTTTAGCATTATACGCCTCTATAGCCTTATTGAACATTTCTAGCGTTTCCGTACTCTGAGACAAGAGTGTCAGCTGAACAAAGCATAAGCCTAAGCAAATTATTAATTTGTACATATAGATTTTATTGGTTTAGTAAGGGGATCAACAGATGATGACATTCAAACGTAAAAATATTTGATTTTGTTGCGTTTTTCATGTAAGTCAGCCTGATAATATTACTTAATCTTAAACATTATATTTATTTATAAAGCGAGTTATTTTCAGTATCTTTGCAGCCTGTTAATCAAAGGATAAATCAAGTAGATATATGAGCAAAATGCAAGGTAATTACGATGCTAATAATATACAGGCGCTAGAAGGTCTTGAAGCGGTAAGGAAACGTCCTGGAATGTACATCGGAAGCACGGATACGAAGGGATTACACCACTTAGTATGGGAGGTGGTAGACAACTCTATTGATGAGCACCTGGCTGGTCATTGTAATAAGATAGATCTCTTTATATTAGATGATAATTCTATCAAAGTAATTGATAACGGTAGAGGTATACCTGTAGGTATGCATGCTAAGCTGCAGAAATCTGCTTTAGAGGTTGTCATGACGGTACTACACGCTGGTGGTAAATTCGATAAGGATACCTATAAGGTTTCTGGTGGATTACATGGTGTAGGGGTATCATGTGTCAATGCCTTATCTTCTTTGCTGATTGCAGAAGTACATAGAGAAGGCAAAATTTACAAACAAGAATATAAAAAAGGTATTCCTCAAGCTCCTGTTGCTGAGGTAGGATCGTCAGATGCAAACGGAACGATCATTACTTTCACTCCAGACGGTGAGATATTTGACATACTAGAATACAAATACGAGACCCTTGCCAATAGACTTAGAGAATTGGCTTACCTTAACAGCGGACTTACGCTTACGCTGACAGATGAGAGAAGTAAGGACGAGGAAGGAAAGTTTAGATACGAGGAATTCTTCTCAGAAGGAGGCCTTAAGGAATTTGTCAAATATATAGATCAAGCAAGAACTCAACTGATCGATCCACCTATACACGTAAAAGGAAAAGAAGAGAATGTAGAAATAGAAGTAGCGATGCAATACAATACCAGCTACTCAGAAAATATTTTTTCATTTGTCAATAATATCAATACCCGAGAGGGAGGTACCCACGTAAGTGGATTTAGAAGAGCGGTAAATAGAGTTTTCTCGCAATATGGTCAGGACAATGGTTTTTTCAATAAACTTAAGTTCAAAGTATCGGGAGAAGATTTCAGAGAAGGTCTTACCGCTGTTGTATCTGCAAAAGTCCCAGAACCGCAATTCAAGGGGCAGACCAAAGGAGAGTTAGGTAACTCAGAAGTAACAGGAATAGTTTCTAGAGCAGTCGGGGATGTGCTCAAGGCATATCTAGAAGAAAACCCAGATCAGGCAAGAAAGATTATCCAGAAAGTTATCCTAGCAGCAACTGCAAGACATGCTGCAAGAAAAGCTAGAGAAATGGTCCAGCGTAAGAACGTTCTTACAGGAAGTGGACTACCAGGAAAGCTGAGTGATTGTAGTTCTAAGAATCCAGGAGAATCAGAAATATTTCTTGTCGAGGGAGATTCTGCCGGTGGAACAGCTAAGCAGGGAAGAGATCGTTTTTTCCAAGCTATCTTGCCGCTGAGAGGAAAGATACTTAATGTAGAAAAAGCGATGGAACATAAGATCTATGAAAACGAGGAGATCAAAAATATGTTTACTGCTCTGGGTGTAAGTATCGAAGAAAAAGATGGAGAGCGTGTGCTTAATATTGATAAACTTAGATACCATAAGATCGTAATTATGTGTGATGCCGATATAGATGGTAGTCATATTGTAACTTTGATTCTTACCTTCTTTTTCCGTTATATGAGACCACTCATAGAGGCTGGGCATATCTATATCGCTGCGCCCCCGCTTTATCAAGTGAAGAAAGGAAAGCAATTCAGATATTGCTGGAATGAAGAGGAACGTCAAGAAGCAATAGATTTTTACTCTAAAGGGAAGGAAGATGCTAACATCAAGACGCAACGTTATAAGGGCCTAGGAGAGATGAATGCAGATCAGCTTTGGGAAACTACTATGGATCCTGATACTAGAACAATGAGACAGGTAGTTATAGAAGATGCTATAGAAACGGATCATGTATTTTCTATGCTCATGGGCGATGAAGTGCCACCACGTAGAGCCTTTATAGAAGCTAATGCTAAGTATGCAAACATAGACGTGTAGAGCATATACGTCATTAGAAAAATATGATGGGGAGATGTCTTAGATATCTCCCTTTTTTTATTTATTGTTTCTTTATTTGTTTATGTGACAAGCTTGGCAATCTTTCGAAAAAGCAGGTTCCAGAATTCTGCTCTAAGCTATTTGTAGTCTATAAATCCTAGCGCATCTTTTTTGATTTAGCTATATTTATTTGAAGGTCTTTTTTCAGTATAATTAGTCGATTTATATAATTACATATATATCTACTTAGGTGGCAAATAAGAATATGGACCAATAAAAAAAAATGCCTGAAGGGCATAAACTATATAGCCTAGGGTGCAATGTAATGTAACCCTAGGATAAATAAATATCAGCAAAGCAGATTTGGCGATATTTTTGACCTAAAATAGTGACAAATCATTTCGTTAGCAAAGCCTAATGATGACATATGAGTAGCTACATTTAAGCTGTTCGTTGTCCTCAGGCTACAAACTCAAATTTTTAGTTTTCTGCTATATTTTTTTGATCGTGCTTTGTTGGGCTAAATAACTTCCTGAAATAAAAATGTTTTAGGAAAAACCGAACTATCCAATTCATCATTAGTTAGATGTGTACTGATTAAAAAAGTAATTTTTTGCTTAAGCAAAAAATAGTTAATATATATTTAATGTAAGATTCTATTGAAATCTCACTTAGAATTATTATCTTAATGATGTGCGGAAAATGATTAAATCTGAAATTAGCTTTAAAAAAAGCTAGTAATTTTTTCACTTTAATAAACAATCAAGCAGAGCAATAATAATTTTTACTAACCAATTAAATCCATTAGAGATGAAATTTTTTAAAAATTCTTTATTCTTT
>CAYYWZ010000009.1:68636-89539 GCA_964475415.1 uncultured Saprospiraceae bacterium | reverse complement strand
GCTGCTTTCTTAGCTGCTGCTTTTGCTGCTGCTGCTTTCTTAGCCGCTGCTGCTTTTGCTTTTGCTGTTACTTTTTTCGCAGCAGATTTTTTAGGTGTTGCTTTTGCTTTTGCTACTCGTTTTTTTGATGTAGTTTTTTTCTTAGAAGTAGCTTTTTTTGCTGACGCTTTTTTGCTAGGCATTGCTTAAAATTTTCGTTTACAATTTATAAGAAGGTATTTTTTTCCTTCCAGATTCATGAAATAAAAAATAAAGATAAATAAATGCGCCATAATAGCACATAATATTAAGAATATTTTTAATACATAACTTTGCAAAAGTCGTGCCTAAGTTTTTGGTAAGAACACACTAAAAAATCATGTGAAGAATTTTAAACATAAAAGCTTCAAAAATAAAAAATACTCTCTAGTAAAAATACTAGAAAGTTTAAAGTAGGGTTTCAGGAATTTTAAAAGTAAGAAGGGCTTATTATTTGTGAAAGATAAACTTCATTTTACGGTTTACTCTTTTAAAAATTTTAGTGTTTTTTCATCGTTCTCTTGTACTAGTTTGACATAGTAGTAACCTGATGCAAGTAAAGAAATATCTACATCATGATTCAGCTCTCCATCATCACTTTTACAATCTGTTGCTGCTATCATTATCTTACCATTTATATCTATAATAGATATAGACGTTACCGTAGATCGTAACACTTTACCCTCGATAAGAATATTGGTTGTAGCAGGGTTTGGAGAAATATTAAAGAATTCAAAACTTCCTTGAAGTTCGACCTCTATCTCTTCGAAATATGTAACCGTTCCGTCTCTGTCTATGATGGCCAGTCTATAAACGTTCTTACCGATTTCCGCTCTAGTGTCTGTGTAACTATAGGTGGTAAGTGTTTGTGGACTACCGTTTCCTTCTACTTGGCCTATTGTTTTGAAGCCTTGTCTTTTTTTAATCTGAACTTCGAACTTGTCAAAATCTACTTCGCTTCTTGTTTTCCAACTAAGTTCTATATAAGATCTTACTTGTAATCCTTTAAAATCCAAAAGTTCAACAGATATCTCCGTAGATGTAATCTCGTTATCTACGATTTTTTCTGCTTGGCTTTGTAAAATAGAAAAGAAGCTTAAGATCAGACATACCATAAAAGTGCCATACTGCTTTTTCATAATTTTAAATATTTATACTGTGTTAGTAAATGAGTTATTATACGCTAACTCATAAGAAAGGAAGTTCAAGAATTAACTGAGGCATGTTCTACTCCATATATAAAATAGAATTGAAGTTTAGCTTGTTCTTGTCTCTGTTGACTATTTACTCTAAATAAAGAACACATCAAAGATAGTCTCTTAAAAAGGAGAAGTCAATCGTGGTTTTACCTGAATACTAAATAAATTTTCTTAGGGTTTTTCCAAGTAAAAGAAACACTAAACAAGGTATCCCTATCCAGAAAAGCTCACTCCGGATGACTTGCATGCCCCACTCAGAAAAGAACCTACTTACACTCATGGGAGATACTTGTATTACTCTCCAGGGAAAGAAAAACCTATCAGCGGAGAATGGCGCTAAGAATGCTATACCTCTACCTCCTGTTGTCATCGCGTCTAAGATTCCATGAGATATACTACATAAGAAGAAGTATAAAAACAGTTGTTTTTTTATCTTTCCTGTCTTGGTTCTGTAGAATATAAATACGAGTACAAAAGAGAAAAAGAAAGCAAAAAATATAGAATGGGTGAATCCCCTATGTCCAAACATATGTTCATAAGGAATACCAAAGTTAAATGCTAAGACATCTGCATCAGGTAGAACAGCAGCTACTATTCCTAATATCCAAAACTTGGTTCCTTTTATCTCTTTCTTAAACGCTGTACCCATGGTCGCTGCTACTGCAGCATGTGCAAATGCTGATGCCATATAAAAAATTTGTATGCCCTAAGGTACAACACTGACCCTAAACAGTGAATAACGAGCAAGATAAATCAAGTAAGTCTAAAAAGCTTTTATCCTCTTGTTTGTTCAGATGTTTTCTTTTTTGATTGAACTATCTTCTAGGTTAAGTCAATAAATATTTCAATTTTTACATGTATATATAAAACCTAGGTAATAACGATATACAATCGATATGAGTCAAAAAGAAAAAAACAGCTATATATTAGGAACAGAAAAAGCTGAGTTACACAGATTAGGCTTGCAGCATCAGGTATGGGCGAGCGAAGCAAGAGAAGGGTGGGATTTTGCTGGTTTTGGCGAAGGACAAATTATAATGGACCTAGGATCAGGACCAGGATTTTGTTCTAGAGATCTTGCTTATATAGTAGGACCCTCTGGCAAAGTTATCGCAGTAGATAAATCTAAGACCTATATCGATTTTCTCAAGAAAACTTCTGCTCTACACGACTTAAATATTGAAGCTGTATGTTCTGACTTTGATGACATGGTTCTAGAAGACACCAGTCTAGATGGAGTATATTGTCGCTGGGCTATGGCTTGGATTGCTAACCCTGAGGAAATTATTGCTAAAATAAAAAAGGCACTGAAGCCTGGAGGTGTAATCGTAATGCATGAATATTACGACTGGTCTGTATTGCAAACGCAACCCGTTATGTCAAATCTGAAAAAGTGTATTGCTGCAGCTTTGAAAAGTTTTAAAGAACAAGATGGTGATATCGATATAGGAAAAAGATTGCCCGAGATATTTTTTGCTCATGACTTAGAGGTTGTAAGGCTAAGACCTATGTCAAAAATCAGTACACCTTCTGAACTAACTTGGCAATGGCCCAAAAGTTTTTTTAAAATATATTTCCCTAAACTTATCGAAGCAGGTTTTTTAGATAAAGAAGTTTGTCAATTGGGCCTAGAAGAATTAGAAGCACTATCCTATGTAGAGGGTGCAAGCATCTGTTGTCCACTTATGACTGAAGTTGTTGCTGTAAAAATGTAAAACTTAGTAATAGATAAATTTTCTAAAATAGGTTACTTGCAAAACAGACTTGTTTCCTTCTTAACTTTTTAAAAATTACAACATGAATATGACCTTATTATCCTGTAATGCACAGAGACCTGATAGAAGGGCTATCGGCAACTGTATATTAGAGATATCTGTCAATATGGATCCTTCTTTATCAAATGAACTTACAGATATACTTCTAGAAGGAGACCCCGTTGAAATCGAAATCGATGATAAAAACTCGAGCTCTGCTTTTAGGATGTTAAGGAAGTTAGATATAGAATATGACTTAGAAGATTAGCTTATAGCATCTTCTTCCCAAATTCTTGGAACCACAATCTTATACTAAGGAATAATTATCTTTTGTGTATATCTGGCTCCATTATTCTCTGAAGATAAAATATAGATACCTGATCTAACAGATATATTTACCGGCTTACCTGATGCTACCTTAGCTAGGTTCTGACAAATCTTGCCTTCAAGGTTATAAATAATGAAATCTAAATCGGAATATTCATCTCCATAATATATTGTTAACTGATTATTTTGTATCGGGTTAGGGCTAATAGAAAACATATTTTCTTCCAGATCATCCGTAGAGTTCAGACCATCCATTAGAATTTCTATTGTCTCATCTTGAGAAAGATTTACTTCTTGCTCTATGACTATATCTCCCAAAGTAACAGTCACCTTATGCTTACCCTTATAGGCATCAAATATTATAGTTCCTGCGTCATCAGAAACCCCTTGTTCTTCTGTCCACCATTCATCAAATACTTTATTAAAAAAAGCCGTTCCTGAGGGTTTTAAAGACCAATCTTCATAGAATAATGGAGCATTATCTTTCCAGTGATTTCCATCCCAGAAACCCCACATGATAAATGCATCTACTCCAGGATGGCTAAAAATCATGGTCAAAAAATCTTCTAAATACTTTGCTTGTATGCCTTCATCCACTAGTGGGTTTATATCATACTCTGTGATTTTCATCCGCTTATTGTATCTCTGATAAAACTCATCTAGAACAGCTTGTACTTTCAATATCGAAGTAGGCTGGTTACCTATATGACACTGGAAGCCTATTCCATCAAATTTTACTCCACTTTCTTCTAGTTCTGTAAGATATTCTTTATATCGATTTATTACAAAATTGCTTGAGCCTCCTCCAGATAGCACGACATAGTCATTTACATAATTTATATGTTCTGGCTGTAGTGTACTAACTTTATCAAAAATTTCTTGATAGATTTCTCTGCCATTTGACAAATTAGAATCTGCATTAAAAATATTTTCTAAATCTCTATTTTGTGTTATCTCATTTAGTATATCCCATTCTGTAACAAGTTCCGATAGAACAGGGTGTGTAATCATTGATTCTACACGGTCTATAAGCCTTTGCCTTACGTAATCTAAATCTGCCCTATTGTCAGAAATATCATCTGGCATATATTGATACCCTGTCCAGAATAGGGTGTGC
Organism: uncultured Saprospiraceae bacterium; assembly: GCA_964475415.1. Classification (GTDB taxonomy): domain Bacteria; phylum Bacteroidota; class Bacteroidia; order Chitinophagales; family Saprospiraceae; genus CALCMJ01. Next base: position 85,124 of record CAYYWZ010000009.1, on the reverse strand, counting down.
CCTCTCATCTTGATACCGTTGTTATCTAACCATCTTATTGCATCTACCGTTTCTTCAGGGCTCCCTAGCCATTCTTCTTCCCAAGCATCCCACTTGAGTGCATTTTCTGTAACACCGACATTGAAAGTGTGTCCTTTTCCATCTAAATCCAATAGCTTAGATACATAGGTAGGGTTATAGCAATCATTTCCTGGAAATCGACAACTCACATATGCTGATCCGAAACCAAACTCATGCTCTTGCATCTCTACTTTTACCTCAGCACCTTCTACTGGATCACCGTCTTGGTTTACAATTTTTACCATTAAGTCTGCCTTTCTTATAGTGTTAATTCTTGCCTGTGCAAGAGCCCTCCAAGCAGCATCTTCTTCACTTCCTTCATAGTTAGCTGCAGAAAAACTAGATGGGAAATCAGAAACAGAATATTCAGATCCATAATTTAAAGAGGTTAATCCTGCTATTTCGACTTCTTGTCCTTGTGCAGATAAATGAAACCCTAAGGCGAAGCCTTCTGTACTATATGAGTTTGCTGATTTAAATACTACAAAATACTGGGACCAATCTGGTGTGAAACTTAAAATATTATATACTTCTTTTTCAAAAGTTGATCCATCTTCTCCAAAAAGATAAACCTGTGAGGTAGGGCTTATGCTTCTCGCCCAGAAAGAAATAAGAACTATATCACCTTGTACAATATTCGTTCTATTTCTAATTCCTTTGCCTGCATCCCAAGCATTATTTCCAGGACTAGTAATTTTAAAATTTTCAACCAAGGTATAATTAGAATTTGTAACTTCTGTAGTCTGAGTAGATACGTTGCCATATATGTATGCTTGATTAATATTTTCTTGTTCGTTGTCAAATAATAAAAATTTTGGATTCTCAACATCAAAATTATCTTTTAAATAATTCACTAAATCTTGATGATATAAATCCTGTGCATTAGAAGAGAAAAAGAAAACTGTAAATATCAATAATAAAAATACTCTCATCTTAAGGTATTATATAAAGAAAACTAGCGGCATTTGATATGCCGCTAGATCTCTAATACTATAATTTAGTTATTTTATTTGTAAATGCTGGTTTGCCATCTATGCTTGCTTGAAGAATATACATGCCTGATGAAAAACCTTCTACCGTAAGTGTAATATTATTTTGTCCATTTATGATAGAACCATGGTTCTTAGCGTATACGACTTCTCCTGTTACAGAAGAAATTGTAATTGACAAATTACCTGATACTTCAGAGTTTATGTCTATATATACTTCTTGGTTAACTGGATTAGGATATAATTTTGCCCCGCTTACAAGATTTAAGTCTACGACGTCCACGGAGAGCGGATCTCCAAATGCAACCCAATCTATTTCCATTATCCCATCGTATGCACCTATTCCTGGATTAAGATAAAGTTGTAAATTAGATATTCTTTTTCCATCTACTGGACAAGGTCCGGCATCACATGCAGTACCACCGAATCCACCATCTAAGTATGCTCCTGAATAAACATATTCTAGAATACTATATTCTGTCTGTACAAGATTTTGCACTCCTGCTTGAGTAGTATGGAAACCCATATTGTCTTGGAGATCTATTCTTAATGGCATATCTCCTACTGTGGATTTAACTCTTACATATAATCTATCATCGTTATTTTCAGCATTTACAATTACTGGTCCTAAGTCATCATTTAAATCATAACTAGCAGGAGCATATTGTCCTGAGGTGCCATCACCTGTTATAATAACAGAGCTGCTTCCTCCTGTAACTACAATTCCATCTGTACCAACAAAATTATCGACTCCTAAATCAAACTCATCACTATAATCATCTATGCCTTCAGGATCATTAGAAATAATAGTTTCTAATGGCTCAAACAGAGATAACCAGTCCAGCGTTACTGTACCATTAAAACCTCCAATATCTGGATCTATATATACAAGAATTCCAGTTATCTTAGAGCCATCTACTGGGCAAGGACCCGTATCACAAGCTGTTCCTCCATAACCTCCATCAGTATAGGTGTTTGTAAAATCGAATTCTAGCACAGAATAGTCTTCAGAAATATTTCTTATTGTAGATGGTTCTGTCGTTACAAATCCATCAGCATCCACTAAATCTATTCTTAAAGGTACATTAGCAACTGTAGAACTAGCTTTGACATACAGCTTGTTATTAGAAGTGAGGTCATAAGTAAGTAATTCTCCTGACTCAGAATCATGGAACATGTAATCAAACGCTGTATACTGACCCGCTGTACCATCACCTATGATTGTTAATTCTGTACCTGTTTCTTCTACCGTAAATCCTGGTGCATCTGACCAGAAACTTTTGTCCTCATTGTCAAAGTGGTCCTCATAACCTGGAACGTCTTCGCCCATAGGTGCACCAAAAGAAACGAAATCAACCGTTATGTTCCCATTAAAACCACCATCCACTGGGTTAGGATATAATAGTACAGTGCTAATTGCTGATCCATCTACTGGACAAGGTCCCATTTCACATGGTGTTCCTCCATATCCTCCATCTAGATATGCTGCAGAAAAATCTATTTCGATTACATTATAATCTTCTTCTAACAATCTTGTGAAAGAAGGCTGAGTAGTAATATATCCCGCCGTATCTATTAGGTCAACTCTTAACAATGTGTTGTTCGCATCTGACTTTACGCGAAGGAAAATTTTATTATTTCCTGTGGCGTTCACATTTTCGCCAGCACCTTCGTCATGTAGACTAATTGCAACAGCAGAGAAAGGATCATCTATACCCATCCCGTTAATTGTCAATTCTGAATTCTCGATGCTTAAACCATAAGCCCCTGTTGTATTAGCTTGTCCATAGTCTTGACTAAAATGATCGCCATATTCTAACTGATTAGCATTAGGATCTATAGGTTCTAATGCCGTTCCTACAGAAATATATTCTATCTCTACTTCCCCAGCAAAACCTTCTACACCAGGATTAATAAACCATATCATATTAGTGATTCTCTCTGCGTCAAGATCACAAGGACCTACCTCACAGCCTGTACCACCATAAGCAAGATCTTGGTAAGAACCTGCATAATTATATTCGTAAGTAACCCATTCTTCTGTAATCAACTTAGTAATACTCCCTGCAGTAGATGCATAGTTGTTAATGTCTTGAATATCGATTCTAACCGTAGTACCTGGTACATCCGTTCTCATTCTTACATACAGCTTATCATCTCCATCTGCAAGAGAAACATCTGTAGTATCTAGTGTTGCAGTATTATAGAATAACATACTTACATTGTCCCACATCGGATTAGTACCATCGCCTACTATTTTCCATTTTCCATCCTCTATAACATTTGTATATCCAGTTAAAGCATTCATATAGTTTAAGCTTACCTCATCATCAAACTCATCTTGAAAAACATCGGACATAGGTCCTACTTGAGGCGGTGTCCCTACAGATATAAAATCTATAATAACTGTCCCTGCCCAAGCGCCTATTCCTGGATTTACAAAAAAGTTTAGTTCAACAATCTGAGTGCCATCTACTGGGCATGGACCCATATCACAAGCGGTTCCTCCATATCCTCCATCGACTAAGTTCCCGTCGAAGTTAAACTCAAAAACAACATAATCACTAACAAGTGTAGTTGTCACTCCTGGCACTGTAGAAACAAAGCCTCCTGAGTCTTTAACATCCATTCTAAGAGAAGTACCTAGGTTACTTGCCTTAGCTCTAACATAAATAGAATTAGTTTCCGTTATGTCTATGGAGAGTGGAGCACCTGTATCATCTTGTAAAATATAACCAAAAGGATCGAACGCTCCTCCTGTGCCATCGCCATTTATAATCCATTCTCCATTCTCTTCTGAAGATGTAAATCCAGTTCCAGCATACCAAGAGTTACTTTGGTCACCATCATCAAATTCATCAATGAAAATCTGGCCATAAGACAGACTGCATTGCATGATTAATAAAAAAAGTAGAAATTTTTTCATAATTAGTAGTTTTAAAGTGTTTACTTTTTTTTGATTTTATTAGTTATTCATCAAAAAATACATGTTTTAAAATATTATCTGATCCCATAATTATATGGAATGTTTTTATCTAATTTATTTGTACAAACTTCAAGTTGTCAATATTCGCTTCTAAACTTTGTGTAGAACCGAGTTCATTCCACAAGTGTAGTTTTACTGTTTTAATTTTCTGTGGATCAATGGTAAATCCTTCTAAATCTGTAAATCTATTTAAAGGAATACTTACCCGTTCCCAACCTTCAGAATCTAGCTGAATGGTCTGCGTGAAATCATTTATGGATCCATTCCTTTCTGTCAATACTATAATAAGATGTGTGTCTTCTTTTCCATTACTGTTTAAGTCAATTTCTAAGAATGTATTATTAATATCACTTTCTATGGGATACACATCAAACACATCTGTATCCCAAGCGTGATTCTCTGTCCCTCCTATCCAAATTGTTCCTATGTCTGTTCCAGAAATTTTTAGAAAGTTATTATTTAGTGGTTCAGGATTAGTATTCTGTACCGCATTAAAAGAGTTCTGTTCTACTCCATAAAATATCCATTTATTCGTCTCAGAACGCAATCCATTTCCGTCGAAATCATTTACTAAAACTTCTGTTGTAGAAAAAAATACTTCGCTTGTTTGTGCTGTTCCTCCGTTTGCTTTTACTCTAAGTAATCCTTTCTTCACTCCAGCAGGAACTTCTACAGCAAGACTATCTTCAGATGCATAAACTATATTACCAGGTATGCTGTCAAAAAATAATACTTCCAATGGTTCGAAAAAGTTTTCTCCGACAAAAGAAACGATAGAGCCTTCATTTGCTGATTTAGGAGAAAATGATTGTATTATAGGTGCTTTAAGCGTTACCCTAAAAGATATCGTTGTTTCTCCCCCTTCAGTACCTATTCTAACTGTATTATCTCCTAGAGGAGCATTAGGTGGCACTCTAAATAATAATGCATTATCTGTTCCAAAAGAAGGGTTAAAGTTTGCGGGAACATCATTATCAAAATTAATATAAGTTACGGTTTCAAAACTCATACCTTCTACTGTAATAAGTGTCTCTTCAGAACCAAAAGTAGGAGAATATGTCAAAACAGATGGTGGTCCTGGCTTACTACAACCGACTAATAATAAGAGGGTTGTTCCTATAAAAGCAAACCAACATATGTATATATATTTTGCAATATTATTTTTCATATTAGTACCCTTCATTTTGTGTTAGATTTGTATTAATCGATAATTCGGAAGAAGGAATAGGAAACAACAGGTGAAAGTCTTGCATGGGTTTTCCATGAAGTTGCATAATTTCTCTAACCTTTCCTGTTCTTAGTAAATCAAACCACCTATGCCCTTCGAATGCAAATTCGATTCTTCTCTCTTCAAAAACATCCTCCGTTGTAACTGAACCCACTTCTTCTAGTCCTGCTCTTCTTCTTATAGCGTTAAATGCCTCTACAACATCGGGTGTAACAGAAATTCCTCCTCCGTTCCTGCAAGCAGCTTCAGCTAATGTCAATAAAACATCTGCATATCTAATAACATGTAAGTTTTGAGGACTTGTTAGATAACATACATCCGCACCGCCCCCTATAACATATTTTTTAATACTTATCCCTGCTCTAGATGCACCGGATGCAGGATATACATAACCCTCTCCAGGATTTATCATAGGATACTCATCTGTAGGACTCATGATGGTATGATATTTTCTTAAATCATCTTCTGAAAATATATCCTTGATTGTTGTTCCTGGATTGTCTATAGATGGTGCTGTTGGTATTTGGGAACCCCATCCATCAGAGTTTTTTGTAATGCCTTGTCCCCAAGGTGCAAAAAAGGATTGCAGTGCATTCCCGGTTCCGATGGGTCCACAGCCTACATACTGTATTTGAAAAATCGATTCAGCATTATTATCACTTTTGTCTCTAAGCCAGTTATCAGCAAAATCATCCATTAACTGGTATTGGCCTGATGCAATAATCTCTCTACATAGAATTATGCATTCTTCAAATCTTTCTATCGTTACTAGCACTTTAGCCAGAAGAGCTTTTGCTGCTCCAGATGTTGCTCTACCTTCGTCTGCTGATGACCTATCTGCAGGAAGCGACGCTATTGCACTTTCTAAATCACTTATAATGAAATCATAAACTTCATTTATAGGATCTCTTTTTACAAAAACATCAGACTCGATTGTAGGTACCTCTACTATGATAGGAACATCTCCATATATTCTTACTAAATCGAAATAAGCAAATGCTCTTAAAAACTCAGCCTCTCCTAAAATTGCTTGCTTTAGGTCGTTATCCATTTCTATATCTGGAACATTTCCAAGTACCTGATTAGCAGAAGCAATCAATCTATAATGTTCTTGCCAAAACTCAGAATTAGGTAGATTATCTGCACTAATTGTAAAGTTATCAATAGGCGAGAAATCTGGATCATTACCTCCCGTTGTTGTATTATCAGAAGGAATCTCTGTTATCATCCAAGATTTTCCATACCAGTTTATTCCCTGAGGAACAGCATACATAGACTTAGCAGCCAGATCGGCATCATTGGCAGTTTTATAAAAGTTCGTTTGCGTTATCTGGTCTAATGGTTGTCTATCTAGGAAGTCTTCACAACCTGAAAACACCAAACAACAAAAAATAATTATTATAACCGTATTTATATTTTCACTCTTTCTCATAATTTTAAAAATTAAGATTAAGTCCAAAAGTAATAGATCGTGCTACAGGAAATCTTCCATTATCCACACCGTTTATCAATGGATTTTGATTATATGAACCTATTTCTGGATCGTATCCTGAGTATTTAGTCCAAGTAGCTAGGTTTTGCCCACTTACATATATTCTTAGGTTTGAAATACCATATTGGCTAAGTTTGTTTCTTGGCATCGTATATCCTAGAGCTGCATTTTGGATTCTTATGAATGTTCCATCTTCAACAAACCTACTAGACACTCTTCTGTTTGCATTAGGATCATTTCCATTTGCTCTCGGTTCACTGCCATCAGGATTTGTAGGCGTCCATCTGTCAATAACATCTACAGATTGATTTACCCAAGCACCAGTTCCTGCCAGATCTCTTCTTAATAAATTATATACTTCGTTTCCAAATACTCCTCGTGCAAAAATATTGAAATCAAAATTTCCAACTGTGATATCATTAATAAGATTAATTGTATAATCCGGATGCGGACTTCCTATAAAGGTTCTATCTTCTTCATTGATCACGCCATCAGCGTTTAAATCTTCAAACTGAATGTCTCCAGCTCTTGTACCTATCTCTTGAAAAGCTGCTGCTTCTACCTCTTCTTGGCTTTCGAATATCCCTAGAGCAACATGGCCATAATACTGTCCTATAGGTAGACCTTCTTCTGTTCTTGTTATAGGTACTCTTTGTACAATACCTGGCAATGACCCTGTAGATCCAAGATCAACAATTTCATTTCTGTTAATAGAAATATTAGCTGAGGTTCTCCAGTTTATTGCACCTGTTAAGTTCTGGGTATTTAATGTAAACTCAACTCCTGAGTTTCTCATCTCACCTATATTTACAAAAGGGGCATTAAAACTTCCAGCTGTTGCAGGTAATATAGCTGGGAGAAGCATATCTTTAGATTGTTTGTTATATACGTCTATTACTATTTCTAGTTTGTTGTCAAAAAAGCCTATGTCTAATCCACCGTTAAACTGAACCGAACTTTCCCATTTTACATTTGGATTTGCAATATTGTCACCTGCAAAACCCGTCGTCTGCTGATTGCCTATAACCACATCCTGTGATCTTAACAACTGTGCAAAAGAATACAAACCTATTTCTTGATTACCAACAGCTCCATAACCAAGTCTCAATTTTAAGTTATACAATTTCTCACTGTCTCTTAAAAAACTTTCATTAGATAATCTCCAAGCAAAAGCAAGAGATGGAAACAATCCATACTTATTATTTTCTCCAAATCTAGACGAACCGTCTGATCTTAAGGTTCCTGTAAATAAATAGCGCTCATCAAATGCATAATTAGCTCTACCAAAATATGATAACAAAGACCAATGTCCGGCACCACCAGAATTTTTCTGTGTAGCAGCATCTCCTAAGGTTAATTGCTGCAGTTCGTTCGTTGGTAAATTTTCTCTTTCCGCACTAAGCCATTCGTAATTTCCTTGCTGTGCTTCGAATCCTGCTAAGAAGGTAAGTTTCTGCTTTTTAGAAAGTCTCTTATCAAATGTCAATAAGTGCTTGTTAATCCAGTATAATGAGTTATTATTATTTCTTCTAACTTTAGATTTTCTTTGCTGATTATCTCTATCGAATGCTGGCCAAAAAGTATTATGGTTTGTATATAGAATATCTGTAGCAAACTCTAATCTATACTTCAGCCAGTCCGTAATATTATAATCTACAAATACACTTCCTAGTATTCTGTTCTTGGTATTTACATCAGAAATTTCGAGAGCACTTGCTAAGGGATTGTTGAACTGAAGGACAATGTTTTCTCCACTAGGTGGTGTTCCAAAATCGCCGGTAAGTGTTCTTTCTGGAACGATCGGTGGTGTAAGTAATGCGGTATAGATAACGCCATTACTATTATCATTAAATACAATGTTTTCTTTGGTCCTCGAAGTAAGGAGGTTCATCCCTAAACTTATTTTATCGCTGTAGGTGTGCGATACATTTAATTTAGAAGAATATCTTCTAAAATCTGATCCTTGTACTATTCCGTCTTTTTGATGTAGGCCTGCTGTTAAAGAAAAACGCGTATCCTGATTGCCCCCTGTTAGAGAAAACTGGTGATTGTACATTAGTGCTTCTCTAAATATAACATCTTGCCAGTTTGTACCTTCTCCTAGCAAATCTTTATTCTGAAATTCTTCTAAATCTCCTTGTCCAGTGTCTTGCAAATAATCAGCATAATCTCTTAATCCCATTACAGGAATATCCTTATATAATTGTTGAATTCCAACGTAGGTTTCATAAGAAGCAGACTGTTGACCTTCTTTACCTTTTTTAGTAGTAATAAGAACCACACCGTTAGCAGCTCGTGAACCATAGATCGCCGTTGCCGACGCGTCTTTTAAAATTTCTATAGATTCTATGTCATTAGGATTTATCGTTGTAAGGGCATTACTGAACTGTCCTCCTCCATCTACATCGAAAGTAGACGATGTTCCCGCATTATCATTTACAATAGGAATACCATCTATAACATATAACGGTTCTGCTGTAAGCGTAGATCCTGTTCCTCTAATCCTAATCGACATTGCACCTCCAGGTGAACCACTGTTCTGAGTAACGAACACCCCTGCTGACCGTCCTTGTATTGCTTGTTCTAAACCCGTAGAAGGCAGTTGTTTCAGTTCTTTAACCCCTATGCTAGACACTGCTCCAGTAAGGTCACTTTTTTTCTGCGAACCATACCCTACTACTATAACTTCATCTAATACGCTTGAGCTACTTACTAGCAGAACTTCAAGATTTCCTGAACTTTCAACAGTTATCGTTTGGGTTTCATAACCTATATAACTTACCTCTAATCTTTTTCCTTTTTCTATCGATATTTCAAACTTACCTTCATAGTCTGATATCGTACCATTGCTACCATCTAATTCGACAATATTGACACCTATAAGTGATTCTCTTGATTCAGAATCTAAGACAATACCTGAGACACTTAATTTCTCGATAGTCGCTTCAGATATAATTGCACTCGGCTTTTCAGGTTTATTCTTAGTTATTCCCTTCTTAATAATATAAGTGTTTTCATCTATTGCCTTATAAATCAGTTTTGTACCTGTCAGTATTTTTTTAAGATCAGAACTTATGTTTTCTAAAACCTTGAAATCTGGTATTATAATATTTTTGACATGCTCGTTATCGTATATAATATTTACATCATAATGCTCTGCGATTCTATCTAATACCGCACTAAGTTTCATGTCAATTGAAACATACTCCTTCTCATTGTACCATCCTAAATTATTTGAATAACTGTTACAAAAAGTTAATACTGTAAAAACTACGATGAATATTGATTTTCTCTTATTCATTATTTTAAAATTATAAATCCTTCTTTTTTAATAATTTCTACATTGTATATCTCTGCAATAGCCTGTAGTAATAACTGGGGATCATTCTTAGCTATAGATGTTGTAATTTTTCTATTCTTAAGTTTTTTAGATCCTAATTTTACAATTAGTCCATAAGAGTTTTTTAAAACAGACAAAATATCGTCAATTGACTTACTTTTAAAAGTTAAGTTAGATTCTTTCCATGTTGTATATTCTGCTACATCTTGCTTGTGTTTAATATAGCTCATCTCTTTGTCAATAGATAGAACATCGTCGGGTTGTAAAAGAAAATTCTCATCGTCGTTCGTAAACTTAATTGATCCTTCTACCAGTATGATTTTTGTCTTTTCGGGAGATTCTTTAACAAGAAAAGAAGTTCCTAGTACCGCTATATCACCACTAGATAGATGTACTGTGAATTTTTCTTTCTTTTTATTATTCGTTTTCATAATGTCAAAGAAAGCCTCGCCTTCTAACCATACTTCTCGTTGGTTCGCTGTCCATGGTTCGCTAACCCTAAGCGTTGCTCCTTCTCTAAGTTGAATTGTAGACTGGTCGGGTAAGGAAATAAACTCCTGTTCCTGAAGGGCACGATAAGTTACATATGCTATAGTTGATTCTACTTTTTTTTGCTGCCATAACATATAAGACCCCAAAACTGCTGTTAATAGTATAAAAATTCCTGCTGCCCAATATTTTCGGTGATTTGTAGATACACTTGTGGACTGAACTACTAGTGCCTCAGGAGAACTGAATAGGAGTATCATGGATTTAGCCTCCTCCATGATGCCTTTTTTTTCTAGGTTCTTCTTACTGTATTTTATCCACGTATCAGATTCCTTACTACTCTTATGCAGGCAGTAGTTTTGAAAACTCTCATCAGCGGCAAAGTCCTCGACCGTAGTGTAATCTTTCTTCATTAAAATTTAGATTATACTTATAAGAGTACCTTCTTTCTTGCTTTTACTATGTTTTTATGATTTTTTTTTTAACTACCCTGTTTACGCATTCTTTTCATAGCTTCATGCACTTGGTTATATACTGTCCGTTTAGAACAGTCCATCTTTTCAGCTATTTCTTCATAGCTCATACCTCTATAAAAGCGCAAAGTGAGAATAGTTTTTTGGCTATTAGTAAGTTTTGCTAAGCCCGCTTTTAATTTTATTGCTTCTTCTTCACTCTTTTGCTTTCTAATAAGCGTATCCTCATACGAGGGGATAGATATTTCTACTAATTTATTATCTAAAAACTCGCTATTTCTTTCTCTTGATAATTTCTTAACCAGAGTATGTTTTAGAGAAATCTTTAGATAACTATCTATATCACGAGCTTTTTGCAATAGTTGGGTTTTCTCACATAACACTAAGAAAAGGTCTTGTATGCTGTCTTCTACAATTTTTCTATCCTTTGTTATCCTTAATCCGAAAGAGAGTAGCATATCATATTTCAAAGAAAATATTTCTTTAATATCTATAAAATCAGACTTGTTACTATATATGCTATTTTCCAAAGGTGCAATTTAAATTTTAAGATAGTAATTATCTACAAAACTTTATGTGTTAGTTGCACAAATTTGCGGTTTATTAAGTTAAATCAATAAACAACTTGTCATTTTATTGTTTTTATACTTTCTGAAAAGTGGGTTGCTCTAATGTTTTGTATACGCCCGTAGTCTACAATATTATTTAGCTCTTTTGTAAAAAGCTCGGGATTCTCTAAAATAAGATTTTCTTAATAGCAAATATGGCTCTTTAGTTCAGAAGATTTATGTAAGCAAAACTTTTATCCTTCTATCTCTTGTTGTCTATTTCTTGTCGTCTCATGGGCATCACATCTATAGTAGAAAATAACTTGTCCGTATGAAGCAGTGCGTTTTGTCTCATCTTTACTCCTCCGTCTAAGCCTATGAGCGTAATTTCGAATGGTTCGCTTACAGGTGCATAATATTTACTGCTTTTAGTGTTATCTGCCAATTTCCAAGTAGGTGTTTTAGCCAATCCTTCAGCGTACCTATTTTTATGTACGCGATATACCAATAGCTTTCTTTCCTCTAGCTCCTCGGCTTTATCTCTTAGTATCTCAAGCTGTTGCTCGTAAGTTTCATTAGTCCTCTCTGAAGTGTGAATAACTAACAACCTATTCTTCCACTGATGTTGCAATAAGTTTTGTGCTTGCATATGAATTGTTGAAAAGAAAATTAAACAAGAAATTATGCCTATCCACTTTTTCATAGTTATTGTTTTAGACTTATAAAGATAAATGCTTCATGGTTAACGATATTCTTTTTCTGGTGATGTCTATTTCTGTGACTTTTACCTGTACTTCTTGGTTGAGTTTTAGAACTTCTGCTGGGTCCTTGATAAATCGGTTTACGATCTGGGAAATATGTACTAATCCGGATTCTTTGATTCCTAAATCTACGAAGGCGCCAAATTTTGTGATGTTGTTTATCTTACCAGGTAAGATCATTCCTGTAGATAAATCTTCAATACTGTTTATTCCTTCTGCAAAATGAAAAACTTTAGTTTCTCCTCTGGGGTCTACACCAGGTTTTTCTAGCTCTTTTACAATATCTCTCAGGGTCGGCATTCCTATATCGTCGTGTATATAATTGTTTAATGGTATGGCGTCTATATTGGCTTTGTTAGCAATCAATTTATCTAGAGGTAGATTTATATCTTTTGCCATCTGCTTGACCAGTTTATATCTTTCTGGGTGTACGCTGGTATCGTCTAGTATGTTTTTTCCGTTTTTTACTTTTAAAAACCCTGCGCATTGCTCGTAGGCTTTCTTTCCCATACGCGGCACTTTGAGCATTTCTGCTCGGCTATGGAACATACCGTTTTCATTTCTATATTGTACGATATTTTTTGCTAAGCTAGGACCCAGTCCTGAAATATAACTGAGCAGCTTAGCACTTGCTGTATTGAGGTTTACACCTACCTTGTTCACGGCACTTATCACGGAGGAATCTAAGGATTCTGATAGCAGACTCTGTTGTACATCATGTTGGTACTGACCGACACCTATAGACTTGGCATCTATTTTTATAAGTTCGGCTAGCGGATCCATTAGTCTTCTGCCTATAGAAATAGCTCCTCTTACAGTCAGATCTAAATCTGGAAATTCTTCTCTGGCTATAGCCGACGCTGAATAAATACTTGCGCCACTTTCGTTGATTAAAAACAACAAAGGTTCCTCTGGAAAATTTATATCTCGCAAGAAGCTATAGGTTTCTTTTCCTGCCGTTCCATTTCCGATAGCAATTGCCTCTACTTTATATTTCTTCACCAGCTGCAATAGTATCGTCTCTGTTTTTTGTCTATCGGACTGTGGAGGATGCGGGTATACGGTGGTATTATATACTAAGTCTCCTGATTGGTTTAGCACAACTAGTTTGCATCCAGTCCTGAATCCTGGATCTAAGGCCAACACATTTTTTTCTCCTAGCGGTGGTTCTAGTAAAAGTTGTTTTAAGTTTTCGGAGAACACCTCTATAGCTGCTATGTCCGATTTCTCTTTAAGTTGTTTTCTGCTTTCATTCTCTAGTGATGGCATCATCAGCCTTTTAAGACAATCTATAATGGCTAATTCTATTTGCTCTCCCGCTTCATCATCATAGCGTATATGTTTGCGACACAGCCTGTCTATGGCGGATTCGTTATCTATTTCTATAGATACCTTAAGCAGATTTTCTTGTTCTCCTCTAAATATTGCCAAAGCTCTATGCGATGGAATACGCTTCACAGACTCGGAGAAATCAAAATAGTCTTTGAATTTTTCTGCCTCCGCAATCTTCTTCTTTACCAACTTAGAAGTGATTATTGCTGACTGTTGGAATAGTGCTCTTACAACAGAACGCGATGCTGTATTTTCGTTTATCCACTCGGCGATGATATGTCTTGCACCCTCCAGTGTTTCGTCTACAGAACTTACCTCTTTGTTGATAAAAGCCTTGGCCTCGGCGCGTAAGTTTCTTGAGCGCTGGTCTATAATGTTTTTTGCAAGCGGTTCTAGGCCTTTTTCTTTAGCTATGGTCGCTTTCGTTTTTCTCTTCTTTTTGTATGGTAGGTAGATATCTTCTAGTAGATTATCTTCCCAACAGTTTTGAATTTTGGTCTTAAGTGCTTCGCTTAATTTTCCTTGCTCCTCTATGATATTAGCAATATATTCTTTCCTAGCAATTAACTGTCTAATCTTTTTTAGTTCGGTACTAATATTGTTTATTTCAACCTCGTCCAGAGAACCCGTCATCTCCTTCCTATACCTTGCAATGAAGGGAATAGTCGCCCCCTCTTCTAATAGTTTAGAGGTGTTCTTAATCGATTGTTCTGCAATCCCTGTTCTCTTCTTTAAAAGTTCTATTATTATCTTCTCCATCTATTCTACTGTAACCGTTTTTTTATCCTTGCCTACTCCTGTAATAATTAGTTTTTTCCACACCGGTGGAATTTTTCGCTGTTGTTGTTCTATTCCCTTATTTGTAAATTGTAAGCCTCCAAAACCAGATAAAACCGCTTGCAACATCCCTCCAGCTCCTGTTGCAAAATAAGGGTTAGTTCCACCTGCTGTTTCTGATATAACACCAAATGGCGGCACTTCATTTAACTTATAAGATCTTGCAAAAATAGAAGTCGCTTTTTCTGTATCTCCTAGCAGGTTATAAACAATCGCTAAAATAGCAAAACCCATAGCAGGACCATCTGGTGACATCTTAGATTCGTAATAGTTTAGGTTTTTTCTAATCTGTGCTTCTTCTTGTATCATGGCTAGCGGGTGCGTAAGCAAATTGACATCAGCCTGCTTAATCATCTCCCCTTCATAACTTGCATGCTCTCTCGTGGTGCCATCGGGAAAACTAAGTAAGGGAATATTTTCTTCTACATGTTTCCAATCTGGATCCGCTGTTTTTCCTAAAATTTCTGCAGCATCTGTTGCATATCTCAGAGATAAAATTGCTACTGCGTTAGTAAAAGCATTATTATCCACATTCTCCGCCCACTCATCTGCTGCTACAACATTGTTAATATCATAATGCCCTGGTCCATTTCTTTCCACTCTGCTAGCCCAGTAATCTGCTATAGCACTTATCACTGGCCAGCCCCTTTCTTCCAACCAAGTTTTATCCCCTGTTGTCTGAAAATACTTCCAGTGTGCCCAGGCTATGCAGCCAGTAATATGATGCTCGAATGGACCAGTGAGTGCCCAGACAGGCGTATCCTCACTTCCATCTCCTGCTGATTCCCAAGGAAACATTGCCCCTTTGTAACCATGAGCAAAGGCGTTCTGCTTAGCCGCATCTAATCGCTCATACCTATAGGCTAACAAGGACTCTGCAATATCTGGCTGAAGCATTAATAGTGGAGGAAACATCCACAGTTCTGTATCCCAAAAAACATGTCCATTATATCCCAATCCCGAAAGCCCCATCGGTGATAAACTATTAGAAGTTCCTGCTCTCGCAAAAGAATACAGATGATATAAAGCAAACCTAATATCCTGTGTTGTCTCAGCATCTCCCTCTATGACTATATCACTTTTCCAAAGATCTTCCCACGCTTCTAGGTGTCTACGCATTAATCTTTCTTTTCCTTCTAGCATAGCATAAATACTAAGTCGCTCTGCCTCATTATGTGGGTCTTCATATTGTGTAGATGCACAAGTAGATGCTACAATAGAAAATTCATAGGTTTGGCCTGCTTTTAGTTTTGTATGAAACTTAGCTAGGTGCATATTATAATCCCAGTCTTCGTGTATGATGTCGGGTTCTTCTCCATGTTTTTCTGTAAAAATAAAACTATTAGAAGCAGCAATTTTTATTGTTCCTGATGGACTTAAACCTACAGATGTCAATAGAGGTAATTTGACATGAGGTCTATCTATCTCCGAATAATAATTCCGCACATCTCTTAGATGATTCGGAGCTTCTATTACAGACATAGGTGTAATACTAATATCTTTCTTAGCCTTAATTTTTACATTGATAAGAGCAGTGTACGGAAGGTGTCTTAAGGACATCATTTCTGTCACAAGCTCAGCACTACCAGGAACCTCAAAAGAGGTAATAAGGCTTGCCTTCTTCATATCTAAGGCCTGCTTAAAATTAGTAACATTAGAAGCAGATACTCTTTGCCCATCTACATCTAGATTCATGTTTACATGATTAAATGTCTTTAGAATATTAGACACTCTTCCTCTCTGGTAATAATCAAAAACACCGTTCAAGACAACATCTTTTACCCTCATCGGTTCTGGAGAGGAAACAATACCTACCATGCCATTTGCTACCGTTACGCCGTAGTAATTTTTAGAATCAATATCCCTGGCTGTCCTTATCCATTCCTCCTGAGCAATACACTGAAGGGCGAATAAAAAAAGCAGCAAAGTCAAGTTAGTTTTCATCTTAATAAA
>CAYYWZ010000009.1:30834-68536 GCA_964475415.1 uncultured Saprospiraceae bacterium | reverse complement strand
ACTGAAGGGCGAATAAAAAAAGCAGCAAAGTCAAGTTAGTTTTCATCTTAATAAATTACTTAAATAAAATATATTCCTGTAATAAAAATCAAAATGGTAAATTACAATACAAAATTGAATAATTCTAAAAATATAAACATGCTAAAGTACATCAGTTTTTTTGTGATGCTTTTCTCCCTATCTCTTACTGGTCAGACCAGCTATATACATTGTGGAAACCTCCTCGCTATCCCAGGTAAGAAAATGGAAAAAGAAATGACCGTTATTATTGTAGATGGAAAAATAGATGCTGTCAAAAAAGGCTATGTCGATGCACCCCAAGATGCCACGACAATAGATCTTAAAAATAAATATGTTCTCCCTGGTCTGATGGACATGCATATACATATAGAACATGAGTCCAATCCTAAGTCCTATGAAGAAGGGTTCCGGCTAGACCCCGCAGATGTTGCTCTCAAGGCAAGTGTCTATTGTGAGCGAACTCTCATGGCCGGGTTTACAACGGTGCGAGATCTAGGAGGATCTGGTGTAAATGTATCTCTAAGAAACAGTATTTCTAGAGGATATATCAAAGGACCTAGAATATATACAGCGGAGAAAAGTCTTGCAACCACAGGAGGACATGCAGATCCTACAAACGGTGTCAAGAGTGAGCTAAGAGGAAACCCTGGACCAAAAGATGGCGTTATCAATAGCGTAGGCGACGCCAAAAAAGCGGTAAGACAGCGTTACAAAAATGGAGCTGATGTTATCAAAATTACCGCTACTGGCGGTGTGCTCAGTGTTGCCAAAGATGGACAAGGCCCACAGTTTACAATAGAAGAAATAGAAGAGATTGTAAGAACAGCAAATGATTACGGTATGGTAACTGCCGCTCATGCCCATGGAAAAGAAGGTATAAGAAGAGCCATCTTAGGAGGTATCAATAGCATAGAGCATGGAACACTGATGGACGAAGAACTGATGGACCTAATGATAGAGCACGGAACCTACCTCGTGCCTACAATTTCTGCAGGAATCTTTGTTGCAGAAAAGGCAAAGACTAAAGGATATTTTCCACCCATCATCGTTCCTAAGGCCATAGAGATCGGTGCACAAATACAGGAGACTTTTGGAAAAGCTTATAAGCGTGGTGTCAAAATTGCTTTTGGTACCGACTCGGGTGTTTCTGCACATGGTAATAATGGACAAGAGTTTAGATATATGATAGAAGCTGGAGCAAGCAATAATGATGTTATAAAAATGGCAACTGTCAATGCTGCTGACCTCCTAAGAATCTCAGATGAACTAGGAACAATAGAAACGAAGAAATATGCTGACATTATAGCCGTAGATAGTAATCCGCTAGATGATGCAACTGTGCTCGAGCAGGTTAAATTTGTTATGAAAAATGGTGTTGTGTATAAGCAGTAGAATCTGCTATTGTGTTCTTGATATTACAAGTAATACAGCATAAAAAACATGAGTATAAAAAATTCAGTTACATTAGTTCTTTATTATTATGGGGTTTAGCTTGTTTGGTCAACAGAATAAAGAAGATAAATTTTGGGATTGGTTTGTTAAAAATGAAAATACCTATCACAGCCAGATAGAGAACCTAGAAATAAGGGAATCAATATTCGATAAGCTTTCAAAACATCTTGCTAGAATACATCCTGATTTAGCTTATGAGTTTAGTCCAATTCTTGAAAACGGTATTAGAGAATTCACAATATCCGCAGATGGAATTAAAGATCAATTTCCTATCGTTAAGCAACTCATAGAAAAAGCACCAACTATCGCAAACTGGAAATTCAATGCATTTAGACAAAGAGTGCCTGGAAATGATCTTACAATTGAATATCCTAGTTTTAAAATTGGTTATTCTGATTTATATTTTAGGTTTTCTGACAAAAATGATCAACTAGGGATTGAATTAAATATTAAAGATTTTAAAGACAATGGGGAAACTAAAAATGCTATTTATATTCTACTTGATGGATTAATTGGAGAGTATGATGTCACAATGGGGATTGATTGGATAGAATGGGTGAAGTTAGATGAGTCAAATATGGAAAACTAATATCCAATCACAGAATTAAGGACTGTAATTGATAACAGAAAATAAAAGTATAAAATCTGTATAATAGCAAGATCTTAGTCCTCTTCCTTGGAGACAATCTATAACATCATCTTTATTAAATTATAAAACTGATTGGTTGATAATTTTTAAAGAAAGCCTCTCTACATTATTATTTATATAACAGACCTGGCTTTGTGGTCAGCCGTGTGAGTTGCCTGGAGCGGGCGAACGAAGTGAGTAGTCCGTGAAGGGACTTGCGGAGAGCTGGGGACCGAGCTGAATAGCGAGCGAGGAAGGGAACGGCCCGAAAGCTTATCTTGAGGGCAGGAGATGAGGATTTGCTGATAAGATGTAGGGACACACCCAAAAAATAGATAAAAAGAAGCTAAAATATTTTGCCCTTACAGGAATTAAATAGTCTAAAAAAATGTAAATAAGTAGGGAATTTATGCGGTAGTACCTGTCTCGCTCAGAAAAAAGTAATACTATTGTAGATTCCATCAGGAGTTTCGTTAATATTTTTAGAACTTTAGGGATATTTCATCATATGGATGTCAGTACATGGATACAATAACGAAGAACTATATCTACACAATTCTAGGGGATTATGCCCCGATAACTGAAATAACGGGTCAGGTTGTCAAGAATGAATTTAAGGCTGTTCTAGATAATTATCGTGAAGATCAGAAACAGCTCAAGGAACAAGATTTCAAGGCATCTCTCTACGTGTATAATACGCAGGTTGCAGAACTTATCAAACAATATTTTCTATATCTCAGAAATACATATATAGAAAAACTCAAAGCGAAAAATAAGCTTGTTCAAGATCACATTACGGAAGAAAAATACCATTCTTATATAGCAGATGTTATTGCTGATATCTCTAAAGTCAAAAAAAATCTCTTACAAGAAATAGAGCTTGTTATAGATAGTCTAAAGTCTGCAGAAACCGTAGACAAAATAAATTATGAGCTGAGGTTAGTTCATAATCCTGTGGGAATCTATGATGATAATTTTCACAAAATAAAAATCCAACTTCAAGATATTGTTTCTAGTGAATCTGCGTATAAAACAGTAAAAAATAAATTAAAATACATAGAAAGTACTTGTATAAATCAGTTGCAGTCACTAAGAGATGAAACAGCTAACTTGCTAGAAAAATATAACAAAAGTACACAGGCAATCTCTTCCGAACATCCTGAAATTGCTGTTTTCCAGGCGCTAGAAAAAGAGATAAAAAAAGACATAGAACAACTGAGTGAAAATGAGTCATGGATGAATTCGCTCAATGATTTCATCGCTAAACTGGAACCTGCCTCCGTTGTTGTAGATTATGAAGACGGTCATATAGTGAACAGAGATATTGCCTTACGATCCTTACTAGAAAAATGGCTTTCTCTAGATATTATTCCTCGTTATAATATTATCAAAGACGAGATGATACGTACACTCAACAAGCTCATGCAGGTACAACGCTATACCGTCAATAGTCTAATAAGAGGAGCAGATGAAAACGCTCATCTAATGGATTCTATAAAAAAGGGCTCGCAGCGTAATCTAGAAGAGGTAGAGGTCAGAAGTAATGCTATACTAGAAAATATTACAAAACTAGAAGATGAGATTAAATCTGAACTTACGGAATTTGATTTTTTTAAACAAGAGGCTTGGTTAGATCAGGGCTTTAGAAATACTTTCTCACAGGTAAAAACGGGAACAGAAAGTCTATATAAAAATTTCCAAGAGACTGGTACAAGGCTATTCAAAAAAATAAAAAACTACCTCTATGATGCCCATAAAAACAATACACCAATAAATGAATTAGTCGTTAATTTTTTGCAATCTAGGTCTTTACAAAAAACAAGTAGTTCGTATGTAAATATTTTTTTAGATAAAGAAGGTATAAGTGATTATTATCTAGTAGAAAGAAAAGAACCAACACAAAAACTTAAAAATGCTATAGAATCTTGGTATAGTGGTTTCGGCACTTCTGTACTTATACAAGGAAGCCCTGCCTGTGGTAAATCTAGTTTCATAAAACATCATATGAAAGCTGGTTTGTTACGCAAGGCTCACCTTATTACTCCGAATACTATTGTTACAGTCAATGGTAGAAAGTTTAACACAGGAGAGGATATAAAAATAGCTTTAGATAATTTTAAGCAATCGCTCAGTCCCCAGGAAAAATATATTCTGGTATTAGATGATCTAGAGCTGTGGCGTGATAGCAAGGGCTACTCTATTTCTATCCTGAGATTTCTCATAGAGTACATAGATCGTTCACATAAAAACATACTTGTTATCTGCTCTGCTAATACACAGTTTGTAAAAACAGCTAATGTTATGTTAGATTTTGCAAATCTGTTTACTTTTAAGATAGATCTTTCTTTTTTCGACAAACAAGAATTTATGGAAGCTCTAGAGATTAGACACCATTCTACTCAGAAACAACTCAGAGATAAAAACAAGACGGTTCTACATCTTCCACAGATTAAAAAAATAGCCAATGAAATCTATACCGCGAATAATTATAATATAGGCAGTGCACTTAAGCACTGGGTTGCTAATATAAATGAAGAAGAAATAATAAAGAAAAAGAAAGTTGCTAAAAATACTTTTCCTCTATTTGTTTCTGATGAAAATATCTTTCTCATTAATTATTTTCTCGTCTACAAAAAAGCTACTGAAAAAGATATCTTAGGCATTATAGATCCAGAAGAAACAAAAAGATATCTAAACCTTATCGGCCGTTTTCTAAGACATAAGATTCTTAAGCGAACTGAGGATAATTTCCTAATCTTGAATCCTGATATAAAAAATAAACTTAGCATACAGATTCAACTCTATGATCAAAAAAGAAATACACATAATTATATTATAGAGGCTGCGATACCAGTAAACATGGATATAAAAGAAAAGCTTAATGAAGTAAAGAAAGTTATGTTTATCTATCCTTTTAAGTCCTTAAGCTCTAAGTGTGAGATAGATCATCTTAAGAATAATCTTCGCCTAACTATACACGCAATAGAACCACCAGCGAAAATACTAGAGTATCTTAACAACGCTATGGTAAAAATCAAATTCGAATTTAAAACTAATATATAATGTCATCATTATTTGTACTTTTTAAATCAGGTAGTCTGCTTTCTTCTCAGAATCTAATAATAGAAGCTTCTATTGTTATTATTCTGTCTTTTTTCTTTTCTCAGGTTGCTAAGAAAACGAATATACCTTCTGTACTCTTACTTATTGTTCTGGGTATTCTGATCAAGTTAGGATTAGATGCTTCGAGTGCTTCTCTAGATTCGTTTCCTATAGATGATCTACTAGAAGTACTAGGAACGGTAGGTCTTATTATGATCGTATTAGAGGCCGCTCTAGAACTAAAACTAGAGCGAGAAAAACTAGTACCTATACTCGTCGCCATGGCGATTGCCTTAGTAGGACTCATCCTAAGTGCACTTCTGGCAAAGTATATATTACAGTATTTTATTCCAGAGATGACAGATCAGCAAGCATGGATCTATGCTACTCCCTTATCGATTCTGTCTAGTGCGATAATCATCCCTTCTGTATCCAGCCTCCGGTCCGATAAGAAAGAATTCCACATATACGAATCTACCTTTTCTGATATTTTCGGCATTATGATGTTCTACTTTCTTACAGGAAATGTAGGTAGCGAAGCTGGTGCTGGAACAGGTTTTCTAGGTTTTACCGCTAACCTCATTCTTACTATAGGTATCGCCCTTATTGCTAGTTACGCCATCGTACTTATTTTCCAAAATATAAAATCACATGTTAAACTGTTTTTACTTATTGCCATCTTGTTATTGTTGTACGGCATAGGAAAAAAACTACACTTGTCATCACTGATTATTATTCTAACTTTCGGTCTGCTCATAGCTAACATGGAATTGTTTTTTCCAGGTAAGCTCAAGCGTTATCTCAACTATAAAAAGGCCATGCACATATATGAAGAGTTACATATTATAACCTTAGAAACAGCGTTTGTTGTTCGTACATTCTTCTTTGTTATTTTTGGAATTACAATTTCTCTAGCTTCTCTACTAAGTATCAATGTAGCTATCATAAGTCTCCTAATTATTTTATCTATCTATCTTCTGAGGTTTATTATGCTGAGAGCAACGATGGGAAAAGATATTAATCCACAGGTCTTTATCGCTCCACGGGGACTGATCACTATCTTACTTTTTTCTGCTATACCTTTAGAGATACAGTCAGAGTCGTTCAACTCAGGAATCCTTTTGTTTGTTATTATCGGTACTAGTCTTATTATGACCGCCGCGATGATCTATGATAAGAAACGTTCTGGCAAAGCAGTAAACAAGGCACTCTCTACACCTATAGGAAATGTGAAGTGGAAGCCGAAGAGTTTAGATTAGGACTGACCAGTCTTGCATAGTAATAATTATACTCAATAAGAGACAAGCTGTACTTAAGTATAGTAGATATTCTATATACTCAAAGATTAAACAAGCAAGGCATAAGCTGCGCCTAGCAGATTAAAGGTATCTTAATTGTTACTTCTTATAGCCTTCTGGTGTGCCATAAAAATGTATGATCTCAACATAAGGCGAAGTAGAAATTCCTCCTGGATTTAGTCCCGGTTCTCCTTCTGGAATACTGGTCTCTAAGTCGTCAAAATATTTTTGCCAAATAGGAAAAATCTCCTTAGTGTCAGGATCAATAAAGGTCATAGGCTGTAAATCAAAAATAGGCTCGCCATCATTAGCTGACTGAAAAGCATCATAAATTAGTTCTGAACAATAATACTTATCATTATTGATATCAAAAACATCGTCATATGCTTTTTCCATTTGCTCTTTAGTAAACTGTATTGCTTCGGGTATCAGTTTCCGATGTTTTTGTTTTAATCTCCCAACAACAACTTTGGGGTTGCTATCCAGATCAAAAGATCGCTGAAGAAAGCTATCTATCGGTGTCAAAACAACGCCAGCAGATATAGCTTCCAATACAAACAAATCGTCTTGCTCTGCTACCAATAATCCTATATGAGAAAACTTAGAGCCCTTATATCCAAAAGTTACTTTTTCTATCGCCGTACAAAAGGGACCACAATCACTGTCTTGGAATAGAAGGTCTCCTTCTCTGAGTGAAAAAATATCAGGGATTTGTTTGCTTTTGCATGACGATAGGATTATGAGAAATATACATGCTAGTGTGATAGAAGATGACATAATGTGATTTCTACTTATTCTCATTTACTAGAAATTTAACCTACGTAATTATTTATATACCACCTTTACTACCGTAAACTTAGAAAGAGACTTGTCTTCATCTATTCCTAAAAACTGCCTTTCTTCTACTTGCGTATTCTTATCATCATATTTATACTCATAATATTGATAGCCTTCATATTTCTTTACTATGTTTCCTCTGTCATCAGATTCGTTTCTTAGTATTGTATTGTTTAATATATTCTCTGTTTCTATTACCTCTCCTTTATCATTATGGCGATATTTCATATGAGACTTCATGCCTTTAGAACTTATAGCTTCTACTAGTTGCTTTTTCTCGTTTCTTATAAATGTTTCCTCCACCAATATATTTCCTGTTTCTTTTTCCTCTTCGATATACGTGAAATAATGGTGCTTATCTTTAAGCTCATAAAGAACATAGGTTTTAGGAGCATCTTTCATTGCATCGGCCATCATACCCATAAGCCCTTCTTGATTATCCATGGGAACTAAGCTAGCATTATAGATATATCCCGTTTCAGTATTTTCACGATCTAGTGCCATGTTAGCAAATCCTGTATTAAACCTCATGTTTTTTGGTAATGATTGATCATCATATTCAAGTGAAACTATCGTAAGATCTTTTTCATCAATTTTTACAAGATTATCATTTTCGTAAGTATACTTCTTCGTTGTATTTAGAAATTGCGCCATCTGTGGATCTGTGCTTTCTATAGTATTTTCAAGCATTCTACCTGCTTTATCTTGTACTATTGTTTCTGTCAAACTGAGTTCCCCTGAAACCTTAAAATGTTCTCGTTTTCTTGTTCCTATTGCTGGATAAGTTTCTACTATCCTTGTTTCTAAAAATAAAGATAGTGTGTCACCATCTAACACGATAGAGGTATCTGGCAATCTTCCCTCTTGGGAGCTGTTGCGATGATAATCGTAACTTGTTTTTGATTTTATCTCCGTAATAATTGGTTGGCTCTTTGTACCCTCATAAAATATTTCAAAGATATCTTGAGCCTTCGTAATATTCGTACAGATTAGCAGAAGAAAAATAATGATGTATATGTTTTTCATGTTTTTTTTTCGCTGATGTTCATTCTATTAGTTTTTGGATGAATATAGACAAATATATTATACCCCTTGTAATTCTAAGTCTTGAAACTGACTAAATGCAAGTTTAGTAAAGACTAACTCAAATACCACCTACTTGAAGTAGGTGGGTTAAAATAACAAGGATTAAAGTCTTTGCTCTTCGAGCATAAAGTTCTCTAAATTTGTATCATTTCTTTTTCTATGATGCTAAAGATATTCCTGTATCATCTTTTCAGTTATATTCCCACTGCTCCATACCCCATAACCTTTACCCCAATATCTTTGTCCCCTGTAATCGCTTCTGCAAATGAGGAAATTCTTTTTGTAGCAAACTACTACTTCTCCCCTTTAACTGTTTTACAAGGTAACTAATTGAATGCTTTGGCGGATATTCTATGTGCATATGTATTATGATCTTTACTTACCACTCTTTTTAATATCATTACATCTAATGTTTCACAATCTTGCATTAATAATTCTCAACATCAATTTTGTAGTTCTCTATATAAGTTATCACTTTCTCAATAGTAAACATAGTGTTTAAAATAGTTTATCTTAATCATATATAATCACCCTTTATAAAAAAGCGTATCTCAAAACTTTAGAAATACGCTTTTATTTTTTCATCTATTCTTTCTACTTGTCTTTACACTACTCTGTTTCTTTTTCCATTTGCGTTCCATTAGAGTCACCCTTGTCTTTCATTTTCTTGACTTCATCTTCTACGTCCTTAGTTGCTTTTTTAAGTTTTTCTAAGTCCTTTTCTTTTTTAGACTTCGTGACTTTTTTCTCTTGCTTAGGTTTTTCTTTACTATCATTTGGTTTTTCCGTAAAAGTAAATCCCTTAGCATCTGTTCCTACGTGTATAGTATCTCCTGCAGAGAATGCCCCAGAAAGTACTCTCTTAGAAAGTTCGTTGATCAGTTCTTTCTGTATAACTCTTTTCAGTGGTCTAGCTCCGAACTGCGGATCGTATCCCAGATCTGCTAGGAGATCCATAGCCGACTCCGATAGGTCTATTCCTATATGCTGTCGTTTTAGATTCTTTTTCACCTTTTTGATAAGGATATTTGCAATCTTCTTTATCTCCGCTTTAGTAAGTGGTAAGAACATTATTTTCTCATCAATTCTATTGAGAAATTCTGGTCGTAGATTTTCTTTCAACATATCGAAGACCTCCAGTCTAGTCGTCTCAATAATCTCTGTCCTATGTTCTTCTCCTACAGCATCGAGGTCTTCAAAATTTTCTAGGATCACCTCTGCCCCCATGTTAGAGGTCATGATTATTATGGTGTTCTTAAAGTTTGCCTCCCTTCCCTTATTGTCTGTAAGTCTACCATCGTCAAGTACTTGTAGTAAAATATTAAAGGTATCAGGATGTGCTTTTTCTATCTCATCTAGCAGCACAATAGAATACGGTCTTCTCCTTACTGCCTCTGTCAGCTGTCCGCCTTCATCGTAACCTACATATCCTGGGGGTGCACCTACAAGTCTACTTACTGAATGTTTCTCTTGGAACTCACTCATATCTATTCTAGTAATTGCCTTCTCATCGTCAAACAATACTTCTGCTAGCGTCTTAGCTAACTCTGTTTTACCCACTCCTGTTGGTCCTAGGAAAATAAATGATCCTATAGGTTTTTTAGGATCTCCCAATCCTGCTCTTGATCTTCTGACTGCATCGGCAACAGCAACGACAGCATCTTTCTGCCCTATAAGTCTTTGTCCTATTTCGTCTTCTAGGTTAAGCAGTCTTTCTTTTTCTTTCTTCATCATTTTCGTAACAGGAATTCCTGTCCACTTTGCAACAACTTCAGCAATATCATTTGCCGTGACCACCTCGTTCGTAAATCGCTGGTCGTCTGGTAGTTTTTCTAGCTTCTCTTCCGCCACCATAAGCATAGCTTCTTTTTCCTTAAGGTCTCCATATCTTATCTTAGCTACTTTCTCAAACTCACTTGCTCTTTC
Source organism: uncultured Saprospiraceae bacterium (assembly GCA_964475415.1). Classification (GTDB taxonomy): domain Bacteria; phylum Bacteroidota; class Bacteroidia; order Chitinophagales; family Saprospiraceae; genus CALCMJ01. The sequence continues at coordinate 58,186 of CAYYWZ010000009.1, read as the reverse complement.
TGCAACTTCTGCTTCATGTTCTAGTTCTTCTATTGTTTTTCTGATCTGTTGTATCTGATCTACAATTTCTTTTTCACTTTTCCATGCAGCAGTTATAGAGTCTAACTTCTCTTTATGATTGGCTATCTCTTCGGAAATAGCTTTCAGCTTACGCTCATCATTCTCCCTTTTAATATATTCCTTCTCTATTTCTAATTGTCTAAGTCTTCTATCTAGTTCATCTATCTCTTCTGGAACAGAATCCAACTCTAACCTAAGTCTTGCAGAAGCCTCATCTATAAGGTCGATGGCTTTGTCTGGTAACTTACGTTCTGTTATATACCGATGTGATAATTCTACAGCCGCAATAAGTGCTTCGTCCAGAATTTCCATTTTATGATAAACTTCGTACTTATCCTGAATTCCTCTAAGTATAGATACTGTATCTTCTAGACTCGGCTCGTCTATAAAGATTGGCTGGAATCTTCTTACTAGTGCCTTATCTTTTTCAAAATATTTCTGGTACTCATCTAAAGTCGTTGCTCCTATGGTTTTTAATTCCCCCCTAGCCAATGCGGGCTTAAGAATATTAGCTGCATCCATAGCTCCATTTCCTCCACCGGCACCTATTAATGTATGGATCTCATCTACAAACAAAATAATCTGTCCATCTGCAGAACTCACCTCCTTGACAACCGCCTTCAATCTTTCTTCGAACTCACCCTTATATTTCGCACCTGCTATCAAAGCAGATAGGTCTAATACATAAATAACTTTTGACTGTAAGTTCTCTGGTACATCTTGTTTTACAATTCTCCACGCGATACCTTCTATTAGTGCTGTCTTACCTACACCAGCCTCTCCTATAAGTAGTGGGTTGTTCTTTTTTCTTCTACTAAGTATATGCAATACCCGTCTGATCTCTTCGTCTCTTCCTATTATAGGGTCTAGCTTTCCTGACTCTGCTCTTTCGTTTAGATTTATAGCAAACTTTTTCAGCGCATTGTACTGATTGTCTGCTTGCTGATCTGTAACTTTTCTACCTTTTCTCAGTTCTTCTATAGCTGCTGTTGCACCTTTCTGTGTAGCACCAAGATCCTTAAGGATGGTAGCGCCTTTATCTTTTCCTTTTATAATTCCTAGAAGGATCATTTCTAGAGAGATAAACTCATCTCCGAATTCCTTGAGTAATTTCTTAGCTCTAGAAAGTGCTTGATTAGAATCATTTGTTAGATATTGCTTTTGTACACCTTCCACTTTCGGATAGGTTTTTATAGCTTCTTCTAATTTTATTTTTAGCGTAGGAATATTGACATCCATCTTCTGGAGCAGAAACTCTGTAAGTTTCTCATCCGTCTCTAGTATACCTCTGATAAGGTGCGTTGTATCTACCTGCTGCTGATCATAAGTTCCTGCAATCTGCTGAGATTTAAGAATAGCTTCTTGAGCCTTTATTGTGAAATTATCGTAAGTCATTTATTTAAGCTTTATAGTAGATAGTCATCAAATTTGAATCCAAGATTTTAAAATAGGGAAATAGTAGAAGATTTGACATAAGAACGCGAATAATTCTGACAAAATGTCGATTGCTTAAGTTTTTTTAGCTAGTATATTTTCTGCTATATCGTCTTATATTGTTGGTAAAAAAGATCTTAGCTTATTGGTCAATAAAACGATCACTATAAATCTATTTTTTCAAGAATAGAAACTAACACTACTTTTCTAGGTGTGTAGCTCCCAATAATTCTGATCTTCTATTTCTTCTAGTATCTGGATATAATTAAAGTAACGAAGCTCACTGATCGTTCCGTTTTCTAGGGAATCCTTTACTGCACACTTGGGTTCGTTTCTATGCATGCAGTTATTAAATTTACATCTATCAGAAACCTCAAAGAACTCTCTGAAATTATGTGCCACATCGGTAATCTCTAGATAATTAAAAGACAAGGTCTTTATACCTGGTGTGTCTATAATATGCGTATTCGTATCTATGGTATACATCTCTGCAAAGGTTGTTGTATGTTGCCCTTTGCCTGAGTAATCAGAAACCTCCATAGTGCGCAGGTCCATATCTGGCAGCATAGCATTTATAAGACTGGACTTTCCTACTCCACTTTGTCCACCTATCAAGCTGGTTTTTTTTGAAAATATATTAAGCAATTCTGCTGTCCCTTCCTGTTCTATTGCTGAGACTAGGTGCACATTATAACCTATCTTCTCATAAATCTCCTTTAGATATAGGTAGGTAGAAATATCGTCTTCCGTATAGAGATCTGACTTGTTAAATACGATATGTACAGGTATGTCAAAGGGTTCTGTCATCAACAAAAAACGATCTATAAATCCTTGCTTCAGCATAGGCTCTCTGATCGTAGCTATGATAATCGCCTGATCTATATTGCTTGCTATAATATGTAAATAGTGTTTTTTTCTCGGAGATTGTCTGATGACATAATTCTTACGATCACAAATCTCTAGAATGCTGCCTGTCTTTTCGTGGTCATCCCCTTTAATTTTTACATAATCTCCTACGGCAATAGGGTTAGTAACTTTTAGATTTTTGAGTCTTAATTTTCCTACTGTTCTGCATGGAATAATATCTCCGTTATCTAAGTGTACCTCGTACCAACTTCCTGTAGATCTATAAACTCTTCCGATTATAGTTTTGGAATTATCTGTACTCTTTTCTTTTGCCACTCTAGGTTTATATAAATTTTAGTATACTCTTTCTACATTGTTTCTAGACCTTGGTACTAGAAGCGTGTATGGCTAATGACATTTCCATAATCAGTTCTGGATCTTTTTCTATAGCGTTACCCACTACTATAACGTCTGCCCCAGCTTTGACATTTTCTTCCGCCTTCTCAGGAGTTCTTATGCCCCCTCCTATTATCAATGGAATATCTATAGCTCCGCTTACAGATTCTATCATAGAAGTACTGATAGGATTCTTAGCACCACTTCCCGCATCCATATAGATCAGTTTCATTCCTAAGAGTTGACCAGCAACTGCCGTACACAAGGCTATATCGTCCTTAGCTGCCGGAATCGGTCGAGTATTACTTATATACGTAACGGTTGTATCAACCCCACCATCTATAAGCATGTAGCCCGTAGACATAATCTCTAGAGGACTTAGCTTAAGATATGGCGCCGTAATAACGTGCTTGCCGATAAGCAGTTCTGCGTTTCTTCCTGATATAAGAGAAAGAAATAATAAAGCATCTGCTTTATAACTTAACTGAATAGAGTTTCCAGGAAAAAGGATAGTAGGAATTTTACATTTTTGCTTGATAAGCTTTAGTAATTCATCCAACATATCATTTACAATAAGGCTGCCTCCTATAAAGAAATAATCTACGTTAGCATCTATCGACAACTTCAGTATCTTATCTAGCTGACCTAGTCTAACCTTATCGGGGTCTAGCAATACAGCAAATTTTTTCTTGCCGTCCTTTTTCGCTTGGGTAATTTCGTTGTATAAAGACATCGCTAACAAAGATAGAAGAATGCAGGCTTAAAAATCGAATTATAAGAAAATAATCATTATTGATAATAAGAACATCTCTTAGAATTACACCATAAATTATCAGCCTAATGTGCTGATAAACAAATAGATATGTTAATAATCACTAAAAATCCATACCTAGGCCTAGGTGTATTTTAGGTGCTTGTGTCGCTCTGGTTTCTATTCCCCATGCATAATCTAAGCGAATAAAATACCCAAAGAGTGTTGTTCTGATCCCCGTTCCATAAGACATCACCAGTGGATCTCTAAAATATTCCACAGAAACTTGCACTACAGGAGGGTTCTGTAATTGAACTGTATTTAGTGGGTTCTCATCGCTAAATGGTCCGCTACCATGCCATGCCATACCTACATCATAAAAACCGATAAATTGCATATTCCTGAAAAATGACCACTTAATTCTCTCCAAGCCCAATAGTTTAAATATTGGTAACCTCATCTCTACATTTCCTACCCAATAGGTTGTTCCATTTCTAATATTGGTATCAAAACCCCTAAGGTTAGGACCAAGAACTTGGAAGGCAAACTCCTTATTAGGAATAGGAATAGCGTCATTATAATCACCCAAGATATCACTCTGTATTCCACCTATCTGATAGAGCATTCGTTCAGATCCAAATGAAGTTGCTCCTGCTGTTCTTAATGCAAGGACGGCATGTCTTAAAAAACCAATATAGTGCCTTGCATCAAAACCAAGTATTGTTGTATATGCTCGACTAGCGTCGAACTCAAAACCATCCATTACAGATATATTAAATCTATTAATAGCTTCTGTATAGATCTTATATCTCGATCCATTCTTTATGTTAATTCCTACATCTCTTGTGTTATCATATACATATTCTAACCTAAGCCCTATCCGTTGTTCACCATCCTGCGATGCTTCAAAACTAGGTGCATCTGAAGCAAGCAAATATTGTCTATCTATCCTCAATGTACTTGTAGCTCGTATACTTCTATATATATCAAAAGGATACTTCAATCTATACTGACCCAGTAGTGTCCTTCTTCTGAGTTGTGTAGAATTGATCACTCCTTCTATTGTGTTTTCTGTAACTGATTTTCTGTATAGAGCAAACTGTCTATCTATAAGCTTCTTATTGTTATCTAGTGTAAGAAAAAATTCTGTTCCGTTAAACCTTGTAGGAATTCTTACTCCACCTTCTACTATATAATCTTCAAATAAATCTTTCGTCCTTGCTTTTATAAGTATACCTAATGGTGTAAATGTTGGGTCTTGTTCTTCTCCTACATAACTCTCTAAACCCTCAAACAAAACTTCGTTATCTAGTTTTGTAACGAAATCGTCTATTTTAAAACGCTCTCTGGCTGTAGTGGCTCTATTAGAAAGAAATTTTTCCACCTTAGAGGAGTCTACTGTAGTTTTAAAAAAGTTGCTTACCGTCTGATCAAATAAAGTTACCTCTGTTTTTTCATCTACAGATTCTATATTCTCAGAATCTTTAAATCGTGACTGAAATTTCCAACCTGCATCCTCCTCAAGAACTTCCGTCTCTTCTAGAATCAGAGGTAAAGCCTTTTCTGATGGATTTTGTTCCATAAAGAAAGCTGTCTTTCCTAGCTTAGCTATCGGAGTATTGAATTTTTCTTTGTGTATAAGTTTATACATCCCATCATGATATGTAGAGAAAACATACTGATCTCCATACGCGTGATGATTTATAATATTTCTATCCAAGTTCGTTACCGCCTGTCCTGAGAAGGTTCCAGAAAAACTTGAGGTGTAGGCATTAAGTATGCCTGATGTGTTTTGTAAAAAAACTAGTTTATCATTTCCTATATAATGTGCCTGTAATTCATCTGCATCTGGTGTATTAGAAATATTTCTTATTTTTCTTTCCTCACCTGAGAGGTCTAGATAGAAAATATCATATTTTGCTAGAGGCAATATCGTGTCTAAGTAGGCAAAAGAAATGTCATTGGTTGTTCTGTTACTAGAAAATAAAATTCCTTTTTTTCCTTCCTCTAGAATTACCTCTGCGTCGATCTCGTCATAGAAGTCATCCGTGATCTTAGATACTGTTCTTGTCTTTGTATTATAGTTCAACAAATCCGAATAACCATCTATAGAACCAGCCATAACATAATTATTCTTATCTAAATAAGATACAGAGTAGACTCTTTGAAAGTTCGCTGGTAATTCTTGTTCTATATGTTCTCCTGATGCGATTTCTATTTTTCGTAAATATATTACATCTTTCTTCTCATACACGATGGTTATTTCTCTATTGTTCGGGTGCCAGCATACCGCAGGAAAGTTATAGTCCGTAGCCTGAAAATCATTCTTAATTCCTCTTTTGAAAAGTCTTTTTCTTTGTCCTGTTTTAAAATCCTCTACATAAAGTTGGTACTTGCCTAAATCGTTTACAACATATAGAAACTTGTCTCCTTTATTACTAATTTTTATATGGCTTACAGGTATATACTTTTTCTTTTTTATGCTTAATAGGTCTAGGCTAGCTACTTCGTCAAATCTATCTTTTTCTTTTTCGTAACGCGCTTTATAATATGTAGACCAATCTTTAGAAATTACCTCTAACTTTCTATTAAGTACATAGAGAAAACTACTTTCTAAATTTCTATTTATCCTAGTCAAATAAAGAATATTTGCTATCGAGGAACGACCATAGTGTATATCTAGAAAATACCACAACGAGTGGCCAGCTACTTTAGGATAATCTCTCGCTAGTTTCTCAAAATCATAATATTTATCATTTTGGTATAAAATATCTCTCAGCTCATCATCTAATTCGTAGTCCCAGTATGACCCTATATAGGAAACCAGTCCTTCTCTAAACCATTCTGGCAAATCAAGCAAGATTGCATTTTGTACTATCTCTTGTAGGTTAGATCCTAGGAGAATAGCATTAATATAAACAGAGGTTATACCCTCTCTTATTTGTCTTCGCAGATTATGGTGGTCACCGTTAAAATGAACGAACATTTTATTACCTACGATCTTAGTTTTCCCTGTATTGTTTATAAATGTTTCCTCATAGCCTATATTAGATTGTTTAAGATCTGTCAAATCTAGATAGACAACTACTTCTATCTTATCATTTATTCTATGCTCTAATACTTGCTGGATCTCGTCATGGTCTAATTCTGCCATCTGTATAACACTGTGTGCTATATTTCTTCCCTTCCCGTACCAGTATACAACAAAGTTTTCCGTCTCATACTCATACCAGTTGTTAAAATCATCATGGTATTGTACTCTATTTTTTCCAAACTTAGTATTGATACTTTGTCCATATAATATGGAGCCCAAGCAGATAAAAAAGAAAATTTGTATGCAATTTCTATACATATGGGGTATAAGATAAAAGAAAAATGTTTTCCAAGCGGTGGGAATAAGTATTTATTACTTAAAAAGGTGTTTTGGAAGCCATGTATTAGCCTATTTATATACCCTTTTCACTACATTAGTAAAAAAAACATAGTTCTAATTATGCAATCCGTTCTACAAGTATTATTTCTGTTAATTCTTACTATATATTCTTGTTCACCGAAAGGGTCAAGTCCTATAAAAGAAAAAGATACGGGCTTTCTTTTTGCTGAGTATCTCATCCTAAAAGATGGGTCATACAATCTAGATAGCCTAGACAGAAATCCAATATCTCTTTTGGGTTCGGAGGGATTTTTAAAACGATTATATAGCACAATGAATTATCCCGCTGATGCCCGTAATAATGGAATCTCTGGTACCGTATTGTTACAATTAAGCATAGATAAACAAGGACATCTCGTCGATCTTGTGTTGAAAGAAAGCTTAAGTGAAGAATGTGATAAGGAAGCAATGCAAGCAGTACTACATGCAGCAAAAGCAAGATTTCAGCCTGCTATTAAAAATGGTGTGCCAGTATTTGTGAAATTTGATTTTCCAGTAAGATATAGACTTGAATAAACTTAACAGTTTAGAAGAACAAAGCCTTTTACTGATTTCCATAGGTAATAGAACTAAATTTTTTGTGTTCGGAATATTCTATGTGATTAACTATCGCTCCATCCTCTTTTACATCTAAGATTTTTGTTTTCTTTGCACAATCAATTATTTCTATATGACTGTTCAAGCATTTACATTCAACGATTTCCAAGAAAATACTTATGTTCTCTATGACGAGAGTTTATCCTGTATAATTATAGACCCTGGTTGTAATAACGAACAGGAGGAAACAATGCTTTCTTCCTTTATTTCAGAGCATAAACTCACACCTGTTGGCCTACTGAACACACATTGTCATATAGATCACATTCTAGGTAATAAATATATAACAGAAAAATATTCCTTAGAGCTTATTGCACACGAAGGGGAAATACCTGTTTTACAGTCAGGAATAATGGTTAGCCAGATGTATGGAATTCCTTACAACCAATCTCCGGAAATTAGTTCTTATCTAAAAGGTGGTGATGTGTATACTTTTGGAAATACAAACCTGCAGGTTCTTTATACACCCGGGCACTCTCCCGCTAGTATAAGTTTTTATAATGCTGTAGATAAGATCCTCATTGCAGGTGATGTCTTATTCCAAAACAGTATCGGTAGAACTGACTTGCCTGGTGGTAATTTTGATACGCTTATACATAGTATTAAATCTAAATTCTGGGAACTACCTGATGAAACGATTGTCTATTCTGGTCATGGTCCTGCTACGACTATAGGAAATGAAAAGACGCATAATCCTTTTTTACAAGCTTAATATAATTAGGACTTCTTATCCTCTATATGATTATCTATCCGCCGCTTAATCTTATAATAGGTAGAAATATAACTCCATGCTAGTAATATACTAGCTGCTAAAAATAAAGATTTCCAAATACTTTCTGTAATCTCTTTATACTGTAAATAAAAGTGATTTATAACCAGCAGGTTTATCGCTATTATTGCAGCACTCAGCAGAAATAAAAACATGCAGATTGCTTTTGTATTTAGCGTTTTTTTATTTTCTCTTTTGTGGAGACATTTTTCTAGTAAGATTCTACTCTTACTATTATCTGGCTCTAGTCTAATAAGTTCTAGTGCTATCCGCTCTGCTAGATCTACCTGATCCGTATTATACAAACTTGAAGCCTTGAGAAAAATCAGTCTTTTATATGGATTTATTTCTCTGCCTAACTCTATATTATATATTATAACTCTTTCTATCAATTCATCCACCGAACGTAAAACATGATAATATTTTCCACTATCAAACAACGCCTGGATATAATAAATTTCTAATTCTGTTTTTTCAGTTATCGGTAGTTGCTCTATACTATCTAGGTTGCGCTCAAAAAAGTTAATTCTTTTGGCAAAGTTGTTTTCTTCTATTTTTAAAAACCCGAGATATGTTTCCAAGGTAACCATGTATGTAAATGTAAAACGAAATTTTTAATCTAGCTGTCCTTCTTTTTTAATTTTGATAAGCTTAACATTTGTAAAAACACCATCAATGTAACAGTTATGATAGTATAAAGTTATATTTTGGTATTCTTCTTTTTTGTTCTAAAAGCAAACATATTTTACATGAAAATACCTAATCCTAATACTGTATTTCCTCTAGATGGTTACGATAAACTTTGTTTTCTAAAAAATGTAGTCAATAATCCATTAATAGAAATCGGTGATTACACCTATTATGATGATTTTGATGATGTAAAAAACTTTGAGAAAAATGTCAAATATTTATTTGATTTCACAAGGGATAAGCTCATCATCGGTAAGTTCTGTATGATTGCTTCAGGAGTACAGTTTATTATGAATGGTGGCAATCATCTAACACGCGCTGTAAGCAGTTATCCTTTTTCAATTTTTGGTGGTGATTGGTCAGATGCTATGCAAGGAAAAACTTTTCCTTCTAGGGGCAACACTACGATAGGCAATGATGTATGGATAGGAACTGGTGCTACTATAATGCCTGGCGTTCAGATCGGTGACGGAAGTATTATTGCAACAAGTTCTGTTGTTACAAAAGATGTAGAACCCTATACCATAGTGGGTGGGAATCCTGCTGAATTAATTAAAGCTCGCTTTACTAAAGAAAACATTGACATATTGCTGAAGGTCCAATGGTGGAACTGGCCTATAGAAAAAATAACAAAACATGTCCAGCAACTTACCGATGAAAATATAGAAACTATAAGCAAACTATAATAGAATATCTGACGAACTACTTTTTTAATTCCGCTTATCGAATCCCCAGTTCAGCTTGTTCCGCATAGTATTCATAAATCTTTGGTCTAGAAGTTTAACTAGATGCGTATCAAAATCTCCTCGTCGTAATACCAACTCTTGTTCCGCCTGTATCGTTTCATATCTAGAGTCTAAAGTACATAGATAATTTTCTGACCTTCCTTCTATCTTGAATCGTAATTCAGAATTATCAGGAATAACAATAGGTCTTACATTGAGGTTGTGAGGAGCAACTGGTGTTACAGCAAAATTACCTGATCCCGGAAATACAATAGGACCTCCACAGCTCAGATTATAGCCCGTAGATCCTGTCGGTGTAGATACAATCAATCCATCGGCCCAGTAGGAGTTAAGAAATTCTCCATTGATATAAGCATGAATGGTTATCATGGAAGAGGTGTCTCTTTTTAGTATCGTGAAATCGTTCAACGCATAAGGCATACCTTTGAAAAGATCTCCTTCTAAAAGTAGCATAGATCTTTTTTCTATCGTATATTTTTTACTTACTAGATCTTGGATAGCAATTTCTATTTTTTGTTTTTCGATAGACGCTAAAAATCCTAGGCGTCCAAGATTGATCCCTAAAATGGGTATGGCAGCATCTTTGATGAGTGTCATGGCTGACAAGATCGTTCCGTCTCCACCCAAGGTTATCATATAGTCAGCTGATCCAGCAGATAACTCCTCCTCTTTCTCAAAAGTCGCCATTTCTATATCCAATAAGTTTTTTAACTCATCATAGAATGGCTTATAGATTTCTACCTCTACCTCGGCTCTATTTAGCTTATCTAAGAGCTCTTTAATAAATGGTACGTCTTTTTCTTTGGCTCGCTGTCCGTAGACAAATACTTTCATGTTTGACACTTTGTTATTGAGATATCAGATCGATTGTTTTTCTTTCTAAAAAGCAATAGCGTTTTTAATAAAAAACCCATGTTCTCCTATATCCGTAAAACTATACTCAAAGCTAAATAAAAAATTGTTGAATAGTATCATATCTATAGCAGGACCATACCCATAGATCCATCTATTGTTTAAAGTATTCCCATCAAGATACTCTTCTATCGGTTCATATACATAAGCTGCATCAGTGTTCCATCTAACGAATAACTGAAAGTTCATATATTTAAACTGTGTAGGAAGAAAGTCTGCCATTTTGATATTTTTCTCATATAGCTTCTTCTTGATATGGTTTTTTGTAATAAAATAATCCGTACCATCCATAACATATAGATCATACCCACTGACGATATTACTATCCCAACCAAGTCCTGTATTATTAGCAAAAGCAACTTGCCGTCTTATAAGGTTAGTCTTAGCTTTGTTCCTTGTTCCTACAATCAGTCCATTTGATAATTCGTAATATTTCTCCAGTCCCACAGAAATACTGAGATTATCATATTCATTAAAAATACCAAAACCTTCTTTTTTGATATTTGCAAAAAAGAGATATCCTCCTTGCGGGTAATGCGTATATTTCCTCTTGTCAAACTGATAATCATATTCTGCAAAAAAGAATTTTATGCTATTCCGACCGTCTAGAAAATAATTAGGATTAAGTTCTTCTATTACAAAGTTGTCAACCCAGTTTCTGTGGAACTCTAATCTCAAGGCATGAAAACTATTTACACTAGGTCTATTACTTACTCTTCCGCCTACTCGAAAACGTCTTAGTAATATACGTTCGTCGTCATTCTTGCCAAATAAAGACCTGTTACCTTGTGTTATATACGGGAGTTCTACATTATCAGCATAAAAAATACTCCCCCCAATTCCAAATCTTTTATTTTTACTTAAGTATGGGTTAAAATAATCTATCTCAAATTTTCTGGTGAATCCAAATTGCACTTTTATTTTCAGCGGGTCCTTACTGCCCGTAAGATTATAATGTGATAGTTTCAGCCCATAATTAATTCTGTCAAGAGATCTATTTTGCTCTTTCCACCAAACGTTGAAATTTCTATCTGCTAACTCGAATATTATGGATGGAAAAAGATACCAGTTCTCTTGGAAGCTTATTTCTATATCTGCAAAGCCCTTGTCTGTATCCCAGTTAACTACATTAATTTTTGCTTCGTTGAATAAGCCGGTAGATAATATTCTATATTGATTTTCTACGAGTAACTTACTGAGAGCTGAAGAGTAAATCGTATCTCCTGGTGAAAAATTTATTTCATTTTCTATTACACGCGGTTTTGTTTTATGCTTACCTGTGTAAATTATATTGTCAATTATAAAATAGTCTTTCTGAGAGAAAACTTCTTTTGTTCCTAATAATAAGCAGACTAGAAAAGGTATGTATAAAAATTTACACATCGAGATAAGTCATTAGTAGATCGTAGCGCTCTTGTAAACTATCGTGATGTATTTCTTTAGAAAAAGAAGCTTTTATATCATATTCGTATCGCTCGAGTGCGGCAATAACTCTCTGAATATCGTTAGAATTTAACTTTAACGTGATAAGCAATTCATCACTATCTCCTTCCTTGGTTATAAAAGAGCTTAGAATGATACCGTTTTCTGCTTCTATAATCCTACTGATTTCTGCTAGAGAATATTGTTTTCTACTAGTTGTGATAACAATAATACTTCCTGGCTCTCTAAAAGAAAAGCTGTTACCATAATATTGTATTAGATCATCTTGTGTAATCAGTCCTAGATAATTTTCTTCATCATCTATTACTGGAATTACTGTCAATTTATTTTCTGCTAGCTTAGACATAATCTCAAAGAGATGATCATTACTTTTAGATCTAGCATGATCTAAAGTAAGGCCATAACTGCCGATGGGTTCTGAGGTATCTTGGCTAAGAATATCTTTTTCTGATATAGTTCCCAGCAATTGTTTGTCGTTTACGATAGGTAGATGTTTGACATGAAATACATGCATCATAGTAAGTGCATCTGCCCCTGAGTCAGATGTCATCAAAGGGGATAAAATACTAGATATTAACTTCTCTGCGATCACTTACTTTTATATTTAAATTTATCTTCTTAGTAGTTTTTTTCTTTCCTGTGCAAACTCCTTTTCTGAAAGCAAACCTCTTTTTCTTAATTCTGCTAACTTATTAAGCTGCGAAAGTAGAACGTCATCTTGTAACAAATCTTGCTTAGGTGCTTCTAATTTCGCTGTTTTTGTCCTCGTGAAACCACTATTTTTTAGCTCATCAAAATCTGGCTGTATTCTTAGATAAGCCAGATTATCATCTTTTAAAATATTGTCCAGGGTTTTATATCCATAAGAAACCGCTAGACTGAGGTGTTCGTACGCTTTGTCTTTTTTCTCTAATAAGGAAAAAGCACTTGCCATAGCATAATGAATATCTGGATCCTGGTCGTCTATTTTTAGTGCATTTTCTAGATCTAATACAGCATCTTCTAATTCATAATTTTCTATTTTTTTGATTCCACTCGTTTTGTAAGGGTTAGATCTTACTTTTCTACGTTTAGGTTTCGCGCTTTCTGCAGCTCTTCTTCTTTCTCGCTGACTAAGTGGTTCTTTTCTTCCTCCTCTTCTACCCCTCCTTACAGCAGCTCTATTATACTTATTGTCAAACTGCTCTTGTGTCATAGAAAATAATCTAAATGCATCAAAAACACCAAGAAACATAGAAACAGGAAAAAACTTAGAGGTCATAAAAAACAGAAATAGAAAAAACACACCACCTCCAGGATCACTAAGATAAAACTTATGAATTCCGAAAATACCCCCGAATAATGCAAGAAAAGCGGCTGTTGTTTTACTTTTATAATCTTTCGCCATTATTTCAGTTTACATGTTAGTACAGCAATATCATCTACATAGTTCAATTCCCCTTTAAAATTATCTATTTCTTCTATAAGGTTCTTATTAAACTCTTGAGGTAAAACATCTGAATGATCAGCTACGAAACTCTCTATTTTGATATCATCAAAAAACTCGCCATTTTGATTTTGTAGATCTGCTAGGCCATCTGTAAAGCACATGATAAGTGCGTCATCCTCTAGTTTTATAATATCCTCTTTAATTTCTGGTAGTCTCTCAAAAGCTCCTATAACGGTACACCCTTTGTCTAATCTTGATATTTTATTATCCTGGTATACTACTGGAGGATAATGGCCTGCATTGATATATCTCAATTCCTTATTTTTTGTATTTATCTCTGCTATAAAGAACGTAATAAACTTATCACTCTTCGTAATTCTATAGACAGTCTCATTCAAAGCAAAGACGAATGTTTCTAAATCTCTATATTGATAGATAAGACTCTGTAACATGGCTTGAAAATTTGCCATAAGCAATGCCGCAGCTACACCCTTACCGGATATATCAGCTATACATATTGCAAACTTATCATCATTAAACTTTATAAAGTCTAAATAATCTCCTCCTATATTTAGATGCGGTTTATATATACTATCTAGGTCATAGTGTTTTCCACTAGGTAGCACTTCTGGTATAAGCATTTTTTGTACTTCTCCCGCTAATTCCATTTCTTTATTTAGCCGCTCCTGAACAATTTGCCTTTTGAATAATCTTTTGTTTTCTATAGCAACAGCTATAATATTAGTAATCGTAGTTATAAACTGTATTTTATTATATAGATCTTCTCTATCCTTTATACCACCGATCAGCGCATAGGCAATGGGAAATTTTTTATGATATACAGGAATTACTATGTCAAAATCGTTAAGACCCTTATCTACTTTTTTCTTAATTGTATATAGTCTCTTATACGGTAATATATGCGGTATAATTAGTTGTGCTCTAGATTCATCATAGTTTATTTCGCTTACGCATTTCCATCCTTCTTCAGCATCTTTAATAAAAAGGACCATCGTCTCAATTCCCATTTCCCAAGAGAGAAAAGAACGATACATATTAAACAAACCATGATTAGACACATTATCATTAATAGCCTGTGTTATTGTTAGCAGACTCTTGATCTGTAACTCTTTAAGATTTAACTCTTTTTCCAACTTCTCTAGTAACATTAATTCTCTACTCAAGTCTTACTTTTTACATCAAAAATATCGCGTAAACCATTTCCTGCTAGATTAAAACTTAAAACTAACAACATAATTACAATTGCTGGTATTATTGCTATGAAGACTTTACCTCCCAGCGCATAAGCATAATTCTCATTAAGCATATTTCCTAAAGAAGGAGTAGGTGCTTGTACACCGAATCCTAAATAACTCAATCCCGCTTCTAATAGAATAGCAATAGCAAAATTAGAGGCACAAATAACCAACAAAGGACCCACCAAGTTAGGTAATATATGAACAAACATAATCCTTAATGGCTTATATCCTAAACTCTTAGCAGCTACAACAAACTGTTCCTCTCTCAACTCTAATACCTGTCCTCTTACTATTCGTGCAACATCTACCCATAAAGTTAGTCCTACTGCTAGGTAAATTACATTAATACTTCTTCCTAATGCTATAACAATAGCAAATACTAAGAGGACTGTAGGTATAGACCATACAGTATTTATCAACCACATCACTATATCATCTATTATTCCCTTATTATAACCAGATATCATTCCTAGAAATAGTCCCACTATAAGCGAGATTATCACACCCAATAAACCAACTA
This sequence comes from uncultured Saprospiraceae bacterium, assembly GCA_964475415.1. Taxonomy (GTDB): domain Bacteria; phylum Bacteroidota; class Bacteroidia; order Chitinophagales; family Saprospiraceae; genus CALCMJ01. The sequence continues at coordinate 42,901 of CAYYWZ010000009.1, read as the reverse complement.
TCAAAGATACTCTCAGACCTAATATTATCCTGCTAAAAATATCTCTTCCATATCTATCAGTACCGAAATAAAATCTTCTTGCTACAATATTATCCTCAGCAATTATATTTTTTGCAGCTGTTTTACTTAAGGTTATAGAACCTTCTTTGTAATCTTCTATTGTATAATTAGCTCCTTCAGTATTATCTATTTCTTCTACAGCGTGTAAGATATTCCAGTATTTATAATACATCGACTTACCTGTAGTTGTGCTTATTACCACATCGTCTTCAGAATAACTAATATCTGTTATGGGTATATAATCATATAAGGCATTCGTCCCATTGACAATCTGATCAAACCAATTCTGATCCTCATAGGCTATATTTCTCTTTATTTTTAACATTTTGGTCTTATATAATGGACTTTTAAGAGCAATACCAGAAATCTGCTCATTCGCATTATTCGTATTATCCGGCACGATGATATAGGCTAGTATAGATAATAAGCTAGAAACAACAATTATAGTAATACCTAATACTGCAGATTTTTTCTGTATTAACTGTGACCATATATTTTTCTTCTTATCACTACTCACTCAGTTTTCTATTTTCTTTGTGTCTATCTTTATCTCTAATAGTTTTCTTTTCTAAGGTTTTTTGCAAAGCATCTGTCAAGTTTACGCCTGTCTGATTAGCTAAGCATAATAATACGAAAAGAACATCTGCCATCTCCTCTTCGATCTTTTCTCCTACCTCCGCTTCCGAAATTTTTTTCTTAAAAGATTGTTCCCCGTATCTCCGGGCGAAAAGACTTGTTAGTTCCCCTACCTCTTCATTAAGTATACATATATTCGTTAACTCATTGAAGTATCTAACGCCTACTTCTTTTATCCAAGTATCTACAGTCTGCTGTGCCTCACTTAATAACATTACTCTTTGTTTTTGGAGTCTATAATTATCGTTACTGGTCCATCATTTATAAGTGCTATTTTCATATCTGCTCCGAAGATACCTGTCTCTACTTTTTTTGAGAGATTTTGTTCTAGTACTTTGACAAAAGATTCATATAAAGGAATAGCAACATCTGGTTTTGCGGATCTCAGATAGGATGGTCTGTTTCCTTTTTTCGTGCTAGCAAATAAGGTAAACTGTGAGATCAATAAAATATCACCTGCTACATCTCCTAAAGATAAGTTCATTTTTCCCTCAGTGTCAGAAAATATCCTAAGTTTAATAATTTTATTTACTAACCAATTAATATCCTCTATTGTATCTTGATCTTCTATACCTAGAAGAAGCAATAAACCGTGATTAATAGAACCATTTATATTACCGTCTATTTCTACTGAAGCTTCTTTTACCCTTTGAATTACTGTTCTCATGTTACCAACATTGGTGTTAAAATAAGGAAAGTTACTAGTCACTTACTAACATAATAGTGAGGTTGTTATATATAAAAAAATTAATATATGTTATTTATCCATATTTTTCTATTCTAGCTTAAGAATAATTCTACCACTACACTTAAGAATTTTTATAAACATAGAATAAACTAACGTATAGTTAATAAGTATGATAATTTATTGATAAACATAACTTTATAATAAAACATACTGTGATAGAAGATGTTAATAATGTTGATTAGGAGATTATGTATTAATTAGAGAATAAGTTCTACACGAACTCACAGTGCTAATAATAAATATAGTTTCTTTTTAAAAATAATATATATAATATATAAATAAGGATTGTTGGTTTAAAAACTTTTAGAGGAAGAAAAACTTAATGTATACTTTTGTGATATGGAAAGGAAAAGTTATAGTCCTTGGGTAAAGTATTGGCTGGTGGCTGGTTGTGTTTTATTATTTTTCCAGGTGTTCATCGGTGGTGTGACAAGAATCACAGGTTCGGGACTATCGATAACAAAGTGGGAAATCGTAACAGGTGTTTTTCCACCCACAAGTGAAAAGGCTTGGAATGATGAATTTAATCTATACAAAAAAACACCACAGTATGAAAAGATAAATGATGGCATGTCCATGTCAGATTTTAAATTTATTTATTTCTGGGAATACTTTCACAGACTATGGGCTCGGATGATGGGTTTTATATTTTTGTTTCCTTTCCTCTTTTTTCTTTTTACAAAAAAAATAGATAGTCGTATTCTCAAGATGCTTGGTTTAGTAATTCTAGGTGCTATTTCAGCAGCATCTATGGGGTGGATTATGGTAGCCAGTGGTTTGATTAATAGACCTTGGGTAAACGCATATAAATTAGCATTGCATCTTAGTGCGGCATTTTTAACTTATGGTTTTTTACTATGGGTAACATTTATAAGTTTCAAACCCTCGTTTGAGCAAAATGAAGGCTTTAGAAAGTTAAAATATCTTGTCTTAAGTTTTACTTTTCTACTTTTTATACAATTATTTCTCGGTGGTGTTATGTCTGGTATGAGAGCTGGTCTTGTTTATCCCACTTGGCCAGATATGCAAGGTGAAATGGTTCCAGGTATATTGTTAGATGGTCAGATGTGGAATGTGGAGAATTTTAATAACTATGAGAAGACTGCTTTTCTACCTGCTTTAATTCAGATACTACATCGTTTATCGGCATATTTGCTAGGAATATTGGGACTTATCTTATTTGTAAAATTGCGTAAAGTGGCTGTTAATAGAGTAGAAAATATAGCAAGTTTTCTGTTGATAAGTCTGTTAGTAAGTCAAATAGCTATAGGTATTGTAACTGTAATTAGTTGTAAAGGAAGTATTCCTTTATTTTATGGTGTTCTGCATCAGGCTATGGCCTTATTCCTACTTTCTGCCGTCTTATTTATTAACTACTTGGTCTTTAAAGGGGAAGTAAGTCGATAATTTAATAAATTTGTGTATACATTGGAAGAATGGAACACAAAGTTCAAGAAGAAGGGACATTTAAATATTTAGAAATAGGTTCAGGCAAGGAGGTGATTATGCTTTTGCATGGTCTGTTTGGATCATTAAGTAACTTCAAAGGTATAATCGATTATTTTTCTGATAGATATAAAGTTGTTATTCCTATTCTTCCTATTTATGAATTGCCACTTAGAAAAGTATCTGTAAAAAGTTATGCGGATTATGTCTTAGATTTTATATCGCTCAAGGGATATAATAACATTCATCTTCTTGGAAATTCTCTAGGTGGGCATATCAGTCAAGTTATCTGTTTGGAAAAACCGGATAAAATTAGATCTCTGACACTCACAGGAAGTTCTGGACTATTTGAGAATTCTATGGGAAATACTTTTCTCAAGCGTAATAATTACGAATTTATAAAGAAAAAAGCAGAGAGTACTTTTTATGATCCAGCTACTGCTACCAAGGAAATGATCGACGAAGTTTATAATAGTATAAATGATAGAAGTAAAGCATTAAGTTTATTGGCTTCTGCAAAGTCTGCTATAAGAGAAAACTTAGAAGATAAGATAAGTACTATAATGATCCCTACCCTATTGATTTGGGGTAAGGAAGATATAATTACACCTCCCTTTGTTGCGCAGCGTTTTCATGATTTACTTCCAAATTCTAAACTTCATTTTATTAGTAAGTGTGGTCACGCACCTATGATGGAGAAACCTAATGAGTTTAATAAGATATTTGCTATGTTTCTTTCTTCAATATCCTATTCATAACATCTAATTTGAATAAGGATTTTTACCTTTTTAAGGATATAGAATAATTGCTAAAATATTATTATTACACAATTATTCTATAAAATTATTCTATTTTACTTATTTTAAATGTGTTTATTTTATTATATCACAAAATATATATAATATGAAATCATTATTACAAACATTTTTCATTCTATTTATTATTTGTTCTTTTGGTAGTATTCAAGCCCAAGGAAATCTCTTTGATGATTTAATCGGTCTTTATTCGTTTAATCATGATGATGACATGATAGAGCAAGACTTAACTAATAATGGAAATAATTTGACCTATGCTGGTGATCCGCCTTCGGGAGAAGAAGATAGAGATTGGAACTACGGTAACTCTGTTGCTTTTTTAGGAAATACTAAAGTGGTTGGTGAACCAATAAGTTTTGTTGAAACTTCTGATTTTACTTTAAACTTATGGTGGATGAGTTTTGGCGCTATAGAAATTGGAAAACATCCTGTTTTGTCTATAGATAGTGAAGAATTAGATATTACCGTTTATGCTTCACAAAACTCTGAGGGTCAAGTATATAGGCTTTTATTAGAGGACCAAAATAATAATATAATCTATGAAGGATATTCCCCTCATATTTCTATGGATTTTTGGACAATGTTATCTCTTATAAATGATAATGGTGAACTTATATTATATGCAAATACAATAGAAGTTCTTAGGACAGATGCAATTATTCAAGATGTAACTAATCCTAAAATATATGTAGCAGGAGATCAAAAAGGGAATATATTAGATGGATGGACTTGCTTTGATGATTTATTTATTTACAATAGAGCATTAGCTGGAAATGAGATTGAGGACCTTAGTGTTGTATTTGCTGATGAAGTAGTATTATCTTCTACTTACTCTCAGGAAGAAGATGCTAGATTAGCCGCTTATCCTAATCCTTCTGACGGTCTATTTAATATTACAACAGAAAGGACTTATGAAGTGTATAGCTTAGATGGAAAATTTGTTACTAAAGGGAAAAACAATTTTGTAGATCTAACAGACCAGTCTGCGGGACAATATATGTTAGTATTTCCTGAGGAAGGAACAAGACAAACTATAATAAAAAGATAGTATTAAGAACTAATTATAAAAAAAGGGGACATTAATGGTCCCCTTTTTAATTTAAGGTCTGCTTGTTTGTTTTTTAGCTCTTGCTGCTCGTTGCATACCATTTTCTCCCCTACTAGATCCTCTATCTCTACTTCGTTGTTTGAATAATTCGAATCTGTCCACTTCAGGTCGAGGAGGATAATAATTATTATTTCTATCTGTATCTGCTGTTTCTAAGAATGGATCTAACTCTATAGTAGAAACCTCTTTATCTGTAACAAATACCTTAGATATTTTTTCTGGCGTAAGTTTCCATATTTCAGCAGGTATGTTTTTAACTTCTTTAGATCCATCTGTATAAGTAAATTCTAAAATAATAGGCATTACTAATCCACCTTTATTTTCAAAAGTAATTTCATAGTAATTTTTATTATCCTTTAATACTTTCTTCTCTTCATCTGATAAAGAGTTGATATAATCATTGTATTCTTTTTCATCTATAGCATCTGCAACTAATGGATCATGTTTGCTATAGAAGTCTAGTATACTAGGATCTTTATCAGCAAGTACTTCTAGATTCTCATTTCTTATTTTACCTATAGGTTTAGGTCCTTCTTTTATAGCTTCTTTAGCAATCTTATTATTGACATTAGGGTTTTTAGAATCTATTTTTTTATGCTTTACCTCGCTCATAGATATATCTACGTTTAGGTTGGTATAGAACCATCCTCTCCAGAACCAGTCTAGGTCTACACCAGAAGCATCTTCCATTGTTCTAAAAAGATCTGCAGGTGAAGGGTGCTTGAAGGCCCATCTTTCACAATATTCTTTGAATGCCATATCGAAGAGTTCTCTTCCCATTACGGTTTCTCTAAGTATATTTAATGCAGTAGCAGGTTTTCCATAGGCATTATTACCAAACTGAAATATAGACTCAGAGTTAGTCATAATAGGCGAAATCCTATCTTTATCACCTTTCATATAATCTACAATTTTGTGAGCTGGACCTCTCCTACTAGGATAATTTCTTTCCCAGTGTTGTTCTGTTAGGTATTGTACAAAGGTATTAAGTCCTTCATCCATCCAGGTCCATTGTCTTTCATCTGAATTTATAATCATTGGAAACCAATTATGGCCTACCTCGTGTATAATCACTCCGATATGTCCATACTTCGTTCTTTCTGCGTAAGTACCATCATCAGCACATCTACCAAAATTAAAACAGATCATAGGATATTCCATACCCATATCTCCATCTATAGACCAAGCAGTTGGGTAAGGATAATCTATTGTATAGTGAGAATACCATTTTACAGTATGTGCCACAGCCTTAGTAGAATACTTATTCCATAGACAATCTCCTTCTTTTATCCACATAGACTGAGCCATTACAGTTCTGCCATCAGACATTGGTACACCTAAGGCATCCCATATAAACCTTCTAGATGATGCAAAAGCAAAGTCTCTAACATTTTCAGCAGTATAACGCCAAGTCTTCTTATCCTTCGCTTTCTTTTTTATTCTTTTTTCTGCCTCATCGTAAGTGGCTATCATTACAGGGTTGATAGTTTCTTTTTTTGCTTTGTCTAGTCTTTTCTTCTGTTCTGAAGTAAGTACATCATCTTCATTCTGTAATAAGCCTGTAGAAGCTACAAGATGATCAGAAGGTACAGTTATAGAAACGTCATAATCTCCAAAAACAAGAGCAAACTCTCCCCTTCCTAAAAACTGCTTATTCTGCCAGCCATTAATATCGTCATACACACACATTCTAGGGAAAAACTGAGCGATACAATATACATTGTTGCCGTCTTCTTCGAAAGGCTCATAACCTGATCTGCCACCCATAACATTGGTGTTGTTTATATTATACCACCATTTGATTGTAAATGTATAACTATCGCCTGTAGCCAACTTAGTTGTCGGATTTACACGCATCATAGTCTTATTGATCGTATATTTTAAGTCTGCACCATTAGCATCTTTGACATGTTCTACTTTAAAACCACCATCAAAATCAGATTCTAAACTAGACAGTTGTCGAAGACTGCTACCTCGTTCGCTTATAGAGCTAGATCTAACCTTGTAGGTGTCAGAATCTTTTGCTCTCATATTCTGATCTAATTGCAACCATAGGTAACTTAATACATCTGGAGAATTGTTAGTATAGGTAATGGTTTCTTCACCATAAAGACGCATTTTATCGTCGTCTATTTCCAAGTCCATCTTATAATCAGCCTGTTGCTGCCAATACTCATGACCGGGACTACCTGATGCGGTTCTATAGGAATTAGGTGTAGGAAGATCCTGACCTAATTGTTTGAATGGATTTTCATTGGTATTTTGTCCATAGGCACTAGCTATTAAACAAAACAAAAAAGGGAATATTAAAAGCTTCTTCATATCTAATAATGTTTCTTATAGTTTTACCAAAAGTAATCAAATGATCTATAATAATAGATTGTAATATTTGATTTAATGAAAAACCTGTGTTCCACGTGGAACATGATCAATTGTTGTGTCTTACGATGGACTATAATATATACTTAAAAGAACTTAGTAAAATCTTGACCACGTGTATAAATTGCTCAAATCTTTACGATAAATCTCCTGTTATCTCCTAATTTATGATTCCATCTATGAGATGATAGAGATATACCAAGAAGCGATTTCTTTGCAATGTCTAATCTATTTGCTTATGCAATTCCGTTTAAAGCTCCAAAGATCTGTTTTTCAATGCTATTATTAGATGTTCCACGTGAAACATCAACTATAACGAGCCTAAATGCTTTAATGAATACTGAAATAATTAGGACTAAAGCACTGGCTAGATAGACGACTAAATCATAAGGATATCCAAATTAGTAGCAAGTAGGGTGGAAGACATTATACTTTTCTCCTATTTTCTTACAATCATTATGTATAGAACAATAACACAAATCTAGATCTAGACCTAGTTTAGTGGCAATCTTCTGGTCATCCTCAAATCGTATAGAATTTACCTTGAGAATAATTATCTCTTCTCTAGGAGGAATAACTTCTACTACTACAAGGTTCAGGGATAAGCCCCAATTAGCATCACTAGGTAATGTATTTTGCAAAACATTAAAAACAGATAAAGAATCTTTGTATTCTTTATCATTAATAAGAATATTAGATCTTTCTATTATTGCTGGACCCACTCCATTGTTTTGTTAAGCTAATTATCATTTCATCAGGTTGATAACTATAGTTAATACTTTTTTTTACGTAAGGCCATACGGCAGCCTTTTGCTGCTCATGCATAAGTTTTTGTTGGTCTTTTAGCAATCGTGCTTCATAAATACTTACAAATACCGCAGCTAGACTCATAACAACGGCAATGAGTGCAATTATATCCGATCGATCGAGATTTTTCATGGTAGTTATATAATATTAATTTCTATTCCAATAATAGAGGTTCCACGTGGAATAAATAGAATATAATGTAAATGCTAATCTTTAATACAATAAATACCATAAGGTCTGTTTCGGTAGTATTAATATGTAAATAGTATTTTTACCTTCTAATAGAAATAACCTTGAAGAAAGAAGTACAAACAAGTATGATCGATACAATTATAGAGCGGTATAATGTTCAGATTTCTAAGTATGCTGAAATAGTCCAAAAGACAAAAGATAAAGTGCGTATATGGAGTCTAATAAGGTTTTTTAGCTTCTTAGCCTTTGTTGCCTTGCTTATACTAATATATAAGGCAAGCATAATAGCAGGAGTCTTGTGTACTTATCTATTTATATTTCTCTTTAGGAAAATAATAGATACGCATAGTAAATATTCAGATCAACTAACAGAGGCTAATAGGGTAGTAGAGCTTAACCAAAAAGAAATTCAATATCTAGATGATAATTATACGGATAGATCAACTGGAAATAACTATGAGGATAAAGAACATCCTTATGCTCAAGATTTAGATCTTTTTGGAAACCGATCTTTGTTTCAATACATAGAAAGATGTAATACACAGTTTGGAAAAGATACCTTAGCTAGCAAGTTATTATCAAAATCATCTCAGCGGGAAATAAGTCAAAATCAAATAGCTATTACAGAGCTGATTTCTAAACTGGATTGGAGACAAATGTTTTTAGGTCAAGGAATAAAAATAGATGATAGTAAATTATCAAATAAAAATATTCGTGATTGGAAAGAAACAGAAAATATAATAAAGGGGAATAGTAAATTAATTTTTCTATCCTATTTTTTGCCTATTATAGGTACAATATTAGCAGCGATAATTATTTATTATTATCCTTTTTATTATGCAATTATTGCTTATCTGCCATGTGCATTATTATGGAAAAATAAATTAGATAATATTAATAAGCTCCAAGAATTATCTAATAGAAGCATGCGCTATATTTCTAAATATGGGCGGTTAATAAATAAAATAGAAACAGAAAATTTTAATACAGAAAAATTAAAAATACTCCAATCAGAATTTATTAATACAGATGGTAATACTTCTAATAAATTAAAAAAATTAGATTGGATATTAGATCAGTTAGAAATTAAAACAAATGCTTTCGGCGCCTTGTTTAATATTATTACTTTATGGGATTTACATTTTTTAAGAAAGTTAGAAAAGTGGAAAGATGTCAATAAAGAAAAAATAGAAAGATGGACAGCAGCATTAGGTGAGATGGAATTTTTATGCAGTATGGCTAATGTGGCTTATAATAATCCTTCCTGGATATTTCCAGAAATAGGAGAGGGTAGTAATTATAATGCACTAGAGCTAGGTCATCCTCTTATCCATAGAAAAACAAGAGTAAATAATGATATAGATGTCAAATCTAAACAACATATTTTACTTATTACTGGATCTAATATGGCAGGAAAAAGTACCTTTCAGAGATCATTAGGAATAAATTTGATTATGGCATATTGTGGTGGAAAAGTATGTGCGAAAAAAGCACAATTGCCTGATATACAGCTAGTTACAAGCATGAGAACAGTTGATGCTTTGGAGGAAAATACTTCAGGTTTTTATGCAGAACTTAAGCGTCTTAAGATGGTGCTAGATGCAGTAAAAGATACTGGTCAACAGAATTTTTTCCTTATAGATGAAATTTTAAAAGGAACAAATACAGAAGATAGACATAAGGGTTCTAGGGCCATGATCGTACAATTACTAAAGCATGGTGGTGCAGGAATAATTTCTACCCACGATCTTAGATTAGCAGAAATGGAAAAAGAATTAGACGGAAAATTAACGAATAAATGTTTTGAAGTAGAGGTGTTTAATGATAAGCTATCTTTTGATTATAAGATAAAAGATGGTGTATCAAAAAGTTTTAACGCCACTACCCTCATGCGAAATATCGGTATAGATGTGTAATTATTATATTTAGTTAGATTAAAACACCATTAGCATGAGAAAAGTAATTTTACTACTTCTATTTACTCCTTTCTTTATACAGGCCGAAGTCTACATTTTTATCAATGACGGAGATTATACAAACCCAGCCAACTGGGATAGCTAACCAGGGGTAGTTGTTCTTGAATTCGATGAATCTGGCGAAAGAAATATCGTTAATATTGTTGCGGAATGTATAATTTATGACACGGTCATAATAGAAGGATTAGAATTAATATTACAGGGATTAATCCTAGATAATTCCGAATTATTCATTGATCAATTAGTGAATATGGGGTCTTTTCATTTGATTAACTCCTCTATAAAAAAACTTTCAAATAGTAATAGTTCCTTAATAGTAAATGCTGGAATTAGGTGTGGAGTAATATAATATTGAGAGAGGTAAAGATGGAATTGTTTTTAACAAAATAGGTATGATTCAGGTAGAGGAAGATGTTTTCACAGACAGGGAGAACATCTATAAAGATTTTTCGTCTCTGCCAATAAGATTTCACAGAATTAAAATTGAAGATATTAATGGTAGTGTTAACTACTCCGATATAAGATATGTAGAAAGAAATAATACAAATAAAATAAGACCTTATCCTAATCCAGTAAATACGGAACTTATAATTGATGGAGGGAGAAGATAAATACATAATTATATATAGTTCGCAGGGGCAGGAAATAATACAGACGAACTATCAAGAAGGTTTACAAGTTTCACATCTACCTAAGGGGATATACTTTTTGTCGATACCTGAAGTAAATTATTTCTGGAAATTTTATAAAGCGTAAATGTTTATTGGCATAAAAAAAGCCCACTTCTCAACTGAGAAGCAGGCTATTGTATAAAAAATACTAAATTAGTTTTTAATAATTCTACGTATTATTTGTTCGCCTTTCTGATTAGAAAGATGCACAATATAAGTACCAGAATTAAGTGAAGAAATATCAATACTAACATTAGAACTATATTCTCTTGTCATAATGATTTGACCTTGCAAATTATAAATGTTCAATTGGGTTGAATCGTTATTATCACTTTCGTAACTGATAATAAATTTGGAGCTTGCAGGATTAGGAAATATCGTTGCCTTGAATTCATCTTTATCTTTAACAATATCAACTACGACCGTTTTTGTGTGCGTATAGAAACCATTTAGATCTACTTGTTTAAGTCTATAGTATAAAGTATTAGCAGATATATCTGCATCAATAAAGTTGTAAGACTTTTTAGTCTGTGAATTGATTTGTCCATTAACTTTACCTATTTTTTGGAAGTTAGAACCATCTATGGATCTCTCTATCTCAAAGTGGCTGTTGTTTGTTTCATTAGCAGTAAGCCATTCAAGATTTACATAAGCATCTCTCATATCGGCTGTAAAACTTATAAGTTCTACTGGCACAACAATTGGTGCATCCACGAAATCATTACCAGGAGTATCTTCTCCGCCTGTAACGCTAATAGGCATCGTGTTACCGATGCAATTGTCATTACCGCCATCCGTGTCTGATACACTAACATATCCAGGTGGATCTGACTCAAGTACTTGGTAATCTCCTGGTGGTACGTCATCAAAAGAGTAGGTACCATCGGCAGCTGTTACAGTAGTTATAGGATTCCCCATATCATCAAGCACAGGATTCCCCATGTCGTCTAATAAGGCAATGGTAACACCCTCAATAGGTATATCACCCACACCATCATTATCGGTATCTTCTAGAACAGTACCAGAGATAGAACCTGTTTGCTCATCCACGAAATCATTACCAGGCGAGTCTTCCCCCCCAACAACGTTAATAGGTGTACCGTCACCAATAATATTATCATTAGCACCATCGGTATCACCGACAGAAATAAAACCATTTTCATCTACTTCAGAAACTTGGTAATCTCCTGGTGGTACGTCATCAAAAGAGTAGGTACCATCGGCAGCTG
>CAYYWZ010000009.1:0-30734 GCA_964475415.1 uncultured Saprospiraceae bacterium | reverse complement strand
ACCCACACCATCATTATCGGTATCTTCTAGAACAGTACCAGAGATAGAACCTGTTAATAGTTCATCTACAAAATCATTTCCTGTATCATCTTCTCCGCCAATTATACTTACAGGAATTGTATTTTCATCTGTACCTGCACCTGTCTCACCGTCTAAGACTCCATCATTAGTATTATCGCTACTACTGTCAGATACATATCCACTAGGGTCGTTTTCTACAATATTATAATCGCCCGGAGGCACGTCTTCAAAGAGGTACGTTCCATCAGGTCCCGTTGTTATAGTAATAGGATTTCCATTAAGATCTAATGCTGTAGTACCATCTAGATTTTGTAGTGTTACTACTGCACCTGCAAGAGGATCACCATTATCATCTACAACAATACCAGAAATAGTAGCAGGTTCTGGAATACAAAAGTTAGATCCAGGAATTGCTATTGCATTACTATTACTTAGGCCATCTAAATCATCAGGACCATTAGAGTAACATAGCGTTAGAGAGGTAAGTAGCTCTGGAGTTGATGCTAGTATACCACCGTTCGGATCTGTATGAGCTACACCATTGGCCACGCCATCAGTATAGTTACCCGTAGCAGTTTGTCCTGTTATAGTAAAAACAGGATTAGCACCTTCAGGTGTTAATGTAAGAGGTACATTCGCACCACCGATCCCAGTAGCTGATAAAGTTACTTGATCTTGAAAAGATTGGAGTTCACCATTATCACCTTCTTCGCCATTAGAATCTATATCACGAATAAGAAATTCGCCTATATACACAGGCGTAGAAAAATTGTAAGTAAAACATACGTCTTGATTACTGGCAGAGGAGGTAATCTGAAAAGATAGAAAACCAGGTCCATAAAAACCATTACTTTCTGTTGCGTCGCCAAAATCACTTAAGTTTCCCGAATCTGTGTTTTGGTCAAAAGGATCATCAAGATCAAGGGTTACATCAAGGTTAGTTCCATCGATACCGGTATAGGTATTACTTACATCGTCAACATTCCACACAGACTGACTACCAGTTGCTGCGCCTTCCCATGTAAACTCAGCAAGTGTTGTCCCAGGGTCACACTGGGCAAAAAGAGTCTGATAGGAGAGGATGGTAAAAAAACAAAGAAAGGAAAGAATTTCTTTCATAGAAGTTTTTTGAGGTCTTCTTAGTAAATTTTTAATCTGTTTCATTTCATTATTATTTTTGTATACAATTAAAAAAAAATACATCATGCGCACAGCAATTTATGTCAAGCAACAAGCATGATAAAATAGGGATGTATCCAATTAATTTTGAGGTAGGAGATAGATGTTTTACTTCATTTGTAAAAATGAAACAGGATCACTATCCAAAAAAATATAAGTAAGGTGAGTACGTATGACTGGATTGTCATTATTTGGTACAACAATATTAAACTAAAATAATTGTAAAGTGAAACTATGACCTATTTATAAAAGACAAGTACACGACAGATCTAAATAATGTATTAGACCGTACGAAAGGAAGTAAATAGATATAGGGTTCAGGAAATAAAAACTACCTATCTAAAAGGTATTCTTTAAACTTATTATAACTGGTAGGAAGTAACGTTGCTATTTTTTCCTCTTTTGACAAGCGAGATAATCTCTCTGGAACAATAAGTTTTTTATTTAAAGTTGATTCCACAATTTCAAGAAATTTGGAAGGGTGAGCCGTTTCTAGAAAGCAGACGTGCTGATCTGGGTTTTCTTTAAGGTAAGCTTGTGATGCTGAGTATCCTACAGCTCCATGAGGATCGGCAACGTAATTATACTTATTATGGATTTCTTTCATTGCCTGCTTCGTTTCTTCATCACTATAAAAATAACCAGCTATATCTTTTTGTACAGATCTCCAGTCACTATTATAAAGAGACATTATTCTTGTGAAATTAGAGGGAGCACCTACATCCATGGCATTAGAAATTGTGGAGATAGATTCTTTAGGATTGTATTTTCCTAGGGAAAGGTATTCTGGCACAACTTTGTTTAAGTTTGTCGCAGCGATAAACCGATGAATATCTAAACCCATTTTCTTGGCTAGAAGACCAGCAGTAAGGTTACCAAAATTTCCTGAAGGTATACAAAAAGTAATCTCCTTCTTATGTTGTAGCAGTTGTTTGTAAGCTTCGAAGTAGTAGAATGACTGCGGGATGAGTCTAGCTATGTTTATCGAGTTCGCAGAACTTAAGTTGTATTTGTCTTGTAAGTCGGGATCTAGAAAAGCTTCTTTTACCATCGCCTGACAATCATCGAAGGAGCCTTCTATTTCACATGCAAAAATATTCTTTCCTAGTGTTGTCAATTGTTTTTCTTGTAGATCAGAAACTCTTCCAGAAGGGTAGAGGATAATTACTTCTATTCCTGGGGTACCCAGAAACCCTGCTGCAACAGCGCCACCTGTATCTCCACTAGTCGCTACAAGAATGGTGAGTTTGTCATCAGATCCTTGATTAAAATAAGACATAAGCTGTGCCATGAACCTGGCACCAAAATCTTTAAAAGCTAAGGAGGGACCATGGAATAATTCTAGTGTCGATATACTAGCATCTAATTCGATAACGGGAGCAGGGAAATTTATAGAAGTGCTTACAATTTTCCACAATTCGTATGGCGGTATTAGATCGCCAAAAAGATTAGCAGTAATTTGTAAGGCTATTTCTTCAAAGCTAAAGATTTTCAAATTATCTAGAAAATCTGAATTTAGCTTTGGAATATTGACAGGCATATACAGCCCCTTGTCAGTCGCTAAAGATTTTAATACAGCTTCTTTTAGACCAACAATATTATTTTTATTATTCGTGCTATAAAGTTTCATCTATTAATATTTATATGCTCCTTCTAAGTTTATATTAGATATGAAACAATCGCATTTCACATCTCTATCCTTTAGTAGAGCTAAGGAGCTATTTAATATATTTTCTGCGTCTATCGTATTTTGACATAGTGCAAACATAGATGGTCCAGCTCCGCTTATACTAAATCCTAAGGCGCCATGATGAAGAGCAATTTCCTTAATGTCATAAAAATGAGGTATCAGATGTGCTCTTTGTGGTTCTATCATCAGATCTTGCATGCTATTTCTTATCAGATCAAAATCTGAGGTAAACATACCTGCAATAAAAGAGGCTAGATTTCCAGTTTGCTTAATAACTGTAGATAAAGGAACTGTTTCCTTAAGAACAGCCCTAGAATCTCGAGTAAGTATTTTGATATGAGGATAGATCATGGTAACACATAATCCCTTAGGAACATGTATTTTTTTAAAATCCAGAGTGTCATTATCTCTGATTAATACAAGACCACCTAATAAGCTCGGCGCGACATTGTCTGCATGAAAAGCGCCGTCAGCGATCTGTTCTCCTTCCACTGCGAACCTAAGAAGTTCTGTCTTACTGAGTGGGCATCCTAGATATTCATTTATTCCGAATACACCAGCAACGGCACTAGCGGCACTTGAGCCCATACCCGTTCCTAGTTTCATTTTCTTATGTATTTCCATATGTATTGGAAGATCCGTTTTTCCTAGATGCTGTAGTAAGCGCATAGCGGAGTAGCCAGCAGTATTTTTTTCTATCTCGTAGGGTAGTCTTCCTTTAGCTCCTCGTATTTCTGTTATTTTTAGACCGGGAGTGTCTCCTTCGTTGATAACTACATCATCTCCTGGCTGGTCCAAGGCTAGACCTAGAATATCGTATCCTACTGCGATATTGGCAACACTGGCTGGTGCAAAAACTTTAACTCCATCCATGGTTTATATATTTGTATGTGATGCAATTTGAATAATTTCAGCAAACACACCTGCCGCTGTAACATCTGCTCCAGCACCAGGACCTCTTACAATAAGTGGCCGTGTTCTGTATCGCTCTGTCGTGAGCACGATCATATTGTCACTCCCTTCTAGAGCGAAGAAAGGACTTTTATTGTCGACACTTTCTAGTGCAACACTACATTTTCCTTTTTTGAAAGACGCAATAAATCTTAATACCTTTTCCTTCGATTCTGCTTTATTCACAAGGTTAGTGAAGCTTTCATCAGCCTTTTCTAGCTCTATAAAAAAATCTTCCACAGATTTTGCAGACATGCAAGCTTTATTAAGTAAAGGACTAAGTTTTACATCTTTCATATCTATGTTGTACCCAGCCTCTCTAGAAAGGATCGTTATTTTTCTTTTGACATCTGTACCGTTAAGATCGTCTCTAGGATCGGGCTCTGTAAGCCCTAGTTGCTGAGCTTCTTTTACGATAGCACTAAATTTTTTCTCCGAAGAGAAATTATTAAAAATATAGGATATAGAACCTGAGAGTACCGCTTCTAGACTAATCAGTTTATCTCCACTAGCCATCATATTTTTGATGGTAGATATAACAGGTAGGCCTGCACCAACATTAGTCTCATATAAGAAATGTACATTTTTCTTCTTAGCTATAGATTTTAGTTTAGTGTAGTTTTTTATAGAAGAGGAAGTGGCTACTTTGTTAGGCGTAACGATAGAAATATTTTCCGAAAGAATTTTTTCATATAGTTTCGGGATATTTGCATTTGCTGTATTATCTATAAATATAGAATTAGGCAGATTCATTGCAATCATATTATGTACAAACTGACTAGTATCTGATATTACCTTGCTTTTTATTAATTTATTTTTCCAAGTTTTTAAGTTTAAGCCACTTTTTTCAAAAAGCATTTTCTTAGAATTCGCAAGTGCGACAAGTTTAATTTCGATGCCATGAGAAGCTTGGAGTTTTTTAGCTTGTCTTTGTATCTGATTAAGCAATGTGCCTCCAATAAGACCGACACCAATGACAAATAAGTGTACATTTTTAGTTGAAGAAAGGAAAAAAGCATCATGAATAAGATTAAGTGCTTTCTCTTCTTCTTCGGTTTTTATAACAAAAGAAATATTTAGTTCAGATGACCCCTGAGCAATAGCGATTACATTTACACCCTCCTTTCCAAGGCTAGAGAAAAGTTTTCCTGCAACACCAGGCAATTTTTTCATTTGCTCACTTACTATAGCTACTATCGAAAGTTTGTCTTCTACTGCTACAGGCTGGATAAATTTTTCTTTTATTTCCTGACGGAACGTTTCTTCTATACACTGTTTTGCTAATTTCTGATCTGACGACTTTATAGCAAAACTTATAGAAGACTCCGATGAACCCTGGGTAATAAGAATGATATTTATCCTTTGAGCCGCTAGGCTACTAAACAATCGGGCGGCAACACCAGGAATACCGACCATACCTGTTCCTTGGACAGTCAACAAAGCAATATTAGATAAGGAAGAAATACCTGTTAATTCTTTTTTCTTTGATGCCTTAGTAGATTTATCTATTGTTGTTCCTTTAAAGGAGGGATTAAAAGTGTTTCTTATGTAAATGGGTATTTTTTTGCTTAAAGCAGGCTGTATCGTAGGTGGATATATTACCTTGGCACCAAAATGCGAAAGTTCCATAGCCTCGTTATAGCTAAGGGATTCTATGGTAAAAGCTTTCTTAACTCTTCTTGGATCGCAGGTAAGTACACCATCAACATCTGTCCAGATTTCTAGTCGCTTAGAAGATAAGGCACCAGCAAGAATAGCTGCTGTATAATCTGACCCACCTCGCCCGAGTGTGGTAGTAAGACCACCTTTGTCTGCCGATATAAACCCTGTGACAACAAACACAATATTTTTATTGGCGTTATAATGCTGTACTATATTTTTATTGCTCTGTTTAAAATTTACATTAGCAGAACCAAAATTTTTATCTGTTACAATTAATTTTCTTGCATCTAAGTATTCCGAGTTTATACCACGTTGATTAAGAGCTTTAGAAATAATAAAAGCAGAATTCCGCTCACCAAAACTAAGAACATAGTCCATTGTTCTTTTTGAGGCTTCTCGAACTAGATAGATTCCGTTCAGCAAATTAGAAAGTGTGCTATGGTTTTCTTCTAGATGTCTTTCTACACTGCTGTAGTTTTTTTTGTTTAATAACTCTTTTGCTGTTTTACGATGTCTTTCGATAAAAGCTGTAAGGATTTTCTTATAGCCTATTTTTCCTCTTGAGGCGAGACTACTCATTTCAATGAGTTGATCCGTTACGCCACCGAAGGCTGAGACCACAAGTGTATATTTTCCTTTGTCCTCAAACTGGGACTGTAGGATATCATATACTTTTATAATATTCTCACTGTTCTTCACAGATGACCCACCAAACTTTAAAACATTTACACTCATCAATCAAAAATTACAAAATGAAAGTATTTTTCTAACTTATATGGACATACAAAGGAAAAGTCTTTTGGTCTTATATCCTAGGAGCTAACTACATTTTGACAAAAATCGGACCTAAAAATTATGTTTTGCCAAGTTTTATTTAAACATTTAAATTTAAAGCCCATCCTCGCTTTACTGAGAAATAGCGAATAATAAAAACAACAAGGATAGAAACCAAAATTGCGATATCATCTTTTATATCAAAATACCACAAACTGAGATATACCATTCCACCTATAAAGCAGGCAGTAGCATAGATTTCTTTTCTGAAAATTAGAGGTATCTCACCTGTGAGGACATCACGAATAATTCCACCGAAAACAGCAGATACAACACCCATAATAAGACAAACAGGAACAGATAGGGACAGAGCAAGACAGGTTTTGATACCCAAGGTTGTAAAAAGAGCAATACCTACAGCGTCAAATAAAAACATGCCCTTGCGAAAACGGATGATATGCTTTCTAAACAAACAAGAAAGTGCAAAACCTAATAGTATTATAAAAATGTAATTAGTGTCCCGAAGCCAAGAAACGGGCGTATTACCTATCATTATATCTCGCAAGCTCCCTCCACCAATAGCTGTAACAAATCCTATTATTAGTGAACCAACAAGATCAAACTTTTTGTCTATAGCAGTAAGTACACCACTAATAGCAAAAACTAAGGTTCCAATAAGATCTAAAGCATATATCCAAGACATAAATTAGCTGTCAGTAAAATGCGTAAAGATAGAATTGCTTAATAATAAACAACTATATTTTGTTCATTTATGCGTGTAAAGGAGGTTAAAGATTATTATACCTATTGCCTGAATATGTATCTAGTTGTCAACGCTGAAAAAAATAACTCAAAATAATAAGAAAGCGGCGAAGATATTTTGACAATACATTAATAATAGTTTATGTTTTACATAATAAATATATATAAAACATTATGTATTTTTTATGCATCTTTGGGTTATTGTTAAGAAACAAAAATATAAATATGAATAATAGCATAAGTATAGAAAAAGTTAATAATTCTGAAACGATTAAGAAAGTAAAGGTAGCAGTTGCAATGGGTGACGGAATAGGATCAGAGATTATGACAGCTACGTTAAAAATCTTAGAAAAGGCAGGTGCTGCAATAGAGCCGGAGTTTATAAACCTAGGTGAGAAACTTTACTTAAGTGGTCATTCTGCAGGTATAGATAAAGCGGCATGGAATACTATACATAAGAATAAAATCATATTAAAAGCACCAATTACTACACCTCAGGGAGGAGGTTACAAAAGTCTAAATGTTACGCTAAGAAAATCTTTGGGTTTGTTTGCTAATATCAGACCAGTAAGCGCTATGGATCCATTTGTACAAACGGGTCATCCTAAAATGGATGTGGTTATTGTAAGAGAGAATGAAGAGGATCTTTATGCAGGGATAGAGCATCAGCAAACACAAGATGTAGTACAGTGCCTGAAACTAATAACTCGGCCGGGAAGTGAGAAGATAATACGTTATGCATTTGAGTATGCAAGAGCATATGGTAGGAAAAAAGTTACCTGCATGATAAAAGATAATATCATGAAATTGACAGACGGTTTATTTCATCAGGTGTTCAAAGAGATTGCTTTAGAATATCCAGAGATAAAAAGTGAGAGCCAGATCATCGATATAGGAGCAGCAAGATTAGCTTCACGTCCTGAGCTGTATGATGTTATTGTTACGTCTAATCTGTATGGTGATATTATCTCAGATATTGTAGCAGAAATTGCAGGTTCAGTGGGTCTTGCGGGAAGCGCTAATATAGGAAGAGAGGTGGCTATGTTCGAGGCTATACATGGATCGGCTCCAGATATAGCAGGCATGAATATTGCTAATCCTTCTGGATTAATAAATGCTGCTGTTATGATGCTCGCACATCTAGGACAAACGGAAACAGCGGATAAGGTTAAGAATGCCTGGTTAACAGCCATAGAAGAAGGTATACACACAGCAGATATATTCCAAGAGGGTTGGAGTAAAAAGAAGGTTTCTTGTTCTGAGTTTGCTGATGCAATTATTGAAAACTTAGGAAAGAGCCCTAAATCTCTACAAGCTAGTAAGTTATCTGCAGGCAGTGGAAATATTAATATCCCTTTTTATAAAAGAAAAATATCAAAGAAAGTATTAGTAGGTGTAGATGTATTTCTAGACTGGAAGGGAGACAATCCTTTAGAGATAGGAGATAAACTATCAAACACAGTTACAGGTGGGATGAAACTTAAGATGATTACAAATAGGGGAGTAAAGGTTTATCCAAAGGGATCTGCACATACCTATTGTACAGATCACTGGAGATGTAGATTTGTTGACGAGCAAGTAGATTTAGGGATTTCTCCACCAGATTATAAGGAGATAAACTTTGAGAACATACTTGAGCTTATGAGCAAATTAAATTTATCTGGCTTTGATGTTATTAAAACGGAAAACTTATATGAGTTTGCAGGTAAGAGAGGTTTTTCTCTTGGACAAGGAGAATAAAATATATCCATAAAGGTCATGGAACCAGAGGGGGAAGAATCAATAATTATCATTCATTCTTCCCCCTCTTTTTAAGTAGTGCAAATCCATTGACATCATGAAGAGAAATGTTACCATTGTTTTCTTCTCCTGATATATTATTAAAATGAAATTGATATCGATAGTACTCGTTTTTATAATCCCATATTAATTTTTCTCCAGGACTAGTATTTTGTAGACCATCGATAAAAGGTTTAATGGCAATTTTATCAAGAATTACTTCTCCTAACATTAATTGAAGGCTATCACTTTCTGGTATTAAATTAAATGCATAAACAGTGTCTAGTTTTGTATTACTTCCATTATAATTAATATGAATCATTTCATCAAAATCAGAAACAGAAATATTATAATGATCTGTTCCATAAAAATAGAATTGGTTGCTATTCCGGAAGGTATTGTATTTACTAATCTTAGTAAGTTCTAGTTCTTTAGCGAGTAACAGTGAATTGGGCTGGTTTCTTAGCTTGTAATATCGATTAAACACAAATTCTGGTGCACGTATTTTTACTTCTTGAATAGAATCTATTAGACTTTTAATATCCGCATCACCATTTTCCCACCTATTGATTTTATATAATCCACCACGGGAGTCTACGGTATTTATCATATCATAGATACGTTGTTGTCGTTCTCTGATAAGACCTTTCGCTTTATATATTTTATTACCCCTAAGGATATTGTTTTCAGAAAGTAATTTTTCCAGTCTGTCAAATTGTGAATTGAGAGTAAGCTCGAACATATTAAAAGGACCTAAGAGGTTAAACAATATCAAGAACGAAAGGGTCGTGGGGATGATCTTTATATTGTCTTTTTTTGATATAATAAAATAAATAGAAATAAGCAGCAACCAGACGCCAAGACTGGCAACAATATATCTTTTTTCTGTGATACCGTAATCAGAGATTCTTCTTCCTACAGCAAGTAATAACATGATGGCAAAGGGTAATAAAAAAGGAAAAAAATATTTTTTAAATCCTCTTAAATAGGCATTGCTTTTATTGTTAATGATCAGATAGTTTAGAACATAAGTAAAGATGCCGAAAACAGAGAACCATATAATCATATTAGAGATCCAACCCTTAGGCCAGGACCACAGAATTAATATTTTTGCAGCGTAAGCAATTAATATAGTGGCATAAAGATTAACTATCGGGATAAGAATTTTCTGAGCAAAGAGCAAAAAAGCAGATGAGACTTCTGGCTTATCTGGAAAAGAAAAATTAGTAGGAATTCTAGAAAAGAAAGATATAGGAAAAAACACACCTGTAAGTAGCAGAAAAAGATGAACATATATTTCCACCCCACGAAAATTGATACCAAACAGTTTGTCTAAGGCTAGCAGAGCTATAGAGACACTACCGAAGATAAATAAGGTGTAAAAACCTGTTTCAACAAAACGAAGCAGCAAGTTTTTGTTAAAGTGCCAGAAGTCACTAAAGTTTCCCTTACGAGTATAGGGAACAACAGTTATTATAAGTGCAAGTGCAGCGAACAAACCAAAGAATTTTACCAGATCTATATCAGAAAAGTTGCGGCTATAGAAATAGGAGTACGCAAGAAGTAACACAGTTGCAAACACATAAAGTAAGCTTTTATTTAGGCTAGATGGTTTATAACGTTCTATACATAATTGTACTATAGTAAAAACTAAAAAACCTATAGCCAAAGTAAGGACGCTACGTACGATAACCTCAAAAGCAAAAGTATCTTCTTTATAAATATCTTCGACTAATACGATAAGTAGTATTGCCATAATAGTAGAGCAAAGAATGGGAATAGGAAAACGAGAGCTTACGCTTTGCAGGTTTATATTTTTAAAAAAGGATAGTGCCATATTCTTTTCTTAGCTAATAAATGTAGGCATTAATTTTTGTATTGATAGCTCTCTAACAGGGGAGTATAAATAAAGTAATAATCATGAATAAAAAAGCTCAGTCAAATATTTTGCTGAGCTTTAAATTTTAGTTTGTTACTGGATTATAGACGCCTTCAAATACGGCAATATAATCTTCTTCATCTTTAAACTTGATTCCTTTCTTCTTAGCATATGCTTTCATGGCGTATAGTTCAGCATCAACAAAGTTGGATAAGATATCTTTCTTCTTCAACTTTACCTTTGCAACCTGTCCTTCTCCGTGTTTAATATAATATCTATTTCGCTGACTAAACCTTGGTTCTCTCCTAACCGTTCCATTATCAGAACCTTCTCTTAGAGTGGCATAACGTTGCTTAAAAAAAACCAATTCACCATCTTCAAAAAGTACTTCATAAAACTTATTCGGTTGCTTAGGATTTGTTTTTTTATAGACGATATCTTTTCCTTCGAAGGGTATGATAATTTCTTTAAAGAGTACTTCATTCAAAACGATTTCTTCCCCATCTGGCTTAATAGCGATGATGTTTTCTGTGTATAAATCAACCTGAAGGAAGATATCTTTGATCCTTTTATCGTCATTTAGCACTAGAGTTCCTTTTACAGATTCATTATTTAAAAAAGGACTTCCTTGAGCTTCTTTATAAATAGATCTATTAGCAGCATATCCAGAGACACCAAGGTTATGACTTAGAAGTTCCTGACCAAAGGGAGAATTTATGGAGTACCCTGAACCTGCATTAGTATTCCCAAACGATCCACCAGCTGCACCACTTCCACCACCTGTTGGTCCACATTGTGCACTAAGCATAAAACTAGCGAATGTCATAATAGCAATAGAAAATAAATTTTTCATAAGC
Source organism: uncultured Saprospiraceae bacterium (assembly GCA_964475415.1). Lineage (GTDB taxonomy): Bacteria > Bacteroidota > Bacteroidia > Chitinophagales > Saprospiraceae > CALCMJ01. Next base: position 19,180 of record CAYYWZ010000009.1, on the reverse strand, counting down.
ATCTTTTGATATAGTTATAGAAGAATTATCCTTAATTTAACAAGAAACAATAGCAACACCAATTATTTAGCTGCTTTAATGCTTTGTTGTTTATAAGATCATTTAGCAGTTGACTTATCTACTCGGAGAATTTTTTCCATTTTACGACCTCTTGCTAACTCATCAATTAGTTTTTCTAATTGTCTACAAGTTTTATACAACTGAAATTCTTCTTCTATTTCTTCTATACGATATCCACAAACAACACCTTTTATAAGATGTGCATTTTGATGTAGTTTTGCTTTTTGAAAAAATGTTTCAAAGGTTACTTTCTTATCTATAAGTTTCTGCAGGGTTTTTTCATCATAACTCGTGAACCATTCTATTACTTGATTAAGTTCTTCTTTGGTTCTACCGTTCTTTACTATTCTATTTAAGTAGTGCGGATAGATGGATGCAAATATCATTTTTGCAACTTGGTCATTTTTTTCAGTAGTTACTTTCATCTTACTAAATTTTTATACTTTACTTGATGTTACATTTTTCATAAACTCATAAGCACCTTTACGCAACTGTATTCCATACTCTAGATAAGCCTTCATACAAGCTAAAAAATTAGCCCAACCTCCTGTGTTACCAATAAGCCACTTTAGGTTTTCTTCATTTAAGTCTTTTCCATTTTCAGAAACTTTTACGATAGTGCTGTTGTCAAGAACAGCTTCTAATTCGATGTGTACAATGGTTTCTGGATCCCATACAAACGATACAGAACGATTTGTTTCTAACTTAATATCTGTCACAGGGTATTGGTCAGGAAATTCAGGAAACTTCCAAAGTAATTCTACACCAGACTCCATTCTTCCGCTACTGCTAGAAATAAAATATTGAGTCATCTTCGAAGGGTTAACTATCCCTTCAAAAACTTCTTCTACAGGTTTTTGAATTTGAATAGTAGCTTCGGATATAAGTTTCATATTTAATTTTAATCTAAAATAAGTTTTTTTCGGTTAAAAAAACTTAATAGATTCAAAGTGTCAATTTATAATTGATTAGCACTAACAAGTATATAACAAAAGAGAATTGCAGCTAATGAATATAATTTAAGTTTTATTAACACATACTACTTGTTCCTCTTGTTCTTTACACCTTTTAGAAAAAATACATTTCATAAATCCTCTATATTCTTGCCATTCATTATTTCTATCGAATTTTACCGCTTTGTCTAAATAGGTCATTCCAAGTTCATACTTTGCTTGTTTAAATAATGGCATTGCTTTTTGTTGCCACAGATAGGTAATTGTTGAGTCTTTTACTAAGCCTTTATTTATTTCTTCTTGCCATTCTTTAGAGTACAAACCTTTCTTCCATGCTCCATTTTCTAAATGTTCTTTTATTATCGAATCTTGTTGTTCTTTTGAAGTAATTTGGAAACTTATCTTCTGTTTCAGTTCATTCCCTTTTTCATTGTTTTCATTTAGATTTATTTATGATTCATTAGAGGTATATATACATCATATATAAAATCAGAAATTACGCTTTATTATTACTAGTTGCTTTCTTCTTCTCATTCTCTGACCGTATAACAGGAATCATTATACCGTAGAAGATACCAACTAAAGCAAAGGTCATCAGGAAGGCCCATAGTTTATTATTAGGATATACAGAGAGTCCTTCTGGTTCCGTAACCCTTGTGCGCTCGCCTACATCTAGGAGTGTTTCTCGCAGCTTTATTAATACATTGGTTTTTCTAGAGCGTTATTAGATTGTAGGTTCTGAAGTTCTTGTTGGCTTGCTTTTAGATTAGTATACCAGAAACCGATATCCTCATCAGGTGTTTGCCATAGGATAGAAGTATAACCACTGGTCATATTATTTGACTCTAGATACGACAGTACTTTGGACAGTTCTTTTTCTGCTAGTTCTATTGTGTTAGCATCTGCTGCTCTTTTTATATAGCCTTATACGTTTTGTTTGAACGTTACTTTTTTTGCAATACGAAAACCAAAAATATAAACAGAGACCAAGACTAGTAGGATAGGGAGTAAATTTTTCACATGTATGATTTTATGCTATAGGGTATTTAACAAGTCTATATACTTGTCTTCTTTACTCCTCATAATAAGAATTTCTTCTGAGCTTTTATCACCAAACCCTAAGAAATGTAGAACACCATGAACTAGAACACGTGCCAGCTCTTTAGTGAATTCAATTTCTAGATTTTGAGCATTATCTTTGATACGATCTATGCTTATAAATATATCTCCCTCTATAGGGTCTTTGGAAAAAGGGAAACTGATAATATCGGTGTAGTAATCATGGTTAAGGTGTTTTTTGTTTATCTCGAGTAAATATTCATCTGAGCAAAAAATATAATTGATATTTTCTACAGCTTGTTTTTCTGCAGTGATTACAGCGAGAATCCAAGAACGAATTTTGTTTTCATCTTCTAGTTGGAAGCTGATATCTTCTGTAAAGAAATGGATGGTCTGAGCAGTATCCTTCTCCAAACTATTTTTTAGAGGTTAAATTTTATTTTTACCGTTCTTCCTTCATTGTCGAAAGAAATATCATCAGAGAGTTCTTTCATGATGAACACGCCCCTACCACCACAACAATCTAGCCTGTCTTCTGAAGTAGGATCTATTACTTCTTTCGGATTGAAACCTTCTCCTTCATCAGAGATGTAGAACACGAGGGAGTTCTTTTTTTCTACGAGACTGATATCTACATATTTACTTTTATCCTGATTGTTCCCGTGTATTATAGCGTTATTGACTGCCTCGGTAAGACTGATCAAAATATTAGGATAGATATCAGGATTGACATCATACTGCTGAGCGATCTTGTCTACGTAAGTTTCTAGATCACGAATTTTTGACGGTGTTGATGGTATTTTCAAAGTAGTATGACTCATGTAGTTATAATTATTTAGTGCTTTTCAGCGCTTTATAATATTCTTTAACTAGGTTTTTATAATAAGGCTTTAGGTCAGGAGAAACAGTTCTGTACATTTCTACCTCTGCTTCTTTTTTCTTTAAGTATTCTTTTAGAGCAGGAGGCATTTCTCTTTTGATTTCTTCTGCTGTTTCTGCTTTTCTTTTATTCTCTTTTTCCCGTTGTCTTTCTGCTTGCTCCGCCTCTAGTAATCTTGTTTCTATTTCAGCTTGTCTCTCTAGCAATTTAGAATCTAGTCTCTTGTTAACTAGATCTTCTTCTGTTTTGTTCATTTGATCTATAATCTCTTGCAGTTCTTTAGAGCCTTTTCCCTGTTCTTGCTTTCCTTTCTGCATTTCTTCTAAGGCTTTTCTCATAGCAGCTTGTCTTTGGGCTGCTTGTGCAAACTGTTTAGACATGCCTCCTTTACCATTCTTCTTCATATCTCCCTGCATCTTTTTCAAGGTTTCATTCAGACCTTCTTGACCTTTAGACATTTTGTCTTTGGGTTGTTTTCCTTTTCCTTTTCCTTGCCCTGAACCAGATCCGCCTGGCTTATTACACATCTGACTACCCGGCATAGAACTAGACATTTGTTGTTGCATTTCTTGCATCGCTTCATCTAGCATAAGAGCAAGATCATTTACATTTTTCATAGTACTTCTCTGGTACGCTTCTGCAGCAGCAACTTTTCTATCTTCTAGTTCCTTCAGACTTTCTGCCATATCTACTTTTATCTCAGATGTTTTTTCTATGACAAAAGTTTCTATCTGCTCTACTCTTTTGCTGAGCGCCTGTAGACTATCTTCTACTAGTTCGAAGTCGTCTTTCAGCTTAAATTGTACTTGAGCTAGTTCGACATACCGTGGCGTATTGATCGTTGTTTTCTTTATATCGTTTACCAGGTCTTCCTGATCGAAAGAAAGATTGATGAGATTCTCTAGAAGCTGTCTAAGTGCTGCCATGTCCTCTTCCATCTGCTCTTGTTCCCCCGACTGCATAGACTCCATCAAATTCCCTGCCATTTGTTTCATCTTCTCAGCAGCTTTTTTCTGTGATTTGGCTGCTCCTGAGTTTTCTTTCTTTTCTAGTTGCTCCTGACTATCGTCCAGTTCCTCTTGTATTTCCTCCATCTGTTCCTCCTTGTCCTCACCTAGATCTTTAGGAAATTCTAGCTCTTCATTTTTCTTTTCTAGCTCTTCGAGTTTCTCTTTTATATCTTCAAATTCTTCATTTATCTCCTCCTGTTCTTTTTCTAGTTCTTCCTGACTTTTTTCTTCTCCCTCTGTTTCCTCACTGAGTTCTTCCTGTTCTTCAGCAAGTTCCTCTAGCTTATCTATCTGTTCTTCTAATTCCTTTTCTAGCTCTAGTTGTTTGAACAATTCTAGTAGACGATCTAGTTCTTTTTCCATTTCCTCATCATCCATTTCGAAATCCTCCATCGCTTCCATCATCTCATCTTTATTGAGCTCTTCCATGAGATCTTCGATTTTTTTCATAAGTTCCTGAGTCTCTGGATCCAGTTGCTCGAACATCTCTTGGAGCTTCTCCTGCTTCTTAAGTAACTCTTCATTTGGTGGTGAGAACTCCTCCTGATTCTTCATGTTTTCTTGGAACTTCTCTTTGGCTTGGTCTAGTTTTTCTTCTAACTGCTTTTGCTTATCTAGCAACTTTTCCATTTCTTTCTTATCCTGCCAGTCTAATTCTTTTTTCTGTAGAACTTTCTCTCTCATTTTCTTTACCTCCTCTCTTATCTCTTTGGATTCCTTCATAGCCTCTTCGAGATCTTTTTTTATATCTTCTTCGTTCTCGTCTTCTTTTTCTTTGAATTCCTCTATGGTAGGTTTCTCAAAAACCATAACAGAGGTCTTAGCAGACTTACTTCCATTGACAGCATCATTATCGAACACTTCGAAAAAATAACTAAGCTTGTCACCTGGCTTTAGATCTAGTGCTAGAATATCTAATGTGTAATCATACTGTGAGGCTCTACCTTTCTTGGTTGCAATAGGAATCTGCTTACTTATGGTCGGGCTACCATCTCCTTTTACAATAGTATACTGAAAATGTAAATTCTTAAGACCGTAATCATCAGAAGCATTTCCTATAAAATACTCTACTGCAGTTTCTAAGCTGTCCACATATTTTTCCACAGAGATAGAAGGATACTGGTCTATTTCAGCATTGATAGAGTAGGATATAGAATCTCCCTTAGGAACCTTGGCATTAGAAATATAGACCTTGTACAGATCGTCTCTCATTATTCTTTTAGTGGCCGAAAAAGTCTGATCGTTTTTCCGTTGAGCAACAAGGGGATCTTTACTTCTAGAAAATTGCATAGTTACATCATCGGTATTACCAGCATTGAACATCCATGATATCTTTGTTCCTTGTGGTACTACTACATCACCTATGTTTTGTAGGAGTTCATCTTTTCTTCCTGTGTAACCAGGATAATCCAAGGCTAAACTAAAGTCTAGTAAATTGGGTTTTTCGATAACCGTAATCTCGCGATTACTAGATTTTACAAATCCAGAAAACAGTTTATATTTTGTGTTTTTCTGTAAATTCTTGAAGGTGTAGCTAAAGCTGTTGTTTTCATTCTTGTTGAGACGATACTGGAAATTATCGATCTCTATAAATATTTCTTGTGGCACAATACTTCCCTCTGTTGTTACTTCCAGCTGGTAATCTTCGAACTGGATGACCTCAGGATTTTCTTCTCCTACAAGAAAATTAAAAGGCGCCTCTCTCTCGAAGTGTTTCCCATTATTGATTATTCTGTGGGTGCTATCCTTGATCATACTTGGCGCAGCAAAGAGTAACACTATTAAAAGTAAGAAAGGAGGCAGTGCAAATTTAAGATATTTTTTATTGACAGATAGATCTATTGCTTTTTTGAAAGGCACCAGTTTTATCCCTTCTGTTTTCTGTTGAATACTAGCCTCTATAAGATCATTTTGCGAGGAATTAGTTGATTGGGATTTCAGCTGTAGTACATTCAGCAATTTATCTTTGACATCTCCGAAATGGTCCCCGATGATACCAGCTGCTTGCTCATGAGAGATTACCTTGCCCAGACCGAGGTACCTCATTATAGGAAGTAAAACCCAGTAAGATATGGCCGCCACAGATATACCGATAAAAGAAAAGAAAAAGACCTTTCTTACGCCTGTACCGAAGTAAAAATTGTATTCGAGAACACTAAAAAGGATAAATAGTGCTAGCAAAAGGGCAACTGAGAACAGAAAGCCTCTAATTAGCTTGTTGAAATAATATTTTCTGGTAAATTGATCTAATTTTTGAATCAAAAGATCGTAACTGCTCATTCCTTTTGCCATATATCCAATAGACTTTTAATCACCAAAATATTAACACCCATAAAGCACTAATGATTCCACACTATAGTGTAAAACTTCAAGTTAGCGCCATTATAGTTATCATTCAAGTTTTAAAACCCTAAAAAAACCATAAAAGTTGCTAAAACAAGGTCTTCTGACCGTTATTTGGGTACAATTGGAAGGATTTCCTGTGTATCGAGGTAATTCCGTGGGTTATAATAGCCTGGCGATGCTGAGCCGTCGGATAACCCTTATTATTTTCCCAGGCATAAAAAGGATACTTTTTGGCCTGATTTTTCATATATCTATCGCGGTGCTCTTTGGCAAGAATAGAGGCAGCAGCAATACTGGCATATTTTCTATCTCCCTTGATAATACAGGCGTAAGGTATAGACCGATAGGGTGTAAATCGATTGCCATCTACCAGTATAAAATCAGGTTGAACAGCTAATTTCCGCAGAGCTTTATGCATCGCCTTGAAAGAAGCATTCAATATATTGATCTGATCTATTTCTCCCGGTGATACTTTGGCAACGGCATAGTAGAGAGCATGTTGCTTGATATACGACATGAGAGGGCCACGCTTAGCGTGAGGCACGAGCTTAGAATCTGTAAGATCAGGATGTGTAAAGTTTGCTGGCAAGATTACTGTAGCAGCAAAAACAGGTCCAGCAAGACAACCTCGCCCCGCTTCATCACAACCAGCAACTAAGCCTTTATACGAATAATGAGATACCTGCATATTGTAAAGATAAGGATCGCCGATATAATATCAAGAGCAAAGCGACATTGTATTTAAACTGGAACAGCAGATATCGTTTTGATAGTAGTTGTATTAGTAATTTTCTTAGGGAGTGCCCCTCGTGGCTAGCCCCAAGTCTAAACACCTCGGGTCGTTCCCTTCCAGACTACGTTTCACTTCGGTCCTCAGCTACGCTCAATGCTTATCACGGACGTCTCCCTCCGGTCGCCCCTTACAGACAACTCACTCGGCACATGCTCCATGCCCTTCCACGTTTTTTCTAAAATGTTATTTGTAGTCCCCGGTCTTCAAAACAATATTATTAATTAAAAAGATATTGAATTGCAGTTTTTATTTTTGTAGGGTTGTGGTGATTAATATGAATCGGTAGTCCCCAGACTACCGATAGCATTTAAGTTAGGGACGGCTTCACAAACTTTAACTATTTCAGGTAATTAACACAGACCGATAATGCAATTTAATTTGTGCTTGCAGTCAGAGAAGTATAATTATTCTTTTTTATTTTAGTCCAATAAACCGCACTTAGTAGGGATATTATTATCCCAATAGGAAGTAATTCTAGCATAGTAAACAAAAACCTTAAAAAAGGATTTTTAGTATACGATTCAAAATCTTTTTCTGTGGCACGTACTTTTTCAGCAATTTCGTTTGCAGCCATACCTTTTGCTTCCATTTGTTCTTTTATATAATCTAAATATTGATCTGCAAAATCCATAGCGTAATTTTGATAATAGAGTTCCCATAAAAGCGAGTATACAATTCCAGAAACTAAAGTAAGGGCTATTCCTATTAGGAACGCTTTTAAAAAATTAATAGAGCCTTCATTATATTTGTCTCTATATTGTTTAACGGCAAAGAATATGGATGATAATGCAAGGGTCATAGTAATGTAACCTTTGAGCATTCCATTTTCGAAATCCATCTTTCCATCCGAAGGATGAAAAATAAAGAACATAGATCCACAAATAATTCCTGCAATAATTCCGAATATTAAGATAATTCTAGTCATGCTTTTTTTCCGCAGTTTAGCGATAAGAGACTTGATATAGCATCATACAAAAGTACCAATTAGAGAAAATCAAACTTTAGGACTACTCGTATTTGCAATTATTTTTGCCTTGTGAATTGCTTGTACCCTATTTTTTTACATCTAGTTTAGAAAACAGTTTGGAAATATGACTTTTTACGGTGCTTATAGATATAAAAAGTGTTTCTGCAATCTCTTGGTTACTTTTACCTAAATTAATTTGTTGTAAAATTTCAATTTCCCTTTTACTTAACACATGTTCTAAAAGCGAATCTTCTAGTATATTTTTTTCAGCTAAGGTTATGGTTTCAATTTTTTCTTTTGGGTTTGTCAACCTTAGCCCAAACCATACGCCTAATATTGTAAAGACTAAGGCTAATAAGCCAGTAAATAATTCTAAGGAAATAATATTAGTAAATAGTTGATACTTAGAAAACTGTATAAATAGCAAAAGTAGAGCCGCAACTAAACTAAAATATGCTATGGTTTTTATCATATGATAAAGAAACGAAAATATTATTACAGAAGCAGAATAAAGAAAAGTTCTTAAATCAAGTATAGCTCGCCTCTTCAGTGGGATCGAGGGAAGCCAGTTAAGAGACGAGCAATTGAGGAGACAAGAATTTTGGGTTGACTGAAAAGGAATAAACACGACCTTTCCAGATTCCGTTTGACCATGGACGACTCTCTCCTTTTGCCCTTTAAGAGCAATTCACTCTGCACTGTAATTATCCTCTTTTGTTTTTTGTAAAACGTTATTTGTAGTGCCCTGATTACAAATCAATATTGTTCATTAATACAATTTTAATTTTAAGCAGGGTTGTTTAGATTAATATGAATCGGTAGTCAGGAGACTACCGATAGCGCCTGGATAGTACCTGAGTCCAGAATTTTTTTAGGGTGACAATTTTAACCCGATTGATCCGAAAGGAAGTTATTTCAAAAATGAGATATTCTTTTCGTGACACGTCCTCAGCGCAGAGGAAAAACCATAACGGTCTATCAAACAGTCGATATCAAAACCAGAATTATCAACTATACTTTTTTTTAGGGCGGTAAGATAGCTTTGTGATTCAGATATTCTATTGTCCATCTCTGATTTGTCAGATGTAAAATCGCCATGTCCTGATATAAGAATGTCTATATCTTTTTCTTCGAGTAACAATGTCAATTTTTCTAGAACGTTCTTATAATCCTCTATGGAGTGATAGATAAATGGAAACTCTATATTACTGAGATAGTCTCCGACAACCAAAATCTTTTTGGTTTGATTATAGGTAATAAGACCATCAGCATTATGTCCGGGAGCTTGGATAAACAGGTAGCTATCTTCCTCTATGTTGACCACATGGTGATCAGAGGCTATCACAATATCTATTTCTGGGTATACTACAAGATAGTCTCTTTTTATATAATGCTCTTCATCATAATTGTAGACGGCCTGGATACATTTATCTTTAGAGGGATTCTCTACAAAATTTTCAGAAGCAATAGTTGTATAATCGGAGAAGTGCCCGTAGCCTACTATATGATCAAAATCCGAATGCGTAAATAGCAGATACTTCTTATGTTCTGAAAACTTCTTGTTGATATAGGCAGCAATAAACTCTATTTCTCGAATGAGATAATTAGGGTCGACGAGCATAATATAATCATCAGAAACAATCAGGGAGCTTGTCGTTCTCCAGAGGGCACTTTCGAAGATAACGAGGGAGGAAGTTTCTAGTTGGATTTTCATAAAGAATGATTTAATGTGAAGATAGTATTTTACTTTCTAGTCAGAAACAAGATGTTTCTAAATACGATGCTTTCGCTATCTAAAAAAAATACGCTCTTAAAAACTAAGCAGGAATTCTTAAGACAAAACTAAAAGGAATTAAAGCTCAAAAAATTCATAACTCAAAACCTTGAAACCTTGTTCCTGTTCAACTATAATCACTTCCTCTAAAAGCTTTTCATTTTTAGCATAGTCGAAGGTAATAATTTAGTAGTTAGCCTTTTCTTCGCCAGGCAAAATGTCGTAATATTGTTTGGAGAAAAACTTCCTGTCATTTCCTAGTGCTTTTATTTCCTGTCGGTTTTCCATCACTTTTTTAATATTGTTTTTATCTGAGAACTTCTTTAAGCCATCCGAGGAGAGACCCCAAACCCCATCAATATCATTTCCATCTAAATAGCTTAGAAATTCATTTGCAAGGCTTACTGCAACACTAAAATTTGATCTTCGATAATCTAGAGCCATTATCTGATCATCAACAACACGTTCAAAGAGTATCCTAAGTTTTTTACTAAAATGTATAGCATCGTCAACGAGGGTCAACCTGAATGAAATTTCACCGGTCTCTTTATCTGAGAAATATTCCCAAGAAATAAGTTGTAAAAAATTAGCATCTAAATCTGGATATTTTTCTAAGAGAAAATAATTAAAGTTGAGATTAACAAGGTCTAGTCCAAGTTGAATATTTTCTTCATTGGTCTGAAATCGATCTAAAACTCTAATTTCATAGGTTTCAAATCTTCTTTCTTCACAGCTGGAGGATAATAAGATAGCTACTAAGAAAAACAGTAAACTTCGCATCTTCATTTGAATAATTTTTGCTTATTATATTACAAGCCGAAACTTTATTTAGATTTTTCTTCAAACTACTTCCCAAACAAAACATGAGCAATACTTACCTGATCATACGCAGTCTTGATTTTAGAAACGATATTAATATTGCCCCCTTCTTTTTGTATTTCTAAAATCCCATAGTTTCTATCATATTCCATCTTGTTATTCGCCACCCGGTGTCTATTTTTTTCTGGGCGCTTACTGCTGATCGTACTGGTTAGAGGGCTAGAGGTTATATCTGTGACCAAAACACCACTCCAGTTTTCTTGGGAGATCTCGGCTACATGTCTATCGCCGCTGATGATAACTGGGTTTGTAACTTGGTGTTTTTGAATAAGTGATTGTAGTCTTTCTTTTTCTTTGGGAAAGTTGGCCCATTTTTCCCAGCCGTGTTCCTCAGATAGAACCTGTATGCTACTGGCGATTATGTTTACTTCGGCAGATGAATTACTCATCTCTGTTTCTAGCCATTGCCACTGCTCTTCGCCTAGAAGGGTGCCTTCGTTATTAGCGGTATAGGCGGCTCTTTTTCCGGCAAGATTGTCTCTAAAATATCGCGTATCTAGATATATGATTTTGATTTCTATATCGTTTTTCTTAAGGATTTGGCTGGAGTAAACGCCTGCTCTAGTTCTTCGGGGATCGTCCTCTGCTGCACCAATAAAGTCCAAGAATAATCCTTGACTACTAGCTTTTTGTGGGTATTCTTTTCCACCATCATTGACTCCATAATCGTGATCATCCCAGGTTCCGTTAATAGGCGTGGTAGTAAGAAATTTTTTATAAGTTGGTTCATTGTTTTGGATGTCATACATTTCTTGAAAATCTTCCATGTCCTCTGTATCTGCATAAATGTTATCTCCTAACCAGATCCACAGATCTGCTTTTTCTTTTGTGATGTCGTCCCATAAGCTAGGTGTTTTTTCTTGATTATTACAGGAACCAAAAGCGATTTTGATTCCCTTTACAAAAGGAGGCGTTGCTATAGGAGGTGCTTCCTGAGATACTTTTTGTTTGCAAGCGGTTAGTAAAAGAAGAATAGAAAGAAGTAAAAATAATTCGGGTAGTTTATTCATTACAATGGTTTTAACTTGATGATGTTATCGTAAAGTTTGTATTTTAATTTAAACTGGCTGTAAAAAGGAGGTGTTTTTTATGAGATAATTTTTCTAGGTTAATTTGTATGTGCATACAAGGCTATTACATCGTGTACAATTAGGGCTCAATATAGGTTTGTAGTCGGGGGACTACAAACAGCTACTGTTTGTTAGTTCATGTTATTATCAGTAGTTAAATTTGGAGCATCGCATATAAGATAAACAGTATGTAGAAATCAAAAAAAATTAATTGTTTATTTAATCCATATTTAATAGTTGTCGGGATATTCTTGAACCCACTTAAATTTTTGCTGTGTTAAATTGAAAGTTTCTTTTTTTGTCAAATTAACAGATAGAGAATCTTTGTTAAAATGGCCATTTAGTAATAAATCACCATTATATAAATAATAGTATCTACTAAACAGCAATATTTCAGGACTAGAATTTATACCGAGTCCAAATAGTAAGTTTTCACACCAAATAATCAACCTTATTCAAGCTTCTATGTTGTAGCAGTGAATTGTAGAATATGTGGATAGATAAACTGGTAGATAATAGGAAAAACGTACTAATAAGCTTTGGGGTAATAGCGCTTATATCTTTTGGGTTATTATTTACGCTGAAATTCTCTTTTACCTTCGAGCAGTTTTTTCCTAAAGGAGATGATGATTTAGATTTTTTTGAGCAGTTTACAAAGGAGTTTGAGACAGATGATAACTTTCTATTAGTAGCTATAGAAAACAATCCCACAGTTTTCAACAAGGACTTTTTGACCAAGTTTTCTGCCTTTGCAAAAGAGGCAACCGAATTACCACATGTTGTTTCTACACTAGGGCTTACAGAAATAGAAATTCCTAATCCACTTACTTTATCCAAAACCAAGTTATTAGATCCAGAAGGAAATCTAGAAGATGCTAAAAGGTCTATATTGTCAGATGAGCGTTTCGTCTATAATATTATCAATGAGTCGGGAACAAGTATGGTGCTCAATATCAAGAATGAGGAGAGCATAGCTATAGCAGAATCGCAGATACTAATGGATGAGCTCAGGACCTTACTAGAAAAGTATGATTTTGAGGAGTATCATTTTCTAGGTAGAGCCTATTTTCAAGATGAGCTGAGTAATATGCAGAAGAGAGAAGTGATGATTTCTTCTTTTGTTTCTATCATATTGGTCAGTTTTATCTTGTTATTACTTTACAGAAAGTTAGCTGGAGTAATGATCGCCTTAGTCTCTATAGGGCTAGGCTTGCTTATTTTTATGGGACTACTAGGACTGCTCGGCAGAGAGCTGAATGCAATGGCTGCATTTTATCCAGTTCTTATGCTCATAGTTGGTACAAGTGATGTGGTACATATTATGTCAAAATATCTGGACGAGATGAAGGCTGGGGCTAGTAAAAAACTAGCCATCAACACGACAATAAGAGAAATAGGAAAAGCAACACTTATGACCTCGCTTACTACATCCGCAGGGTTTCTATCTCTTGTTACTTCTAAGGTAGCGCCGATAAGAGATTTTGGCATTAATTCTGCTCTGGGCGTTATGGTCGCCTACGTAACAGTGATATTTTTTACCACGGCCTTGCTCAGTTATTATGATACGAGTAAATTAATAAAAGAAAAACAGGGTGAAGGATTCTGGGATAAGCTTACGGGAGGAATGAACAAATTAACAAAACAACAGCCCAAACTGATATGGTTATCTACTGTATTATTTTTGATTTTCTGTGGTTTTGGAATTTCTAAAGTAACCACAAATTATAAGATAGAAAGTAATCTACCATTGAGAACAAAGATAACGGAGGATTTCCTGTTTTTTGAAAAAGAGTATGGAGGATTCAGACCTTTTGAGTTTGCCATAATAACTGATGAAGCTTATAATGCTACAGATTATAGCGTCATAAAAGAAGTAGAAAAAATAGAAAAACACCTAAGAGAAAGTAACAAGGTAAAAGCTATTGTCTCGCCAGTTACGCTTTATAAAAGTATCAACGAGATTTTCTCTTTTGACAAGCAGTATGCGCTAGCGGGAACGAAAGAGCAGTTTGACAAACAGACAAAGCTTATAGAAAAACTGCCTCAGATGGGGCAGGCCGTCTTGTTCAGTAAGGACAATCAGAAGACTAGACTTTCTTCTAGAATAAATGATCTAGGTGCTGAGGAGGTCAAGAAATTTGGCTTGCAAATAGATGACTGGATGGAAGACAATATAGATGCATCTGTGATCTCAGTCCGACGAACAGGCACAGGACTTATTCTAGATAAAAATGCAGAGTACGTACGAGACAATCTTTTACTAGGATTAGGTCTAGCCCTTATTATTGTAAGTATATTGATGGCCCTATTATTTAGAGATATAAAAATGCTGGTTATATCGTTGGTACCTAATATTATTCCATTGCTTTTTGCCGCGGCAGTTCTAGGTTGGGTAGGTATAGAATTGGAAGCAGGTATATCTATTGTTTTTGCAATTGTCTTCGGTATAGCTGTAGATGATACCATACATTTTCTCAGTAAGTTTAAGATAAGTAGAGATAAAGGCATGTCTTTTGAAGATGCGATGGAACGTACCTTTAAGGAAACGGGTAAGGCAATTATTTTTACAAGTATCATTTTATTTTTTGGCTTTTTGGTGATGCTATTTTCTATCCATCCGCCTAGTGTTACGATCGGATTACTGATCTCTATTACCTTGTTCAGTGCTATAATTGCGGATCTACTTTTGTTACCTGTTATTATGAGGAAGTGGATGTAGTTCAAAGAACAAAAGAGGATGTCATAATAAGCTCTTATCTTTAGGAAATAATTTTCTAAAGTCAGAAAAAAACAGGTGGAAAAACTATCTACGATTATATCTTCTTTTGCTTCGTTTATGTGGGGCTTGCCGCTTTTGTTACTCTTGATAGGAGGAGGTATTTTTTTCTTATTATTTTCTAAGGGAATATCATTTAGGTATATTTTTCACGCTGTCAATATACTCAGAGGTAAGTATGATAATGTAGAGGACGACGGTGAGATCAGTCATTTCCAAGCCTTGTCTACGGCACTAGCTTCTACGATAGGAATGGGCAATATTGCTGGTGTGGCGGTAGCTATTTCTATAGGTGGTCCTGGGGCAATCTTCTGGATGTGGGTCAGCGCATTGATAGGCATGTGTACCAAGTTTTTTACCTGTTCCCTTTCTATAATGTATCGTGGTAAAGATAGTAGGGGAGAACTACAGGGAGGTCCTATGTATTTTATTACAGAAGGACTAGGAGCAAGGTGGAAACCACTAGCTGTAATTTTTAGCTTGGCGGGATTGATAGGTTCCTTACCTATTTTTAATGTCAATCAGCTTACTCAAGCGATAAGAGATATCGTACTAAAACCTTCTGGATTACAAGTGGGTATGCAGACAGATATAATAACGGGAATAATCATTACCTTACTAACGTCTATTGTAATATTGGGTGGTCTACAAAGGATAAGTAGGACAACTGAACGTCTTGTTCCGGCTATGGTCATATTGTATTTCGTATCGGTCATTATAATTTTAGGTTTGCACTGGGAAGATGTCCCTACCTATCTATCCCTTATATTTACGGAAGCATTTTCTGCTAGCCTTTACAAGGGAGAACCGCTACTGGGTGGTGCTTTAGGAGGTCTTATATTACTAGGTATAAGAAGAGGTGCTTTTTCTAATGAGGCGGGAATCGGTACAGCACCGATGGCGCATGGTGCTGCTAAAACAAATGAAGCTATACGAGAAGGATTAGTTGCAATGATAGGTCCATTTGTAGATACGATCATCGTATGTACGTTGACAGCCTTAGCAATATTGGTAACAGGGGTGTGGGAGACTACAGATAATAATGGGGTTAGCCTTACAGCTTCAGCTTTTAGCGAAAGTTTACCTATAGGTGGAAGCTGGGTGCTTATGGTATGCATTGCTTTTTTTAGTATTTCCTCTTTGTTTTCTTTTTCCTATTATGGAACAAAGTGCTTAGGATTTTTAATAGGAGCAGAGAAAAAACATTATTATAATTATTTTTACTTAGGGAGTATTCTTTTTGCTTCTATAGCGTCGCTAGAAATGATGATTAATCTTATCGATGGTTTCTATGCTGTGATGGCTTTCCCTACGATGATAGCTAGTTTAATACTAGCACCTAAGGTTATGAATGAAGCCAGAAAGTATTTTGCTAAAATTAATCAACTGTAAAAAGCACAAACTTAAATTATAGTAGAGCGAATTTTTGAGAGAAGAGAAGTAGGTATTTTATAAAGTTAAAACTTTTGTCAGGAGTAAAGGTTAAGCCTCGAGCACACTTATCGGATGAAAAGAAATAAAATAAGGATAGGAAGGGTCAAAAAAAACAAAGAGAGCTTACATCTGTATGCGAGCTCCCTTTAACACCCTTAAAATATTGAGAATAATTTCTTAATTATTACAATACAAATATAGGACCATAAATAACAGTGTGCAAATATGTAAAGACTACAGTAAACAGCTAGAAGTACTACAGATAAACTACAAGGTGCGGTAATAGTGTAAAAAAACCTAGAATATCTCACCTTATATATACTGCGTATAACAGTTCCGTGGCTCCAATGGTTGTTCTTATAGTAAAACTAAATATTAGAGGAGTGAATCACTAAGGGTTTTAGAAATCCAACTATAAGCTTCAGGTTGTTTTCTCTTAAAAACTGTAGGATGTGAGAAGTAGCTTGTCAAAATTACTGGAACAAGATCTGTCTGCTCAAAGCCTAAAGTAGAAAGGACAAAAGTTTTAGAAAAACCAGTAATACTTGCTATGCTGTCCCAAGTAATTTCTGATAAGTTTTCCCACTCTAGAGCGGGATAGGTTTTCATAAAAGCCTCAGCATAACCATGCATTCCGATATTGTAGTAAGCAGTAGGATTTATAGAACTTGCCGCTAGGTGCTCTATGGAAAAGAGTATTACGCCATCTTGCTGTTCGGTTTCTACCGTATGAAGATGTTGGAATCTAGGCGTCGGAAATGGGTGTTTGTAGAAAACAACACGATCAAAATTAGAAAGCATAAAATTCTTCTTGCCAAAAGTAAGCGTAACTAGATTATTAGCAGCGAGGACTTTGATATCTTCTGGAACCGCTTCTTTTTCTTTGCCCATGGCATAAAATTCTACACCAGAAAGATAGGTGCTTAACCTGTTTTCGTAATGCATCTTAAGTTCGTCGGGAAGGGCAATATAGAAAGGAGAATATTTCTGTAGCCACCGCCGCAGAGGTTCGTCAAGGGTCAGTGGATTTCTCTTGTTCCACCAGAAATCTATCTGTGGAGACATCACCCAGATAACAGCGATTATAAGAAAGGGCGGTATCATCCAGTAAGAGAGCGCATAGTCCCGTTCGTTATAAGAGATGTAAAAAGTATAGGCAAACCAGGCAACAAAAGGAATGGCGACAACTTTGGAAAAGGAATGAATTCTCATATGACATTGTATATAATTTAGATAACTATTATAAGACTACAATTATTTTCTAAGATCCATATTATAAGCGGTAAATAAAAGCACTCAATTTTCCTTTAGCAGTGTATAATTTGTTATTTTTTGCAAGTTATGGGAAAACAATCCAAGTTAAAATATGCTATAGCAGCGGGTCATCACCTTACGGCAAAGACTGCGGAAGAAATATTAATTGCCGGGGGAAACGCTTTTGATGCATGCGTGGCGGCATATCTTGTTTCTTTTGTTGCAGAACCTGTAATGGCATCTGCGGGAGCAGGAGGATTTGCTAATATACATACGCCAGAAGAAGGAAATTTTGTTTTAGATTTCTTTTGCCAGACACCCAGTAATAATGTTTTATCTGATCGTATGTATAAAGAGATCTTAGTAGATTTCGGAGAAAGTCAAGAGACATTTTTTGTTGGTCCCGCTTCTATGGCGGTACCTGGAGCAATGGCTATGATCCAGCATCTAGCCCAACATTATTGTACTATTCAGCTCAGAGAATTAGTTGGTCCAGCGCAGACCTTAGCCCAGCAAGGTGTCGCTCTTACAGATTTCCAAGCCTATGACTTACAACTCTTACATGATATTGTTACAGACAGCGAAGAAGGAAAAGCCTTGTTTGCTACTAATGGAGAGGTAAAGAAAAAAGGTGAGGTATTACATATGCCCCAGTATGCTGATTTTTTAGAAAGTTTTGCCAGAGAAAAAGCGGATTGGTTTTATAGAGGTGAGCCCGCTCAAGCTGTCTCAGATTATGCAGCATCTTCAGGAGGATATATTAGTTACCAGGATTTTAGAAACTACAAGCTACTAAGAAGACAAGCTTTTCGATTTTTATATCAGGGACATTCTATTTCTGTACCGCCTCTACCTTCTGTGGGAGGCGGATTGCTAGCCTTGTTTCTTAAGGGTCATTCACAGAAAAGTTACGCCTTAGGATCTAAGGAACATCTGATGAGTTTACGAAAGGCATATCAGTATAGTTATCCTTATGGTAAAAGTGTTTCATCTTTAGAAAAAGAGATAGCAAAGTATTTCGAAGGATATACATCTACCGACAGTGCTGAACTCCCTACTAGTGGCACGTCCCATTTCAACATATGTGATGGAGCAGGAAATGCTATTGCCTTATCGACATCTATCGGAGAAGGTTGTACCTATTTCATTCCAGGCACAGATATGCAGATGAACAATATGCTCGGAGAAACGGCGCTGCTTCCTGATGGACTAGATTCTTGGAAAAAAGATAGCAGACTGAACTCTATGATGTGTCCCACGCTCGTTTTCGATCAGAAGCATAAGGTAGCTATGCTGATCGGTACAGGAGGCGCTACACGCATACCTTTTTCCATCGGACAGACACTCATAAACTATTATGAACACGGCATGGATCTAGAGCAGGCCGTACATTATCCTCGTGTTTTCGAAAACGAAAATCAAATATACTTAGAAAAAGGATATGACTATAGCGATATGACTATAGATAAGGATCTTAAGCTATGGGAGGACCTCGATATGGTGTTTGGGGGAACCCACAGTATAGATCTGAAAGGAAAACAAGCCATAGGAGACCAACGAAGAGAGGGTATTGCTCGGATGCTTATAAAATAATCGGAGGCAAAATTCCAGGCCGTATCCTTTTTTTCAATATGTAAAAAGCTGAATTAGAATCAGTTTGGAGCTTTTCTTAGTTTATCAAAGGCAGAAATTTTAGAAATAATGAAGTTTAAACTTATGGTATGGAAAAATATTAAAAAAAATTGTTTAAAAAAGCTTGAAATAACACATTGTTAATTATAAATTTGCAACCGCTTACAAGCCTCCTTAGCTCAGCTGGTTAGAGCGGTTGACTGTTAATCAATAGGTCCAAGGTTCGAGTCCTTGAGGAGGCGCAAAGAGATTTCTATTCATTTAGGAATCTCTTTTTTTGTTTTGATATGGCG
>CAYYWZ010000008.1:3418-90055 GCA_964475415.1 uncultured Saprospiraceae bacterium | reverse complement strand
ATAAAAGATAGAAACACTACTTTCTTTCCAGTAGCCTTCTACCTTCCAGAAACAAGTCTAGGTCTAGGAGCACTAAGCTTGACGACTTTTAGATTTTCTGAAGAAACTTCTATAAGTAGACCATCACAGGTAATCGTAAGTACTGCCTATACGTTTAAAAATCAGTTTTTATTATTTGTCCCTTTTGAGTTATACAAAGACGCTGAAAAAACCAGAATAAAGGGCGAGCTAGGTTTCTATAAATATTTTTATAATTATTATGGTATTAGCAATTCCTCACTGGCTAGTGATCTTGAATTTTATAATGTAACCTTCCCAAGATTCTATGGTAGCTATGCAAGAACAGTCTACAAGAAATTAAATATTGGCCTAGGCTATAAATTTGATTACTTTAATATCACAGAGATAGAGACAGCTGGCCTCTTGGATAACAACCAGCCTACTGGTTTCGATGGTGGTATAAAATCTAATATCTTTTTCTTACTCTATGTAGACACCAGAAACAATATATTATCTAGCACTAAAGGGTTCTACCTAGAAACAGAATTCCAGAGAAGCATTAATTTCTTCCTTTCAGATTTTGACTATTGGAAATACAATCTAGATATAAGATATTATTTTCCATTTGCACAAAAATATACACTTGCTAGCCAATTAAATTTTTCCCATGCTTCTAATGGTACACCATTTTTCGATCTACCATTTATAGGATCTCCAAGTAGAGCTAGAGGTCTAGCAAATAGACGATATATAAACTATAATATTATATCTCTACAAAGTGAACTGAGGTTTCCAGTCTACAAAAGATTCAGCGGTGTTTCTTTTGTTACTATGAACCTTCTTCCAGACCAGCTAGATGATATATTCCGAGAAACTACAAGATGGTCTTATGGTCTAGGCCTTCGGTTTCTTCTAGATCCTAAGGAAGGAGCAAGAATGAGATTGGACGTAGCCTCGGGAGGAGAAGGTATAAATTTTTACATTACGCTTAATGAAGCTTTCTAGAGTAGAAACTCATTGACAGACAACTATTCTAATTATAGCCTTCAGCCTGAAGATTAAACAGTTCAGCGTATAAATCTCCACTAGCTAATAATTCTTCATGTGTTCCTAACTCTAACACCTGTCCATCCTTAAGCACCAAAATACGATCAGCCATTCTTACCGTACTAAATCTATGTGATATGATGATAGACGTTTTGCCTTTGGTCAATCCTATAAATCGCTGGAAAGCCTCATACTCTGCTCTAGCATCTAGCGCAGATGTTGGCTCATCTAGAATTACTACTTCAGAATCTTTCATATAAGCTCTGGCTAATGCGATTTTTTGCCACTGCCCCCCAGATAGTTCTTGACCTTCTTTAAATCTCTTACCTAGACGTTGGTCGTATCCTTTGGGAAGAATGTCGATCACCTCTTCCGCAAGACTTAGTTCAGCAGCTTTCTCTATTCTATCTATATTATGTTTTTGCTCTATATTCCCTACTGCAATATTTTCTCCCGCAGTAAAATCATATTTTACAAAATCTTGGAAAATTACACCAAATAATTTCTGATAAGCTACCTTATCGAAATTCCTAATATCAATTCCATCCAACAATATCTTTCCTTTCGTCGGCTCATAAAATCTTAATATCAGTTTTATTAAGGTTGTTTTTCCCGCACCATTTTCTCCTACAAAAGCCATCTTCTCTCCTACCTTCATTTTAAAGTTGATCCCTTTTAGCACCTCGGTATCAGCTTGTGGATAACTGAAATGCACATTGACAAATTCAAATCCTTCCTTAATTTCTGTAGGGATAGGCCTAAGCATATTAGCCGCAACGCCTACCTTTTCTATATCTAAGAAATCGAAATAATCTTTTAGATACAATGCACTTTCTGATATTCTACTGAACCTCGTAAACATACCTTGCATCCTCATACGCAAGCCTCTAAATGATCCGGATAGAAACGTAAGTTCTCCTATACTGATAACACCTGCTATCGTTCTTGCAATAATCAAAATATACGCACCGTAATAAGCAAGGACACCAAGAATATTGAAGATGCCTCCCCAAATGTTTTTCTTAATGTTAAGCTTTTTTGTTTCTAGATAATAACGATGGGATAGCTTATCAAAACGATCAGCTATAAAATCCGAAAGATTGAATAACTTGATCTCCTTAGCTGTCTTATCACTAGCACCTGTATATCTGAGATAATCTAATTCCCTACGTTCCGTTGTCCAACCTCTAGCTAGAGAATAAGTAGATCTACTATATTTTATTTCATTCAGAAAAGCAGGAATAATAGAAAAAACTAATAATACTATAAGCCATGGCTCGAAAACTATAAGACCTGTGATAAGTGACACTATCGTTATAAGATCCTGAAACTGACTTAGCACATTAGACATAAGGGTAACCCTGCTCGTTGTCTGTCTTCTCGCTCTTTCTAACTTATCATAAAATTCTGGATCCTCCAGTTGTTCCAGCTCTACTTCACCAGTTTTCTGTATGATTTCTACCGAAGATTTATTGGCATACAAATCTCCTATCAGCCCATCTGTAAGCTGTATAGATCTATTAAGTAAGTCCGTAAAGATCGCAAGGCCTAACTCTATCCCAACATACCACCATAACTGTGTACTATCAGAAATATCTTTATTTACTAGATTGACAACCTCATCTACAATGAGCTTGCCCACCCATAGCATAGCGATAGGACTAACAGAAATTACTAACCTGGCAAATAGATTGTAAACAAACAACTTAGGACTTGCCTCATAGACCTTCTTAAAGAACCTAGGAATATAGCGAAGAGCTGTAAAACTTTGTTTCCAGTTTGTGCTTTTCTGATCATGTATGCTACGCGGTTTCCTCACCATTATTTTTATCTAACAAAGCAAATCTGATAAAAGTTAATGGATAATCAAATTATAGTTAGAATAAGAGTATTAATTCTGAGTCTATAATAGATTTCTTTCCACATTAAATTAAAAGATCGACTAAAATCAGTAAAAGAAATTCTCATGTATAAAGAAATAAGATTCCAAATTTATTATCAAGAATTACTATATTACAAATCAAAATACATAGTTATCTCAAAACCTACTACTATAAAAGAATATATAGATCAGCTACCAGCGGAGCGAAAATCTGCATTTACAAAATTACGAAAAACTATAAAAGCTAATATCCCTAAAGGATTTAAAGAAGGAATGGGTTATGGTATGCCGGCATATTTTGTACCTCTATCTAGCTACCCTGATGGCTATCATTGCAATCCTTCTCTTCCTGTTCCATTTATAAATATCGCAAATCAGAAAAATTTTATTGCACTCTATCATAGTGGCATATATGCAGACACAAAACTATATGATTGGTTCATCAAAGAATATCCTAATCACTGTGAGCGAAAGCTAGACATGGGTAAGAGCTGCATACGATTTAAGAAAGTAGAAGAAATCCCTTACGATCTGATAGCTGAACTTATGCAAAAGATGAGTATGAAGCAATGGATAGACATCTACGAAACCAATATCAAGAAAAAGTGATAACTTCAACAATAATAAAGACAACTGCAACAGATATAATATCATTATATCTATTCATCAATAATCTATAAGTAAGAAATAGACTAAAAGCTAATCTTTCTTGTAAAAATTACTGTAAGCACTAACTGTCAGGAATCTGCTCAGCCTCTAACAAATTATTCTCATGCTCCTGCTCCATCTTCTCCTTGGATTCCTCTTTTAAGTTTCCATCGTTGTCATAGTCATTATCTTCCTCGATGATTTCTTGTGCCTCATCTTTTGTCATTCTTATAAGGTAATATCTATCGTCTGTTTCATAGGGCAAGGCAGAAACGATTTTTCCCTGAACATTGACAAAAGTGATCAGATGTTTATCAAACCCATAAGGATAATTTAATTTAAGTTGATTTTGAATGTCAAAGTCAAGTTTGACATAATCCTTTACGATTCGCGGTTTTGACATGATTATTAAATATTTTTTTTAAGGAATTAGAAAATCTTTTTTAAAAATTCTCTTTAAAGAAAAAACATAATTATTTATGATGCAATAGTTTGCCATAAATTTATTTTAATTTGACATGATTTTTCTATTTTTTTCTCACTAAATAAGGTTCATGTTAGGTAAGAATGATTTTACAGATAGTGCAGCATCTGTCATAGAGTGGATCCAGAACTATTTTGACAAACTAGAATCACTACCTGTTAAAGCCTCTGTCCAACCTGGAGACATTTATAAAAAGATTCCTGCTCTTCCTCCTAATAACAGAGAATCTTTAGATCACATCCTAACAGATCTTACAGAGATTATACTCCCAGGTATTACACACTGGCAACATCCTAATTTTCATGCTTATTTTCCTGCTAACAGTTCAGTAGAATCTGTACTAGCTGAATTTGTGACCGCTGCTCTAGGTGCTCAGTGCATGATCTGGGAAACCTCACCTGCAGCGGCAGAACTAGAAGAAAGAATGATGGAGTGGATAAGAGATAGTATAGGCCTACCGGAAAGCTTCGAGGGCGTTATACAAGACACGGCAAGTACGGCTACACTTGTTGCTATTCTCACCGCTAGAGAGATAAAAACTAATTTTACATCAAACGAAAATGGAGTTCCTAACAATATGAGAATATATGCTTCAGTGGATATACATTCTTCTATAGACAAAGCAGTAGGTATCTCTGGAATAGGCAAGAAAAATCTGGTAAAAATAGATGTCGACTCTAAGCGAGGTATGCGCGCAGATCTTCTCCAAAGCCAGATTGAAAAAGATATCGCTGAAGACAAAATACCTACCTGTGTAGTGATAGCAATAGGAACCACAGGCACGGTAGCTATAGATCCGCTAAAAGAGATTGCCGCCATATGCAAGAAATATGATATATGGTTACATGTAGATGCTGCTTATGCTGGGACGGCTCTCCTACTGCCTGAATATAGATGGATGTCAGAAGGAATCGAGGATGCTGATAGCTTTGTTTTCAATCCCCACAAATGGATGTTCACTAATTTTGATTGTACAGCTTATTATGTCAAAGACACATTAGCCTTAATCAAAACATTCGAAGTATTACCAGAGTACCTTAAGACAAATACGCGAGGAGCCGTAAATGATTATAGAGACTGGGGCGTTCCACTAGGTAGAAGATTCAGAGCGCTTAAACTATGGTTTGTGATGAGGGGCTATGGCTTGGAAGGTCTTAGAGATAAGCTTAGAAAACATATCAAGCTCAACACTTATTTTGCCCAAGAAATCGCTTCCTGGGATCAGATAGAAATCATGCAAGATCCTATCTTGAATTTTACCTGCTTCAGATATACTGAACACGGACTAGATCAAGAAGCACTCAATAAGAAAAATAAGAACATACTAGACGAGATTAATCGTAAGGGTGAAGTATATCTATCTCATACTAAGATGGGCGATCAGTTTATCGTTAGAGTAGTTATAGGACAGACTTACGTAAAAAAAGAACACGTTCAAAAATTGATCACGGTGCTGAAATCCTATTTGTGATCGGTCAGAAATAAAATTATTTATTTACCCTTAACCCAGAGTGTAGATCATAAGATGTTCAAGCGTAAAATACTATTGAAACTAAACCGAAATACTAATAAGACGCTTAAACTTTTCTATTTTAGAAGTAAATTAAAGCCAATCCAAATATGAAAAATATAGCAATACTTTTAATTCTATGTTTAACTAATATACACTCTTTTGCTCAGATCAAAGAGCGAAAAGCCATAGACAATATATTCTCAGAATGGAACCAAGCCAATACGCCAGGATGTGCATTGGGAATTATTCAAAATGGCGAACTGATATATGGCAGAGGTTATGGACTGGCAAATATGGAATATGATATTCCTAATTCCGAATCCTCAGTTTTCAGAATTGGCTCTACATCTAAACAATTTACCGCCGCTTGTATAGTGTTATTGGCCGAACAAGGAAAATTAGATTTAGACAACAGCCTAGATCAATTTTTTCCTGAATTTCCAGCTTACGCGCAGAATATTACTGTTCGCAATCTACTAAATCATACAAGTGGGATTAGAGATTATTTGACAATTTCTTACTTAAAAGGCTATGGGGATGATGAATATTACCAAGATGAAGATATCATGAAATGGCTCATAAGCCAGCGTGAACTAAACTTTACTCCCGGTGATGAATTTTTATACAGTAATTCCGGATACTGGCTCCTAGGTCAGATTGTAAATAAAGTCTCGGATATGAATATGGCAGAATTTGCAGAAAAGGAAATATTCAAACCTCTCGGAATGTCAAATACTCATTTCCATAATGATCATAATCGAATAGTTAAAAATAGAGCATCTGGATATGTACCTACAGGTAAAGATTCTTACCAGATTAGTATGACGACCTTAGACATGATAGGAGACGGTGGAATTTTCACTAGTATTTCTGATATTAAAAAATGGGATGATGCTTATTATAATAACGAGGTTTTAAGCAAGGAGTTTTGGAATATGATGACGGAACAAAGGCCACTAAATAATGGTGGAAAAAATGAATATGCCTCGGGTCTGATTTTGGGAGAATATAAGGGCTACAAAACAATAAGTCATGGAGGAGCTTTTGTAGGATTCAGAGCTGAGCTGCTACGATTTCCTGAAGAACGATTAACCATCGCTATTTTTGCAAATAGAGGTGATGCCGATCCATCAGGCATGGCTAGGCAACTAGCTGATATAATCCTCACGGAAAAAGCAAATAGTTTAGAGGTAATAACTGAAAATCAAGAACTAGATAAGAAAAAAGAATTAATAAAATTAGAAACTAATGAATTAGAATATTTTGTAGGACATTACTGGAATGAGTCAAGTTCTCTCGCTCGGAAAATTTATATAAAGAATGACACCCTAAGGTATTCTAGATCAGCAACGAACGAAAGTGATCTAGTTCCTATTAGTGCTACTGAGTTCAAAATGATCAACGTAGGAGCTGATGTGCTAGTAAGTTTCGGTACAAATAATAAGGGAGAGAAAACGATGTCATTTGTTGCTAATGGAAATACACCTTCCGTTTCTATCGAATATCAGCCTAAGACCTATAATGGAAAAGAGTTAGAAGAATTTACCGGAAATTACTATAGTAAGGAACTAGATGTTAATTACAAGTTGAACCTAGAAGATGGAAAATTATTGCTTTATGTAAATGAAACCAAAGTTTCACCACTAGTTTCGCTTATGTCTGATTTGTTCTTAAATAATGCCTACGGAATGTTCGAGTTTACACGTGATACAAATGGTAAGTTACATTCTTTTAAGCTTGCTGCAGGAAGAGCAAAAAATCTGGCATTTAAAAAAATTAATTAATAATAATATATCAACTTTGCTCCATCATTTTTTTGATTGCTCTTGCTAAGCCCATACCATCATAATTAAGATGTTGTGCTCCATCTACATATAGGCTTGTACCAGTAACATAAGAGGATAGATCACTTGCGTAGAAGCAGACTACATTTGACACTTCTTCGACACTACCGAATCGATGTAGAGGAATTACTTCCTTAGCCTTATCGAACATGGCGTGTAATTCCGGTGGATAGTTTTCTAAGCCTGAAGATTCTATGATTCCGGGTGCGACACAGTTAATCCGTATATTATATTCACTCCATTCTTGCGCCAAGGTTTTCGTCATATTCTCAACACCAGCACGAGCCGCTCCTGTATGTATCATACCCGGAAATCCTCTGAGCATATCTACTATAATATTGACGATTACACCTTGCTTCTGCGGAATAAAAAAATACTTTGCCATTTCTCTCGTCATATAGAAAGTACCATTTAGATTATTATTAATAACTGCATTCCATCCTTTGTCATTGATATGTTCTGCAAGTGCAGGAAATTGTCCCCCTGCATTATTGACAAGCACATCTAATTTGCCATACTTATCCTTAATATTTTCTGCTAAATTATTGATCTGTTCCGTTTCCCTGATGTCACAGGGCCAGCTACTTATTTCCCCATAAGCAGACAGTTCTTTTTCAGCAGTTTTAAGCGGTTCCGATTTTCTAGAACAGATAATTACTTTAGCTCCTAATGTCAATAATTGTTTGGATATAGCATAGCCTATACCACTTCTGCCTCCTGTGACTAAGGCTATCTTATTTTCGAATGTACTCTTATCAAACATAATATCTATAGATTACAACTGTGAAGCTATCAGAAAGAAATGAAAAAGTTACTTAATTGTCTAGAATACAATAATTTTATTTTTTCTGTGAAATTATAATTAAAGAATCACTAATGATTAATATTCAATGAAAATGTATAATAGCGTCTAATATCACAATGATTTATTTTATATTGTACAACCCTATCTTTCGGTTTAAAAATTTATTATAGAATTGTACCAAAAATTTATTACATCTGAAACAGATAATTATCTCACTGACCTTGATTTTGGACCTGATATAATTTTCACCTTTATATCTCCTCAATATCCAGATAAAGAATTTTTCCTTGATAACATTACAAAACGATTCCTTGATGCTATCGTATTTGGATGTTCGACATCTGGAGAAATAATTAGCTCTCATGTATTTGACAAAAGTGTAGCACTTACAGCAGTGCATTTTAAAAATACAGAAGTAAAGTTAGTTGAAGTCGATCAAGAAAGTGTATCTGAAGATAGTTTTAAAGCTGGACAAGAAATCAGTAAAAAACTAGCCAAAGAAAAACTAAAGCATATCATGGTGCTTAGCGATGGGTTATATATAAATGGTGCAGTGCTAGTTAGAGGGCTTCATGATGGCCTACCTCCTGAGGTAAGTATCACAGGAGGATTAGGAGCAGATGGCGCCGATTTTAATTCGACTTTTAATCTAGATATATTAAATGATTACTCTATTTTTACATACATAATCTATACCTATGAAAATTATTAGTACTGATAAGATGCCAACACCTGGAGGACACTATTCTATGTGCATAGAACATAATGGTTGTCTTTATCTTGCTGGTCAACTACCAAAAAATCCTGTCACTAAGACTATACCTGAGGGTATAGAAGCACAAACCATTCAGGTATTGGAAAATATAAAACTCATAATAGAAGAAGCAGGTTCCTCCATGGAAAAAATAATCCAGATGAGAATATATATTCCTAATATAGAACTATGGGATGCAGTAAACAAGGTTTACTCTACTTTCTTCCCCGTTCATAAGCCCGTAAGAGCTGTCATTCCTACAAGAGAATTGCATTATGGATGCTTATTAGAAGTAGAAGTCACCGCAGCAATATAAACTTATGCATAAGGAGAATCTAATAAAAACGTCAGAGAGAATTAAAGATTTCATTCATAGAACGCCTGTTATGAAATCCGAATTGCTCAACAATATGGCCAATGCAGAAATATGGTTCAAGTGTGAGAATTTTCAAAGAATGGGAGCCTTCAAAATGAGAGGCGCCGCTAATGCAATTTTACAACTCACTCAGGAACAAAGAGACAAAGGTGTTGTAACTCATTCTTCTGGAAACTTTGCTCAAGCAGTAGCCCTCTCAGCAAAATTACTAAGCGTTAAGGCCTACATAGTCATGCCAGAAAATGCACCGCAAGTAAAAGTCGCTGCAGTAAAAGATTACGGAGGAGAAGTTATATTATGTGCCTCGACACAAGAAGCCAGAGAAGCAACAGCGGATAAAGTAGCCAAAGACTATGGAGCTACCTTTATGCATCCTTATAATGATATAAATGTAGTCTACGGTCAAGGAACCGCAGCAAAAGAATTACTAGAAGATCACAATGATCTAGATTACTTACTGGCCCCCATAGGCGGTGGTGGATTGATATCGGGAACAGCTCTTTCGTCACATTACCTTGGCAATAATTGTATTACTTATGGAGCTGAGCCTTATGGAGCAGATGATGCTTACCAATCCTTTACTTCAGGAGTACTTACACCTAATAAAGAGGTCAACACTATAGCAGATGGCCTTAGGACTAACCTAGGCAAAGTAACTTTTCCTATCATACAAGAATATGTAAAAGATATTATCAGAGTAGAAGAAAATGAGATTATCACAGCTATGAAACTTATATGGGAGAGAATGAAAATAATTATAGAACCATCTTGCGCCGTTCCTTTTGCTGCCGTGCTAAAAAGGAAAGATCTCTTCGCTAATAAAAAAATAGGGATCATTCTATCTGGGGGTAACGTAGATCTAACCCAACTTCCATTCTAATAATATATGGATAGGTCGGAAATACAAAAAGCTCTTGTCACGCTGAGCAATTCATTAGAAGGTGATGTCTTAACAGATAGTTTATCTACAACAATCTATGCAACCGACGCTTCTGTCTATAGAGAGATCCCACTAGCTGTTTCCAAACCCAAATCTGTATCTGACCTTCAACAACTGATCGCCTTTGCTAAGAAGTACAAAACTTCTCTCATCCCTAGAGCTGCAGGAACTTCTCTTGCAGGACAATGTGTAGGAGATGGAATTATCGTTGATATCTCTAAATACTTTACGGAAATTATAACCTTCAATAAAGAGGAACAATATGTCATCGTGCAACCAGGTGTCGTCAGAGATGAATTGAATGCTTTTCTAAAACCCCATGGTTTCTTTTTCAGCCCTATTACATCTACAGCTAATAGAGCCATGATAGGAGGCATGGTAGGCAATAACTCTAGCGGCACTACCTCTATAGAATATGGAACTACAAGAGAACATGTCTTAGAACTTAAGTGTATTCTTGCTGATGGAAACGAGGTAAGATTTAATTCCGTTTCTAAAAACGAGTTTGAAGAAAAATGTAAAGGAAATTCTCTTGAATCAAAACTATACCGACAAATTAAAACAGAATTTGAAAAGCAAGATCTTATTCAAGAAATCAACACGCAACTTCCTAAAGCTTCTATCCATAGAAGAAACACAGGATATGCCATAGACTATCTGTACGATAGTTCTGCTTTTCAGGATGTACAGCAAGATTTTAATTTCTGTAAACTACTAGCAGGATCTGAAGGTACACTTGCATTTACAACAGAAATAAAACTACATGTCGATCCGCTACCGCTAGCGCATCATAATGTTGTGGCATTACATTTTACCAATTTAGAAGACAGTCTTATAGCTACTCAGGTTGCGATGCAACATCTACCCTCTGCTTGTGAGCTTATGGATAAGATCATACTAGATTGTACAAAAGAAAATACGGAACAAAGTAAAAATAGATTTTTCATTGAAGGAGATCCGGAAGCAGTCTTGATGGTAGAACTCAGAGCTTCAACAGACGAACTGGCTATAAAAAAAGCTGAAGATCTGATAAGCGATATGCAAAAGCAAAAGCTAGGATACGCCTACCCCATTATTCCAGCTGCTAAATCAAAACAAGTATGGGCTCTCAGAAGTGCTGGCCTAGGATTACTTGCTAATATACCAGGAGATAAAAAAGCTGTTGCCTGCATAGAAGACACAGCAGTTGCACTAGAAGACCTACCTGCATATATCAAAGAGTTTAGCCAAATCATGTCTAAGTACAAACAAAGATCTGTTTATTATGCTCATGCTGGTGCTGGAGAAATACACCTACGTCCTATTCTAGATTTAAAGCATCCAGATGACAGAAAACAATTTCATGATATAAGTAGAGATGTCGCCCTACTTGTAAAAAAATATAGAGGCTCTCTCAGTGGTGAACATGGAGATGGCAGAGTACGTGCACCGTTTATTCCTCTCGTTGTTGGTGACAAAATTTATAATTTATTCAAGCGGATAAAAGCTACTTGGGATCCTGATAATATTTTTAATCCTGGGAAAATTGTAGAGGCAGCCCCCATGTATGAGATGCTAAGGTATGAGGTCAATAGTCCTGTAAAAGAACCTGATACTTTTTTAGACTTTTCAGAAACTGGTGGCATACTGAGAGCTGCTGAAAAATGTAACGGCTCAGGAGACTGCAGGAAACTTCCACTCTCAGGAGGTACTATGTGTCCTAGCTATCATGCCACAAGAAATGAAAAAGACTCTACGAGAGCTAGAGCAAATACACTCAGGGAATTTCTTACAAAAAGTGATAAGGAGAACACTTTCGACCACGACGAAATAAAGGAAGTCATGGATCTCTGCTTATCATGCAAAGCATGTAGTTCAGAGTGTCCATCGAATGTGGACATGACAGCACTGAAGGCTGAGTTTACTTATCAGTATAATAAAAAAAATGGCATCCCTCTACGTTCAAAAGCTTTTGCTAAAATTAATACACTAAATAAACTAGGATATAAATTCAGACCAATAGCTAACTTTTTTCTTACCAACAAGGCCAGCTCTTCTCTATTGAAGCAATTTCTTTCTATCGCAACCGAAAGAAGCCTACCAGCCATCAATAAAATAAGCCTTAAATCGTGGTACAAGAAAAACTATACGCCACCTAAGAAATACCTGAAGGAAGTGTATTTTTTCTGTGACGAATTCACTAACTATAACGACAGCCCTATAGGCATCAAAGCAATAAAACTTCTAAGTACTCTAGGCTATAAAGTGAACTTAATAGATCATGCTGAAAGCGGAAGAGCAGCTCTATCAAAAGGACTCCTAGAATTTGCAAGGAATAATGCAGAGCGTAATGTAAAAATATTCAGTCCCCTAATAAATGCAGTTACGCCGCTAGTAGGAATAGAACCATCAGCTATCTTAAGTTTTAGAGATGAGTATCCTAGACTTGTATCTCCGCAGCTAAAAAAAGATGCAGATAAAATAAAAAATTCTTGCTTGCTCATAGATGAGTTTATTGCAAAAGAAATTGAAATGGGAAGTATAAACTCATCATCTTTTCATACTGATACAAGGGAGGTGATTTTACATGGACATTGCCATCAGAAAGCTATTTCGGATATTGAAAAAACGGTGTGGATATTATCGCTACCTACCAACTATAATGTGGAACTCATTCCTTCAGGATGTTGTGGGATGGCAGGATCATTTGGATACGAAAAAGAACACTATCAGTTAAGTATGGAAATAGGAAACCTAGTTTTATTTCCCGCCGTAAAAAAGGCCAAAGCAAATACACTCATTGCAGCCACAGGAACCTCCTGTAGACATCAAATTTTCGATGGTACGAAAAAAAATGCATTACATCCTATCGAGATTCTATATGAAGCGCTTATAAAATAGTTGCACATAATTATTTTGATGAAATATACTTTTCTCATTTTCATGAACGTTATCTAATCTATAAAACTAAGCTATAAGGAAAGATTTACAAAAAACATATACTAGTATGATCTCATTTGACAGATGACTAGTTCGATAATTTGTAAAACTCTATTGCTCATGTTTAAATATCTTGTTGTCTTATTCATCTCTTTCACGACTATTTCTGCACATACCCAAGAAGCTTCTGGACTAAGCCTCGGCAACTATAATGGCTTACTTTCCACTAAGCTAAATCCTGCATTCATTAATAAATCTCAAAACAAATGGGAAGTCCAATTAATTGGGGCGCATCTATTTTTTGAAAACAACTACGGCTATGTAGATAATACAAGTTTTACAAATCTAATCGGTAGAACGGATGAGGTAGAAATATATCAGCCTGAAACTGATGTCCCATTACAAGATCTACCCCTTCCCTTAATTTTTAATGAAGCACCTAGAAATTCATTTGTAGATCTTAAAGGAGAAATATTAGGACCTGGTATTATGATTACGCTTCGAGATAAGTATAAGGTAGGTGTATCCTACAAATTACGGGGGATGGCTGGTGCACAGAATATTTCATCTTCTTTAAACTATCATAATGTTTCCAACCTGCAAGTCGATAGTGTTTTTCAGCTTAAAGCCTTCGATGCCTCTGCAGCCCTATGGTCAGAATATGCAGTCCATCTAGGCATTCAGCAAAATAAAAATCTATCCATAGGCGCTACACTTAAATATCTAAGATCACATCTAAGTAGTGTATTTAGTACAAATGTAGATTTCGATTACAGATACCAAGGATCAGATCTCATAGAAGGAATTTCTGGATCTAATTTCCAGATAGGATATAATGAAAATAACAATGGATGGGGTCTTGCTCTAGATGCAGGATTTCTATTGCATAATTTCGATGGCAATGGTTCAGAATTTGGTTTCTCCATTCTAGATCTAGGATGGATGAGAAATAACGGAAGTTATTATAACATAAGTTTCCAAGATGCTACTCAGCTTAGTGTAAGCAACTACGAAAATATCGACACTTACGAAGCGCTAATCACTCAGCTAGAAAATGATTTTATAGATATAGAAAGTTCCGATAGTTATACTATCCTCGCCCCTACTGCCTTCAGTCTTCAGTACAAAAGAAAGATAACAAAGTATATATCTGCAGAAGCTTTCGTTGTACAGAATCTAAAATGGAGCAATAAGCAACTCAGAAGATCTAACAGCTTTAATGTGACAGGGCTCTATGAAAGAAAACATTTCTCTGCATTCCTTCCTATCGCCCTATATGATTTTAACGATCTGAGAGTAGGTGCTGCACTCAGGTTTGCTTTTCTTACGATAGGTTCAGATAATCTCATAAGCCTTGTAGGTTCTAGCCAGCAATTTAGAGGAAGTGATGTATATGTCAATATAAAGATATATCCATTTGCTAAGAAACAAGATAGTGGGAAAGAAGTAGAGTGCTATTTTTAATACGATTTGACCCTAAATCATACTTCAGTTCTATTCATAATTGCTGGTCATCTGTAGGGCTTACGACAAGCGATAAATTCGACAATGTTAAGAGTAAGCTGCGCCTATATTTTCTACTCATTGTTTTATTAAAATTGCATAATCAAACCCACCTTGTCTAAATTAATTTTAAGACTGATTTTGTAATGATCTATTACGCCCACTTGTTTACTCTCTAATTCATTATATAACTCTATGGACCGATGCTTCTTAGCTGAAGACATAATATAAAACGTCAACGCTATAATTTCTAAAGGGATAGTAATTAGTGCTAAGATTACCCCCGCGGCTTGCTGATCCGTGCAGCAATCTCCACCATCAGTTGCGAATAAAGCAAATCCTAAGGTCAATGTAACTGCTCCAGCAACAGCAAGTTTCTTGGCATTTCTGTTATAAAACCGATAGGAATCGTAAGCACTTCCAGACTCAGTATACTTATAGAAATAATCTTCCAAATCATAATAATTATCTATAAGCTTATTATCTACCATATAAGGATAAGATTCAATATTTACTTTGACAATCTCTTGCCCGTAAGAATTAATAAATAAAGAACATAGTAGAATCGTCAGATAGATTTTCATAAGATATAATTATTCCTTCGTCAACCCCATAAACACATTGACATTAGGATTAATGGGATTTCCTGAGGATCTCCTATAACTTACTACCTGACCTACATGTGTCAGTGCATCAGCTATGGGACCATTAAGTAAATGCCAAAAAGGCATTTCAGAAGAATTCCCTTTTCTTTGGAATATTATTTTAGAAGATTCTATCTCACTAGTCGTACTTGACTTAAGGATATCACTTGCCATTTTTAGATTTTGAAGTGTTATAGTTCTTTTCTGAGAAAAATCTAATACACGCTCCTTTCTTGGTTTTATATTTGGAAGATGCTTGATCGTATTAACAATCATTTCTGATAGCCCTAACAAATGATCCATAGTATCACCAGAAGATCTTCCTTCATTACCTGGAAGATAGGCTAGATCCTTAGCAGTAAGTCCCTCTGTAGCCCAATAGTATCTGTACCCTAGACCGTCAATCATTCTTGCAATCAAAGTCCCAGATGTATAATTTTCTGGATAGTCCGGAATTTTCTTGTAAGGAATATTTTCATTCATTGATTCATCACTTTTAGCCTGTGCTATCGCCTCACAATAGAAGCAGAAGAATAAGACTGCTATAATATATCTGATTTTCATTGGCTTAGATTTTACTTGCTCAATTTAACAATTAATAAACTTCTATATAAAAAACTAAGCCTAAAAATAAATTCTAATCCATTTTGCTAAGAATATTCAATCTCGATTAGTATAAATATTTTAAATATTTATACTTTGTAGACAATAACTACTCACTAGCAATAAATCCTTAACCTGATTAACAGCATATATTAACAGCGGTTAGCTATGCCCTTAAGCTTAGGTGACTCCTGCAGAAATAGATTCATAAATTTTTAAACAATTATTGCCTTCAATATTTAAGGGCTAACTAAATACCATATCTATGAAAATACTCTACACTTTTTTACTAATCGGAACTTCTATATTTCTAATGTCTAGCTCTGGAGGTAGAGCTGCGGCTGCTGGGG
Source organism: uncultured Saprospiraceae bacterium (assembly GCA_964475415.1). Taxonomy (GTDB): domain Bacteria; phylum Bacteroidota; class Bacteroidia; order Chitinophagales; family Saprospiraceae; genus CALCMJ01. The sequence continues at coordinate 73,743 of CAYYWZ010000008.1, read as the reverse complement.
AAGGAAACACCGGAGCACCAGGAGACATTGATAGAGTCTGTGCTACTTGTCATAGTTCAGGCGCATTCGGTCCTGAAATTTCAATATCCCTGATGGACGGCGAAGGCACCCTTATAGATGCATACGAAGCAGGGGTAACCTACTTTGCAGAGGTATCTATTGCAACACAGACTGCACCAGCAGCCTATGGCTTTCAGATGGTAGCCTTAACAGATCAAGATAATGTTTCTACTAACTCTTTTGAAAATCCATCTATTAATGCCAAGCTATCTGTGGCAAACGATAGACAATATGCTGAACATAACCAGCCGAGTCCAGATAGTACTTTCATGGTAGAGTGGACAGCGCCGGTGGAAGGATCTGGTTCTGTTACTTTCTATGTAGCTGGAAACGCAGTCAATCTAGCTCAAGGTAACGGAGGAGATGGGGCAGACAATACAAGTTTCACTATTCAAGAATCTATTATGAGTAGTAGCCAAGACTTTGCTTTTGAAAATCTAAGCGTCTACCCTAACCCATCTGATGGAATCATAAATATTACAGGACTCAAAGATGATGTAAAAGCTATTACAGTTTTTGATCTTTATGGGAAAAGGATCATAGATTCCCCTAGCTCAAGTGACAATATTACATTAGACTTATTTTATTATGAAAAAGGAATTTATATTTTACAATTCCTAACAACTGAGAATGAAGTATTCTCTAAGAAAATACTAGTTCAATAATAAGATCCAATTAAATACAGAAGCCATATACTCTACTCAGATTATATGGCTTCTCTTATCTTTTCTATTTTAATAATGAATACTATAAAAGCAATCAAGCAATGTAGAAGATCTTCCTAATCAAGATTCAAACAAAATGCAAAATAAGAATTAACTACCCTCTCCGATAATTCCTTAATAACTGGCTCAGCACTTCACAATACTGCTCTGCATTTTTCTTAGTAAAACACAAGGGAGGTTTTATCTTTAATACATGATCATCTTTTCCATCAGTAGAGGTCAGCACAAAATTCTGGCGCATTCCATTTTTGATATACTGAGCTAGTTCACCTTCAGAGTTGTTCGTCTCAGGATCTATAAGTTCTACACCTATAAATAAACCGTACCCACGTACATTACCAATCTCCGGATAAGTTCTCTGCAAGTCCTTAAGTATGGCTTGCATATAATCTCCTACAACATTAGCATTTTCTTGTAGTCCTTCTTCTTCTACTGTATCTAAGACAGCCATCCCTACTTCACAGGATACAGGATTTCCTCCAAATGAACTAAAAAACTCCATACCATTATCAAAGGCATCAGCAATATCCTGAGTGGTTACCACCGCACCTAAGGGATGTCCATTACCCATAGGTTTTCCTAGACATACAATATCAGGCTTAACATCTTTAAGTTTGAAAGCCCAAAAACTCTGCCCCATCCTACCGAATCCTGTCTGTACCTCATCGACAATAAGTGGAATATTTTTATGCTGCAGAAAAGAATACAAACTAGAAAGATAACCTGGAGCTAACGGAACTTGACCACCACACCCCGATACAATCTCAGTGATAAAACAAGAGATATCTTTTCCTTCAGCCTCCGCATCATTTATTGTTTTTTCTGCATGAGTAATATATTCTTGAGCTGTCGCAAATTCTCCTCTATATAACTTAGGTAGAGGTACTTGTATAGTTCCGTTTTGGATACCTCCTCCTCCTCTCCCATTGTATTTGTAACTACTTATCTGAATACCAGTCTGCGTATGCCCATGGTATCCTTGATCTACGACTGTCACGTAGTTAGCTTGTGTAAAATTTTTAGCAAGACGGATCGCCAGGTCTGTTGCCTCTGATCCAGAATTTACAAAGAAAACCTTGTTGAGCTTATCAGGAAAATAAGACAATAACTTTTCAGCATAGTTAGTCAGAGCATCATAATAATATCTAGTATTCGTATTGAGTTTTCTTATCTGTCGTTCTACAGCTTCTGTAATCCTTGGATGACTATGTCCTATGAGAGGAATATTATTATAAGCATCTAGATAAGTATTACCATGTATATCATACATATACTGGAAGGCTGCAGATTCCATATGTATCGGCTCATTGTAAGTCATCTTCTGCGCACTAGAGATATGTAATTTTCTCAGCTCTATCTGTTGATCTGCCTTTTGTTTTGCAAACTCAGTAGGAAATCCTGCCGCTCTAAAAAAACAATTTTTTACATCTATAGGATTGTACTTAAGCCACTCATATAGCAAATTCCAAGCCCCCTTCTCCGTCTGCATTATGTAGGCCGTATCGACCTGGTCCTTTTTAGCTGTAGCTGAGCTGACAACCGAGATACAAAGGCGAGCAGCCACCATAATATAGATCGACGATAATTCCTCTCGTGTAAGCGGAAATTCCGAATGGTAATGTTCCACAAAAGTCTGAGCACTTATAAGCGGTTGATCCGAGAGCATCATTATATAAGCGATGGCTACCGCAACTTCTTGTACTATAGGAGCATATACCATATCACCAAAATCTATGATTCCTTCTATCCTATTCTCTTCAGGATTTACCAAGACATTATTTTCATTGATGTCATTATGAATTATACTCATCCTAAAATTACTGTTGCGCATTAGGAATTCATACTGATCTATATAGTAAGCAACTATTTTTCTATCAGAAGGATTTTCTATGTTACCCAAGTCATTTTTTGTGAGTGCTATTTGTTGCATATCCCACTTTATCTTTCTAGCTTCTATTGCGCTATTTGATTGACCATATAAGCACTTATCCATAGCCGCTACCTTCTTGCCGAGGTCACCAACTATATGGTCCATCATATTTTCCTTATTTAGAAATACACCTGGTATATAGTTTAGTATTCTACAGAAAGTGCCATCAGGAAAGCTGGTAACGTCCTTATGACGCTGATTTTGGATAGGATGAGAAATCTTATAATCTAGTTTCTTAGCTAGTGTGCTGAGTATTTTGTTCTCCTGATATATACCTTCTCGTTCTTGTGGATCGATATAAACCTTTAGGACATAGGCCTTATCTTCATTGGTTACTACCTGATAGTTTTCGCTTAGATAACCTTCTAGTTTTTTGTAATCTTTTAGAACTATATTATATGGGTCTAGATATCGTAGGATCATCTCTCATTTTCTTTGAGATTAAAAATATAAAAATAAATTCTTATAGACTTGCAAATAGTTTACATCTCTACAACTTATCAAAATATAGAACGAATACTTCAAAAATTATTCCTAATAATTAAGTAAAAAAATGGAAGTCATTGATTACTAAAATAAGCTATACAATAAAATGGCAGTCTGCTCTTTACTAGAAGCTCCATAAGAAATATCACTTTCCTTTGGCCGGAGCTGCACCAAGAAAATAGCTGAATACTAACTTTGCAGCCCTAACACCTACTACCTCTGCTAGCTGTACTTCACTAGCCTCTTTTATCCTCTTGACAGAACCAAAATGGCTTAACAATTTATCTGCAGTTTTTTCACCCACACCCACTATCCTGGTAAGTTCTGTTCCAAGGAAATTTTTAGATCGCTGGTCTCTATGGAAGTTAATAGCAAACCGATGGGCTTCGTTTCTTAGCTGCTGGATCAGCTTAAGGCTTTCTGATTTTTTATTGATATATAAAGGTACAGGATCGTCAGGGAAATAAATTTCTTCTAGACGCTTGGCTATACCTATAAGTGCCACCTTTTCTTCAATACCTAATTCCTTGAATATATCATATGCAGCACTTAACTGTCCCTTTCCTCCATCTATAATGACCAACTGGGGAAGTGGACTTTCTTCTTTTATAAGCCTTGTATACCTTCTAGTTACCACCTCTTGCATGGAAGCAAAATCATCTGGACCTACCACGGTCTTGATATTGTATTTTCTATAATCTTTCTTACTGGGTTTTGCATTTTTGAAAACTACACAACTAGAAACAGGATTCGTCCCCTGTATATTAGAATTATCAAAACATTCTATATGAAAAGGCATTACATCCATATCTAGATCAGATTTCATCGTACCCAATATTCTTTCTGACGCAGTGAGTTTTTTTATCTTATTGATCGCCTCCTTCCTTTTTTGTAGCAGAAAATACTTCATGTTTTTTGCTGCCAGATCCAGGAGATGTTTCTTCTCTCCTTTCTGGGGCACTATGATTTTAAGATCTTTTTCTATAAGGTCTATCTTTCGATCCAGTATGATTTCTGGCGCAATACTATTGAACTTTTCTCGCAATCGATCTATACCATAGGCTAACAACTCATCCTTATTCTCATTTAGATTTTTTTTCATTTCTAAGATATCGGTATTGAGTAGCGCTCCATTGACAACCTTCAGATAATTGACATAAGCATAATCATTATCATCCTCCATATGGAATATATCCACGTCTTTGATCTTAGTACTTACTACCATAGAACTAGATTGGTAATTCTGCAGTACAGATAAGTTCTCCTTGATACGTTGTGCTTTTTCGAACTGCAAGTTTTTTACATGAAGATCCATTTGCTCATTCATATAATCCTTTACTTGTCGGAAATTTCCTTTTAGAATATTCTTTACTTGCTTGATCTTATCATCGTATTCTTCCTCTGACTCATGTCCTTCGCAGGGTCCTTTACAATTTTTTATATGATACTCTAGGCATACCTTGAACTTTCCTTTATCTATATTATCAGCAGAGAGATTCAGTGTACACGTTCTCAGTTCGAAAATCTTCTTGATTGTTTCTAAAATTATATTGGCTCGATACTTCGAAGTATAAGGACCAAAATAAGTACTGCCATCCTTAATCACTCTCCTCGTAAAAAACACTCTCGGAAACCGTTCATTTTTTATACAAATATGAACATAAGATTTCCCATCCTTCAGCATAACATTATATCGAGGCTGATTCGCTTTTACCAAGGTAGCTTCTAGCAACAAGGCATCGTGTTCCGTTTCTACTATTGTATATTCTATATGGTGTGCATGCTTGACCATAGTGATGGTCTTATAGGCCATGTTTTTTCTCGAGCCGAAGTAATTTGACAATCTCGTACGAAGACTCTTCGCCTTTCCGACATAGAGAATAACATCATCCTCATCTAGAAATCTATAGACTCCAGGAAGCTTAGGTATACTAGGAGCTAACTTTTTAAAATCCTCTGTGGTCATTCAGAATCTTTATTTTTTGTTTGTATACCACGTAGAATATAATATGCCGTCTTAGGATTCGTCGCCAGCGGAATATTGTGTACATCGCACTGTCGCATAAGCATCTGTACATCTGGTTCATGTGGATGTTTAGCTAGTGGATCTCTAAAGAAAATTACTAAATCTATTTCTCCCATCGCAACCATCGCAGCAATTTGTGCATCCCCACCTAGGGGCCCAGACAATAGACTTTTTATCTCTAGACCTTCTTTCGTTATATGAGAACCCGTCGTGCCTGTCGCATATAGCGCATAGCCAGAAAGGAATTCCTTATTAGACAAAACAAAAGAAACCATTTCTGGTTTTTTGCCATCATGTGCGATTAGCGCAATACTTATTTGCTTACTCATGCCGCTAATTTACAAAGCAGAATGCAGCCTACTACAAGATTTACAATAATTCTATATTATTTTTCTAGGGTGTGCCCTTCGTACCTCAGGTCGTTGTCATACAGGCGTGCTATTCGCGTGGTCCCCAGCATAACACAAAGGCTCTTCACGGACTGCTCCCTATATATATCCGAACTTATACAATAAGGCAAGAGAACGGTCGCCCCTTACTGGTAACTCACACGCTCCACTCCATACTAAACATGTGATAAAATCTATTGTAAAGCTATACAAGTACTTCTGCAGATGCGGCTTTAGCCGCCTCTGTAATTAAAATTATAATTGGCAAGTGTTCGTCTTCAAACTTATAGAATTTTAAAAGACAAATTTAACTATTTCGTCCCTTCAAACTCTATTGTAAACGAAGCTAATGCATGGATACCTTTAGAGATCGCATTACAATAAAATCTTAAAAATCCATTCTCATCCCTACATCGAATCTCATGAAATTCAGTTTAGTGTCAAGAGGATAATTAACCTGACTTACAGAACCTAGATAAGTTTTGAAGGTAGGTTTTACATGGAAAGACAATCCTCCTGATAGATATTTTCGCAAGACTACAGAACCTCTAAGTCCCATACCTAATTTATCTCTATAGGCTAAAGGCGTACTTTCTAAAGTAGTCACTTCTAGATCCTCATCCAGCACTTTTCCTGTTGCAGAAAAAGAAATGTTTAGTAGTGCACCTAGCTCTAGACCGACATCCCAAGAGCCAACACTTTTTGTTAGGCCTACAAAAATCGGAATGTCTACCATATTATATCTTACCTCACCAGAACTCACAAAAGTTCCACTGACGAGCATAGTATCGATAGGATTATTATCCTGATCAAAGTTGACAACCTGTTGTGTTATACCACTTAACTCACTTCTAAACTTATCTTTAGACTGGCTTATTTCTAGACCTGTTCCGAAGTATATATTACGATTGATATTTAATCCTACGTGAAATTGTCCTCCCCAGTTATACCAACTACTTTCTGTATCCTCTCTACCATTTAGTAGAGCCGTTGGATCTAACTCATCTATCATTCTAGTCTGAAAACTTTTATTATGTCTTCCTATGATTCCATTCAATTCTATAAAGGGAGAAATACTTATCCTATTAGAAAAGCTAGGGCACTCCACCTTATCTTTTATATCCAACATATCTCTTTCAGTTTCTAATACGGAAGTAGACATTCCTATGATACTCATCTGATCGACAAGTAGAGATCTACTCTTTACCGCATTCCCTTTTTCATTAGAGAGGCTGCTAGCAAGATATGATGCTGATGTATTTTTACTGATGTTATTTTTAGTGCTTTCCTTTACAACATTTTCTACTGGGAAACCTTGTCGGTATATTTTACCTTTTTGACTTGGACTGGTTGCTAGATTTACTTTAGCCTTTTGACTTGAAACATCACTTATTACATTGTCAAGCATCTTATTTACTAAACTTAAGGGTTTAGTCTTAGACATATTTTCATTACTTACCTTTGCGGATGTACTTTTGGTTAACTCTTTTGTATTAGAAATATCTCTTCCTGTCTGATCTGTTGCACTCTCTTTCGCATCAATATTATCAACTGTAGTTACTGAAGACAGATTATTACCTTCTGTATTCATATTAGATTCTGAACTCTCGGCTATAGGCAACTCATCTGCTACTATAGCATTTTGTTGCACTGTAGGAATTTCTATCTGATTAGACTCTATTAGCTGTTCAGAAATAGAACTCCCTATTGTAGGCATATCCTTATTTATGATATAATTATTAAGTCCCCAGATAGCTGCTGATATAACTACTCCCATTCCTAACCAGATATACCATCCACTAGATTTAGGATCTTTGGATTCTATATTTTCCTCTATAGCAGACCAAATAAATTCTGGAGGCGCAACCATATCTGCATTGACAACAGTCTTCATTTCCTTTTCTATATTATTCCAATCTTTCATGCTGTATACGTTTTTCTATTACCTAGGTATTGCGAAGCTAGATAACTATCGCTTTTTATTTGTTCTTGTAACATTTTTCTTGCTCTCATAAGTTGTGATCTAGAAGTTGCCTCTGAAATATTTAGAGATGTAGCGATCTCTTTGTGATTCATATCGTCGAAAACAGACATAGAAAAAACAGTTCTATATCCAAGTGGCAATTTTTGAAGCATAGACTTAATACGATCTATGTTGAATTGTTCTGCTACTGGTTTCATCTCCACTTTTAATGAAGCAGCATCTACATCATCTAATTCTACCGAAAAGTGTCTGCCTCTTTTTCTTATTTCATCTAGACATGAATTAACTACAATTCGTCTTATCCAAGCACTTAGATTTCCAGTTTCATTGTATTTATCTATGTACTTATAAACTCTTATAAACCCATTTTGTAGAGCATCTGCTGCTGCCGCTGGATCGGAACAATAGCGAAGGCAGATGCTATACATCCGCCTGCTATATGTATCATATAGGATTTTTTGTCCCTTTCTATCTCCTTTAATACAGAGTTTTACTAATTGGTCGTCCGTCATCTACGATTAGTTGGTATTCAGTTTGAAGTTACCGTATAAGGTATGCTCTGTCTGTTCAATAAGTCTTCTTACTTGAGCTGAGTAATTACCTCTTATGTATTTTTCCACATCGTTATATTCTGTAATATTTATATCACCGTTAAGAAACTCAAATTCGCTTTCCCCATTAGGGTTTGTGAAACTGAAGTAGAATAATGACGCTATCGGGAAATTACCTTCAGCAAAACCATTTGCTTGATTGTCATCATATGTTACCCTTATATTCGCTGACTCATCATTATCCTCTGCGTGAAAACCTATTAAAGTTTTTTGATTGACATTCATACTATCACTAGAGTAAGCAAAGAGTTCAAACAATCCTACATGATTAATCCCAAGATCATCTATGTTCATTTCCATTCTGAAAATTTCGGTTCCACATGCACTTACTACTCCTAAAGTATGAGGGCCTGGACCAGATAATGATAAGGTCTCGCTCTCTGTTAGGGCCTCTAAATCCACTACTTTTACATTAAACGGAGCATCCACATCACATCTTATTAAGGATGCAGTGAAATTCCCGTCTGTAATTTCTATATACTGATTATCTAGAATAAGAACACCATTTGTAACTGAGTTTCCATCACAATTGACTGCCATACCTGATACCGATACATTATTGGCATTATTTATCGTTATAGGAATATCTCCTAGATTTGTATCAGTTGTAAAAGGTCCTATCTCTCCTAGAAAAATCGGTTCATTACAGCCCGCAACATTTTGGATTTCTAAAGTCAATGTTTCTCCTAATGTTACAGCTCCACAAAATGTACCGTCTGGATTAGTATTTCCATGGCCTACTGCAAAAAACGCTGGAGTAGCCACCCAAACATGCACACCTCCGACACCATTTCCAGATTGATCTACAATCCTACCACATAATATTATTGTTCTTGCAGGGCCATCGTAATTCCAAGCGCTGAAGTGTGCCACTTCTCCTACATAAGTATCTCCTACTTTCTGAGCACTACCTTCCTCTTTCCATAAACCATTGGTATCGTCGAAAACCCACATCGCTATCGATTCTGGTGCAGCATCTAAATTTGCTTCAGGAATCTTACCTGTCATAGTTGCTTTCATGCCTTCCTTTAGTTGAAGTTTTTCTCCATTAGGAGACTGCAGTTCTACATATGCCATTCCAAAAGAACTTAGGGTAACGAATTGCCCCTCTAAATCGATGGCAGACATATCACCTGGCATTCTTCTTATAATATTATTATTAGTTGGGTCAAGGTATTGGATCGCAACCTGGACTGTCCCTTCATAATCTGCTTCATTACTATCTATTACGATAGAGCCCGCTGGAAACTCTATCTGTATACTCCCCTGTTCTACTGATCCTCCAGAACTGCTGTTAAATTCATTTGTAAATTTTTTTCTTAATAATTGGGTTGTATGATTGATTTTCGTCGACTCGTTCACCCTAAAAGTACGAGCTCCTTCAAAATAACCATCCTTAGTAATATTGATGAAATTATGTCTAGAATTTAGTGTGACATCAGTAAACTTGTATATTCCATACTCATTGGTAATTACTGATCTTCCATCTAGAACTGCGAGAGCACCTTGTACAGCATTATCATTTTCATCGATAACAACACCGAAAATATCATTTCCACTAACACTCACTGATGCATCAGGTATAAATTCCTCTGTGTCTTTCTGGCATGACCCTAGAAAAATCAAGGCGGCTATTGCACAGATATTTAAGATATATTTAGTCATTTGTTATTTATTTATTGAATTTGTAAATCTATAATGTACTCGAGTTTCACCTATATGACCACGATCATTATTTATGCGTTGCTCAATCGTCAAAATATTTTTACATTTAAATATAACTAGTTGATAACTAACAATCTAAGTCTAATTATATTTTTGTTTATATTAATTATCTTTATACTTAACGTAGAATTTTATAAAGTTAACACTATTATATCGACATTAAATTTAAGCTGTGCTAAACACAAAAATCCCTCCAGTTATCGTATTTCTACTATTTGCCTTGCTTATGAAGGTATCAGCACCGTACAATGCCTTATTTATCAGTCCCATTGCACAAAACTTACTCTTTTACTCACTTATTGTAGTAGGGTTTATTTTTGGAATAGGAGGAGTTGTTTTATTTAATAAAGCGAATACGACTGTAAACCCTCATAAAATAGAGAAAGCCAATGAACTAGTGACGGTAGGTGTATATAAACTAACTCGTAACCCTATGTATCTGGGTCTTGTATTGAGCTTATGTGCTATTGGGCTAAGATACTTTTCTATATGGTCTATTCTTAGCTTGATAGGATTTATCATGTACATGACCATCTTTCAAATTATACCAGAAGAAAAAGCTATGACAAAATTATTCGGAGCTAGATATCTACAATATAAATCCAAGGTTAGAAGATGGATATAAGGTCTACTTTCAGAAATAACAATTTATTAAAATGAAGATGGACAAATTACTAGCTTATAACTTTTCAGGACTATTCCTTTTGTTACTATTTTGCATTGCTTGTTCCACTGAAGTAGAAAATAATATCCTCGGTGAATGGAATCTTAAGCATTTAGAATCAACCTGCTTAGAAGGTAATATTACTCAGGAAATAGAAAGCTTCGAATCTAACGGTTTTTGTTGTATCAATATTAGAACAACAGAAATCAAGGATACTATCGAACTAACTAACGAAACAAACTCTTGTCAGTTATTAATCTTTAAGGAAAATGACATACTCGACATTATAACGCAAACCAATTTAGATAGAGACACATTAAGCTTAAGCTATGAGCTTCTAGATAATAATATAGAAGTATGCCCTACTGGTAATCAATGTTTAAATTATACTTTGATTAACAATGAAATCGAACTTACAATAGAGGTCACAACGCTATCCGGCCTTAGCTGTGAAAGGAAATTTATATACCGCAGATAATTATGAAATGATGTCTCTTAATATTTACATATGTAAATATTAAGAGGGCTTGAACTTTAAATGAAAAATGAATAGAAGTAAATAACCATTATATAGAAAAGTAAATACAAAAGCGAGAGGTGTTCGTCATGGCTTTGGTGGTGATTACAAAGATTCAAGAAACAAAAAACGTGACTCAGCAATTCAGCTAAAGGGTTCTATGGCTAGTAAAAAACTGAGAGGCCTTGATTATACACCCCTATTTAGATTTCTGATATCCAAAGTTGGAACTGACTGGGATACAGTTTTCAGTGAAGCAACTTCAAGGCTAGATAAGCAAGAACCTATCTTTTGGATAGTTGCATTAGATCAAAATAAAAAAGAAGAATATGTGAGAACTGGAGAATCAAGCTACTTTTCAGGAATGTATGTAGATGATGTTGGTAAGTTACAACTAACTAACGCTGATCTAACTGCAAAAGAAATGACGCCTTTATATAATTGTTGCACACACACTTTAAATGGAAAAATATTTGGTACAGAATAGGTGAAATTACTTCGAGCGTAACCGTGAAATCTAGTCTATCAAAGACCTAAGCCTAATTGTATAGCTGCACTACTCTTTCACAATTTTCTCAACAACCCTATTACCCGTATCGATATCTTCTACAACAAGGATATAAATACCATTCAAAAAATCTCCTATAAAGATGGTAGATGGACTAGATTCTTGAATCAGAATTTTCCCCTCTAAAGAAAATAATATAACTCTATAATTTAGACTACTTCCTAACTCTATAATCAAGTTATCATGTACAGGATTAGGGAATATATTAATTGGCACTTGCGAAAGTTCGTGTAAGCTAGAAAGCAAATCCATTCCATCACAATCTTCATCCACCCCATTATTGACAATCTCTTCCGCATCTGGATTTATATTGGGATCTTCATCATCACAATCATCTACAGCCAAAAAACCATCTTCATCCAGATCGTCATCTCGTGAAAAAGGATCACAATCATCATCTATTCCATTATATGGTATTTCAGGCTGTGATGGATCCTTAAAGCTAATCGTTAGTTCAAGCAGGGTGTCACATTCATTGGCTTGATCATTACCTAATCTAATTTGATAACTCCCTTCTTCTGTTATTCCCATATATTCCTCACCTTCACATAATTCCACATCTAAGGATTCGCTAATTCCATATTTTCCAAGGTGCATACAATCACTACTACCAAACACCTGAGTGCAATCATAATAAGCACAAACCAAACTATAGACAGGATCAGAAATCAAGGGATTAACAAAAAAGAAATCTGAACCCAAGCTCTCTATGTATTTAAAGCTAAGATCTCCACCTTCCAATTGCAAAGTCCACTGGTACAGATCACCAGCTAGACTAGGGATGAGTTCCTTTTCGATTACCTCGTAGGTTGCACCATTATAATAATCGCTTGCCAAAATATCACCAACCTCTAAACTAAAATCATAAATTACTACTTCTTGCATACTGGCATCATATGCATTGATAATATAGATCTTTTTTTGGTCTATATCTTCTCTAATATATTGCATAAACACAAAATCACTATCCGTATCATATCCTATCTTACGATATTCTAAATCATTTATAATCGTATCACCGTAATCTTCTACCCAGAAAGTGCTAAATCCTCCTAGAGAGCTTACACTATAGTACCAGCTATTAACAGATTCCATAGGCACATAAGGTTTCTGGGCTATACCATTCAGGGCTAATATATTAAGTAGGAAAAAGTAGAAGTATTTCATATCCGATTGTTTAGTTTAATTGTAGATTGCCATTAAACCATTTTCGCTGCACGAACTTTAGTTTAGCTTGACTATATAAGATTAAAATTTATATACTGAAAAACAACGTAGTTATTAACTTTTAGATTTACATCTATTTTAGACAACTAAAATGTAATTTAATCTTAATTTGTATACTGCTAATATTACAGTATACAAATTAATAGGAAATGCATAATCTTACTACCCTTCTTACCTTACTATTTTTTACATCTATCCTTACTTCTCAATTATCAGGACAAAAAAAGATGGACTACACTATATACTCAGAATGGAACAGTCTAAGTAATTCAAAATTATCTGATGATGGCAATTGGGTAGCTTACAATATAAAACCTGCCAAAGGAGATAGCAAGTTATATCTAGTTAATACTAATACCAAAAAACAAACGATTATAGAACGTGCTGGTAATGCCACTTTTGACAAAAATGGTGCTTACGCATTCGCTCTTATAAGTCCGCCTTATGATACGATCCAAGCGAAAAAGAGAGCGAAAATAGACAAGAAAAAAATGCCCAAAGACACACTTGCTATTATAGAATTAGCTAGTCTTAACGTCACAAAAATTGATAAGGTTAAAGACTACGAAGCTCCTAAAGAGTGGGGTGATTACATTGTATTCCATAAGGAAGCAAGAAAAGATACTACAAAAAACATAAAAAAAGAGTCGAAGAAAAATGGAAGCACACTATACATTCATCAGCTGAGTAATCAGAAAACGGATTCCATTAGATTTGTCACATCTTATGTTTGTTCTGAAGAAGAAAAAATAATAGCAGCCGTCTCTACTGGGATTGATTCTACAGAAGAAGACCAAGTACTGTTGTACCATGTTCCTAGCAATAAAAAAAATAAAATAATAGAAGCTAAGGGCAAATACAAGAAGCTAAATTTTTCTAAAAAAGGTAAGCACCTTGCATTTCTTCAAGATATAGATACTACTAAAAGTGAGTTGAGACCTTACAAACTGCATCTCTGGTCAAAAGGTCAACTGAAGTCAAAAATTATAGTCGATGAATCCAGTAATAGAAATGGTGAAGATTACTTCCTGAGTGAAAATGCTAACCTTAACTTCTCAGATGATGAAAAAAGATTATTCTATGGTATTGCTCCTGCACCGATTGTTCAAGATACCAATCTACTACCTGAAGAAATCGTAAGTGTAGAGGTATGGACTTACACAGATAAGTTGTTATATACACAGCAAGAAAATAATCTTGATTCTGACAAAAAGAAAACCTATGATGTCATATATGATATCAACAAAAGAAAACAAATCCCTTTACTTACTAAAGAAGAATCAGGCATATCTTATCCAAGAAAAAGGAATAGCAACTATGCTATTATTTACAATCAGAAACCTTATGCCCAAACTATCAGTTGGCTAGGTTATGCTGCACGAGACTTGTCTATTGTAAATCTTAGTAATGGAGAAAAGAAAACATTTGCATCAGCAGAAATAGGCTTTCCTAGAATATCTCCTGATGACAAATACGGACTGTGGTATAATAGTGTAGAACGAAACTGGAAATCAGTAGAACTATCTTCAGCTAAAGTAAAAACTATAACTAATAATGCTGAAGTCAGCTTTTATAATGAGCGCCATGATAGCCCATCTGAGCCACGCCCGTACGGTTTTGCATTCTGGACTAAGGAGGATAAGAATGTAGTCATTTATGATCGCTACGACTTGTGGAAAGTAGATCCTTCCGGAAAGAAAAAACCAGAAAGACTAACAGATGGCAGATCTTCCAAAACAGTATATAGATATGTCCAAATAGATGATGAAGCTTACAATATACCCACTGATAGTACAGTCCTAGTAGAAATATTCAAAGAAAACAACAAGGACGAAGGACTTGCCTATCTAAACCTTAAGACTAAAGAAATAAAACTTGTAGAACAAGGAGCTTATACCTACAACACAAGAAGAATAGCCAAAGCAAAAAATGCAGATCGTTTAATTTTTACTAAGGAATCTTTCAGAACCTATCCTGATCTGATATTGACAAATTCAGATTTTACAAATCAAAGGACAATATCCAATACGAATCCACAACAATCAGAATATGCATGGGGAGATATAAGCCTGTATAAATGGACCTCTCCTGATGGAACAGAACTAGAAGGCTTACTGCTAAAACCTGACAATTTCGACCCAAACAAAAAGTATCCCATGATTGTCAATTTCTATGAGCGCAGTTCTGATCGCTTACATAGACATAGAGCTCCTGCTGCTGGTAGATCTACTATAAATTATAGTTACTATGCTAACAAAGGCTACGTTATATTTAATCCAGATGTAGTATACAAGATTGGCTATCCAGGTAAGAGTGCCTATAACGCAGTTATTTCAGGCGTGGAATCTCTAAAAAAAGAGGCATGGCTAGATCATGATCGTATAGGAGTACAAGGGCATAGCTGGGGAGGATATCAGATTGCTCACTTGATTACTAAGACAGATATTTTTAAATGTGCTGAAGCTGGTGCTCCTGTAGTAAATATGACTTCTGCTTATGGTGGTATAAGATGGGGATCAGGAATGAGTAGGATGTTTCAATACGAAAAAACGCAAAGTAGAATCGGTGCAACCTTGTGGGAAAAGCCCGAACTCTATATAGAAAATTCCCCTCTATTTAATACACCGGATGTAAACACGCCTGTCCTTATTTTACATAATGATGCAGATGGCGCTGTCCCTTGGTACCAAGGAATAGAATATTTTGTAGCACTTAGAAGGCTGAACAAACCAGCATGGCTACTGAACTATAATGACGAACCTCACTGGCCTGTCAAATGGCAAAATAGAGTAGATTTTAACAGAAGACTAGAACAGTTTTTCGATCATTACCTAATGGACAAGCCTATGCCCTCTTGGATGAAAAATGGGGTATCTCCTATAAAAAAGGGAATTAGACAAGGCATAGAATCTGATAAATAAATTATAAAAATATACACCTATGAAATCGATGACGTGTAAACAATTAGGCGGAGCTTGTGATCTAGTCTTTAAGGCTGAAACTTTTGAGGAAATAGCAGCTCTAAGCAAACAACATGGAACAGAAATGTATACAATAAAAGATGCCGCTCATATGAAAGCGATGGGTGCCATGCAAGAAATGATGAAATCTCCCACAGCTATGCAAGAATGGTTTCAACTAAAAAGAAAAGAATTCGAAGCGTTAGACGCAGATTAGATTTATCTCTTACAAATTATATTAGAATGATTACAGAAAATTTCTATTCCAGTATTATAAAGTTGTTTAGTTATTATAAATCCTTAGGTGAAAAAACGTTCAGTCAGTTAGAAGAAAAAGAATTATTTCTATATATAGAAAAAGAGTCCAACTCTATAGCCATTATCGTAAATCATTTAGAAGGCAATATGCTATCTAGATGGACGGACTTTCTAAATTCCGATGGTGAAAAATCTTGGAGAAACCGTGATCAGGAGTTTGCAGAAAAATATAAAAATCGACAAGAATTATTGATTGATTGGAATAAAGGCTGGGACTGTCTATTTTTAGCCTTAGAAGAAGCTAAGAAGACTCCTCTAGATCATATCATTTACATAAGAAACCAAGGACATACCATTATAGAAGCTATACATAGACAACTAACACATTATGCTTATCACATCGGACAAATAGTTTTTCTGGGTAAGATGATCAAAAGTGATTCTTGGCAAAATCTCTCTATCCCTAAGAATGCGTCTGAAATATATAATGAAGATAAGTTCATGAAAGAAAAATCTAGGAAACACTTTACTGAAGATCTATAGAACAGATAACTATATCCAATTACTTCGTGAGGGAAGACTAAACTGTTGGATATTACTGCTGCAGGTTTTCTTTTTCATTTCTTATCGCATTATTAAATTCAGCTATGAAAAATTTAGTACGCATTAAAGGCAAACATTATCAAAATGTTTTAGCTCGTGCAAACATCCAGGACAAATATCTTCTACTTTATTAATTCCGATTGGGTTATGATTTGATTTCTTTGACTTTCTAGAAAGTATCTTTATTAAGATTTTTGAATGTTTGTAAACTTCAAATTCGATTTCATCACCTACCAGTAAATTCATATAATTCGATTCATTGAAATGTAAAACCTTGACACCTTTCACCTTCTTTACTCTTATATATGGTTTACCTTCATAAGAATCTACTCTTGATACTTCCCCTTTAAATTTTAGTATGGTTTTATTTTTTATGTCTTTTTTAATTCCTAGGTTTTTGTAAGTCGCAAGTGCAGCTATACCCATGATGAGTGTCCATATCAAAAGTAACAAAAGAAAGTTTGACAAACCAATTAATGAAATTATGGACTCGTTGCCATCGAAAGTTTTTCCTAAATCTACTCCCCTCTTAGGCAAATATTTTGCTGGAATGAAAGCAACCAATAAAATTGGAAAAATATAAACTAATGGAAAAATGAAAAGCTTGTTTCCTCATTCTTTTGATAGTTTTTCTAATTTTCGAAATTCTTCTTTCGTCAATTCATTTTCCTTCATAATAGTATCTTAAATTGTAACAATTTCAATTCTTACTAATTGGAAAAAAAATTCAGACTCATATATTAAATGATTCCCCTCCTCCAACCATTATAGCAATTCATTCCCTTGTCCTATTTCTTGTCACTCTTCGAGATAGTAGAATGCTTTATTGTAACATAAGCCTAATCGCTAGAAAGGCGATAACTCCCGACACGATTCTAACCCAATAGACACGCTTAAGTTTTAGCAGCTCTACCATCATATAAGTTATGATAATTATGATAATTACCATCAATATCTGACCAGCTTCTACTCCTATGTTGAAGGCGAACAAAGGACCTACAACACTTTCTTCTTTACCCAGCAAAGCCTTGAAAAAATTAGAGAATCCTAGGCCATGTATAAAGCCAAAAAATAAGGCAATCAAATATTGAAGACTATGCTTCTGATGAGTTGGTCTTGTATTGATTATGTTTACGATTGCAGTAATCAATATCGTAAGTGGAATAAGAAACTCTACAAGACTCGCCTTTATGAAGATAATGTCAAAAGCAGCTAATGCCAATGTCAATGAATGACCTATTGTAAAAGCTGTTACCAAAATCAGTACATTCTTCCACTCCTTGGGTACATAGATAATGCACAATGCTATGATGAACAAAACATGATCATAGGCATTCTTATCCAAGATATGATCTATACCTAACTCAAAATATATTGGAAACATAATTTTAGTTACCTCTGATGAAGCATCCTAAAGTTAAGAAGATGTGAGAGAAGTACAATAATTCCTCCAATAGATCTCAGAATAATATGATACTGTGCGCCATCATATAATCCAGTAAAGAATATAAGAAACCCAATGATTGCAATAACAAGAGGCACTATAGAGTTGTGGACCTTAAGATAGCTTCTCGTTAAAGAGTAACCTGCAACTGCAAGACTTGTTATTATGAAAATAACTTCTAGTAGAGGACTGTCTAACCATTCAAATTTCTGAAACACTCCAATAGTAAGGATAATTGGCACTACCGCACAGTGTAAGGCACACAATAGAGACACGGACATCCCTAGTAGATCCAACTTTTCTTTGATACTATTCTTCATGACTACATGCAACATGGTTGCAAATATACAGTAAATTATATGAAAGGTTCATGATTACGCAAAATTATACCTGTCATTTATCATAAACTTCTGAAATTTCTAGATGCCAAATTGATTATAAAAAAAGCTAAATCCCTTAAAAATGGCTAATAAGTAAACAAAAAAGCTATCGAACTAAAGTAACTGATCCACTAAAATTAAAATCCTGCCCATCTATCAATTCTAACTGTATAAAATAAGTGTATACTCCAGATTGAACCAGTTGATTATTAAATTTACCATCCCATCCAATATCTTCATCGAAACCTACATTTTCTAATAAGTATATAGGGTTTCCCCACCTATCGTAAACGGAAAACAAAATTACACCTCTTACTAAACCATCTAATGCACCGATAGTAAATTCATCATTGTGCCCATCATTATTTGGGCTGAAAATATTAGGTATATATACATTTATATTTTCCTTGTCTACAGTTACTAATATCATATCAGACGAAATGCATCCCGCCTCATTTGTCCCTGTAATGGTATAACTAGTAGAATTCGCTGGCAAAGAAAAATTATCTAGACAGTCTGTACAATCTAGATAGTCTCCGGGCGACCATATATAACTTGCATTATCATAGGTGGAGGTAGCTACTATATCTACTCCTGTACCGAGGACTACCGTCTGATCTTCTGGTAAACTAACGACAAACTCTTCTGGATCTGATAAGATAATAATACTATCTTCCTCACATCCAAATCTGTCTATCACAGTAAAATTATAACTTCCTGACCCGATATTAGAAAGGGAAAAACTTTCTTGTAACAAATCATCCAAGTATAAATTATATGGCTGGCAAAAACCTTCTACCTCAGCCAAGTCTATAGAACCATCAGAAAAGCCAAAACAACTAGGATCACTAGCAACAAAATCAAGATCAAAACCACTCTTAATAGCTATTGTTAAATTTAAAGTTACAATAGAATCACAACCTATAGATGATACAAACGGCTCCTCGTATATTCCTGCCTCCGTTAATACTTGTGTACCGAAAATATACTCAAACCCATTGCATAAGGTATCCATTACAAAATAATCCATAGGAACAACTTCTATCATAATAAGATCTGATATAATTCTGCATTTCTCATTTAGCAAATTACTTTCTGACCCTGATGACAGATAGCGGTAGAAGTATACACCTACAGAAAAGTCTGTATGCAATATAACTGGATCATTAGCTCCTGCAACATCCTGCCATGTTATGCCATCTGTACTCGTCTGCCATTGTATAACAAACTGATCTGAATCTATATCAGCAGTAAGTACTGCAGGTTCGTTTTGCGACTCGCATAGAAAAATAGTTTCTTCCGTATCGATAAACGATTTAGGTCCGCAAGGCTGGAATTGAATATTATCTAATCCTAAATCATTACCAAATCCTCCTGGCGCATTGTTTCTAACAGAAAGGGTAATACTGGTCTGCCCAGGTATTGTAGTAAAACTAAAACCATATGTATTCCATTGTCCATTTTGGGTAATATCTCCGGTAGAAAACTGGATTTGATCATCAAGAAAAAAGGCAACATTTGGTAAAATTAAACTCTCACTAGCAGGACTAATGATATTTATGATATCTGCAGAAAACTGATATGTCGTATTTTCACACAGACCATCAATAGTCTGTTCATAGAATTTACCAGGCTCGAAACTAGCATTGACAACCATAAAATATCCCTGCGGATCATCACTGTTATCTTGTATAGTCATCCATCCTGGAAAAGTATATCCCCATAGCGACATGTTATTTGTGATTGTATAGAATCCATCATTAGGTGGTGGATTATTTTGGTACTGATATCCCGGAGCGATACCTGGATCAGTAGCTAAGATAACCTGTTGTCCAGAACCGAAATCCCCATCTAGAAATATATTCACTCCTAAATTCCCCGTGCATAAATCTTGACTATTGACAACATAGGATAGACCTAATACAAAAACTAGCGTCCAGACAAATTGCATAGAACTAGAAAGTATGGACCACCAATTTAGTTTCAGATTATACACTAGCTTTTAGTTTTTTCTTTAGAGCGAAAACCTCATCTCTAAACTGGGCCGCACTTATAAAATCTAAATCCTTAGCAGCGTCCTTCATCTTTCGTTCTGTAGCCTTGATGAGTGATTCCAGTTGATCACGATTCATATAAGCTATTAACGGATCTGCTGCTACTGTAGTATCTTCTGGTTCTATATAAGCCTTACTATTCTTCCCACCTCGTATGTCTAGGATAGATTTCTGATTCATTATGTCTTCCTTAGATTTTGTGATGGTAGTAGGTGTAATACCATGTTTATCATTATAAGCTATCTGCACATCTCTCCTTCTATCGGTCTCATCTATAGTAGTTTGCATACTACCCGTAATCTTATCTGCATAAAAAATAACTAGGCCATTAGAATTTCTTGCTGCTCTACCTGCTGTCTGTGTGAGTGATCGTGCATTCCTTAGAAATCCCTCCTTATCCGCATCGAGTATAGCGACAAGAGATACCTCAGGAAGATCTAGACCTTCTCTCAGAAGATTGACACCTACAAGGACATCGAACACGCCCAGTCTAAGATCCCTAATGATTTCTACCCGATCCATAGTATCTACTTCCGAGTGAATATACCGTACTTTTACATTAAGTTTCACTAGATATTTTGTCAGCTCTTCAGCCATACGTTTCGTCAGCGTTGTAACAAGTATTCTTTCTTTTATCTCTATACGCTTATGTATTTCTTCCAGTAGATCATCTATTTGATTTATACTAGGACGCACCTCTATAGGTGGATCTAGCAGACCGGTAGGTCTAACAATTTGTTCCACTACTAGTCCCTCTGTTTTCTCTAACTCATAATCACCTGGCGTCGCACTTACATAGACAAGTTGATTAGTTGCTGTTTCGAATTCATTAAAGCTAAGTGGTCTATTATCCATTGCACTAGGCAGCCTAAACCCAAAATTTACCAGATTTAGTTTTCTTGCTCGATCGCCTCCCCACATCGCTCTGACCTGGGGCAAGGTAACATGACTCTCATCTATAACCATCAAGTAATCATCTGGAAAATAATCTAACAAACAGAAAGGTCTCATACCAGGCTTCCGTCCATCGAAAAATCTAGAATAATTTTCTACACCACTACAATAGCCTAGTTCCCTCATCATCTCTAGATCGAAAGTCGTACGCTCTTTTATTCGCTTAGCCTCCAGATATTTCCCTTCCGCCTCGAAGAATTTCTCATGCTCATGCAACTCATCTTCTATATCTTTCAGGATAAACTTCATCCGATCTCTAGGAGCAACATATAAGTTTGCAGGAAATATTGCTACATTATCGAAGGAAGTTATTCGCTTTCCTGTTTCTACTTCTAGCTGATCTATAGACTCTATCTCATCTCCAAAAAATGTTACCCGATATCCATAATCTACATAAGGCAAATGTATATCTATCGTATCTCCCCTTACACGGAAACTCCCTCTCTTAAAATCTGTTTCCGACCGACTGTATAAGGATTCTACCAGCTTATATAGAAATACATTTCTAGTAAGCTTTTCTCCTTTCTCTATCCTGATGATAGAACCCTTGTAGTCCTCAGGATTACCCATACCATAGATACAAGATACCGAAGCAACAATGATTACATCTCGCCTACCGGATAGCAAGGACGACGTCGCTCTCAGTCTTAATTTCTCCACCTGCTCATTGATAGAAAGATCTTTTTCTATGTACGTATCTGTTACAGACATATACGCCTCAGGCTGATAATAATCATAATAAGAAACAAAATATTCGACCGCATTATCTGGAAAAAACTCATTGAATTCCGCATACAATTGTGCTGTCAAAGTCTTGTTATGCGTCAGCACCAGCGTAGGCCTGTTCAGCTTCTCTATCACATTAGCAATCGTAAACGTCTTACCCGATCCCGTCACCCCGAGTAACACCTGATCTTTCTCCCCATTTTCTATACCCTTCACTAACTGCTCTATCGCCTGAGGCTGATCGCCCGTCGGCTCATATTTAGATATTATTTTAAATGCCATACTTATCGCTAAAATAGCTATTAACCCACTAATTCATGCGCCCTTTCCAAAAAATCATTTATAAAAACACAGATTCTAGAAAGAATAATTATTAGGGTGTTACCCTTATCTGCCCGCTGAAGCTTCATCGCAGGCGGGTCGGGTCATCCAGTACTCCACATGCGTTTCGGTGCTCCGCACATACCTTCCATTACATTACAGGTATTACTTACTACCCCTAACACGAGCGGTCGAGCTATTTCTTCTCTCGATTATTGATTATAAGTCTGGACTACGAAAATCGATACTCCAGTAAAATTCAATAGCTTTGGAAGTTCGATAATATAACTTTGAATTAATCTGAAACATAAAAATCCAACAATTATATAATAGGGATTCCTATAATACTTTACTTCGTCTCTGTCTTTTAGGCTATCGTAATAAGCCTCCACATTCTAAAAATTAATGCTAATGATCATTTGCTATTTCAGTGTATCTAATATGCGACACATATTACAGTCCGATCTTTGTGATTAATATCCTAGGAATCACTTGCTCCCCCATCCACTTTCGTAGTTCACTCTATTCGAGTATTATCATACTCGATTCGTCTGCAACGAAATCTCTCTCATGCCTTGATCTTAACAAATTTAATTCAGAATACTTATACGACATTTTAAAAAGTAAATGTTATTACAAACAAAAAGACCCACCTAACTTACGCTAGGTGAGCCTTTATCTGAAAACCAACATTTATTTTCTTACTCCTTGAAAAACTTCAAGTTTGTAATGCCTGATTCTGTTTGAACCGATAAGAAGTACAAGCTAGGGCTCGTATGCTGCATATCCAATTCTAAAGTTGTCGTTCCTGCACTTAACTGTAGTTGCTGTGCTTTTACAGTTTTACCACTCATATCTGTAATACTAACTTGCGCTAAAGTAGCTTGCTCAGCAACAATCTGATATCTGAGAATTTCTGTTACCGGATTTCCTAGTATATTAAGTGATACTGCATCGTACAGCGCCTCATCTGTAGAGCTTATAAGTCCACCTCCTGATGAATATCTGTCGAACAAGCTCATACCTTCTTCTCCCTCTGCAGAAAATAATCCCCCTAATACATCTGGACAATTCTCCTCTAGATATAGTATGAACTCTTCATCCGTATCAAAAATCGGTGCATCCAATATACATTCTGGAAGCTCTAGATCGCATGACTCTGCTAGGGCTAATAGGAAAGACTGGAGCGTTAAGAAATCTCCATCTTCTAAAAGAATAAGACAAGAATCTATTTCGTAACTCGTTGTATCATTCCACTCCCATAAGTAGTCACAATCTACTATGGTATATTCTAAATCTCCATACCAACATCCTACATAACACTCACTAGGTACCCAGCCAGATTCTGTCCCATACTCTGTCTCTACCTCTACACAGATTCCTTCACCTTCCCAGTCTTCTTCTGGACAGTCACAATCGTTACCTGGCCATATTATAGTGTCACATTCTACTACAACAAATTCTACATCTGGATACCAACATGCCGCATAACATTCACTAGGAGCCCAACCATCTAGAACAATAGTTTCTCCACTTATCGTATCCGCATATGTAATTTCTATACAAATTCCCTCACCTTCTAGATCGCTCTCATCACATTCACAATCATCTCCTGGGCCGTGATCCTCACAGTCTACAATAGTATATGTATCTCCGTACCAACAAGTAGCAAAACATGCACTAGGAGCCCACGCTATCTCTGTTTCCCCTTCTGTTTCTATTTCTAGACAAATGCCTTCACCGCTCCAGTCTTCTTCGGGACAATCACAATCATTACCTGGCCATCCAACAGTATCACATTCCACTACAACAAATTCTACATCTGGATACCAACATGCCGCATAACATTCACTAGGAGCCCAACCATCTAGAACAATAGTTTCTCCACTTATCGTATCCGCATATGTAATTTCTATACAAATTCCCTCACCTTCTAGATCGCTCTCATCACATTCACAATCATCTCCTGGGCCGTGATCCTCACAGTCTACAATAGTATATGTATCTCCGTACCAACAAGTAGCAAAACATGCACTAGGAGCCCACGCTATCTCTGTTTCCCCTTCTGTTTCTATTTCTAGACAAATGCCTTCACCGCTCCAGTCTTCTTCGGGACAATCACAATCATTACCTGGCCATCCAACAGTATCACATTCCACTACAACAAATTCTACATCAGGATACCAACATGCTGCATAACATTCGCTAGGAGCCCAGCCAAATTCTATTCCACCCTCCGTCTCTATTTCTAGACAGATACCTTCACCACTCCATTCTTCTTCCTCACAGTCGCAATCGCTAGAAGGAAAATCATCTCCTCCACCTAAATCATCACATTCCTCATCTGTGATTTCTAAACCAAGACATTCTGCATAACAGTTGTTCGGTACAGAAAATACTTCTCCAATAGAATCAATCACACATACTGGATCAAACCCTTCCAGTATACATTCAAAACATGCAAACTCCTCATCACATTCTACGATATCATCTTCAGTATATCCCATACATTCTGCATAACACAGATTAGGGAAACCACAAATGGTGCCTGACTCAGCATCCGTCAACACACACACTGGATCAAACTCCTCATCACAATCACAATCTGTTCCCGGAAAATCATCACCACCACCATCTCCTAGGCAGTCTTCATCTGTTATCTCTAATTCTAGACACTCAGCAATACAAGCATTAGGTACAGGAAAAATATTTCCTTCTGCATCTATTACACATACTGGGTCAAATTCTTCTGGACAGTCACATCCGCCATCCTGCGCACTAAGACTCACCCCTGACAGAAGGCAGATCATCATAAGCAGCAGATTCTTTTTTAATAGTTTTACAATCATTATTTATTTTGTTTATAATTAGAAAAATTAATATCAGCTTTCGATAATATAATAGGGCTCATCTCGAGAAAACGTTGCGTACAAAAAAATAAATTTGATTTTTTTTTAATTTTGCCTTTATACTGGAACTTGATCATAAGATTTTTAGAGAAGGAGATCCCATAATCATTTACTTGAATTATTTGGTATGTGAGATAACTGGCAATCTTTTACTAAAAAACTAACCGAAGACTATATGGTATTATCATAGATCAGTGCAATCAAGAATACCAAACCTGAAAAATCTGTAAATTATAAAGCCATATAGCCTAACTAAACTACAGTGGATCGTGAGCCCTTTGGACTCTATCACAAGCTACCATCCAACAACGAAGTCAACTCTTCGTACTTATCCTTACTTAATATCTTATGAGCGGGGAACTCATGCCTATTTCCATCGGCTGTTAGAAAAATAAATTGATGATTATTCCTCTGCCAACTAGAAACCTTCTCTAAATCTATTTCCTTGCTTGAAAATGAATATACAATTTTTCATAAATAGATATAGTAGAGCAAAGAGTGATGCCCCAACAAAAGAGGCTCCCTCTGCTTAACTGCAAAAAAAGCCTACTTTGAAAAACCAACATTCATTTATTAGTCTTAGAAAATCTTTATGATTTATATTTTGTCTCGCTTGAAGCAAATAAAATATTTTTCATACGAGATAAAAATATTACCCATTCTTATTAACTAAATCCCATATCTTCAGAAAACGTTGCATTAGATAATGAAAAAAAATGTTTTTCTTACATTTGAGCCCATATGATAGAGTTAAACCACAAGATTTTTGGCGAAGGAGATCCTATAATTATTCTACACGGACTATTCGGGATGTTAGATAACTGGCAAACGTTTGCCAAAAAACTAGCCGAAGATTATATGGTCATTCTGATAGATCAACGTAATCATGGAAAATCGCCCCACGCAGATGAATTTAACTATACCCTTCTTGCCGAAGATCTAAAAAATTTCATGGATAGTAACTGGATCTACCAGGCACATATAATTGGTCATTCTATGGGCGGAAAGACAGCTATGCAATTTGCTAGTCTATATCCTGATGCCGTAGAAAAATTAGTCGTTGTAGATATCGGGCCTAACGAAAATCCTAGTGGGCATGATATTATATTCGAAGCTTTGAATTCCGTTCCTATAGATAAGGTAGATTCTAGAAAAGAAGTGGAAAAAGTTCTTCAAAAGAAAATATCCGATCTTTCTGTCATACTATTCTTAATGAAAAATCTACAGCGAGAAAAATCTGGAGGGTACAAATGGAAAATGAATCTAGCATCTCTAGAAAAAAACTATAGCCATATTCTTGATAGTATAGAGGTCAGCTCCCCTATAGAGATAGATACGCTATTTGCTAAAGGTGATAGATCTAATTACATCAACGCTGAAGTAGAAAAAGAGATAACTGAGAAATTTCTTTCTTCTACGATTAAGACCATCGGTAATAGTGGACACTGGATACATGCCGAACAGCCAGAAGAATTGTATAAAATCATCACAGAATTTGTCCGTTCTTAGCTAACTATAAGTTAACAAATTGTAAATGTCTGCTGCGACATACTAATCTCTAAAAACAATCAGTTAAATCTCCCGTGCGACATTATGAAAAATTTAACAAAATATGTTGCAACGTTTTCCTGTTTATAAGGATTATATGTATGTAACCAAATTTATTCATTAGCAAACTCTTACAAAGAGATAAAATTTAAACAAAGGAATATAAGAAAAACCTTTACCTATCAATAACAAAACCGCAATAGCAAGGGCTTATAGAACCCTTTGTTAAAACAAGGCTTTTGTTTTTTAAGACATATTAATTCATTATTAAAAATCAATGTTATGAACAGAATAACTAGCCTTTTGGCAGTAGCGCTATGCTGCGTAGTAATCGGAATGAGCTCATGCTCAGAAAAATCTTATGGATGTTATGATATAAGTGAAAATTATCAACAACAGATAGAAAACATTTCTACAAATACTGTGGTTAGATGCACAGAACAGACAATAACAGCATCAGAATAGAAAATCCATTTCGTTTAAAAATAAAAAAATCAAGATGAAGAAAATAAACATATTAATCATTGCCATCCTAGCACTAGCGGGATCAATGACAGCGCAAACTCAGATAGGTCTAAAGTTAGGCTACAGTACTGGAGTCGATCAGGCAAGTACTTTAAAACTAGACAACGGAGAAATATATCTTTATGACTTTAGTTCTACGGGTCAGTCCAACGTATTTTCTGCAGGTATTACTGCTAGAAAAAAATTAGGCAATTTCTTCTTTTCTCAGGAACTCATGTTTAGACAAACGAATAAAAACTTTGAAATCGTAGATCTTAGTGTTATAGATCCTAGTATCGTTGTACCTGCTAAGCATACCGATTATAATATCCTTCTACCGCTAGCTATGGGTTTCAATATCGGTAAGATGTCTCTTGCCGCTGGACCTATATTTAACTACAAAGTAAAAACTGAACGTTCCGCTGATCTGGATAAGCTTTTTAGAATAGATGATAATAAACTTACTAAATCGTTTCAGTTTATTCTGGGATTCAATGTAAATAAACATATCACCATCGATGTGAAATATGAGCATGCCCTAAATGGTGTGAGCGATGGATACTACTTCAACAATGAAAAATTAAATTTCAAAACTAGTCCAGACCTAGTTACTTTCGGTCTGTCTTATTTCCTATAGAATAATAAAGACTCATTTCCTTTAGTTAATAGGAATATACTTAACGAAGTATGTTCCTATTTCTTTTTGTGCATCAACTCTATCTTTACTTTTACTTGAGTTGCAAGCTATAAACACTTCGTTGTTCATAGAATGTTTCTACGAACCTATATCCAGTGAGTTTGTAACTCAAAACTGACCTATTATATACAAGAATGCTATAACTAGAACCAATAACATCTAGTCTGGTTAGGACAACTATAACTTTATTTTTTGAACATATTTAGGAGCATACTTCTTAGATCATGAGTAGAGGATATAGGCTTGTAGTTGGAAATTACAAACAACGAGGGGTTTGACAATCGTATTATGTAGATTGATGCAACCTGTCATTCAGGACGAAGGCAACAAGCCGAGGAATCAAGTATGTAAGTAGACTACTTAGTTTCGACCATCGTGGAGAAATCTTGCTCATTGCGAAGCTAAAGCGCTAGCACCATTTATCATCTGATTCTTTGTAATTATAAACTAAAAATAAAAAGATAACTTTCTAAATCAATCAATGAAAAATAAAATGAAGTAAAACCAAACTCAACCCCAAACCAAAACCTACTTTTGCGACCTTAGGATCATCATAAGAAATCAACGCTTTCCAAGACTTCCACCCTCCTCCACTAGAAGTAATAGCGAGAAAACTAAAGGCTACAAAAATCACCCATCCCGCTCTTACAAAATAATTCATTTCGGGGAAGAAATACTGGAACAATAGATGTAAAGGTATCGTTGCAAGGAAAGCTATTAAAGCCGCCTTATGTCTAGGCACAATTAAAAAAGCAGCACCTAAGATGGTGACTACGATTCCGCAATTGATATAATATCTGAGTTCATTTAAGGTATGTGTAAATGCTGCTTCTGGATTTCTAAATTTGACATACAACAATACAAATCCCATCAAGACACCTGTTACTAAACTAAATAAAATGGCAGATCGTCCCGAAGAAATAATCTGTTTGTCAGAAGCGTCTTTCTTTATATACGCTTTGTAGATATCTATAGACCAGAGTGTAGCTATAGAATTAAAAGTAGAATCTACTGTACTCATCAGCGAAGCAAATAAGGCACATAATATTACACCCTTAGCACCTATAGGAAGATAGGTCGTCACTAGATATGGAAAAGCCTGATCAGGCTCAGATAGTGGAGTGCCTTGTTCCTGTAGTATACCGTATAGCGCAATACCAGGAATGACAATCAATATAGCCATAACATACTTAAGTAAGCCTCCGACCATCAGTCCGATCTGCGCTTCTCTAAGACTATGAGCGGCAATCGATCTTTGCATGATAGTCTGATTAGCACACCAGTAATTTATGTTCAACAAGAACAATCCGAAGATATGAATCCATGGTAATTTTTCATGATCAGCAGGAAGATGTAGGTGCATTTTATCTCCTGTCTTGCTATACAATTCCGACCAACCCCCTAAATGATGAACAGCAACAAAGAGCACCACAAAGCCTCCCGTAAGTAGAATTGTAAACTGAATAATATCAGTTTTTACCACAGCTGCTAATCCTCCTAGATAGGTGTAGATAGCAGAGAAAATACCTAGTCCGATAATCAAGATACTGATCCGAATAATTCTATCTTCATGGATCACACTTAGGTAATCCGTAAAGACAAGATCCGCAGCATAAGCTCCCCAAAATAGTGCCGCTCCCAATGTTATCGTGGAAAACATAAAGATATTAGCTCCTGCGTACAGTAAGGCTACTTTCGTTCCCATCCTACTTTTAATAAACTGAGTGATGGTAATGATCTTCTCTTTTAGATAGAGGGGGACAAAAATAAAAGCAGCAAATAATATGCCTTGTACTGCATTAATTTCGAGACTCGCCTGTGCCAGACCATAGAGGTAAGCAGAGCCCATCATACCTAAGAACTGGTAACCATTGACATTAGTAGCAATGGTTGACAATGCGATAGAGGGCCATCTTAGATTTCGCGAACTTAGGAAGTAAGTTTCCACACTCGCCTCTTCTCCAGATTTTCCACTGAGTGCAGCAATCATGATGATCGCAAAATACAAAATGA
Source organism: uncultured Saprospiraceae bacterium (assembly GCA_964475415.1). Taxonomy (GTDB): domain Bacteria; phylum Bacteroidota; class Bacteroidia; order Chitinophagales; family Saprospiraceae; genus CALCMJ01. The sequence continues at coordinate 43,460 of CAYYWZ010000008.1, read as the reverse complement.
CTATAATTAAATCCAGCACTTATAACTATTTACGTTTGGCATTTCCTAGAGGTGACAATGGGATTTCCTTAGGCGTTCTATTTTGAATTAGAGGAAGAGAAATATTATTAAAAGCAGGTAATACATACTTAGCAAATAACTCACATTCCTCCACATGAGGATAGCCCGAAAAAATAAAAGCTCTTATCCCCATATCTATATAGTCTTGAATTTTTTTGATAATCTGTTCTGGATTACCTACTAGTGCAGCACCGCAACCAGATCTTGCTCTGCCGATACCTGTCCACAAATTAGGTTCTATATACCCCTCCTCATCTGACCGTTCTCTCATTGTTGCCTGTCTGGAGACGCCTAATGATTTTGCATCTAATGCACGTTCTCTTATTTCTTTTCCTTTTTCAGGCTCTATATATTTCATTAGATTAGCCGCTGCAGCTTTTGCTTCTAGCTCTGTCTCTCGGACGATGACATGAACGCGCAGTCCAAAGTCAACGGTTCTTCCATAAGTGGCAGCCTTACTACTCATAGTTTGCATCAGTTCAGCTAACCTGATTTTAGTTTCTGGCCACATCAGATATACATCACAATGTTCAGCACATAGATCTACACCTGGAGGAGAATAACCTCCAAAATATAATAAAGGACCACCATCTTGCTGATATGTTTTCACAGGAGAGGTATCCTCTAATTGTAGATTATAGAATTGTCCTTTAAAATCTATATGATCCTGTGTCCAACCTTGCTTTAAAATCTGGATCACCTCCCGAGAACGTTGGTATCGATCCGCACTAGATTTATTTTCTCCAGGAAGGTTAGATGAAATAATATTGATAGTCAGCCGTCCTTTCAGTATGTGATCTAAGGTAGCTATAGCACGTCCTAACATTGGAGGATGTACTTCACCACATCTTATAGCGGTCAATAAATTTATCTGACTTGTCAAAGGTGCTACTGCCGAAGCGAAGGTCATGGTATCCTGACCTACCTGATAGGAAGAAGGACAAAGTATATTTTTATATCCCAGCTTATCTGCGGTTAGCAGCACCTTAGAAGTGTTATCCCAATCACTTTTATATTGATCACTATGTTCTCCCAGAAATCGATCATCCCCATTGCAGATCGGTGCAAACCAGGCAATTTCAACACCATCTGACTGTTCAGTTCGTATTCTTATATCACTCATAATTATTATTCCTCAAATTTATTTTTAGGCAATTTCCTTACCCCAAGCAATCTGTAACAAGGCATACCAATCCTCCTTACTTAACTCTATCTTAGAAGCTTCTAGTGCCGATTGAATTCTTGCAATTTTCGAGGTACCTACAACAGGACAAACTTTTGTAGGATGCTTCAGGACCCAGGCCAACAACAACTGATCTAAGGAGCAACTATATTTTTCTGCCACTGTCTCTATCCCTATTTTTGTTTTTTCTAATTTGTGATTTTCTATTGAATTAAATATCGCACCTCCCCCTAATGGTGACCACGCAGTAGGCCTCAAATCATAATCCATACATTGCTCCAAGGTGCCTTCGTCTAAAGCACCATTTTGTAAAAGAGAAAATTCTACCTGATTAGTAACAAGCGGAAACAACTTATGTAATCGATCAAACTGATAAGTACTAAAATTAGAAACGCCAAAATGAAGTACTTTACCTTGATCTTTTAAGCGCATAAATGTTTCTGCGATTTCTTGAGGATCCATAAGATAATCTGGCCTATGTAGAAGTAGGATATCTATGTTTTCTCTATTCAAAGCGGTAAGCGATCCTTCTACAGATTCTACAATATGTTTTCTAGAGGAATCATATGATTTTACACGATGTGCAGGCCTATTATTACAGACCATCTTAATTCCACACTTTGTTGTAATCTGCATCTTATCACTTAGGTCTGGTCTATGCTTAAGTATTTTACCTATCTCCTCTTCCGATGTATAATCACCATAAATATCCGCAAGATCGAAATCCAGACAGTCCATCTCTATACAGGCTTCTACAAATGCTTCTTGCTCCTTTATACTAAGCTCAGCACCCCATATACCCAATCTCATCGTACCTACAATAAGGGAGGAAAATTCTACTTTATCTACCATAAAACTATATTTCTATTCAATTATCAATATTCTTAAAATCTTAACAAATAACAACTAATATTTTATATTTCTTTAGAATGTAAGACTTAAGATGTCTCGAGTATTAAACTATGCAAAATAATATTAAAAGCGGTTGTTAATATCTTATGATTTACTAAATTACAACGATAAGTAATTTATATACAAATTACACACTCGAAATACTAATTATACCTACAGTAGATGAAATATGGTTTTGTCATTGACAATAGAAAATGTATAGGCTGTCATGCCTGCACAACGGCTTGTAAATCAGAACACGATGTCCCGATAGGTGTAAACAGAACATGGGTGAAGCAGGTAGAAAAAGGAAGCTTTCCTGATACTAGAAGACTTTTCTCTGTACTTAGATGTAACCAGTGTACCAATGCTCCCTGTGTTACAATATGTCCCACAGAGTCTTTATTCATAAGAAAAGATGGTATCGTAGACTTTGACAAAGACAGATGCATAGGTTGTAAATCTTGTATGCAAGCCTGTCCATATGATGCCTTATATATAGATCCGGAAACAAGTACAGCAGCTAAGTGTAATTATTGTGCACATAGAATAGACTTAGGGCTAGAACCGGCATGTGTAAATGTATGCCCCGAAGAAGCTATCATCTCTGGCGATATGAATAATCCTAATTCCACCATAGCAGACTTACTTGCAAAGCATGATGTCAAAAGCAGAAAGCCAGAAAAAAACACAGTGCCTAATGTATTCTATATAGATGCTGATGATGTATCGCTGATACCTTCTTATAGTACACCTACCAAGGATAACTTATGGGGATCACAACAACATGGTGTAGGTCACTTTGCTAAAGAAGCAGAAAAATTATCTTTCTCTAACACTGATCTTATAGAGGAACTTGTCAAAATAAATGGAGGCTTCGAAAAAGACGGAGAACATGTAAGTTCTCCTAAAACTGTAGAAGTTCTTATGGATAAGAAAAAGTCCAAAAGCGTATATAACACACCTGACAAAGGTATCCTCTGGGCATGGGAAGTTTCAGCCTACGTATGGACTAAGGCTATCGCAACTGGAGTCATCCTACTTGTTGCTCTCGCGGGCTTAACTGGTAAATTTGTTTCAGATACAGAATTATATATAGGTGTCTTCGTTGGTCTAGTATTTCTGACTTTGACAGGAGTATTACTTATAAAAGATCTTGACCAACCAAAAAGATTTCTCTATGTTCTTCTCAGACCTCATTGGTCATCTTGGTTAGTTAAGGGAGGATATGCCATTACCATATATGGTGGCTTACTTACACTGCTTGGTCTTGCTATATTTCTAGGATGGGAAAAGATCGCAAGACCGGCACTCTGGCTTAGTGCTCTTGTTGCAATCGTAGTATCTGTATATACAGCATTCTTATTTGCACAGGCAAAAGGTAGAGATTTTTGGCAAGCACCTACCTTAAGCTTTCATATGTTGGTACATTCTTTCATGGCAGGCTCAGCAACCTTGCTATTAGTTTTTTCCCTATTTAATCCTGGTTGCTTATGGTTTAGCTTTCTTAAAAATACGCTACTTGTTTCCATACTGATTAATCTTATCATAGTATCAATAGAAATATTCGGCAAACATGATAGTATCGATGCCAGCAAGGTGGTCTCTATGATTTCTACGGGGAGATATAAAAATATGTTTTGGATTGGTGCAGTGCTTCTAGGAAATCTAGTACCACTCATCTTGCTCTATTTTAGCTATGATCAGAACTTCATGCTCATGTTTAACAGCGTCATCATTCTCGTAGGTATCTACATAATAGAACATATCTGGGTGGAAGCACCTCAGCGAATAAGCTTGAGCTAAAAAGAAAAGAAGATGAAAAGAAAAATAAGTATAGTAGAAAAAATTGCAGAGAAGCTCAAGCTTATTCCTGACTTAGGAACGGATAGAGAAGATACTCTAGATAGGATGACTGTTACTGAGCTAGATAAATTTCCTCCCCTAGACAAGTGGGATCACTGGGAAGAATATGAGGCAACTTCTTGGCCTAAGCGAGAAAAAAAATCCTACGCTATTGTACCTACTACCTGCTTTAACTGTGAGAGTGCCTGTGGCCTTACTGCCTATGTAGATAAAGATAAAGGTACCATTAGAAAATTTGAAGGTAATCCATACCACCCCGGAAGTAGAGGTAGGAATTGTGCTAAAGGTCCTGCAACCATCAATCAAATAAATGACCCAGATAGAATACTTTACCCGCTTAAACGTGTAGGCGAAAGAGGTGCAGGAGAATGGGAAAGAATTAGTTGGGACGAGGCACTAACAACCATTGCCGACAGAATAAGAAAAGCACTCAAAGAAGAAAGACAAAATGAGATTGCCTATCATGTAGGCAGACCAGGTCACGAAGGATATGCTAATAGAGTAATACAATCTTGGGGGATAGATGGTCATAACAGTCACACTAACATCTGCTCTTCTGGAGCACGGTTTGGCTATAATATATGGTATGGCCACAATAGACCTTCTCCAGACCACGCTAATGCAAAATTTATCCTCCTTATCTCCGCCCATCTAGAAAGTGGTCATTATTTTAACCCTCATGCTCAACGAATCATAGAAGGAAAAATGAAAGGCGCTAAGCTTGCAACAATGGATCCAAGATTATCCAATACAGCAAGTATGTCAGATTATTGGATGCCTAGTTATCCAGGAACAGAGGCTGCCATTTTATTAGCCATGGCCAAAATCATTCTTGAGGAAAATCTATACAACAGAGACTACATGGAAAAGTGGGTCAACTGGAATGTATATCTAGAAAAACTAAAACCTGAATTAGAAGTTACCTTTGACAACTTCATCAAAGAGATCATAAAAGAATATGCAGAATACACGCCTGAATTTGCAGAGAAAGAAAGTGGTGTAAAAGCATCTGTAATCAGAGAAGTTGCTAGAAAAATAGGAGAAGCAGGAGAACGCTTTTCTACACATAACTGGCGCTCTGCAGCAAGTGGAAATCTAGGAGGCTGGTGTGTTTCTAGGGCCTTACATTTTCTCAATGTTATAACTGGCTCTGTAGGAACAGTAGGCGGAACCTCTCCTAATTCATGGAGTAAGTTCAAGCCTCAATTTCACGATGTACCTCCAGCGCAGAAATTCTGGAATGAACTACATTATCCTAAAGAATATCCTCTTGCCATGTTTGAGATGAGTTTTCTTTTACCGCACATGCTTAAAGAAGGGCGAGGTAAAATGGATGTTTATTTCTCTAGAGTTTTTAATCCAGTATGGACCTATCCTGATGGATTTACATGGATGGAAGCATTTATGAGAGAAGATCTTTTCGGGCTACATATTGCTATGACACCCACATGGAATGAGACCGCTTTCTATGCTGATATAGTATTACCTATGGGTCATAGTGCAGAAAGACACGATCTAAATAGTTATGCAACCCACTCAGGAAAATGGATTGCCTTCCGACAACCTGTATTGCGAGAAGCTGCTAGAAGAGCAGGAAAAAAAGTAAACTTTACCTATGAGGTAAATCCAGGAGAGGTATGGGAAGAAGATGAATTCTGGATCGAACTAAGCTGGAAAATAGATCCAGATGGTGACTTAGGCATTAGAGAACATTTTATGTCGCCCTATAGAGAAGGTCAGAAAATAACCATAGACGAATACTACCAGTATATTTTTGAACATACACCTAATCTAAAAGAGACGGCAGAGGCACAAGGTCTCTCTGCTCTAGATTACATGAAAAAATATGGCGCTTTCGAAGTAGAACCTCATACCTACAAGAAGAACGAAACTGTCATCTCAGAACAAAAACTAGAAGGAGCAATTCTAGATGAGAAGACAGGTGTTTATTCTAAAAAAGGAAAAAATATTGCTGTCATGATAGATGGGAAACCTCGATTAGGATTCCCTACACCTACTATGAAAAACGAGTTCTACTCGCAAACTATGGTGGATTGGAAATGGCCAGAATATGCTATACCTACTTATATCAAAAGCCATATACATCAGGACGGATTAGATAAAGATAACGGCGAGTATTGTCTAGTACCTACTTTCAGATTACCTACACTGATACATTCTAGATCAGGAAATGCTAAGTGGCTCGTAGAAATAAGTAATAGAAACCCTATATGGATGCATCCAAAGGATGCAGCAAAATGGAATTTCAAAACAGGAGATATCGTAAAACTGAATACGGATATAGGATACTTTATAGATAAGGTATGGGTTACTGAAGGTATGAAGCCAGGCGTAATTGCTTGTTCTCATCATCTAGGACGTTGGAGACGTGATAAGGATCAGGGAAACAGATGGGCAACGAATACTGTAAGGATAGAAAATGATGGTAATGGAAAATGGAAAATGAATACCAAGTCCGGCATTAAGCCTTTCCAAAGTTCTGATAGTGATAGCAAGAGAATCTTCTGGGTAGACGGAGGTGTACATCAGAATATTACACATGCTGTACATCCAGATCCAATAAGTGGAATGCACTGCTGGCATCAAAGAGTCAAGATAGAGAAACCGGGTCCTGAAGATAAATATGGTGATATCTTAGTCGATACAGAAAAGTCAATGGAGAATTATAGAAAATGGCTTGCCATGACAAGACCTGCACCTGGACCTGATGGACTGAGAAGACCTTTATGGTTTTCTAGACCTCTTAAACCCGCAGAAGAAACTTATTATATCAAGGAGAAACAACAGATAGAACTACAGAGATGAAAATCTTATTACAAGAAGTAAGAAAGTGTACTGTATGTGCAGATCATTTAGATCTAGGTCCTAGACCTATATTATCTGCTACGGCCAGAAGTAAGATTATCATTATAGGACAAGCACCAGGAACCGTAGTACACAGAACTGGAATTCCCTGGGATGATAAAAGCGGTGCTAATCTTCGTTCTTGGATGGGTATCGATAATACAACATTCTATGATGATACAAAAATAGCTATTCTTCCGATGGGCTTTTGTTACCCTGGAAAAGGAAAATCAGGAGATCTACCTCCTAGAAAAGAATGTGCTCCCCTGTGGCATCAGGCTGTTGTAGATAAAATGAAAAATGTTCAGCTTGTTCTACTCATAGGAAAGTATGCTCAGGATTATTACTTGGGCAAAAAAGCAGAAAAAACACTTACAGCTACGGTAGAAAACTATCTAAATTATCTACCTGAATATTTCGTATTACCTCATCCTTCTCCTAGAAACAATATCTGGATGGCAAAGAATAATTGGTTTAAAAAAGATGTATTACCTGAGCTCAAAAAAACAGTCAACCAAATTCTTAAAAACTAAGCTCACCCCTTTCATTTTAAAAAACCTACCTAAAAAAGATCTAAGTAAACAATTTTGTAGAAAACAGTATTACAATCTATACAAAACGAAAATACTATGCACAAAAACGTAAAATACCTCATACCTGCTTTTGATATAAATATGGGAGGCACCATACTTAAGCAAGCTCTGCCCACACAAAAAGTAGAGATGGTAGATCCATTTCTACTATTACATCATGGCACTTTTAACTTCAATCCAGATGCACCAGCTATACAACAAGGAATAGGACCACACCCACATAGAGGTTTTTCGCCTGTAACATTTATTATAGATGGAGAGCTACAACATAGAGATAGTAGAGGAAACAATCAGATCGCTAAGAAAGGAGAAGTTCAGTGGATGCATGCAGGAGCAGGAATCATACATAGTGAAAGACCATCTCAAAATCTAATTGAGAAAAAAGGTAGCCAGGAAATTATTCAAATCTGGATCAACTCCCCTGCTAACAGGAAGATGGAACAACCCTCCTATCAGTATGTCCCTAGAGTCGAACTTCCTTATTTTAGCTCTACTGATTCTAAGATGGTTTCGCGTCTAATAGCTGGAAGTTACAATGATCTTTCTAGTAAGATGCAAACCATGAGTGAACTGAAAATATTATGGAGTGAAGGGACACAAACGGCAAAAGAAACCTTTGACATACCTTTATCTTACAATTGCGTTCTCTATCTTATAAGAGGTCAGATAAAAATATCTAATTATGGTTTAGTAGAAGAAAAGACACTGGTAGTATTTGAGAATAACGATACTGCAATAACTGTAGAAGCGCTTGATGATGTTCAGTTTATTATTCTTGCAGGTGAACCTATTCAAGAAAAAGTGGTACAACAAGGACCTTTTGTAATGAATAGTGAGACAGAGATATTACAAGCTATGAGAGATTATCAGATGGGTAAGATGGGTGTACTTATCGAAGATCGTTAAACCAGAATTATCTCTAAGTGAATCTATAAAGATTTGTTATTACCTGTTGGATGTAAAAAAAGGCGCAGAATTATCTGCGCCTTTTTTATATAATTATTCTCTATCTCTTTTTCTACGTTTCCCTTTCTTACTTTTAGACGATTTCCCCGTAGGTTTTTCTTTTGCTTCTTCTACTATCACCTTGTTCCCTTTAAACTTAGTATCCTTAAAAGCATTTACAATATCCTTTTTGACATCATTATCTACCTCAAAGAAAGAAAATGGTTTCATGATTTCTATCTTACCAAAATCAAAGGTCTTTCCTTTCATCGAAGAGTTTATAAGTTGCATTAGACTACCGGCAGTAATTTTATGTTTTGATCCTACATTGATAAAGAAACGTGTCTGATTTTCATTTCTTTGGTAATCACGCTTACCTCCTTCATCCCTTCTGTCACGAGATCGGCCTTCTCTACGCCCTTCTCTTGTGCCACTTCTATTACGTCCTCCTCTATCTCTGCCACCTCTATCGCGTCTATTACCTCTTTCTCCCCTACCGTCAGAACGCCCATCAGATCTACCAGTGTAGTTGAGATCTCGCGCATCCTTATAATACTTTAGAAATCTATTGAATTCTACAGAAACAAAATGCTTTATAAGATCTTCTCTGGATAACCAGTTTAATTTCTTGTTGATATAAGGAAGAAATTTTTCTATTTCTGCCTCATTGACATCTATGGTCTCTACTTTATCTACCAATTTAAATAATTGTTTTTCACATATTTCTTCACCAGTAGGTAACTTCAGCAACTCTATTTCATTTCCTATTTTCTTTTCTAGGTATCTTATTTTATTTTTTTCCCTAGAGTGAATTATAGAAAGAGAGATACCCTTATTACCAGCTCTACCTGTTCGTCCTGATCTGTGGACATACACTTCATTTTCATCAGGCAGCTTATAATTTATTACATGGGTAAGATTATTGACATCTACTCCTCTAGCAGCTACATCTGTAGCAACCAGTAATTGCAATTGTTTCGTCTTGAATTTGTTCATCACATAATCTCTCTGCGCCTGAGAAAGATCCCCATGTATAGCATCAGAGCTATACCCATCTGCATTGAGTTTTTCTGCAACCTCCTTAGTACCAGCTCTCGTTCTGCAAAAAATGATAGCATATATATCTGGATTGATATCAGCAATTCTCTTCAGCGCTTCGTATCGATCTCGAGCGTTGACGATATAATATCCGTGCTTGACATCTGTTGTACTTACCTGCATATCACCAGAAGAAACCTCTATAGGGTCCTTCATATATTTTCTAGCAATCTTTACCATTTGCTTAGGCATGGTTGCAGAAAATAGTAGCACTTGCTTTTCACTATTAGTGGCTCCTAATATTTCATTGAGCTCTTCTTTGAATCCCATAGAAAGCATCTCATCAGCTTCATCTAGAACAAGCCAATTTATATTTTCTAAGTTAAGTCGCTTTCTCTTTATTAGATCCACAGTTCTACCAGGCGTTCCTACAATAATCTGTGCACCTCTCTTAATTTCTCTTATCTGATCAGAAATATTAGCACCTCCATAAACTGCTGCTACATTTATAGCTTTCAAATACTTAGAATAGTCTTTGATATTTTTTGCAATTTGGAGACATAATTCTCTGGTAGGACAAAGAACGATCATCTGCACACTTTTGTTATTCTCATCTACTTTATGTAGTAATGGAAGACTAAAAGCAGCAGTTTTTCCTGTCCCCGTCTGAGCAAGACCGATAAGATCCCTTTCAGATTCTAGAAGTTTAGGAATCGCTTTTTCCTGTATAGTAGTCGGCTTAACAAACCCCATTTCATCTATCGCCTTGATAATCTCTGGTCTTAGACCTGACTCTTTAAATGAATTCATGGCGCAAAGATGAAGTTTTTAATCCGATATATAAGTGCTTTATTGCTTTTTCTATAGCAAAAGGTAGGCCTATGCCCATTTTTGAATGATTATAGTCTATCCTTTTCTGCTCTGCAATAAGACGCTTTATTATAGTAATCTTTTCTATCATCTATAATACACCTTAATTTACTTAGCCATAAAACTTATCTAATCCTCAAAAAAGCACATAACTTTACTCTGCGGTAAAATTGTCTTATAAAATATAATAGTTAATTAGTTTCTTTGAACTTACATAATATATAAGCTATCTTATACATTCAATAGAGAAAGCAATAGTTTACATGAACAATAGCCATGGCATAAATAGATTATCAAAATCTATATTCCTAATCTTAGGAATCTGCCTATGTCATTCTATATCTAGTCAAAACATCTACATCAACGAGATAGTATCTGATAACGAATTATCTTACATAGACGTATTCGGAGAAGCAAGCGACTGGATAGAAATATATAATAAAGGAAATGAAGTAATACAACTTTCTGATTTCTATCTAAGTGACAATAGTAGTCAACTTAAAAAATGGAAGTTCCCTGACATCTCTATTGCTCCTAAGGAATTTCTAATGATCATTGCCTCTGACAAAGATCTTATCCAAGGTGGAGAAATCCATAGTAACTTCAAGATCTCAGCTGATGGAGAATCGCTATTCTTATCAGATAATCAAGGTACGATCATAGATAAACTATCGGCTATTTCACTCGCAGAAGATATGTCTTATGCAAGGGTGCCAGATGGTGGTGATATCTGGGAAAAGACCCATAATTCAACTCCCGGAAAAACGAATAATGAAAATAACATCGTAACTAGCGATATAGAGTCAGGATTTTATACCGAATCTTTTTCTCTAACCTTAGAAGAACAACTCGGAGACGAAATTTATTACACACTAGATGGTTCTATTCCTTCTTCAGAAAGTTTTCCTTATGTCACTCCGATAGATATAAAAGATGTTAACAACGATGAGAATACACTTTCTGAAATTCCAAACACACCTGCCCAAAATCTAATTGTATATAAGGCATGGGAATCCCCGCAAGAAAAACTGAGTAAAGGCAATGTTGTACGATTTGCTTCATTCAGAAATGGACAAAGGAATAGTCCTATCTATACTAAAACTTATTTTGTAGGGCCTGCCGATTTCTACAATTATCCCTACCCTGTTATTTCTCTTACCACGGATGAAAATAATTTTTTTAGTGATGCTTCCGGGATCTATGTAACTGGTGATCATTATGACCCCGATAACCCCGAGTGGTCTGGAAACTGTTTTCAGAAAGGTATAGAATGGGAAAGAGATGTCCACTTTAGCTACTTCGATGAGAAAGGTGATTATATTTTTTCTCAAGATGCTGGTATAAGAACTCACGGCGGAAAGACTAGGCATAGTACTCAAAAATCTTTACGTCTCTACGCACGAAATAGTTACGGTAAAGAATATTTTGAATATCCTTTTTTTGATACTAATCCAATACAAAAATATAAACGATTATTACTCCGTACAACTATGGGTGCATGGAATGGAGATGCTATTATCAAGGACGCGTTTATCCAGGAGCTTGCAAGACCATTAGATCTGCATATGCAAGACTATAGACCAGTGATGGTATTTCTTAACGGTGAATTCTGGGGTATGCACAGTCTTAGGGAAAAAGTAGACGAATGGTTTTTGGCTGGACATACTGGAATAGAAAAGGAGGATATAAATAGATTTAATTGGGAAGAGGATAATCACTACTTCGATATGGTTTCCTTTATGCAGTCTAATGACCTTTCTGATCCGTCAAACTATGCTATAGTGAATGATCAGATGGATATTGCTAATTTTATAGATTACATCATCATAGAAACCTATTTCCGAAATATAGATTGGCCTTGTAATAATAATGAATTTTGGCGACCGGAGATAGAAGGTGGAAAATGGAAGTGGATAATCAAAGACTTAGATGCTGCATTCGACGATTATGAGAGAAACATGTTTCTTTGGGTACTAGAAAATGAACTAGATCATCAGGGGCCACATTGTGCTAATGAACCTTTCGTTGAGTTATTTGATAATGAAACTTTCAGACAACAGTTCTATGATCGATATATCTTTATGTTAGACAACTTCTTTTCTCTAGAAGACTTACTTACTCAACTAGAAATGGTGAAAGGCACTTTCCAACAAGGTATGGCTGATCATATAACAAGATGGAATTATCCTGAGAGTATCTCTAGCTGGAAAAATGATATCTCGGATGATATGATCGTATTTATGAGAGAACGGAGCTGTATTGTCAGAAAACAACTACATGAGTTATATGGGCTCGATAGTTCTGATGATATTTGCAATATTACAGAAATCCAGTTTGAAGAGATAAAAATAGTTCCTAATCCTACTAGTGATGTCATGCAAATTATCTGCAAAAACGGAATATGTTTTATCAAAAATATAGAATTGTACGATGCTCTCGGAAGGAAGGTGCTATCGAAAGAAAACATTATTGTACAATCTTTAGCATCCTATGATATAAGTAATCTAGCATCTGGTCTTTACTATCTGAAGATGACAGCAGAAGATGATGATTTTAAAACCATCCCTATAAGTATTTTTTAATATGTCTATGTCAATGGGGATATCCTAAAACAAAAAACCATATACATTTTGACAAGCATATGGTTTTTTATTTCGATGTTTTTATTTCACTTATTTCAACAACTGCCCTATTGGCCCTTTTACTTTTTCATAAGTCTGTAGTCCACATTCTAGATATTCGTTGTAACCACTAGCTCCTGATTCATATCCTCTAGGCGCTGCAATCACTTCCTCATCTGGTGTAACCATAATATATAGTGGCTGCGAGTTCTGTTCAAAATTTATAATCTGAAAATCTGCCCACTTATTTCCTACATTTCTAAGTTTCTTCTGACGCTTCTTAGAGATGTAAGTCTTGTCTAATTTTTTGTCATCATCCACATAGAGGGATATCAAAACAAAATCATTATTCAGCTTATTCCTTATATTATCTCTCACCCAGATATGTTCTTCTGTTTTTCTACAATTTACACATCCATGTCCTGTCATATCTATAAGCGCCGGCTTATTGATTTCCCTAGCGTAACTCATACCTTCATAATAATCCTTAAAACAATCTATATTGTTAGCACACTTAGAAAATGAAGGAAATCGTTTTTTCATTTCTGGATCTACCTCAGGTTCTGGCAAGAAAAAATTATAGTTAGACGGTGGAGATATACCACTCATGAGCGCTTTAGATTCATAACTTTTTATGGTATCGCTATACATAAATCCTGTAGCAAGATATACCGTCGCTGCAAGAGAGCTAAGCGCAAAGGCCCACCTAGCAGGTGATAATTTCTTAAGCGGACTATCATGCGGAAACTTTATAAACCCAAAAAGATACAAGGTCATGGCTGCAAATATTACCACCCATAATCCCATAAATAATTCATACTTAAGGAATCCCCAGTGATTCGTCATATCAGCTACAGATAAGAATTTAAAGGCCAGTGCTAGTTCTAGAAAACCTAGTACTACTTTAACAGAAGTCATCCAACTTCCTGACTTAGGTAGACTATTAAGTAAAGCTGGAATAGCCGCAAAAACACCAAAAGGCAAGGCCAACGCTAACGAAAATCCAAGCATGACAATAAAGGGACCTAGCTTACTTGTGGCCGAAGAAACAATAGCTGTTCCTATAATCGGTCCTGTACAAGAAAACGAAACTAACGCTAAAGTGAAGGCCATAAAAAATATTCCTATTAATCCACCTTTATCAGCCATACTATCACTCTTGTTGGCCCATGAGTTAGGTAATTGTATTTCGTAAAATCCAAAAAAGGAAAATGCGAAAATGATAAATATCACAAAGAAAGCGGTATTAGCTATCCAGTTAGTTGACAACCGATTCAATGCTTCATCACCAAAGAATGCAGTAATCATAAGTCCTAATGCAACATAGATAACTATGATAGATAATCCGTATAAAACTCCATTAACCCATCCCTTTCTCTTCGTGTCTTTTGTAAAAAAACTTACAGTAAGCGGAATCATAGGAAATACACAAGGTGTCAATAAGGCTAACAAACCGCCTAAGAATCCAAATAAAAATGACCAGTGTAATCCACTTCTTTCTTCGACTGTTCCACAATCTCCTAAGGGCGTAACAAAGGTTTCTCTCAAGGCAGAGATTTCTTGATCTATATAATCGCCATCTAAGTTTGCTGAAACTGCTACAACTCCTGTTGCGATATCTTCTGCTAGTGATCTTTCCTTAGCAAGTCCTAAAGCAGGAACAAACTGAAAATCTATCGGCTGAGGTGGTAGACAATGAGCCTTATCGCAGGCCATATATTCTAGATAACCCATTATAGGTGTACTAGGATTGTCCACTTTTATTTTTTGCTTGATAACAAAGGGAGTACCTCCGTAGAACTTAATAACATTAACATTATCAAATAATGGATCTGGACCTTCTTTCCTATCCCCTGACTCTACTGCTTTTCCTAGAAGTTCTATACCTTCCGACTCGTACTCTATATAAGTTGGTACAGGACCATCATCATTAGTGTACATAGAATAAGCATTCCACTCAGGATGAATATCAGCCGTATATACGAGATTATATTCTTTACTTCCCAGATCTTCTATACTAAAATTCCATATGACTGGATTATCTTTAGTAGGCTGTCCCGCTGATACTAAACCTGCAACTTTATTGCTTTGTGATACTGGAGCTACTTTGCTTACTTCTTCTTTTTCATCAGGGATGTTGCTACTCGCAAATTCAGTCGGTACCTTTTTTTCTTTTACAGCTGAAACATTATTCTGTATTGCTGTAGATGTGGATTGCGTAGTTGGTGCCGCAGCCTGTGCTTGCTGTTTTACGGTTTCTACTTTTTTCGTTTCTACTATTTGTTCTTTCTTTTCTGCTGGAGTTGCCTCGAGACTAGAAGTGCCAGAAGGTGCTTTGTCGGCAGATTTTTTGAATGTAAAAGAAAAATCTAAATCTGTAGGTGGAAGACATCTGCTCTTATCACAGGTCATAAAAGTAAGATAACCCGCTAGCGGTTTCGTGTAATCCTTAACCTTTACCTTTTGCTTTATAATAAATGGCTCATCAGCTAAAAACTTGATTACATCTAATTCAAATATTTTATCAAACCCTTCTTTCTTTTTTCCAAATTCTTCTGCTCTCCCTATTTTTTCAATTAACTCTCCATTATCATATTCTATCGATGTAGGTACAGGTCCTTCGTCATTAGTGAACTGAGAATAAACTGTCCATCCTTTATCTATAGTTGCTGTATATACTAGATTGTATTCATCATTTCCAAGTTCTTCTGTATCAAAAGACCATTTGACAGGGGTCAATATCTGAGCTTGAAGATAAAATGAAGTTAAAATGAGAAGACTAACTTGCAGAAATCGTAGCATTTTTATTGTATTCTTGTATTGAAAATATTGTTTTCCTTAGGCGTTCGAAATTATATCTTTATTTCAAAAGGGATATCCTGAGGAGGCAGACATTGATGTCCGTTGCAGGTCATATATCTAATTTCTCCTTTTATAATCGACTTTCCATCCTTAAGCTTTACTTTTTGTACAAAATCTGCTGATTTTACAAAGCTTGTTACTTCTATTTCGAAAAGCTCATCATGATTAACTATAGCATCTGAGAGTTCTTTAACTTCTCCTACTAACTCATAAGAATCAGAAGGGAAAAATGTAAAACTGGTCGGTACCGGACCACCATCAGCGGTGTGCTGAGAATATAATTTCCATTTATTATCTATCTCTGCATTGATGTGGATTTCTACAACGTCATCATCTATTGCACCTTTAGTAACTTCCCATTTTACAACTTTGGGCGCCTGAGCAGATAATACGTTAAATCCAACTAACATCAGGCACAATAAAATACTTATTCCTATTTTCTTCATTTCGATAAAATTATATGAACTCTAATTTCGAAGATTTGATTGAATAAAATCTATTCTCTCGGTTGATTAACAATGTTTTAAGATAAAAAAGTATGTCTTAAGTACCTTTGTATAATTCTAAGGTACATTTTATAAAATCTTTAACAAAACCTAGTACTTAAGGAATTTTAAGATATAAGAAACTGAAAGGAAAATAGTAAACCTAATAGGGACAGAGCAAGTAATTCAGAAAAGGCTATATTTCTGATATTTTGTATAAGCATGCTAAGCATTATAGAAAGTGGAAAGGCTAAGATTAACATATGAAGAATATCTAGTTTTACCCAGAAAAAAACCGTAGGTATACTGAGTATGAGAATCCAATATAGCACATCTATTTTCTTTTCTACTTGTATCCCTTTTTTAGCTATTGCTCCCCTGTAATATAGCACGTTAATAACGACCAGGGTCATCAGTACCGCTAGCACTATAAAGCCTTGCTCGCTTCCAGAGAAAATATTAGAAGGCATCGATAGATTATTTATAAAATAAACTGAAATGAAATTGCTGATCTTTCCAGTATAAAAAAGCCAATACGCTAATAATACCAAGACAGAAGAAAATCCGATCAATAGCTGTATACGTTCCAATACATTATAAGACCTTATAAGCAATAATGCTAAAGAGCATAGAAGGTACATGAATAAGAAAGGCAAATAAAGCAATACAGAAATACTAAGGAATAATCCAGCATTGAAGATAATCTTAGCTGAATTAGGATTTTTATAGGTTTTAAAAAGCTCTCCTATACATAATATAAAGAAGGTATTTGCTAATAAAAGCGGATGAAACTGATGGAACTGAGGTATAAAACTCATAATCAGTATGTAAAAGAAAGCTGGCAGATAATTAGGACTTCGCATTAGCTTATTCTTAAGTGCGATCCTATTGATCATAATTGCCTGAACGTATATCAGCAAGATAGTTATAATAATTCTCACGCTATCAGAACCCAGCATATGATAAATATTTGCAAATACTGGACTATCCGTACTACTTAGCTCATAACTTACAGGCTTAACAAAACCGACTATCCTCACCACTATCGCTAACCCCGCTAGAAAGAATGGACTTAAAAAGAGATTTGTTTGTAGAAGGCTTATCAATTATTATTTGCTTTTAGTATCAAAACAAATATACCATAGAATAATCGATAAATGATGCAGATTCAGTGAATAATAAGCGCTTACTAAGCTATGGTCTATAAATCCTTTGACATAAATAACTTTCCATTTCCACTTGTCTATACCTTATATTCTGAGAATCCAACAGAAGCATATTCCTCTGTTTTAGTGGATATATTGAGTAATATTTTTAAATATTGATTTAATTTTGATGGAATAATGATAGTTATTCACTTTGGTAAACCTAATTTAGAAATTTTCTGTTATAAATTTGTTCCTAGGAGATTGCTTCGGAAGCAACTAGAAAACTATAGACAAATAAGTATTGATAAAAACCTATATGAATTCCTTAGAAAGACAAGAGAAAAGTTTCATCCCAACAAAGTACGGGAAGTTCGACATGTATGCTTATGCATCCAAAGAACAAGAGAAAATGCCTCACCTCGTCCTTTGTGCTAAGGGTCTGAATCCAAGTGAATCTGTATATCTGAGAATACACTCTGAGTGCATCACGGGAGATCTCTTTTCTTCTCAGCGGTGTGATTGTGGTGAACAACTAGATGAATCGCTTAAAATCATCAAGGAGAACAAAGGTCTACTTATCTATCTAAGACAGGAGGGAAGAGGAATAGGAATTATAAATAAGATGAAAGCCTATAATCATCAAGACGAGGGACTAGATACTATAGATGCTAATACTAAGTTAGGTTTTCGACCTGATGAGAGGAAATACGATGACGCTATAACCATTCTGAAAGATCTATCCATTTACAAGATCAAATTGATAACTAATAATCCTGAAAAAATAAATTCATTTGTAAATTCGGGAATAGAAGTGGAAGAAAGAATACCTTTGGTTATCGAGGCGAATGCTGTAAACAGATCTTACCTTGACACTAAGGAAAAACTAATGGGGCACCTTATGCATAAGTAGTATGTCAATAGCTAACAGACACAGATATAAAACGAGAAGAGAAAAAAATGCATCCTTCCTTAGAAAACTGAAAGTTGCACTCATTGTAGCCTTTCTAGCTTCTATCGTTTATATTGTAAAAAACAGAGTCTATCTGATGGATTATTTCCAGACTTATTTCTATTAATTCTGATCACTCTTTTTAGCTATCTCCATGATGGTACTCTTGTCTAAAAAAAAGGCCATTCCTAGATAAGCTAATAGTAAGATTGTATTACACACATATTTCATTCCTCCAGGAATACCTAAGGCTCCTAAGTTTTCGCTTACTAGAAAAACACCTAAGGCCATACTTATATATAAGATCATCTTTCTGATAGGATAAGCAATAGGGAAATAGATGCGACCTGTAACATATCCAGCTATAGCCATAAAAAGGAAACAAACAAATCCAGCCCAAGCTGAAGCGATATATCCTATCTTAGGTAAGAGCGTGATACTTATTATTAATGTAATTATGGCAGACGTAATAGAAATTATCGCTCCGATGTAGGTCTTATCTCGTAACTTATACCAAATAGAAAAATTATAATACAAGCCCAAAAACAAATTGGCAAATAATAAGATAGGTATAATATTCGTGTAGCCTCGATAGTCTTTCCCTAATAACTGAAGCGCTAAATCTAAATATAATAAGATCATAAGAAGTACTACATTTCCAGCAATGGTATAGACAAGTGCAATCCTACCAAAGAGATCTGTATCCGAGGAGGCCTTATAGTTCTTGAAGAAAAAAGGCTCTGCCGCATAATTAAATGCATAGGTAAATAAATTAAGGAAAATAGCTAAGGATGCTGGCCCTGCATATTTCCCTGCCTCTGTCAAGTTTTCAGAAAAATTACCATCTAAGAACATACGTTGCAGTGGTGCGGCAAAGGCAGTATTTATATTTCCTGCTATCCCTACAAGTATAAGAGGAATAGAATAAACCAGCATTTTCTTCCACAGCTTAAAATCAAACTCCAATTTTTGTTTGAGCAACTCAGGAAGCACCAACACAAATACTAGAAAACTAGCAATGAGGTTAGCTATAAAAACATAGTCTAGGCTTATCCTTGGTTTGAGAATATCATCGACCAGTGGAACGCGGTTTATTCCCATCCTAGGTAAAATCTCTAAAAATAAGAATACCAGAAATACAGTCACTATAACATTGAACAACTTGTAGACCATAAAACGCCATGGCCTATTCTCTAATCTAAACTTAGCAAACGGTAAAGCAGCTAGTGCATCAAAACCCAAAATCAATGCAAACCATTTGACATAATAAGGATGCTCCTTATATTCTATAAGTGCCGCAAAACTATCTGAATAGATAAATAAAATACCTACTAGAATAACGGTACTAACTAGAAGTGGAAGCATCGCTGTACTAAATGATTTCTGGATACCATCTTCTCTACTCCCAAATCTAAAAAAAGCCGTCTCCATCCTGAAAGTCAAAATCACAATCAGTATGGTCGCATAGGCATACAACTCCTTATATACCCCAAAATTTTCTTGGTCGGGAAACTTATAAGTAAGATATACCGTAAATACCACAAAGTGCAGTATCCTAGGAAAGATAGAACTCATCCCATAGATTATAGTCTCACCAGCCAATTTTCTTATCAATGACATAAAACAAAAATAAGACAGAAATATTATAAAAAGATGTAATATGTAAAATATTACAAATAAGATAGGTAGTTAAGGTATCTCTTTTAACGGAGATAGAGATAAAAATATGGTCAATTCCAAAATCAGCTTGATCGTCTGTTAAGAACAAAGGAAAGAAACCGGATAGACTTAGAAAGCTTGCTCAAGATATTCTTTCCTCATAATTTGGATTATTGAATAATATAGTTGATGTTTGCATTATGATTAAGAATTATTTCAACGCATATTTTAGCTATTTTTATTTCTGGAAGGAATAAGAGCTTCATTGTATGCATTGAAATAAAAAATAAAAATTTTAATACAAAGGAGCTCTAAATTTAGAGTTCCTTTTTTTTATGTGATATTATGATTATAGCTGAGGCATCTAGACTAGGAGAAACGAAAACATATTACTTTGCTGAGAAGCTTGCGGAGATACGTAAGCTTAACGCTGCAGGTCAAGATATCATTAATCTCGGTATAGGTAGTCCTGACATGGAGCCACACGCTTCTGTGATAAAGGAGTTACAGGATACCGCTGCGATTTCTAGCAATCACGGCTACCAAGCTTACAGAGGAATACCAGAACTTAGGCAAGCCTTCAGCCAATGGTATCATAAGAATTATAAGATCAAACTTAACGGGGAAAACGAAATCCTTCCCTTGATGGGTTCTAAGGAAGGTATCATGCATATCAGTATGGCTTTTCTAAATCCCGGGGATCAGGTTCTTATTCCTAATCCTGGCTACCCTGCTTATGGCGCTATCTCCACTATTTGTGGAGCGGAACTGATGACCTATAATTTGACAGAAGAGAACAACTGGCTACCTGATATAGATCAGATAGAGGCTATGGATTTGTCAAAGGTCAAAATCTTATGGATTAACTATCCGCATATGCCCACAGGAGCAAATATAGATTTAGAGTTGTTAAGCAAACTGGTGATGCTTGCAAAAAAACACCAATTTCTAATCTGCCATGATAATCCTTATAGCTTTATTTTGAATGAAAAGCCATTAAGTATTTTTCAGGCGGATGTAAATAAAGAGGTATCCCTAGAACTAAGTTCGCTAAGCAAAAATTATGCAATGGCAGGATGGCGTATCGGTGTATTGTCTGGTGCTGAAGCATATCTGAACACTGTATTGAAATTTAAAAGCAATATGGATTCTGGAATGTTCAAACCTTTGCAACTGGCCGCAGTAAAAGCACTAAATCTAAATAAGGAATGGTTTGTTGCCATGAATAAGACCTATCAAGAAAGAAGAAATCTAGTGTATACCTTACTAGATCTTATAGGAGCCAAATATCAAAAAGACACTGCAGGTCTATTTGTATGGGCCAAGATTCCATCAAGATTTAATAATGGTATAGAATGTGCAGATCATTATCTATATAATAATAGGGTATTCATAACACCTGGAAGTATTTTCGGATCTGAAGGTGAGCAATACATAAGAATTTCTTTATGTCAAAATAAACAGTTCTTACAACAAGCTATAGAAAGATGCAAATAGGAATAATAGGAATAGGGCTAATAGGTGGATCGATAGCTAAAGATCTATATAACCAGATAGGTATAGAGGTGATCGGATATGACGCATCGGCTACTCATTGCGAAGTAGCAAAAAAACTTCAGCTTGTACATAAGATAGAAAGTATAGATTACATTTCAGAACATTGTGAAGCGATCATCATAGCAGTGCCTGTAGATGTAATAGCCCGTATACTTCCTAGCATCTTAGATAAGATCACAGACAACCAGATAGTCATAGATGTAGGATCTACAAAACAAAAAATATGCGAGGTGGTAAAAAATCATCCACGCCGTAAAAGATATGTAGCAGCACATCCGCTAGCAGGAACGGAATTCTCTGGACCAGAAGCTGCAATAAGTGGACTATTCAGAAATAAGAAAAATATTATCTGTGCTCGAGAGCTGAGTGATGATGATGCGATACAAACAAGTATAAATATATTCCAAAGTCTAGGTATGAATACTTACTTTCTAGAACCTAGAGAACACGATAAACATCTAGCTTATGTGTCACACTTATCACATGTAAGTTCTTTTATGTTAGGACTTACGGTTCTGGATCTAGAGAAAGACGAAAAACAAATTTTCAATCTAGCAAGTACAGGACTCGCATCCACTGTTAGATTGGCTAAAAGTTCTCCTAAAACCTGGTCTCCTATTTTCGAAAATAATTCGAAATTCGTAGAAGAAGCACTAGAAAATTATATTTCTCATTTACAAAATTTCTTGCAATTACTAAAACAAAAAAATACAACTGCCTCTTACAAATTAATGGAAGAGGCTAATGATATCAAAAGAGTACTCAATGGCATCGCAGCCGAAAAGTGAAAAAAATTATGACTACAGAAACTAAACAACAACCCAGAGTTACTTGGCTAACTAAAGAGAAAAGACCTATCGTTATCGCAGGTCCTTGTAGTGCCGAAACAGAGGAGCAAGTTATAGACACTGCCCTACGGTTAAAGAAAACGAATAAAGCAGATATACTAAGAGCGGGTATCTGGAAACCTAGAACGAGACCCAACTCATTTGAAGGAGTTGGCACTAAAGGATTACCGTGGCTTCAAAAGGCCAAAGAACTTACGGGTATGCCCATAACAGTAGAAGTTGCTAAGGCTAAGCACGTAGAAGTATGTCTAGAGTTCGGTATAGATATTCTATGGATCGGTGCTAGAACGACTGTAAATCCATTTGCTGTACAAGAGATAGCTGATGCGCTAAAAGGTGTAGACATCCCTGTACTTGTCAAGAATCCTATCAACCCTGATCTCGCATTATGGTTAGGCGGCGTGGAACGTCTAGAGAAGGCAGGGATAAAAGAACTAGGAGCGATTCACCGAGGCTTTTCTTACAGCGGAGAAAAATTCTATCGTAACAGACCACAATGGCAGCTACCTATAGAATTTATGAACAGAAGACCTGAAATTCCAATGATCGGTGACCCTAGTCATATCTGCGGGAGAAGAGATATCCTACAGGACGTAGGACAGAAGGCTATGGACCTAGATTTCGATGGCCTCATGATAGAGGTGCACATAGATCCAGATAATGCCTGGAGTGATGCTAAGCAACAAATCACACCAGAGGTTTTTGGTGCTATGGTTACAGAGATGGTCTTGAGAGAAGATAGAGAGGATGAACTACCTGTGCAAACAGAGTTAGATCATCTCCGTCAAGAAATCAAAAACATAGATGACGAAGTTATAGAAATGCTAGCAAACAGAATGAAAATTGCTCAAGAGATCGGTAAATACAAAAAGGATAATAATATTACGATCTATCAAAGTAAGCAATGGTCCGAAAAACTAGAGCGTTATTCTAAGATTGCAGAAGCACATGGATTAAGTGAAACCTTCATTAAGAAATTCTTAGAATCAGTACATTTGGAAAGTATCAATCAGCAGGAGAAGATCTTTAAGGAGGTTTAAAACCTTCTTCAAACTATATAAATGAAAAAGATAAAAGACCATAACATTACTTTTTGTGTAACGTTGTTCTAGGACAAGATAAGTGATAAATATAAGGAGGCAATCTCAATAGAAGAAAGCCTCCTTATTTCAAGATTTTAATTTTCTTGATCTCCGTATACTTTATAGTACTCAGAATTTTTATAGATTAATTGTAACTCATCATCTGTTTTACCTTCTTTTAGGTCTATTTCAAGCTGATCCCACAACTCCTTTTGACATATATTCTTTTTTTCTAAGTTCAATCTTATTTCTTCTAGTCCATTCTTAAATTCTTCCTCCGAAATATCAAAATCATCAATAAGAGGAGATACTTTTAAAAAATTGCTTAAAATATCATTTTCTAAAATATTAGTTGCATCCACATAAGTTAATGATTCACTGGAATCCTCATTATTATCATTACAAGAAGAGAAAAAAACAAGCGTCACGAAAATAAATATTATATACTTTTTCATATTATTAGTAATTAATTAGTAGCAATCACCATCATATTGTATGTTAAAGGATTTCGTTAAAGTTACCGATACATCCGAACAATTGTTAAAGAGTTTCGCACTATCTTACAAAGCTACAAAAAAAAGGGGCTGATCTAAAAAGATCAGCCCCTTTATATTATATCACTATTGTCTAGCTAACTTCTAGCAGTTACAACAGCTATTCTGTGTAAGATTAATATTTCTATCTACATCTCTCTGAGGAAGAGGCCATACATCATCACATGCATCATAACCTATAGGACCTAATACAGACTGAGCTCTTCCTTTTCTTCTAAGATCGATCAAACGCTGAGGACCTTCGAAAGCAAATTCTAAAAACTTCTCTGCTAAAATTAAATCAACAAAGTTTCCTGCATCTAAAGTAACACCTGGCAATCCTGCTCTTGATCTTACTTGATTGATATAATCTGAAGCAGTACCGAAGTTTCCTTGCTCTGCAGCTGCTTCAGCAGCGATCATTACCATCTCCGCATGTCTTATAAAGAATATCGGATCAGTCGCAGTTCCAGAAATACCAGCGCCGAAGCTTGGGTACTTAAGACCGTATGGAACTGATGCTGTCATCGTATCGATAGTAGCTGCAAATCTAAGATCTGCAGGATCATATGAGTTGATAAGTGTTGCAGATGGACCTATAGAGTATCTTCCTCCAAAATCCGCAGGACCGTAGAAAAAGTTAAGTGTATTTCCATCTGTAGGTGTAAACCCAAGGCTATATATCTGATCATCTAAGAAAGGTACAGTAGTCAAATCAAAGCCTGCACCTAATACACCTTCTGCTAGAGATTGTGCATCAGCCCATCTTCCTTGATAAAGCGCTACTCTTGCAAGCAAAGCATTTGCAGCTTGTTTACTAGCACCTAATGGCCCAACATCTTGTGCTACATTTACTACAGCATCATTCAAGTCATCTATAATCTGAGCATACACTTGATCTACCGTACTATTAGGTACATTCAATACGTCTCCTACATCTACAGTAGGCTCTGTAATAAGTGGAATATCTCCCCATAAAGTTACTAGATGCAAATACATCTGAGCTCTCAGAAATCTAGCCTGACCTATAAAGTCAGCCCTCTGCTCAGCAGAGAATGCTTCATCCTCTACTCCTGGGATCAATGTTATAACATTATTGGCTACATTAATTCCATCATATAAATCTGTAAATACTGCTGCCATTGTTCCGTTAGCAGGAAAAACATTTAGATTTCCAAATTCTAATCTAGTCGGGAAAGTCCCTGTTGCATCTGCCTCATCTGAGAAAAATTGTGGCAGTGCCAACCAACCATCAAAAACAAGCGTTTCATCTTGCACCTCATCATAAATACCATTTACAGAAGCAGCTGCAGAAGCGGCATTTGTAATAGCTTGATCAGAAGGTACTGAGTTTATAGGCGCTAGGGTGTCTAGGTCTGCACAAGCAGATATAACTACAGCTACAAGCGCGATAAATAATATATTATAAATTTTCATTTTATCTATTTTAATTTTACAAAAGTGAATTTCTTAAAACCCTATGTTCACGCCAAACACGATAGATCTCGGTTGTGGGAAGGTTAAGAAATCTGTTCCTAATGCAGTATTATTTCCATCAAAAGTATTTACCTCTGGATCATACCATGAGTAACCTGTTGCAGTCCATAGATTATATCCAGACGCATATATTTTTACTCTATCAAGTCCAATATTATCTAACATAGATCCAGGAAGATTATATCCTACTGTAAGTGTTTTCAGTCTGATGTAATCTCCATCTTCCACTAATCTATCAGAATCTCTTCTATTACCATTAGGATCATTTCTAACTAGTCTAGGTACGTCCGTCTGATCTCCCTCTTGCTGCCATCTGTTTTCCCATGCATTTACTGTTGGAGCAAATACACTATTTAGACCTTCTGCGAAGGCCAGGTTATTATTATATATCTGGAATCCTGTTGCAAACTGGAAGAAAGCATTTACCTCAAAACCATAAATATTGATACTATTCATTAATCCACCGGTGAAATCTGGTAAAGCTTTTCCGATATAGGTTCTATCATTATCGTTGATCACACCATCCGGATCAAGATCATCAGCTGTTCCTACTATACCATCTTCTCCAGCTCCTCCACTAATATCCATAAATCTAATATCTCCTGGTGCAGCATTAGGCTGTGCAGCAGCTGCTTCTATTTCAGCTTGATTCTGGAACAATCCATCTGTTTGGTGTCCAAAGAAACTACCCAGAGGTTGTCCTTCTGCTACTCTATTAGCAAAACCTGCATCGAAAGGTATACCATCAACTAATCTTACTACTTCATTTTGTAGATACCCTAAAGTAAAGGTTGTAGACCAATAGAAGTTCTTTCTATTAAAATTCTCAGTTGTTAGAGCAACATCTATTCCTCTATTTCTTACCTCTCCTACATTCTGAACAACCGTTGTAAAACCTGAAGTCGTAGGTATCGGTCTATCTAGTAACAAATCATCAGTGTTCTTAGTGTATAAATCTACAGATCCAGAAAGTTTTGATCCTATGATAGCAAAATCTAATCCTATATTCGTCTGAGTTGTTGTCTCCCATTTTAGATCAGGATTTCCTATCTGTGTAGGAACAGTACCTGGCTGATCTAGATAGTTTGCACCACCACCAAATAGTTGTCTCGATAGGAAGTTATCAATAACATTGTTACCTGTCTTACCCCATCCTACTCTTACTTTCAGTTGGTCAAAACCTCCTATTCCAGCAACTTCAGCAATATTGATACCTACTGAAGCTCCAGGGAAATAACCCCACTGGTTATTGATAAATCTAGAAGATCCATCTGCTCTAAATGTTCCAGTAAAGAAATATTTGTTATCAAAACTATAGTTAACACTACCAAAATAAGATCTCAAATTATCTCCTGTAAATCCTCCATTCGTAGTAACTGGAACTGCACCTGAACTTAGACCTGTAAACTCATCAGTAGGAAAATCTACCGCCTCTGTGAAGGTAGAATTTATATTATCCTGCTGAAAAGAAGTTCCTGCTAAGGCTCTTAGTGATCCATTACCTACTCTCTTGTCATAATTAAATACGTACTCATGTATGAATCTATTATTAGTAATAGTAGCCTCTACTGCTCTTCCTGTATTAGAAGATTGTAGTGTACTAGGCTCAAAAATACTTTCACTTGAGTTTAATAAATCTGCACTAAGCGCAGCAGAAAAACTTAGCCCATCAAATATGCTGTAGGTAGCACCAAATCTTCCTTGCGTTCTTCCTCTTTTAACATTGTTTCTATAATCGGTTACCGCAGCAACAGGATTTTCTAATCCAAAAGCAGTTCCCCAAGAACCATCTTCGTTCATAATAGGAACAACAGGTGGTAAAAGTATAGAAGTAGATACCGCTCCGAAGATGTTATTATCATTTTGTACTTGCTGAGTATTAGAATTAGTATACCCCAAGTTTACATTAAAAGTTAGCTTATCACTCGCCAAGTGTTTTACATTCAATCTTCCAGAATATCTATCGAATCCTGAATTTCTAATAATTCCATTATCCTCTTTATATCCAAGAGAACTAAAGAAAGTAGTCTTTTCAGTACCTCCAGAGATATTAGCATTATAATCTGACAGGGTAGATGTTCTAAATATAAGATCTTGCCAATTGTTATTAGCCTCTGTTCCTACAATATTAGCACCAAATACTTCAGTGATATACTCTATATATTGTGGTCCATCTACAACATCTATTGTCTTAGGAGCCCACTGGTTTCCATGAGATGCATTTAATGATATTTTAGTTGCTCCTGCCTTTCCTGATTTAGTAGTGATCAGTACAACTCCGTTGGCTGCCCTAGATCCATAAATAGCTGCTGAAGAAGCATCTTTTAGTACTTCTATTGATTCTATTTCTTCAGGATTGATATCCGCAAGTACACTTATGTTTCCATTTCCTACTCCTTCTTGAGTAAAATCTGTATTATCTCCAGATATAATAGGAATACCATCAATCACATATAATGGCTGATTACTTGCGCTTATAGAGGTTCTACCTCTAATATTTACATCTATTCCTCCTCCAGGCGTACCTGAGTTTTTGTTTACTGTTACTCCGGCTGCTCTACCTTGTAAGGCAGATTCTATACTAGGTAACTGCACATTTTGTATACTAGCAACATCTACAGCTGATACGGATCCGGTAATATCTTTTCTTCTTTGAGTAGAATAACCTACTACAATAAGTTCATCTAGTATCGTACCCTCAGATAAGGATATAGACATAGAATCACCGTTAGCGATATTGATTTCGCTATCTGTAAAACCTGTGTAACTTACTTCTAGGATACTATATCCCTCAGGTACCGTAAGTGAATAATTACCGTCGATATCTGTTATCGTTCCGGTGGATGTGCCTTTGACAATTACATTAGCACCAATTAACGGGACACCAGAGGCATCCGTAATAGTACCGTTTACTGTCTTCTGCGCAAATACTGCAGCCGAAGCCAAAAACAGTATGAGTACAATTGTACTTAGTTTTTTCATAGTATTGATTTTAGTAAAATAATTTTAAAAGTATCCTTAAAACATTCCTTTGTTCGGGGTCAAACATCATCGACCTATAAGGAGCCTTCAATAAATTAAGATTAATTTAAGATTTAACGAACAATAAGTCGCATAAGCTGCTGCTTTATTTTCCAAAATTTACGTTCGTATGACATTTCCTGCCCTTAATCAGGTGATTATAAGGCGTTTATCTATTTTATGGTTTTTTTAAGACTTTGCGAATGTAAAAGTAGTTTATACCTTCAACTTGAACCAAGCTATTTGTTTTTGGGTATTACATTTGCTAATTTTATTAATCTATAGATTTAGTAACATTAGTTCTGTAAGAACTTAGGGGCTCGACGATGTAAAGTTGCCTGCTCATAACTATAAGCTATAGTAAGTAATCCCCCCTCATCATAGCCTTTACCAAAAATGGATATTCCTACAGGAAGCTCATCTATAAAACCCATCGGTACAGTAATGTTGGGATATCCAGACCAGGCAGCCGAAGAAGAACTTCCTCCACCATAAGTATCCCCATTCTCTAGATCAGTTTTCCATGCAGGCCCACCCGTAGGAGCGACTATCGCGTCTAACTTATATTCTTTCATGACTCTGTCGATACCCTTTGTTCTTGATTGCTCCAACATAGATTTTAATGTAACTATATAATCGTCACTGTCTAGATCACCCATCTCTTGCGCTCGCTCTAGATAGGCTTGATTAAAGTATTTTAATTCTACCTCATCATTTTTGTTGAAGGCAATGAGCTCCTCTAGATCTTTTATTTTAGCTTTCTCCCCAAGTGATCTAAAATATTTGTTGAGACCATCTTTATATTCGTACAACATAATCTTAAAGGACTTAGCCCCTGTCGATGGATCAGCTATTTCTTCTATTTCTACAATCTCAGCTCCAAGATTTTTCATTTTTTCGACTGCTAACCTACATAGTGAATCTACACCGTCATTGTATCCCATAGCTCCTAAAAATAGACCGATCCTTTTTCCTGCCAAGCCATCTTTTTTCAAAAATGAGGTATAGTCTGCATGAGTCTTACCTTTGCTTTCTAGCGTTTTCGCATCTCTATTATCTATTCCTGTCAATACACTTAGACAAATTGCTGCATCTCTCACCGTTCTTGCCATAGGCCCTCCAGTATCTTGTGTCCAACTTATAGGAATAATACCATCTCTAGAAATTAATCCTACAGTAGGTTTTATCCCTACAATGCCATTGGTATGAGATGGGCATACGATAGAACCGTTGGTTTCAGTTCCTATAGCTACTACACACAGATTTGCAGAGGCGGCAACTCCTGATCCAGCACTGGAGCCACAAGTATTTCTATCTAAGACATAGGGATTTTTTGACAAGCCTCCGAGACCACTCCAGCCACTTGTAGATTTTTCTCCTCGGAAATTCGCCCACTCACTGAGATTAGCTTTCCCTAATATCACCGCACCCGCAGCTCTTAGTTTTTCTGCAACCCAACTGTCTTGGAGTGGATAAGAATTTTCTAAGGCTCTAGACCCTGCAGTCGTCGGCATATCATAGGTGTCAATATTATCCTTGAGCACTACAGGAATACCATGCATAGCTCCTCTAGATTTACCAGCCTTAAACTCCTGATCTAAGACTCTTGCTTGTTCGATAGCCTTAGGATTTACATACAAGAAAGAATTAAGCTTAGGGCCTGACTGGTCTATGGATTTTATTCTATCTAAGTACATCTGAGTTACCTGCTCGATGGTTGCATCACCATCTGAATAAGATTTACTTAATTGCTCGATTGTAAGTTCTTCGATCTGTAGGTTCGCCTTTTTATTATTTGTTGGGTTAGGTTTTTTACATCCGTATGTAAAAAGGATAATTAAGGATAACAAACAATACTTGTATATATTAGACATAGCTATATTTTTTCAAATTTATTTTAATCCTCTTTCCTTTTTTACCCAGGGTTCCCAGACATTGAACATGCGCATAGGAAATTCTAATTTTTGATCATCCATTATAGATTGCACCTCTGCTCTATTCTGTCTTCTTAATCCAAAATCATTATTTGCAAAACCTAAGCTTAACGCTGCTATTACAGCTGAGTTATTTTTCAAAGCAACAAGATCTACCTTGTCATAGGTATCAGATGAAGCATGGTAGTTAGGTCCATATAATGCAGGCTTATGATTTGCAACTAAATTAGGTACACCCTGCAATAAAAAATCAAAATTATCAGTACCTATTATTGCATTATTGATATTAAGATAAGGTCCTAATTCACTAACTGGAGTTAATACTTTATCAATTATTGGAATCAGATCTTTTCTACCATTAGCAAAAAAACCAATGATCGGTCCACTGCCTATATCCACACTTAAGGTCATCTTATGTTTATCTAGTTCGTCCTTGTGGTCAAGTGTATAATTCCATGATCCGAAATAGCCTTGCTCTTCTCCGTTCCATAAAGCAAATCTAATCGTCCGTTCAGGCTGTATATTATGCAGCTTCATCTGACGTGCTATATCTATCATCATAGAAACATTACATCCATTATCATTTGCTCCCGTACCTAAGGCCCATGAATCTAGATGTGCTCCTATAAGGACAATTTCCTCAGGGCGCGTTGTACCCTTTATCTCAGCAATTACATTGTGACTAGTAAATGCTTCGCCT
This sequence comes from uncultured Saprospiraceae bacterium, assembly GCA_964475415.1. Classification (GTDB taxonomy): domain Bacteria; phylum Bacteroidota; class Bacteroidia; order Chitinophagales; family Saprospiraceae; genus CALCMJ01. The sequence continues at coordinate 12,253 of CAYYWZ010000008.1, read as the reverse complement.
TCTATTGCTTCTATATTTCCCGATAAGTCTAATGCAAAACCCTGTTCTATTAATCTTATACATCTCTGAGCATCCTCTCTAGACATAACAAATTGTCGCATATCATTATCTACTCCTTTAGAAGTAATGAATCTATATAATAAACCTTTAGGTCTGCTAGACATAAATATGATACCCTGAGCTCCATACTTGTAGGCAAGATCTTCAGCTGCCTTTGCTACATTATATTCTGTAAAAAGACCATTGATGTCTAAGCATAGATCATTAGGAACAAGAACAAAGTTGTTTTCGATAAGCTCGGAAAAATGCGAAAAGATAGAATCACTTACTTCTTCGACAGGAATAATCTCGCCTTCAAAATTTCCCGCTGGACTCTGGTACTTGGATACTGCAATAGGACTAAAACTCTGATCATTGTACGAAACAGTTAGACTAGTCCCGTTATCCAACCATAAGCTAGGCATATCGAAAGCTTCTTTCTCAACAGCGAGACCTGCATCTAGAAATTTGTTATAAGCCCATTCTACAGCTAACTTGTTAGCTTCTGATCCAGTGACCCTACCACCGATCTCATCACACAATTGCTGCAAATCTTCTTCTAATGGCGTCTCGGATAACAATGCTTTTTTCAGTGTAGCAAAACCATTTGTTTCCTGAGCCGTCAAAAATTGACATAAAAACAAAAATGTAAAAATCACCCTCATGGTATCCATAGCTAGTTTTTTATTAATGTACAAAAAAATAAAATCTTTACTAGCAAATTAAAATAGTCAATAATTATATTTGCAAGGAAATAATAATCAAATCTACCCTCCGGAATAAGCTTATAATTAGAGGTACACATCGACTTAGATGCGTGCCTTTATCTTATGTATCCTCTTATTTATAAAAACTCCTCTGAGCAAAGTCCTTGGCAAAATAGGTTATGATGGCATCAGCTCCTGCTCTATGAATACTCAGCAAAGTTTCAGGCATCACCTCATCATAATTCAGCCACCCTGCTTTACATGCTGCGATCAACATTGCACATTCACCACTTACATGATAGGCCGCTATGGGCAAATCAAAATGAGTATCCAAAGCACGAATGACATCTAGATAATGTAAAGCTGGTTTTACCATAAGAAAATCTGCACCTTCTGCCGTATCTAGATCAGCTTCTATCAGTGCTTCGTCTATATTAGCAGGGTTCATCTGATAAGATTTTTTATCCTTAGGAATTTCTTCTCCTTCTACTGGAGCTGAATCTAGAGCATCTCTGAAGGGTCCATATAATGCACTTGCATACTTAGCGGTATAAGACATAATAGATGTATCATAAAATCCTTTTTTATCTAAAGCTTCCCTCATTGCACCTACCCTACCGTCCATCATATCTGAAGGCCCTAATATATCAAAACCTGCCGCCGCTTGAGCCAGTGCCATTTTTTGCAATTGGACTAAGGTTTCGTCATTTACGATTTTGCCATCTTTTACAATCCCATCATGACCATCTACACTGTAAGGATCAAGGGCAACATCACTAATAAGACAAGCTCCAGGGAACCTCTTTTTTATTTCCTTCGCCGCCTTCAGGTAGAAATTGGTAGTTTTATAACTGTAGGTTCCGATTTTGTCTTTATACTCATTTGGGATTTTAGGGAAAATTATAAATTTATCCAACCCTGCTTTCATACACATCTCTATTTCCGTCAGCATATTATCTATGCTTAACCTTCTAGCAATAGGCAAGGAACTTATCACCTCATCGATATTTTTTCCTTCGACAAGAAACAATGGTTGTATCAAATTTTCAGTAGTTACCGTATGCTCGGAAACCACCTTCCTTATAGCTGCAGATTTTCTATTTCTTCTCGGTCTTCTTAACATAAATAATTATTTTTTCGGAACGGGGTCAGGTCCACTCGGACCCCATGGATTACATTTACCTATTCTCTTCAGTCCTAACCAGATGCCTTTGATTACTCCCCACTCCTCTATGGCAAGTATCATATAGCTAGAACAGGTAGGTCTAAATCTACAATTAGACCCTAGCAAGGGAGAAATCAAAACCTGATAAATTCTGATAGGAAAAATAAATATCTTCTTTACAGCTCTGCTAATCATTTTTTATAAATACTGCTTCGTCTCCTTTTGCAAAATAAAGAAACTCTTTTTCTCCATTATCTGATGTAAAAGTGACAATATTTTTCTGATCATCATATAACTCTTGTAAAATATTATTATCAATACTTAGGTCGGTCGTAGAAGATACATTTTCTACTTCCAGATAGCACCATACAGCTACTAGGTCTTCGGACACTTCTTTACCTACCCAGGACATCTTATAAGGACCATCTGCAGATTTAATAATTAGCATCTCATTGATATAAGCTTCTATGTAGAATTCTGCATCTACATCCTCCTTTTCTGAACATAACGCGAGATCAGTATACCCCATATCAGCCAAGGTAGCTTCTAGATCATCCAGAAAGATGTGTACAGAAAATTGTAACACTTCCTCCGCTGCTTTATGCTTGATCGTGCACTTGCTTATGTGTATATCATGCATCGCAAAGCTGCTTATAAATAAATAGTAAAAGAGTAGACTCATTGACATCACCAGATTTTGTATCTATTGAACGAATTTCAGAAAGAAAAGATGCATCTCTTAGCTTTCTAGAACTAATATAGCACCAAATTTTTCCATAATCCTCAGTAAACTTTATCTTTTTCTCCTTGGACTTATCCGATTTTTCCTTGTGCTATCCGATTACAGATCTGGGAGGCGGCTAATATTCTTATGCAAACACCTATTGATATCAAAGATTCTTCTGAAAACCAATTCCGAAAAGTCCTTACCAAAATCTTATTTCTAATCAAATAAATATCTCAGATGATGGCAGACGTAGTATTAGCTGGGTCAGCAACAGATTACTGGTAGAAAAAAGTATTAGTTAGGTTCAAAACAATAACCTGATGCCTGTTTTCAGTCCTAAGAATTGATGTTGCTCTACTATATCACTTTCATCTATTGTAAATGATTTACCGTAGTATCTTACTGTAGGGTCCAGAGATATAGACCACCCTTTTCCGAGACTATAATCTATACCTATATCAGATACAAAAGCTATAGACAGTTTACGCTTGTAATCACTACTTCCTGAACGATTGACAACCTGCTCATTACGGTCCAATTGCTGGCCTTCGATTGTGGTAAGCAGATTTACATTAGCTGATGCTCCTATTCTGAAACCCCACTTCCCACGGTGGAATCTAAATCCAACACCTAAGGGGAGATCCACAATCGTGCTATTATTATAGATTTTCTTCTCCACCGTTTTAGTTAACTGGGATAGAGTAAAATTTTGCCCTGCTAAAATTTCTGACGATTCCCCACTATAATCAAAACGCTCTGTAATTCTCAAATAATTAATTCCCGTAAAAAAGTAATACCCCTGAATTGATTGTAATGCATACTGCAAACTAAACTCCAATGTCTCTAAAGGCGTTTCTGTGGCGCTACGGATATTAGCGTAGTCTATCTCGACTTCAGCAATATTACTCAGATTCTTGTAATTATAATAGACCCCTGTAGAGAAAGCGACCATATGGTTCCATTGAGCTTTTTCTTTTTGTACAATTATTTCTTTAGGTAGATAAGACAGTAATGGTTTATTCCATGCGAGTCTATCTCTCGATTTATTTTCCAGTAAAAATAAAGAAGTAGAAATTTGCTGAACAGATTTATTCTTATCTGCAGTAATCTGTGTTATTTTATTTACATCCTTCAACCTTGATAGATCGTTCGATGCTATCTCTTTTTGTACCCTATTCTTATGCAATGTAGTTAGCTCCACATTTTCAGTGTTCGTACTTCTACTCATCGATACTACATTGTCTATTTCTACTTTTGCATCATTTACAATTGTATTATTATTTATTTTTATTTGTTCTTTTTCACTTGTTTTTATTTGCTCATTATTAACTAAGGTTGGCCTAAACTCATCTTTAGAATTATCTGCATTTATTTTACTTTTTTGTTGTGTTGTACCATCCATCATAGCGATGGTTGTACTTGTATTCTCTCTTTTACTATTCGTTTTCGCCTTTCCTTGGGTGATAGACGAATCACCTTTCCCCTTATCCCTAAGCTTATCAGTTTTTGTTGATGAATTTATATCAGCTATGTCGGGTAGCACAGAACTAGACTGCGCTGAACCTTCATATTTGACATTATCCTTGCTCTTATATATTGATAGACTTACAGCTAGTGTAGAGATTACAACAAACAGTAATACTATCCATAAGCTGCCTTTATTAGAAGCTTCCTTAGCATTAGAAACCCCATCCCGCTTCTTTTCTATACCCTCCCATATCTTATCAACATCCGTAGGTGTTCTATGAAATTCGAGCCGCTCGCGAATCATTTTTTCTATACGATCTTCGCCCATATCTCTTGTTTTTTTTCTTGCATAATTTTTTTCCTGAGAATAATTCTTGCCCTAGACAAATTAGATCTGGAACTCGATTCTTCTATTTGTAATAAGTTACCGATCTCTTTGTGAGAATATCCTTCTATCACATACAGGTTGAAAACCTGTCTATAGCCTTCTGGTAGACCTTCTATAAGCTCCATAATTTCTTCTTCATGGAACTTCTCATAAACTTTTGGTTCAGAATATATAGGTTTTATATTGTCTAATGTGTATACCTCATTAGCGATATATTTTCTTTTTAGTTTTTTTAGCGCTGTATTGATAACGATCCTTTGCATCCAGGTTTCTATACTTCCTTTTTCAGCATCATAAGTCTTGATAGCTCCAAATATTTTGATGAAAGAATCTTGTAAGAGATCAGAAGGTCCATACGTATTAGGTGCATACCTTCTAGCCACGGTCATCAGTAGCGAAGAATATTTCTGCACTAGCTGCTTCTGGCATACTCGGTCATCATTTATACAGCCTTCTATGATTTCTCTTACTGTCATCTAATACTTAGATCCCTTTACTTATTCTATTTTTCCCGCAAAAAATCCACCGATAGAACTTATATTACCTTTCTCAGAATCCAAGCCTTCAGGTGAAAAGAAATTAAAATCTATATTATCATCCATTCCAACATTTACAAATAAATACATCTCAAAGCATAGTGTACATTCGTAATTTACTTGTCCAGAATTAGGTATCGTATAATCTATATAAAAGTACCTTGCTTCTATTATAGGTTGGTTTTCTAAATCTTCTAGACTAAATTCCAATCTGAAAAAATTTGAGTTTGTAGAATCAATATGTTCAACCACAACAAACGCTGTTTCTTCATCTATGTATATACGCACATCTTCTATAAAAACTTCTTGTTTTTCATCTGTTTGAAAGAATAATATATTTGGGTTATTGCCCAATTCATCACAAATTTGAAGATGAATTTGTGGCCAGATTTCCTGAGGAAAATCAGTGAACAGTTCAAGCTCAGAATGAATACCGCCCTCCATGCTATTGGAGATAGCTTTAATCGTTATTCTTTCCGCATCACATACATTTATCAAATTTGAAAAAGCTCCTTCTTCATTTAAGTAGGCTGTTTCTATTTTTCCATCAATATCTATGATCACATAACCGTCATTCACTGGATCTAAGTTACAATCCGTAACTATTCCAGAGATGAATCGTAATTCTAGTTCTTCATCTATGATAATAGGATCTAGAACCTTGTCTTCTGATAGGGGTGTAATATTTTGGCTGACCAGACCTGCTGTACAATTACTTACAATTTCTAATGTAAGATTTTCTCCAGCCGGAACTTGCACACTGAAGCTTCCATCCTCGTTCGTATATCCATAACCCACAAGCTTTCCATCACTTTTTACATGTATAGGTACTGCTGCATAAGGAAACCCAAGCTCTGAGAATACAACACCAGATAGATTGACATGCGAAAAAGCAATATTACAGTTCCAATAATTAAAATGTGAAATCGTACCTACATATTTATTCCCGTTGAGCGCAGCATCTCCATCCTCTATCCAGAAACCATAATCTTTGCTATAATGCCATAATGTAATAGAAGCTGGTGCTCCTGATACCAATACCGACGGAATAGGAATTTCTATAGAAGCCTGGCCGTCAGAACTCAACTGTAACACATCTCCATTGCTTGCTTCCAATTCTATCGCAATCATACCGTAAGTAGCTAACTGGACAAAATTACTCTCTGCATCTATACCTCGCTGATCGCCTGGAAGAAGTGTTGCTAGATCTTTTGATATAGGACTTACCCAATTGACATACAAATCGACATTACCCTGATAGCTATTACCTTCGCTATCTACAATTACGCCAGCTGGTACCTGCAGACGCTCCCCAGATGGTCCTAGATAATCTATTCCCTGATCGGATGGGAAGCTGGCAGACTTCACCCTCGAAGAAAGCTTCATTTTTACATTCGCATTTGCTTGCTCATGAACCTGGATGTTTTTAGCATTTATATAAAATCCGTCTTTTGTCACCGTGATAACAGAACCTGTACTCAGTAACTCCACCTCCTGTATGTTAAATGTGCCGTTCTCATCTGTGAGTACAAAACTATTACCTACATTGACTTCTGCATCTCCTATTGGTACCCCGTCTACCGTAGAGATATATCCCGCAACACCTGTCTGGATTATATCTCCTGGCAGATCTATCGGCATCGGATCTGAAATAATCTCAATATCTATATCTTTTCTACAAGCACTTAGCATAAAAATAAGGCTAAGAAGAAAAACGAAGGATGGATAAAGATTAATTTTCATATCTATTGAATTGTCTTATTAATAATTACACCTTTTAGAAACAAAATGCTGCGTATACTCTTAAAATAAATTCTTTATAGAAGAAATATATGCCTATAGGTATGATAGATGACGCTTACGTTTATTATTTAAGTTTGTCTTATGCATTAGAACTTCGTATTTAGGGTAGAAGAGCAATAGATATAGGTTTTCCCTGACTTAGCCACAGTACAGCTGTGGTGCTCAGAAAGAAAAAAAGGCGATTAATTGCTTAACCGCCTCATTTATTGTGGAATCGTGTGTTGTTATTCTTTCATATTAGTACCTGTAATATTCTGGCTTATATGGTCCTTCTTTTGGAACATTGATGTAATCCGCCTGATCCTGAGAAAGTTCTTCTAACTCTACACCTATCTTCTCTAAGTGCAATTTAGCAACTTTTTCGTCAAGATGCTTTGGTAACATATATACTTTATTTTCGTACTTGTCTGTATTCTGCCATAATTCTAACTGAGCAAGAACTTGGTTCGTAAACGAGTTAGACATTACAAAAGATGGATGACCTGTAGCACAACCTAGATTTACTAATCTACCTTCAGCAAGTACGATGATATCCTTACCATCCACTGTGTACTTATCTACCTGAGGCTTAATTTCTATTTTAGAATCTCCATGATTATCATTTAACCATGCCATGTCGATCTCATTATCGAAGTGACCTATATTACAAACGATTGTTTTGTCCTTCATCGCTTGGAAGTACTTCGCATTGATAATGTCTTTATTCCCTGTAGCGGTAACAACTATGTTTGCATCTTTTAGCGCATTAGACATTTTCTTTACTGCAAATCCGTCCATAGCCGCTTGTAGCGCACAGATAGGATCTATTTCTGTAACGATCACTCTACATCCTGCACCTCTAAGCGAAGCAGCAGAACCTTTTCCTACATCTCCGTAACCAGCAACAACTGCAACTTTTCCAGCCATCATTATATCCGTCGCTCTTCTTATCGCATCTACACAAGACTCCTTACAACCATACTTATTATCAAACTTAGATTTTGTTACCGAGTCATTGATATTGATCGCAGGTAAGGCAAGTGTTCCTTTTATTTCTCTCTCGTATAATCTGTGAACACCAGTTGTTGTTTCCTCGCTGATACCTCTGATATCATCTACGAGTTGTGGATATCTATCTAGCACCATGTTCGTTAAGTCACCACCATCATCTAGAATCATGTTAAGCGGCTTACCATCTGGGAAAGCATGTAAAGTCTGCTCTATACACCAGTCAAATTCTTCTTCGTTCATTCCTTTCCAAGCGTATACAGGAATTCCTGCTGCTGCTATTGCCGCTGCCGCGTGATCCTGTGTAGAGAAAATATTACACGAAGACCAACTTACCTCTGCACCTAACTCTTTAAGTGTCTCTATCAGTACTGCTGTCTGAATAGTCATGTGCAGACAACCTGCTATCCTAGCACCTGCTAGAGGCTTAGAAGCTCCGAACTCATCTCTTAGGGCCATAAGACCTGGCATTTCTGCTTCGGCAAGTTCCATTTCCTTTCTACCCCAATCCGCGAGGTTGATATCTTTAACTTTATACTGGGCTGTTTCTTGTGCTGTAATCATTTATATTTTTTATTTAGATTTTTACTTAAAAACGTCGCAAAGGTAGTGATTTACAAGATGATATGCAACTGATTCGCTTCCCAAAGCTACTGATTTAACAAGCTTATATAGATAATGTTTCAGTAAGTATATAATTTGGGCGCAACCCCTTTATACTTTACTCCTCCAGCCTCCCGCTCAGGGGTCGGATTATTACAGACTCGCTAGACAGCTCGGTCCTACGGACTAGTCAGCTCGCTCTACGCTATAGCCCTGCAATGGCAAACTATCTTCCATGTTCCTTGCGCGGTGGATAATCATTAAGAACTATGAAAACAAATTCAATAATTATGTTTCCCCTTTATTTATTCCTATTTTTAGAACGAAGTAAATACGAGGTAAGGTTTTCTATTCCTTCTTCCTTTCATAATTGCAATAGTTCTCATAACTTACAAACTATGGTTATGAATAGA
>CAYYWZ010000008.1:0-3318 GCA_964475415.1 uncultured Saprospiraceae bacterium | reverse complement strand
TTCCTTTCATAATTGCAATAGTTCTCATAACTTACAAACTATGGTTATGAATAGATCTACATTTAGCATCGTTGCTTTTATACTCCATTTTTCAAACAGCTTTTCACAAGAAATAACAACGCCGATTATTCTGGAAGTTATAGAAGATGATGATGTTGCCACCATCATATAGAACTCCAAAACAAATATTTATCATGTGGGATATGACCCAGACAAAATAGATGGTATCTATAGTTATAAAATAGAATAATTCCATAAGCGCAGCGGGAGAAGAATTCATTTTCAAAATCGTCAATGGAGATAAACTTACAGCAAAAATCATGAACGGCAATCCAGTGCTCATCGATCAGAAAGGAAACAAATCATTCATTACTTAAACAGATATTAAAGGCAGCAACGGAGTCATACACGTTATCGATTCTGTAGTAATGCCTGGGTAAAAAATTTGTGTATTAACTAGCAAGGAGGCTGAAGTCAAAACGTACTTCAGTCTTCTTGTTTTATTTAATTATGTAATAGAAAAGGAGACAAGCAAGACAGATCCCTTTAATAATTTTCTCAAGACATATCCTGATTTGACATCGGATGTTATGTTTATCTGCGCTTACCTTACCTTAGACAAAGTCGCTATCATTAATCACTGAATACTTATTTGATAACTGTGATGCTACCTGTAAAAGTTTCTTCTTCCGTGTTATGCATAGTTACTAGGTATACATAAACACCAGACTGCACATTATTATCTGGAATCCAGCCTGTCGAAAATTCATTCGTGAGAAGTCCGTCAGCCTCATACATTGTATTGCCCCACCTATCATAGATGATAAGATCATAAGACACCCTTACATTACTCATAACATGAAACGAACCATTAATATCCAATTCGTTTTCCGGGGAAATAATATTAGGAAGATAATACGTATCGTTTTCATATGTTATAGTGAAATTATTGTGATAGATACATCCAAAGCTATCTTCTGCAACTAAGTCATATTGTTCTATCCCTGGTTCAGTAAGCATAGGATAAGGACAATCATAACAAGACAAGCCTTGCATGGGTGTCCAGCTGAAAGTAATAAAATCTCCATTGTAACTTACTGGTATGTCTATAGGATCTACAAATGACAATTGCTCTGTAGGATCGATTTCCACACTGGATACTTCATAATTAGTGATTTCTATATCGTACATCTGAGCACAACCATTATCATCTATAACTTCTAACTGATAAATACCTGACTCATCCAAAACCATATGCTCTTCTACCAAGATACCGTCAAGATATGCGATATCAAAAGGTGATACGATCTGTAAGTTTGCGGACGATCCCTTACATATCTGTGTAGATCCTTCTATTACAATATCCATACTTGGAAGCACGCTTATGGCTAAGCCTGTAATTATAGAATCACAACCTATTGTACTTAAAACTGTATCCATTAGAAAAATATCTTCACTATAATCTTCTCCTTGGTAATTATAGGATTCTCCAACACATAAGTCGACATAAGTTATCTCTTCTTCTGTCTGATTAGGCAGAAAATCCACAACAAATTCTTCTCTAGTTATACATCCATTAGAACCTATGTGTTCATAATAATAATTTCCTGAAGTAGTAATTTTCTTTAACTTCTCATTATCATCATCACTCCATGTTATAGTACCTTCTAGATCTTGCAAGTCTATAACCACCGTATCACTATCACAGGATACAATATCTTGTACTGCTATCACTGGAGGTAGCGGAAGAATTTCTATTTCTATGCATGCTGTATCTGCACAGATATCTGTTCCACTGATATAATATAAATCATAAGACTGTGGGACTGATAAGTCTAATTGCGTATCGGATAATTGTATGCCATTTTTTTCGTAGAAAAAACCAGGACTTATTGATCCTTCTAACAGATCATCTACATCAAGCAATGCATCTTCGACACAAAATTCTAAAAACAAATCAGCTCCTGCATTGGGTTTTTCTGGAATATGAAGAAAAGCGATCGCTGCTGTTCCTTGAACTCCGCGATACCAGGGTTCGAAAATTATCTCTATGTCTCCTGATCTGTAAGGTGCAGTATCCACATAACGAGCAGAAAGAAGTGCTTGCTCCATCTCAGTAAGACTTGTATTTCCGTTATCTAATATGCTCACTTTACTATCGGCCTGAATTAATAAATCATAGTTACCTGTGGATATTTGTAACCCTTGTCCAGCTAGCGCCTGGTCTACATATATAACAATACTATCTAGTGCTTGCTCGTTTTTCAACAACAAATCTCCATCTGCAATAGAAAGGTCCGTATGTACACATACACTATCTCCATGGTAATCTATTCCTACAGCGCCACTACTATCATCCTCATCTAGATCTATTATACGCTGACAATCTTCCCAAGGAATAGCGTTGTAATGCTGCACATCTGCCAATTGAAAGTCATGTTTTACTGAAAAATTACAATAAGCATCGTAGAGACTTAGATCTCCACTGACCTCATCTATTTCCCATATTCTGAGAGAATCGGCTACGTCTACAAAAAACAGCTTTGTACTATCACAGTCATACTGGTAAGAAACAATATTCTCTAAAGCAACACTTATATCTGGGGTTACATCATAATCGAAAAGAACTGTATTTTCATCTGGACTATCTATGTCTGCCTGGTTAAGACATACACATCCTCCATTATACACAAATCCATCTTTATGTCTTGCAGTTCTGGTAGCGACAATTTCCATTTGCCTAGGCAGTGATGCTGATGGAAAATCAGGTACCACATAGTTTTATGTAAAAGACTGCGTATTCTCATTGTACATCCCCCAGGTATATCCTGATACCAACAAAATACTATCATTTACCCTATCTAGCTGAAAAGTCAGTGTATGGTAGTGAATTTCAAACGGTGTTGTTGCAGGCGATAAATCCATAATGTAAGACACCTCATCACTTGCAATATCATAAACATATAAGTCTCCTTCTCTTTCTAAAAAATAGACCTGCTGCATATCTTCACTAAATTCAAAACTATAAATTGTTCTATTCCATCCCGTCTCATTCGGATGTGCAAAACGTGAAGACTCCAGTTCGAAGATGATATCTCGGTCCCCCGTCAGAACATCAAAACTCATTATGGCGTATCTAACATCATCAATATTACTATTACCCTGTCTACCCAGTACATAAGATTGTTGTGCCAAGGAGGATTCCCAAGCACAACAAATTATTAGTATTGCAACTATAATATTTTTATAAAATTCAACCATAAAAAGAATAAAGAATTTTTAAAAAATTTCATCTCTAATGGATTTAATTGGTTAGTA
>CAYYWZ010000007.1:31456-94614 GCA_964475415.1 uncultured Saprospiraceae bacterium | reverse complement strand
TAAAGAAATGATTTTTTTGTATGAATAGGTATAATTATGATCTAAGGAATTCTATTTATCCTTGTCCTTATTAGCCAATCTCCTTAGAGCTCTAATCTCTTTGATCTTATCGTCTATTTCTAGGGCAGGGGATCCGAAGTATATCTTACCCATTTTTAGATTATTATTTACACCTGACTGTGCATATATGATTACGTTGTCTTCTATATGTAGATTTTGGGTAATACCTACCTGACCATATATTTTTACCTGATCTCCTATAATTGTTTTACCTGATATACCGACTTGGGCTGCAATCAGACAATGTTTACCGATCTGCACACCATGACCGATATGTACATGACAATCTATCTTTGTCCCTTTACCTATAATTGTACTACTGGATACACCTTTATTGATTGTACAAAGAGATGCAATATCTACATCGTCCTCTATAACGACACTGCCGCAAGAATGCCATTTTACCATAGCGCCGTTTGGCTTAGTATGATAATAGAAGGCATCAGAACCTACCTGTGAGCCAGATTGTATTTTTACATTTTTACCTATAGTTGTATCATCATGTATAGTGACGCCACTTTCTATAATAGTATGAGGACCTATTTTTACATTTTTCCCGATGACAACATTCTCAGCAATTTTTGCTCTAGAAGATATATGGTTAGATTTTTCTTGTATTTGGTATTGGTCGAACGCTATCTGATTGTAAACGGCGAACGGATTTTTATTGATCAGTAAAACCTTATTCTTAGGACAGGTTATTTTTTTATTGATGATGATGTAAACAGCCTTAGACTTTATAGCTTTTTTGTAGTACTTCTCATGGTCTACAAAACATAAATCACCTGCAGTAACTCTATTTATTTCATTGATTCCAGTAGCGATATAAGGTTCTGATTTTTCGCTATATACTTCGCAGTCATACTGACTAGCTAGGCTATTAATATCTATAGGATATCTGAATTTCATAGTCTAATTTTTTTAATGAGCTTCTAACCAATTTTCTCCTGTACCTACACTTACAAGTATAGGAACTTCCAGGGTAGGCATAGCATTTTTCATCTCATGGGTAACGATTTCTTTTACTTGTTCTAGTTCTGTTTTTAGAACATCGAAGACAAGTTCATCATGAACTTGGAGAACCATTTTCGATTGAATATTTTCCTTGATAAATCTGTTCTGGATATTTATCATAGCAAGTTTGATCATATCTGCTGCGGTACCTTGGATAGGTGTATTGATGGCCATTCTTTCAGCATTACTTCTTGTTAGTCCATTTCTAGAATTAATATCTCTAAGAGATCTTTTTCTTCCTAGGAGGGTTGTAACATAACCTTTTTCTCTAGCCCCTTGTACAACATCGTGCATGTAATTCTGTAAGCCTCTATACTGAGCAAAATAATTATCTATGAGCTCGGTTGCTTCTTTTCTACTTATACCTAGCTGTCTAGAAAGATTCGTAGCGCCTGCTCCATAGGTTATACTGAAGTTTACGGTCTTGGCGTTTCTTCTTTGTTCCTCTGTCACTTCTTCATAAGGTACACCATAGACCTTTGCAGCGGTTGCTCTATGGAAATCATTTCCTGCTATGAAGGCTTCCATCATAGCCTCATCTTTACTGATCTCTGCGATAAGTCTAAGCTCTATCTGAGAATAATCGGCGGCTAGCAAAATATGATCCTTATCTCTAGGTTGGAATGCTTTTCTTATCTCTCTACCTGCTTCATCTTTGATAGGTATGTTCTGCAGGTTAGGATTTTCAGAACTTAATCTTCCAGTAGCGGCTCTTGCCTGATTGAAATTACTATGGACTCTGCCTGTTCTAGGATTTATCATTTGGGGCAATGCGTCTACGTAGGTCGTTTTTAGTTTAGCGTATTTCCTATAGTTAAGTATATCTCTTACGATATCATGTTTGACAGAAAGTTCTTCTAGTTTTACGGCATCTGTAGAGTATTGCCCACTGCTCGTTTTTCTCCATCTATAAGGAATCTCTAATTTGTCAAATAAAACTTGGCCTACTTGTTTAGGACTAGCAATATTGAATTCTACGCCAGCCTTTTTGTAAATTTCTTTTTCTTTCCCATGAACTAGTTTTCCTAATTTTACTGAATAATCTTCTAAGAATTTGCTATTCACTCTTATGCCTTCATATTCTATATTAGCTAGTACATCTATGAGAGGTTCTTCTATCTTGTAGTATATTTCTTCTACTTCTTCCTCTTTTATTTTTTCAGCTAGAATTTCTTTTATTTGTAATGTTATATCTGCATCTTCTCCGGCATACTCAGCAACCTTATCTTCTAGTATGTCTCTCATGCTGAGTTGGTTTTTACCTCTTTTACCTATCAGTGATTCTATAGGAACCATCTTGTAGTTAAGATAAGATTCTGAAAGATAATCTAGTTTGTGTCGTAGGTCCGGTTCTAACAGATAATGACAGATCATTGTATCAAAGTATACGCCAGCAAAATTTACATCATACCATTTCATCATGAGGATATCATACTTTATATTCTGTCCTATCTTGATGATATTTTTATTTTCTAATACCTTTTTGAACGGTGCCACTATTCTTTTAGCTTCTGCCTGGTCTGCAGGTACAGGCACATAATAAGCCTTATGTTTTTCAAATGAGAAAACCATACCTACCAGTTCTGCTATTGTTGCATCTATTCCAGTAGTCTCTGTATCAAAACTTATTGCAGACTGCTTTTCTAGCTTATTTACAAGTTCCGCTATCTCCTGATCTGTTCTAACTATATCGTATTGATGATCTGTGTTTTCTATATTTTTATCTACTATCTTATAACTCGCAAGAGCTGAATCTGAAGCAGATGATTTACTTGTAGAACTAGCGTTTCCACCTACACTGAATAAATCTTGCTGAACTACCTTACCCGGTGTACTAGTAGAACTAGGGGAGGAAATAACAAACTGTCCTAAGATCTGATCTGCTAGTGTTCGAAACTCTAGTTCTCTGAATAATTCAGATAGTGCTTCTCTATTATATTCTTCTATAACAAGGGAAGCTTCGTCGAAGTCTATAGGTACATTTAGATCTATAGTAGCTAATCTTTTAGATAATAATCCTTGTTCAGCAAAATTCTCGACATTTTCTTTTTGCTTACCCTTCAGCTTATCAGTGTTAGCAATTAGATTTTCTACACTGTCGTACAAGGCTAAAAGTTTAGACGCCGTCTTGGCACCTATACCAGGAATACCAGGGATATTATCTACACTATCTCCTTGTAATCCTAGTACATCGATCACTTGTAAGACATTAGTAATATTCCATTTTTCCAATACCTCTTTTGGCCCGATTATATCGACACCATTCCCTTGTCGAGAAGGCTTATACATGTATATGTTTTCAGAAACAAGCTGTGCATAATCTTTGTCGGGCGTTACCATGTATACGGTGAATCCAGCTTTTTCTGCTTTTTTTGCTAACGTTCCGATCACATCATCGGCTTCGTAATTAGGTACTTTTACTATGGGAATGTTGAATGCTTTGACAATTTTTTCTATGTAGGGAAAAGCTATGGTGATGTCCTCCGGTTGTGCATCTCTATTGGCCTTGTATTCAGGAAACTCCTCATGTCTGAAGACATTACCCTTAGGATCGAATGCAACAGCTAGGTGTGAGGGGTTTTGGTTTTTTATTATATCCCACAAGGATCTTACGAAGCCAGTGATGGCAGAAGTGTTGATACCTTGTGAATTTATAAGTGGTCTATTGATAAAAGCATAGTGTGCTCTATATACAAGTGCGTGACCGTCTAGTAGGAATAGTTTTTTCTCGCTCATAATCAGGTTCTGTATAGAATAAGCAAGATAAGAAAAGCCCATCAACTAGATAGCTGATGGGCTTTACAAATTAATTTTAGTTTTAGTATTATCTTACAAAGTATATGATAATCCTAGGCTATATCTAGATTGCGTCTCTCCTATTTCGGCATCAGCTCTTCTAAGACCATAAGTAAGACCTACGCCTATACCATTCCATACAGAGAAAGCAAAAGTGTTTGTCCACTCATACCAAGATGCACTTGGTCTATCTAGCATAGTAACTTCATTGATACCTGCATCACCATAAGCGTAAAATCCTTCTAAGTTAGAAATCCAAGAGATACCTTTTACAAGTTCTCTAGCATATCCAGCTTTGATCTTTGCACCTGCAGCAGAAGCAAAATCTGGGTTGTCACCAAACTTCCAGTGGTAGTTTAATGGGTGAACCATTAAGTAGAAATCTTGAAATGGCGTCCATGTTGCTCCTATACCTATATCTAAATCACCAGGATTGTTAAATACATTATCACCTAATATACCAGTGTTGTAAGCTAGTCCACCAGAAAGCGCAAGCGTCTCTGAAAGCTTATATCCATAAAGTGAAGAAAGATTTAATTTGTTAGGTACAGTAGCTGTAACACCATCTACTGCATCATTAGTGTTAAGATCAGTTGTAAGTCTACCTACACTTAATATCGCATCATTGTACAAAAAGTGCTTATCACCATTATAACGAGCTGTTCCGAACAGATCAAAAATGAATGAATTAGATGAAGAGTTAATGTTTTCATTAGCTATCCAGTTAGAAAAACCAGAAAAATTACCTCCTAATGTACCTACCATTTTAGTAGTCCATCCTGGGAATTTGTCTATTTGAGATTGTAGACCATCTACCTCACCTTGTAGTGCAGCTATAGATGCTTCTTTCTCAGCCTTCATTGACTTAAGTTCTTCCATGCTTTGAGCACTCATGATACCTATACTCAAAAAACTAAACACGAATAATAGTAATAAATTTCTCATTATGAATTAATTGTTTGTTATTAAAATAGTTTTTCCAAAAATTTATGAATGAATTTCTAAACTCTCTTTTGTCAGTTTGCTCAGTGGCACAACAATTCTGCTAGCTTCTGTTTTTATAACTACGGAGGATCTATCCATTTCTACAATCTCTCCCTTTTTGCCATCTACAGTAATCGTATCTCCAATAGTAAACCTTCCTTTAGAATAGACGGATCCCAAAAAGTTAGACACAATATCCTTGGAGGCTAATCCATACCCTATTGCAAATGCTAATACGACTCCACCTATTACTAGTGAAATATTTTGTGATAAAAAACCTGTATCTATCTTAGCTTGTGATAGCGCACTAATCACAACATTGATCAATAAAAAATAAAATAATGCTGTAGAAATAAGTCTTGCAGATGGAATACCCAATGAGGTTAATGCCGTCTGAACAATATTCTTTAAAGCTTCAGCTATCAGTAATCCTAGTACTAACCAAATAAGTGCGACGACTAGATTAGGTATAAAAGTTATCAAATCAGATACCATATTAGATAAGGCTGGCATCCCTAGAACATCTGTTGCTGCAACAGAAAAAAGTAGTAACAAGATATAATAGATTATCTTACTTGATAATGCAGAGATTTTAATCTTCATATTAGATTTCTCTACGAGTTCTATCTCGTTAAGCTTCTCGCCTAACTTATCTATCTTGATTTTTTCTAAAGCTGTCTTTACAACCTTAGCTACTAGCTTAGAGACTATAATACCTATTATAATAAGCACTAGTGCCATGAAAAAATTGGGCAAACCTGATATAAATGATCTTAATAAGTCTCTCAATGATCCTGATAATAATTCAGAAAATAGTACTGAATTCATGTTTTTCTGGGTTTATTTGTTGAATGTGGTTAGTTGCATCTAGTTAATTGCCATTAGGATATTTTTGTTGTTTTTTTCTTGACTTGTCAGCGTTAGATATTCCTCCGGTTTCAGGACTACCACCGCTTACACTTACAAACATTCCTATAACTTTAGAAAAATACAGTTCTACGATCTCTCCAAAAAACTGAAAAACATTTACATTACTCTGTATACTATTTCCTATTTTTTCAGTCTTCTGCTCATAAGCACTTGCCTGCTCTCTTTCTAATTCTTTAAAATTGTTAACTCTCATAATATTTAGTTAGGTGTTCTTTCTTTTTTAATTATTACCATATATTTCATGGTGTATTTTTTTAAACTTCTGTTTAGCCCTTTTAATCTTCATCTTCACAGCACTTTCCGATTTTCCAAGTATTCCTCCTATTTCTTTGATAGACATTTCATCCTGATATTTCATTAACAAGATGGTCTTATCACCAGTAGGAACTTTCTCAAGTATAACCTTCAATCGCTTAACATTAGTCTCCATCAGAAACCGATCCTCTATATCATCATCAGCGGTATCGTGTTCCATGGACATGTCATCTACTAATACGCTCTTGTCCTTTTTTCTTCTTCTTATTGTATCTATACAGAAATTATATGTTATAGAATACAGCCAAGTAGAAAATTTAGACTTCCCGCTAAATTTTGACAGATTCAGTAGAATCTTCATAAATATATCCTGTGTAGCATCTTCTGCTGCACTTTCGCTCTTAAGTATCGAAATACATTTTCCAAATACTTTTCCAGAATACCTCTTATACAGTATGTCAAAGTAAGCAACATTGCTTGTAGCCAAGTATTCCTTCACTACATCTTCGTCACTTATCGTGGAAGAGATATCCTTACTTAATAAGGGATATAGTAAATTAATCAAAGCTCAAAGTTTTTACGGGGTAAGATTGTTTTCATAATATATGACGCAAAAGAAATCGAAAGTTACTTTTTTTCTTTAATAAATTTCTAAAACAATAAAAGTATAAGCAAACTTGACGGATTTTAGCACTATTTACAAGTTCATTCAATCTTCCAAGCTATAGATTCTTGACTAAATTCATGGTTTTTCTCTAATCTTAAGATAGTTATTCATATTTTTCGATATGAATAACAAATGCTTACAAAATCTACGATTGATCTATATCATATGTATTTCTTTTTTCTGTGCAACTTTTGCTGGAGCACAGACTGAGAAGGATGCCTTGTATGTCAAAGAAATATATGATTTTACCCTTACAAATGGATCATGCTATGAATGGTTAAGCTATCTGACTACTGAGATTGGAGGTAGACTTACTGGTTCTGATAATGCTGAAAAAGCAGTAGATTATACGCATGATCTGATGGTTTCCTTAGGATTAGATGCTGTAAACAAGCAGCCTTGTATGGTTCCGAAGTGGACTAGAGGCAAGAAAGAAGTTGTAAAAATTATAAATGGACCTGCTGGCGAAATAGAACTAAAAGCTCTTGCTTTAGGGAATTCTATAGGTACAGGTGAAAAAGGAGTAACTGCTGAAGTAATAGAAGTTTTTTCTCTGGATACATTAGAAACAATGGGCAAAAAGCATCTAAAAGATAAAATTGTCTTTTTTAATAGACCGATGGACCCTACACAATTACGAACCTTCAATGCATATGGAGGTGCTGTAGATCAGCGGGTGTTCGGGGCAACAAGCTCTGCTCCTTACGGAGCTAAAGCCGTCCTAGTTAGATCGTTGACAACATTGACAGATGATAATCCCCATACCGGAGTAAACGTATATAGAGATGAAAATCCTAAAATTCCTGCCTTAGCAATAAGTACAATGGCCGCCGATCTATTAAGTGAATTGTTGACAAAGCAGAAAGTAGAAATTTACATAGAAAATCATAGTAAGAACCATGAGGCAGTGCCTTCCTATAATGTTATAGGAGAAATCAAAGGTTCTGAGTTTCCAGATGAGATCATTCTTGTAGGGGGTCACTTAGATTCCTGGGATGTAGGAGGAGGTGCGCATGATGATGGATCTGGTTGTGTCCATTCCTTACAAGTATTCGAGACTCTGAGAGCAATGAATTATAAGCCGAAGCATACACTGAGATGTGTAATGTTTATGAATGAGGAAAATGGATTAGGCGGCGGTCTAGAATATGCTAAGGTATCTAATGATAAGCAAGAGTATCACCTAGCAGCAATAGAATCAGATTCTGGAGGATTTACGCCTAGAGGTTTTAGCTGTGATGCCGAGGCAGATATATTTGCCACATTCTATAGAGGTTTAAATGAATTTCTACCTATTCTAGAAAGATATGATCTCAGTCTGGTAAAAGGTGGTGGTGGAGCAGATATAAATCCATTGAAATCTCAAAAAGGCCTCTTAATAGGATTTAGACCAGATTCACAAAGATATTTTGATTACCATCACACTGCCATAGATCAGATAGATGCAGTAAATGAAAGAGAACTCAAATTAGGAGCAGCGGCAATTACTAGTTTAGTATACTTAATAGATACCTATGGACTCAACAGAGAATAAAGAAATAGAATTAAAAGGATATACCTTCGAGGTATATATCCCCGAGGATGAGATCTACTCTATAGTTGTAGAAATGGCAGCTAAGATACAGAATGATTACAAAGGGAAGAATCCACTCTTTATCATCGTTCTCAGTGGAGCATTTATATTTGCAGCTGACCTGCTGAGAAATATAGATATAGAAAACGATATCACTTTTGTCAAGCTTAAAACCTATGATGGTTTTAACTCAACAAAAAAATTAAACATGATGCTTGCTTCTTCGGAGAGACTTGTAGATCGCCACGTTGTTATTATCGAAGATATCGTAGATACAGGATATACACTAGATAAGTTTCTAGAAGTTTGTAAAACAGAAAATCCTAAGTCTCTAGAAATTGTTAGTCTGTTAGTAAAAAGAGAAGCACTTATCCATCCACTAGAAATAAAATATTCTGGTAGAGATATTCCTAACGATTTTGTAATTGGATACGGATTAGATTATAATGGTAAAGGCAGAAACCTAACAGATATCTATAAGATAAAAGATAGCACTGATAAGTAGATAGCATAAAAATTAAACGCAAGAAAAATTGGATGCTGAAATAAGAATTTTGGAAAGCAAAGAAATAGCTTCTTGGTTCAAGAAGCAAGGTTTCGAAACTGCGAAATTTAATTCAAAAGTAGAATATATTACAACTCGTTATCTAGAACAACTCATAAGTTTCAAACTAAAAAAGAGGAAAGATCATACCACTTTTTATAAGGTTGGCTTCGGTGGTTCCTTGCTGGTTTTTGAATGTTCTATTGAAAACAATAAGATAAATTACGAGTGTTATGCTCCTATCTGGTTGTTTGGTATTTGGAATAAAAAATTAAAATTTAAATAGAATCCGAATCTCATCTTCAAATATTTGAAAGAGGGGTATAAGGTTGAACAAGATTTTAGGGATTACTTTAATATCTGACTATTACAAAAGAGGAAAAGAAGTCAGCTTCGACAGTTAGGAAAGAGATGCTGTTTTATTTTGTAAATATATCTTAAACTGGCTTAACGTAGTAGTGTAAGGTTACCAGAAAAAGTAAGAGATTGATTACCCAGTATATTGATTAAAACTAGATAGGTGTAGACTCCTTCTGCAGCATTTTGATCATCGAATCTACCATTCCATCCTTCATAGCTTTCTAGTGTACCTACATGATTGTCGCTGTATACTAGGTTGCCCCAGCGATCGTATATGGTTATAGATTGTATACCTGTCACAGCCCGCGTTCCACCTATGGAAAAGTTGTCATTATTTCCGTCATTGTTCGGGCTAAAAACATTAGGAATGTATATTTCTACATCGTTATTGACTCTTATTTCTACAGAGTCTAGAGCAGGACATCCATTATTATCAATACCTGAGAGAATAAGCGTTTCAGAAAAAATAGCTTGGTAATCTGCTAGGGCTCTTTCTTCAGAAAGGATAAGATTACTATTAGTAGATGTCCATTGGTAACTTATCATATCAGGATCTGTAAAACTAGGATTTATGTCTATAATATCACCTAGTTCCAGTTCTATAAGTGGATCGAGTAGAATACCTTCGTTAGCAGGAACGACATCTAGCAGAACCGTTATCATACTGTCGCAGCCTGCAATATTAGAAATCTGCGTGGAATAGCTTCCTGTCTCTGTCGCTATAATGTCAAATAAAGTGTAAGTATCTCCATCACAAATCGTTTGTTCTATTATTTCACTTGTATTTTCTAGAACAGCTAGATCGAGCAAAACGGTACTATCACAACCATCAGCAGCAAAGAAAACTTCTTCATAGGTACCTTCTTCTGTTAGAATCTGTGTTCCGAAAGGTAAAACTTCGCCATCGCAAATGGAGGCAGAAACTGTAGAGCTATAAGATGGAATTGTAAGTACATAATCCTGTGAATCAAAACATCCGTCATCCTGAGTTATAACAGCAGAATAAGTCCCTTCTACATCTGGAGATTCTTCTAATAAGAGCATTTGTCCTGTCTCATCCGGAATCGCAATGCCATTAAAATACCATTGGTAGGATGAACCTAGATCTCCTTCTATTACTAGCGTAAGGTCATCCTCACATATGCTTCCTGTTATTTCTGCAAAGGGTACACCGAACTTGTTTTTTTCTGCAAGGGTAAGTCTATCCATAAAGAAGTAAGGATCTTGACTAAAGATGGGGTGCGGTGCACACGCTGGTCCTAGGACAATTGCTGAGTAAGCCTGGTCAGCAGTAAAATCAAAAATCACATTGACCCATTCATTTTCTCCTACTACAAGGATTTCTCCTAGCTGAGTCCAGCCAGGACCATTAGTAGGACACCCAAAAGTGTTATCGCCATTTCCAAAGGGTAAGTTATTACAATTAGTGGTTACAAAAACGCCTAAATTAAGTTCTCGACTATCAGGATCTGTAGGAAAACCAACAAAGAAATCAAGCTTATAATCAACTCCAACTTCCATAGCCATATTAAGGCAAGCACCAGCATATTCTTTGAAATCAGCATTGCCTGGTTTCCCATCCCTAAAACCTATTCCTCCTTCTCCATCGGGGAATGGTAAGGGAGCATTAATTCCTAAAAATGGATTACCTAGTACCCCACAGGTATGTACATAATCTGTTGTAGGTGTTGATGCCTGAATCCAAGTAACCGCACAATTGAGATCTGCTTCGCCAAAAGGGCAACAACTCATATCCTCAAATGAAGGGTTGGGTATAAGACCTGAAGGTATGAGAGCAGGACAGGCACAATCCTCATCGTTGAGATCTATAAGTCCGTCTCCATCATCATCGATACCATTGTCACAAATCTCCTGTCCTATAAGATCTGTAGAACAAAAAATGCTTACAAGCAATATGATAAATAATGTAGAACACCTTTGTAGCATATGATAAGGTAAATAAGTAAAACAGAAATAATTCTATTGTTGGGATTTTCGCTGACTGTAAATAACTTGTTTTTATACTAATAGTTAAAGAAAAACATCATTTTATTAATAATCGACTGAGACATAACAGAGGCTATTGTAATAAAAATGGTTATCTCCCTATTAAAATTATAATATAACTAGATAATTTCATCCTAATTATAAAGTAATACCCTATTTTAGGGCAAAACGTTGCACCATCAGATTTTCTAGCCTTATAATTATATTTTTTCTAATAGGATCATCAGCATGTAGTGATTCGGAAAAGGAAGCTATAGCTAATTCACCTAAGGAATTGTCAACTTTGTCTAAGAGAATTTCCTCTTTCCCGGTACTTTCCCATATAGAAGCTTCCATAATAAATAGTAAGAGGTCAAAGATAACTTTTGCAATAGACTCAGCAATCATGGTTAGTAATAACCTTACGGCTGATCAAACATTGTTTCTGAGATTAGTACAAAATATATTTGACCACTCTTCAGAATCTACAAAGAAGCTTAACAACTTCTTGTCTGCAAATAATATAAGTACAGAAAAACTGAAAGTCTATCCTATATCAGAAATACGAGCTTTGCATAATATCTCGGAGGCCAAGTATAATGAGGTTATAATACAAACGGATTTAGATTCAGTTGCAAATCTTGGGTTAGATCTATTGGTGTATAGTTACGGGAAAGATAGTCCATTATTATATCCTTACTTATCTAATTTATCTAAGGTATATATATTCGAAAGGTCGCAGTTCGATATTGGCGAGACCTTGCTGGAAAGAACTAAAAATTATATTCCTGATACGAGCTATAACACCTTGTTAGATTATTATTATGACTCAGCATTTACATTGCTGTCAAAGGGTAAGTCAAAAGAATGCTTAAATGAGCTAAGTCAGGCGGAGGGAATAATACAAAAACAAAAAGAATTAAATTACAATTCAGCAGTAAAAATATATCAATTATTTGCCATAGCATATTCTTTCATAGAGGACAAAAAGAATATGCAACACTACTTTCATAAAGCTAAAGATATCTGTGAAAATCAATCTATAATCAGCAGAATTGAAATCTTGTTTTTCAGTAACTATGCACTTAGCTTATCCTATTTCCCTGAAGAAGTAGATAATGCTATCGACTTAATAGATTCTAAGCTAAGATCTTGTACAAATTGTAATAGCGCTGATCTAGGTTTGCTCTATCGATCAAAAGGTTATATATATAGTTATCAAGAAATAGATGACAAAGCAATTGTAGCATTTACAAATGCAATAGATTTGTATCATAAAGTAGATAGTTTATCTAATGAAGAAAGGTCTTCTTTTGTAGATGCGCATTATGGACTGGCAGAATCTAACTTTTATTTAGGGGATACAGAAGAAGCAAGCATAGCCATAGGAAAGTCGTTTGACTTAAACATGGGTAGAACTCCTGAGGAAATTATGCTCAATGCAGAACCTAGATCTCTTAAGCAAGAATTCGAAATATTAGACTACCTAAGATTGTATAGGCTTATTCTTATGGATAAACTAGAGTTGCAATATAACGATACTAAAGTATCAGAAATCAATAAGGTTTTTCAGTTAGAAAAAGATATTGTAGAAGAAAAAAAGCAAGATTTTATTTTGGAAGATCTGAAAGATATTTTGCCAGACTATCACGAGTTTTATGGAGAATACTTAGAATTCCTCTATGCAAATAATATTGAAGATAGAGATAGATATATTTTTGAAGTATTAGAGAATTCTAGAGCGCATAGCATCTTTGCAAAAAACAAGGGATTTAAACTGGGAGAACAATACAATGTACCTCAGCAAAATATAGCAGAGCTTAAAGCCACCTTGGCAAGAGAAGACAAATTTTACAAGATAAAATACACCAAAGGAATAAAGCAAGATGACTTAAGAGAAATAGATAAAAAAATAGCGGATAATGATAAGCGGAAAAATAGAATATTTTCAAGACTCAAAAATTCCTATCCTGCTTTTTTCAATAATTTTCTAAACCCTAAAAAAATAGATTTACAGGAAGTCCAAGCAGCTATTTCTAAAGATAAATGTTTAATAGAATATCAGCTACATGATACTATTTTATTCTCATTTTTTATTGATAAAGATACAGCTGTAATCTCACAAAAGAATCTAGATAGATCGTTTTTTAAGAATCTTGAATACTTATTAAGCGCCATTTCTATGAGACCTAATTCAGAGGGCATACCTAGTCAGATAGACGAAGTTTCATTTGACTTATATAATATACTTCTTGCTGATTTTGAGATTCTGATGATGGATAAAAAAGAAATAATTATTTCACCAGACGGAGAACTGCAATTCTTGCCTTTTGATATATTAAAGAAAAAGAAAACGAGCAAATACCTTATAGAAAATATAGATATAAGTTATACCTGTTCTGCTAGTAACTATTTTAATTTACCAGGAGATGCACAGAATATTAAGCCAAGTATAACTGCTTTTTCTTATAGTGATCTAGAAACCTTAGGATCTGATGTAGAAAGCTATTTTTCTGAGTTACCTGGGGCATATGCTGAAGTTAAATCTATCATGAATATTTTTGATATTGGAAATACTACATCTTATTTAGGCAGCGAGCATACAGTCGATAATCTTTATAAAGAATTAGGCAAGGAAGGGATACTGCATATTGCAACACATGCTCAGGCAGATACGAATGGTAACTACGAAGAGTTTATGGTTTTCAGAGGAGAGCCAGAAAAACTTTACAATAAAGATCTTATAGGTAAAGAAATAGGAGCTCATACGGTTGTCTTATCAGCCTGCGAAACAGCCAAGGGCCATGCAGTAGCAGGAGAAGGCGTTTTCCATATAGCAAGGGTGTTTTTATTAGCGGGTGTTAAGAATGTTATTATGACCCAGTGGGTCATAGATGATGTTTCTGGAAAGACTATTGTAGAAAATTTCTATAATAATATTTACTTGGGAGAAAATATAGTTTCTTCACTGTGTATGGCAAAGAGAAATTATCTAAGCACTTCTAAGTATAAGCATCCTTATTACTGGGCTTCTTATTGTCTTACTCGTTAATAGGTTTGGGTATAAATGTGTAATAAATTCTATTATAATATTTTTTATTAGTCTGCCTCTTCAAGCAGGGCTGACAACTAGTCTTTGCTTTTTTCTATGTATAATATAATAAGCGACAAACAAATTGGGAACCCAACTTAACCAACCTACGATTAGGTAGGCAGCAATAAATTCTCCAGTTATAATTGTAAATATAGGAAGCCATATTCTTAAGGTGACAGCAGAGAAGCACACCGCATAGCTGTATATCATATAGTTTTGGTGCTGCTCTACTTTCCCATTTCTTATAGCCTTATAGGCTAGGAACGTGGTGCTGAGCCATATCAGGCCACTAAGTGAAAATCCTATAATATTACTGACGCCTCCTGTTGCGAACTGAGCTATGTAGATCCCGCAAGTGCTACTTACTAGGACAGCAATGATATATATTTTGCCTATAGTTCTATGTAAATTTATTCTTGTCTTTCTGAGTTTGGAACTGAATTGCGTCCACCCTATAAGTAAGGCGATTCCACCTAAGGTGATGTGTCCATAAAAAGCAGTGTTCCATAATTGGCTTCCGAGGAGTTCTTGAGTTTTATTAGAAAGTAATCCAAAATGGCGATCTATTAAAAAGTAAATAATAGGATACAAGCTAATAAGAATACAGGAGCCTCCGAAGATCCACCATATAGCACGTCTAGCAATCCTTTTCATAATCACTTTTATTTAAAGCTAAGATATTTAGTCTATAAATGCTTTAAAAAAAAATAAGTAATTAAAGTTAGCCCTAGGGTTCTGTACAGAAAGAATTAGATTTCGTAAATGAAAACCTTGTTATCATCAGGGCCTGTATAATCTACATCTTGACCTATAGTGAAACCGTAGGTAATTTGTGATTGATAGATATGGCCGTGGTCGCATAGAACAGAATATCTGTCTTCGCGCTCGTCGAATCCTATGACTCTTCCTCTTTTTCTTTTTGACATTTTATTGGGGTTGATTGGTTAGTTAATCAAATTTAATAATTGTTTTCAAAAATAAGGTCTATAAATATATTTCATTAGGCTCTAGTAAATTGAATAAATATATAAACGAAACTATTTTTTATGTGAATAGCCATTATTTGTAACCCATCAATATTTCATTTTAACAAATTGTCATTTATTCTCAAAAGTTATATATGTGTCTAATTGTATAGCTAGATTGCTTTTAAGGATCTAATTGTATACTTTTGCACTCCTAATTAAGAAAATATGATAACAGCAGATAATATTTCGTTACAATATGGGAAAAGAGTTCTCTTCGATGAGGTCAATGTTACCTTCAAAGACGGAAACTGTTATGGCATTATAGGTGCTAATGGTGCCGGTAAGTCGACCTTCCTTAAAATCTTAGCTGGCGAGAAAGATGCTAACAAAGGTTCTGTAAGTATAGAGCCAGGGAAGAGACTGGCAGTACTTAAACAAGATCATTTCCAATATGATGAAGAAACTGTTATTAATACTGTTCTGAGAGGTCATGAAAAATTGTGGAGTATCATGCAAGAGAAAGATGCTATATACGCTAAGCCAGATTTTTCCGATGCAGATGGTATCAAGGCCTCAGAGTTAGAGACTGAGTTTGCGGAAATGGATGGGTGGAATGCGGAACCAGAAGCTGCATCGCTCCTGAGTGGAATTGGTATCCAGGAAGCTGATCATCATAAACTTGTTAAGTCGCTTAACGGAAACCAAAAAGTTAGGGTTTTACTTGCTCAGGCCTTATTCGGTAATCCAGATATTTTGATCTTAGATGAGCCTACCAATGATCTAGATATTCAGACAGCTGTTTGGTTAGAGGATTTCTTATTGAACTTTAAAAATACAGTAATAGTAGTATCTCACGATAGGCACTTTCTAGATACTGTATGTACGCATACGGTAGATATAGATTTTGGTAAGGTGAACATGTATACTGGTAACTACACTTTCTGGTATGAAAGTAGTCAGTTGGCTTTGAGACAAAAGTTAAATGCCAACAAAAAAGCTGAGGAGAAAAGAAATGAGTTGCAAGCATTTATCGATAGATTTAGTGCCAATGCCTCTAAGTCAAAACAGGCTACTGCAAGAAAAAAATTATTAGAAAAGATACAGGTAGAAGATATTAGACCCTCAAGTAGAAAATATCCCGGCATAGTGTTCAAACAGTCTAGAGCTGCAGGAGATCAGATACTAAGTGTGAAAAATCTGAGTAGTGTATTAGACGGTGAAACGCTTTTTGCTGATCTAGAGTTTACAGTAAATAAGAATGAAAAAATAACATTCTTATCTAAGAACAGTTTAGCTACGGCAGCATTGTTCCAGATATTATCTGAGGAGAAAGAACCTACAACTGGGACTGTGGAATATGGACAAACAATCACCACGGCTTTTTTGCCTAATGAGAATGAAGAATTTTTCACAGGAGGGGAGACCCTGATAGATTGGTTAAGACAATTTTCTGAAGAAAAAGATGAGATCTATATCAGAGGATTTCTGGGTAAGATGCTTTTTTCAGGGGAGGAAACACTTAAGAAATCTAATGTGCTTTCTGGAGGTGAGAAAGTAAGATGTATGTTGTCTAGGATGATGATGAAAGAAGCTAATGTACTTCTACTGGATGAACCTACCAACCATTTAGATCTAGAAACTATTACAACGCTTAACAATTCGCTGAAAAATTTTGAAGGGAATGTCTTGTTTTCTTCTCATGATCATACCTTTACACAGACCATTGCCAATAGAATTATAGAAATAGGACCAGCAGGTTACATAGATAAATTATGTACCTACGATGAGTATGTAGCGGACGAAAAAGTGATAGCTCAAAGGGCGAAATTATACGATTTGCAGGTGGTATAAGCCTCGGTGCACAATACTTTGAGGATGATAGGCTCATAGAGTTGAAAAAATAAGCCATCTTTACGGTATGAAGTTTGAAGAATTTGGATTTAATCCAGACTTGCTAGAAGCGTTATCCTATATGGGCTTCGAGAATGCAACACCAATACAAGAAAAAGCAATACCTGAAATTCTTTCTGGTAAAGATCTTATTGCCTGCGCTCAGACAGGTACGGGTAAGACGGCTGCTTTTATCCTGCCAATTATTAATAAATTGTGTGAAAATCCAGTAGATTTTACAAGTACCTTAGTCGTATGCCCTACTAGAGAGTTGGCTATACAGATAGATCAGCAGATACAAGGATTTGCATATTTTGCACCTGTAGCTTCTTTTCCAGTTTATGGAGGAGGCAGTGGTCAAGACTGGGAAGGACAGAAAAGAGCACTGAAACAGCACTCAGATATAATTATTGCGACACCAGGAAAACTTATTTCACATCTCAATATGGGGTATGTAAAATTTGACAAACTAAAATACCTTATACTTGATGAGGCAGACAGGATGTTGGATATGGGTTTTTATGATGATATACAGAAAATTATTTCCTACCTACCTAAGGAGAGACAGACCTTATTTTTTAGTGCTACTATGCCTCCTAAGATTAGGAAGTTAGCAGCAGACTCTCTTAAGGATCCGGCTCAGATAAGTATTGCTATTTCTAAGCCAGCGGCGGGAGTTCTACAAGCAACCTACCTGTGTTACAATAATCAGAAAATTGCTTTGATCAACAGCCTGATTAGAGATAAGCCTAAGTTCAAAAGTATCTTGATTTTCTCTTCTACAAAGCGAGAGGTTTCCGAAATCGTTCGTGGATTAAGTGGAAAGGGGTATAGAGTAGCTGGTGTCTCATCAGATTTTGATCAGAAAGATAGGGAGAAAGTAGTAGCGGAATTCAGAGCTAAGGAAATAAGAGTACTTGTTGCGACAGATGTATTAGCCCGGGGTGTAGATATCAAGAATATAAATCTAGTCATCAATTATGATGTCCCGAAGAGCGCCGAAGATTATGTACATAGAATAGGTAGAACAGCAAGGGCGGATACGACAGGTGTTGCGATTACACTTATCAACGAAGAAGACATGTATAAGTTCGAACGTATAGAACGATTGATAGAATCTGAGATTATTAAACTCAATGTACCTGAAGAACTGGGTTCCAGTCCTGTCTGGAATCCTAAACCTGATAGAAGAGGAGGAGGAAGAAATTATAAGTCAAAATCAAAAAATAACAAAGGCAGAGGAAATTATAAAGGGAAGGGCAAGGGTAATAGAAATAATAACAAACGAAAATAGTTACTCTAAGCATCGAATTTTTGTTCAGATGCGTTAATCTAATAATAAGTCATTAGTATAAAATGAGATTACTAGAAAATATAAGCGGTAGATTTATCCTATTTATTTGTGCATTTGCACTTGTCGTTTCCTGTAGTACGGATGAACAAGATGAGGATTTTTCGGCTTTTGTCGGCACGTGGATCTCCACTGATTTTTGTGGAAACACAAGTGAAGCGAGCATCGTAATTGCACTATCTAGCAGGGCGCAATATGACTTAGAAGTTACCGATCCTAATAATCCACAAACAATGCTAGGTGCTATTGTAGAAGATAATAATTTCACCATAGCTAATCAGATTTATCCTAACTCTTTTGGCGAAGCAGTTACCTTCGATGGAACAGGCGAACTGAGGGGGGAGACACTTGCATTTTCTTTGACCGCTGCATTGATGGAGATTCCTTCTTCTTGTTCGGGCAGTTATACGAAACAATAGATTTCTACGGCTAATTTTTCTTTTTTGGGCACCTTATCCTGCTATCCGTTCTTACAACTGAGCATCGCGCTTGCATAATATATAGTCGCATCTAGTCTTCCGATGTCAGCCGTCGATACTCCTTATATTATTGTAAGCCCATTACTCGTTATACCACTTCTATCAGGGGTGCGGGGATCTTGTTTTTGTAATCACAGTTATAAAATCTTGACTACCTATAATATGGATATAATTGTATTGTAGCTTATCGTTATTTGCTAAGTATTTAGCAAGATAAGATGTCTTTTATGTGAGAAATCTTCTTTTGGTATATCAGTACAATTCCTCAATATGTTCTCTAAGAGAAATAAAAAAGCAGAAACCTATTGACATAATGAAAATAATTATTTAATATTGTTGTTGTAAACAAATATTGTTAATAACAAATATAAAATTATAATGAAGAAGATATTATTAATAGTCCTGTTGTTCATTGCGACAATAACTGTAGGATTTTCTAATAACCCGGTAGATGGAATTATAGATATAGATAAAAGCACAGTAATCTGGATGGGCAAGAAAGTTACGGGTGCTCACGAGGGAACTGTGAAGCTTAAGTCTGGAAACCTAGAAATGGAAGACGGTGTACTAGTAGGTGGACAATTCGATATAGATATGAATACGATCAAAAATACAGATATAGGCGGTGGCGGAGCTGCTAAACTAGAAGGACACCTTAAAAGCGATGATTTCTTTGGTGTAGAAAATCACCCTGTTGCTAAGCTTGTAATTACAGACGTATCTGCTAAGGGAACCCTAGGAGATTACAAAGTAGTTGCAGATCTTACCATTAAAGGAATTACTAAATCTATAAAATTTTATACAAACCTAAGTGATACAGCTGCGACAGCAGAAATCATAATAGATAGAACAGATTTCGATGTAAGATATGGATCTGGTAGCTTTTTTGATAACTTAGGGGATAAGACCATATATGATGAATTTACTTTAAAAGTTAATTTAGTACTTTAGAAATATTATTAGAAGGTTCTAGTTTCTCTCAAAACTTGAGCCTTCTTTTTTTAACCTTGTATTATAGTGGGAATAGAAAAAAAAATAAAACAGAAAAAATTCGAAGATGAATATCATAAGACATTATTGAATATTCTTTTTATAGCTGATTCGTTCCAAAACAATCTAGCGAAAATCCTAAAGGCTCACCAACTTACTATTCCTCAATACAATATACTCCGTATACTCAAAGGATCCCACCCTAACTCAGTTAGTCCTTCTTATATAAAACAGGTTATTATCTATAAAGGATCTGATATAACAAGACTGATAGACAGACTAGCCATTAAAAAATTGGTAAAAAGAAATCATTCTCAGCAAGATCGTAGAAAAATCCAGGTACTGATTTTATCTACTGGAATAGAGTTGTTAGAGGCTTTAAGTCCCCAGATAAATGAACTTAGAAAATCTTATTTTGAAGATAAAGTTACGCTCAAGGAAGCAAAACTTATCAATACTATCTTGGACAAGATCTAATCTTCTAATAATATCTAATAGTTATTCTATTGTTCCTTAGGGTTAACTTAGGTATTTCTATCCATTAAGTCTTATTACTATTGCTCATCTATCGATAGCTTCATATTAGGACTTCTCCAAACTTGGTGGCTGAGTAGACATTGACATAAGTAGATGATTAGTCATCCTTATTGCTAAATAGGACAGAAATCAATGAACAAGAAACTAGCTATCTCTATATTATTTGTACTTGTATTCTTCAGTGTTCTAGGGTATTTCAGAGGTCACCTAAGTAATATAGTTATTGTGATTGCCGCCTTTTTTGGCACAATATTCGGAATAATCATTCAGTTTTATCTCAGAAATGATTAGATCTATGGGAGGGATTATATTAGGTTATAGATAGAACACTAATTCTTATCACTAAAATTTTACATCTTTTTATCTGCTTAAAAGCTTGATTATAAAAGGATAAATTTAATTTTGTCTTTTGAATCACTTTATAAAAACAGATAAATGATTTCTTTCTTCAGTTCTTCTACTGATCAAGTATTTCTAGTACAATCCCTAAAGGAAATTTCTTCCCATGATATAGAAAAGCTACAATGGCTTTTTGGAGATGCAAAACACCTGTCTGTAGATGTGATGGATGGTTTTTATATTGGTCCTAGAGCTAATATGGTTACACCATGGAGTACGAATGCAGTGGAGATAACTCAGAATATGGGTGTAGAAGGTATACAGAGGATAGAGAAATTTTCTATGCAGTCTGAAGATTTATCCTTTGATTATATGTTGTTTCAGAAATATGAGGGATTAAAGCAAGATGTGTTTACAGTCAATATAGAGCCTGCATCTATTTTACAAATACATGATATAAGTGCGTTCAACAGTCAAGAAGGACTTGCCCTTAATGAAGAAGAAATAAACTACCTGGAAGAATTATCTAAACGATTAGCTAGACCACTCACAGACTCAGAAGTGTTCGGATTTTCTCAGGTCAATAGTGAACACTGTAGACATAAGATCTTCAATGGTACTTTCGTGATAGATGGAGATGAGAAAAAAGATTCTCTATTCCAGATGATAAAGAAAACGTCTAAGGAGAATCCTAATTCTATAGTTTCCGCATACAAGGACAACGTTGCCTTTATAGACGGTCCTACGGTAGAGCAGTTTGCTCCAGAGCATGCTGACAAACCTAGTCTCTACAAAACGAAAAAGATAAATTCGGTTATTTCTATAAAGGCAGAGACACATAATTTTCCTACAACAGTAGAACCATTTAATGGAGCAGCGACGGGTTCAGGAGGTGAGATAAGAGATCGACTAGCAGGAGGACAAGGATCTATTCCTCTATCTGGATCAGCAGTCTATATGACTTCATATTCTAGAATGAAAGAAAATAGACCCTGGGAAAAAACGATGGCGGCAAGACCATGGCTCTACCAGACACCACTAGATATTCTTATCAAAGCATCTAATGGTGCATCGGATTTTGGAAATAAATTTGGACAACCACTGATCAATGGATCGCTACTAACTTTTGAACATATAGAGGACGCAAGGAAATTAGGATTTGATAAAGTGATCATGCTTGCTGGCGGAGTAGGATATGGAAAAAAAGAACAAGCGATAAAGCAGTTGCCGCAGAAAGATAATGAGATCATTGTGATGGGAGGAGATAATTATCGCATAGGTATGGGAGGAGCTGCGGTTTCTTCTGCTGATACCGGAGCTTTCGGTTCAGGGATAGAACTTAATGCTGTACAAAGATCTAATCCCGAGATGCAAAAAAGAGTTGCTAATGCCATAAGAGGTCTTGTAGAGAGCGAAGAAAATCCTATAGTATCTATCCATGATCATGGTGCGGGTGGTCACCTCAATTGCCTCTCGGAGCTGGTAGAAGAAACGGGTGGTAAAATTAATATGGATAAACTTCCCATAGGAGATACTACGCTTAGTGCAAAGGAGATTATAGGTAATGAGTCTCAGGAAAGAATGGGACTGGTCATCGGAAAAGAGCATGTAGATTTTTTGAAGCGAGTGGCTTCTAGAGAAAGAGCGCCTTTATATGAGGTAGGTATTGTCACTGGAGATAATCAATTCTCTTTTACATCAGAAAAAACGGATCAAAAACCTATTGACCTTGCCATCAATGATATGTTAGGCTCACCGCCAAAAACGATTATGAAAGATGCGTCTGTCATAAGGAATTATAAAGACCTCGTTTATACGGAAGACAAGCTATCACTTTACCTAGAGCAGGTACTTAGCTTGGAGGCAGTTGCTTGTAAAGACTGGCTAACGAATAAGGTAGATAGATGTGTAGGCGGAAGAGTAGCAAAACAACAATGTTGTGGTCCTTTGCAATTGCCACTTAATAATTGTGGTGTGATGGCACTGGATTTCGATAACAATGATGGTGTCGCGAGTTCTGTAGGTCATGCACCAGTAAGTGGATTGATCGACGCAGGAGCAGGAGCTAGAAATGCAATTGCAGAATCTCTGACTAATATAGTATGGGCTCCGATGAATGAGGACTTGCATTCTGTTTCTCTCTCTGCTAACTGGATGTGGCCTTGTAAAAATGAAGGCGAGGATGCTAGATTATACGAGGCAGTAAAAGCTACTTCAGATATGGCCCTAGCATTAGGAATAAATATTCCTACAGGAAAAGATTCTCTTTCTATGGCACAAAAATATAAGGACGAAACCATCCTTGCTCCTGGTACGGTCATTGTATCGGCTGCGGGCCATTGCTCAGATATTAGAAATGTTATAGAGCCAGTATTTGCACTGGAAGGAGGGAGTATCTATTATCTAAATCTATCGAGTGATCAACTGAAATTGGGTGGATCATCTTTTGCACAGACTCAGAATAAGATAGGCAAGGAAACACCTGATATATTAGATGTAGCTTATTTTAGAAAAGCATTTGATACAATCCAGACAGCGATAAAAAATAAGTGGGTAACAGCAGGGCATGATATTTCTGCGGGAGGAATGATTACTGCTTTGTTAGAGATGTGTTTTTCTTCTGCAGATATTGCAGCTGATCTAGATTTACAAGGAATAGAATCTGATATAGTAAAATTATTTTTTGCAGAAAATAGTGGCCTTATTGTACAGGCATCCTCCGAAGTAGAACAACTATTTACAGATAATAATATAAGTTTTCAGAATATAGGAAAGGTAGTTGCTGGAGCATCTTTGATCATTACTCATGAGTCTGGAAAAAGCCAATATGATATTGCTAGCTTGAGAGACAAATGGTATGAACCTTCTTACTTATTAGACATTCATCAGACAGGAGAAGCTCTTGCTGGAAAAAGATTTTCTAACTATAAGAAGCAGCCGCTTAATTACAAATTCCCTGAGCAGTTTACTGGAGAATTTAATATTATACATAAGAATAAAAAGCCTATGGCAGCTATCCTTAGAGAAAAGGGTAGTAACTCAGAAAGAGAAATGGCCAATGCCATGTATAGAGCTGGCTTTGATGTATTAGATGTGCATATGACAGATCTTATCGAGGGTAGAGAAGATCTATCATCGATCCAGTTCTTAGGAGCTGTGGGAGGATTTTCTAATAGTGATGTTTTGGGATCTGCCAAAGGATGGGCAGGAGCTATAAAGTACAACGACAATGCAGCAAAGGTTATTAAAGACTTTTTTGCTAGAGAGGATACACTTTCAGTAGGTATCTGTAATGGTTGTCAGTTGTTTTTAGAATTAGATCTTATTCACCCTAGCCATGAGAAGGGTGCACGTATGACTTATAATGATTCGCACAAGCACGAATCTGCATTTACCTCAGTCATCATAGATAAGAATAATTCTGTAATGTTATCTGGCTTAGAAGGAGCGAACCTAGGGGTATGGATTTCTCATGGAGAAGGTAAGTTTAGTTTTCCTTATGGTCGAGACAAGTATAATATTGTAGCAACTTATGGCTATGATGATTATCCATCTAATCCTAATGGCAGTGATTTTAATACAGCAATGATCAGCAGTGATGACGGAAGACATCTAGTGACTATGCCGCATATAGAGCGATCTACTTATCCTTGGAACTGGGCATATTATCCTGCAAATAGAAATGACAAATACAGTCCTTGGTTGGAAGCATTCCTGAATGCCAAAAAATGGTGCGATAAGATATAGTATCTTTAGCTATTAGGAGATAGTTTCTTTTTCGTAGTTTGTAATAATTTATTTTTTTTAAGTGTGGAATTACGTAGAATATTTTAGGAATACTGTTGTGTAGGATTATTATAATCATTGTTGTAAATTCTAAACTATTTACTAGAGATATCTATTTCTAGAGAGAGGAATATGCTTACCTTATGAAAATATTACTAACAGGTGCAACAGGTTATATAGGGAAAAGGCTCTTGCCTGCTCTCGTAGATAAGGGGCATAAAGTAGTCTGTTGTGTTAGGGATCCTAATAGGTTTAAGCCTCCCTCATCTATGAAGGATAAGATAGAAATCTTACAACTGGATTTGTTAGACACAGCATCTTTACAAAAAATTCCAAAAGATATAGATGGTGCATATTACTTAATTCATAGCATGTCCTCTTCCAGCGATTATGCAGATATAGAAAGTCAAGCGGCTATAAATTTCAGAAATGCACTGGACGAAACAAGTGTAGAGCATCTTGTTTATCTCAGTGGTATTGTAAATGATGATGAGTTGTCAGAGCACTTAGCTTCAAGAAAAAATGTAGAAGATAAATTAGCTGAAGGCAAGTATAATTTTACAACACTTAGAGCAGGGATTATAATTGGTTCAGGTAGTGCATCTTTTGAAATTATAAGAGACCTGGTAGAGAAGCTTCCCATCATGGTTGCACCGAAGTGGTTGATGACTAGATGCCAGTCTATAGGAATTACAGATGTTATTGCTTTTCTATCAGGTACCCTTTTTCATGAAGAAACCTACAACAAAAATTTTGATATCGGGGGCAAAGACGTATTGACCTATAAGGATATGCTGCTGCAATTTGCGGAAGTAAGAAATCTTAAACGCAGTATTATGATTGTTCCTGTTATGACACCTAAGCTATCTTCTTATTGGTTGTATTTCGTAACTTCTACTTCCTATATGCTAGCTATCAATCTAGTCGATAGTATGAAGGTAGAAGTAGTATGTAGAAATAATGACTTAGATGCTATTCTAGGTATAGACACGATAGGTTATAAGGAGTCGCTTAGAAAAGCATTTAAGAAAATAGAAAATAATGAGATCATCTCTAGTTGGAAAGATGCCAATGTCAGTAGTGGATTTAATCCTAAGATTTCGGACTTTGTAAAGGTTCCTACCTACGGTTGTTTTATAGACAAAAGAGAAGAACAATATAGCAGTAGAACGTCATGCCTCGATAAGATCTGGAGCATAGGAGGAGCGACAGGTTGGTATTATGGAAACTGGTTATGGAAACTAAGAGGCTACCTTGATAAGCTAGCAGGAGGAGTAGGCTTACGTCGAGGAAGGACTAATGCCAATACAATAGATGCTGGTGATGCATTGGACTTCTGGAGAGTATTGTATGCTAACAAAAAAGAGGGTAGATTGCTCTTATACGCTGAGATGAAACTACCGGGCGAAGCTTGGTTAGAATTTAAGATAAGGGATAATAGTCTAGTTCAGACAGCTACTTTCAGACCACTAGGTTTGATGGGAAGAATGTATTGGTATTCCGTACTTCCTTTCCATGGTTTCATTTTTAATGGAATGCTTAGTAAGCTTACGGAATAGGATTGGTTATTATGCTGTGTTAGTTTTGCGTCACTAGCTTATACCCAACACCCCTAACATTAACTATCTTTATAGTGTCATCTGACGTTAGTTTTTTTCTTAGTTTAGATATAAAAACATCCAGCGTTCTGCCTATGTAGTCGCCATCATCAGCCCAGACATTTTTAAGTATAGTATCTCTTTCTACGACTTCGTTTATATGGGTATACAATAAAGCAAGTAGCTCCACCTCTTTATGCGATAGCGCAGAAAGTACACCATCATGAGAAAGGGTCATGCTGTTTTTGTTAAAACGTGTTGCGCCTATTAGATGGCTATTTATATTTTCTTTACTCAGGTTTTTTCTGGTCTTATCATATTTTCCATAGATGAAGAAAAAAACCAAAGGAAGAATCAGTAATAATAGCAATGGAATATATCTTTTTTTGACATAAGATTTCTTCATGTAGCTCTCGGGTGAGATATGGTCAAGGGAGATAAAATATAACTCATAGCAATCCTTGGGTAAGATTCTGCCTGTACATGGTATTAGATGCTGATAACTTGATTTGCGTACCTCGTAAGAATGGACAATATCTTTGGTCTCGCATTGCTTGGTTTCTACTATATAATGTTCTGCTAGATTATTTTCTTCCATGATATCCCCAACTATAGAAATGATATTATCAGGGTCTATCTCTAATTTGTTTTCAAATGATATTTTGTAATGCATACTCTCCTTTTCTATAGGTAGAATTCTGGAAGTAGCATCACCATAACAAAGGGCGACTTGATGACCGATCATCCTCATGGAGGCAACTAGTTGTTTCTCTTTTATACCTTGCTCCTCTGGTTCCCCTACACTAGATAGTAATACCATAGAAAACAAAAGGCAACTTGTTTTAAGTATGTATTTGCATAGGGGTAATTTACACATTTGACAAAAGTATATTTTTCTAAGGCCTAAAAGACTGTAAAATCTATAATTTACGCTCATTTTACACTAATTTACATACAAAAGTGGATTGCAAATACCAGCTTAGCTAACTTAGATTCGTTGTCTCTAGAATTAACAATATTGTTATATGTCAATGAACTATAATTTTATCTCATGAAAATTTTCTTCCAAAATATTCTCTTTTTCATTTGTATAATAACTATTACTACAACGATCATATCTGCTCAAGAACCTAGGCCGCAGCCACTAGATTATGGTATATCGATCAATTATCCACCGCTTTCTATACCTAAGCAGACCTTGCTAGATGGTAATACTTTGGTTGAACTCAACAAACATTATAAGCCATCATGGATAAGATCTCATAAAGGAATGACGGTCCGTACTATACA
Source organism: uncultured Saprospiraceae bacterium (assembly GCA_964475415.1). Lineage (GTDB taxonomy): Bacteria > Bacteroidota > Bacteroidia > Chitinophagales > Saprospiraceae > CALCMJ01. The sequence continues at coordinate 67,123 of CAYYWZ010000007.1, read as the reverse complement.
TAATGGAAAAGAAAGACAGGCCTTCGGCCCAGATGATACACTAACGAAAGAACAAAAAAATAATATGCTTACATCTGATTCAGGAAGTTCAATATCGATCAGCGTCAAATACATTCCAGATAATACTTTAAAAAATAATGAGATAAAAGAATATAAATACTCATTTGTTGTAGATCCTGATAATAAAGCTCTTTTCCCAGGGGGAGAAGAAGCAAAGATCAATTATCTGAGGGATAATATAGTAGATAAGATACCTAGTGATATTTTAAGACAATATCAGTTAGCCGTTATAAATTTTACAATAGATGAGTCAGGACATGTCACTGATCCTTATCTCTTCTGGACCTCTGAGGATGAATCAGTGGATGCTCTATTAATGGAAACTATTTGTAAAATGCCCACATGGAAGCCTGCTAGCTACGAAGACGGTACTAAGGTCAATCAATCGTTTTCTTTAACTGTAGGAGATAATTATAGTTGCGTTATGCCTATGCTTAACCTCCGTAATCTCTCTCTCTTCGAGAAAGAATAATTCAGTCAGAAGGATTTTCATTTTATTTTGACTAAGAAACTATATTTGCACTAAAGAAAATAAAAAATAAATATGTCCTTTTTGAGATCACTGTTACCTTTATTATTGGCTTTGTATAGTAGTAATATACAAGCTCAGGATTTTTATGATCTCGATCAAATAGAAACGATAGAAATAAGCTTTGCAGAAAGTAACTGGGATCAGTTACTAGACCAAGCCAAGGCCACAACTGAAGATTATATCCTAGCACAAAGTGTTGTTATCAATGGCATAGCCTTCGATAGTGTAGGCGTTAAATACAAAGGAAATAGTACTTACAGTCCTAATCAAGTAAAGAATCCTTTTCACATAGAATTAGATACCTATAAGGATCAAGAATATGAAGGTTATACAGATATAAAACTTAGCAACGTTGCTAAAGATCCTTCTTTTGTAAGAGAGGTTTTATCCTATCAGGTGATCAGACAATATATGGACGCTCCATTATCTAATTATGCTAACGTGTATGTCAATGGAAACTTACTCGGTCTTTATAGCAATTCAGAATCTATCTCTAAGAAATTTGTAAACAATAGATTTAATTCCAAGAGCAATACTTTTGTAAAATGTAATCCGCCAGCAGGAGCAGGGCCGGGTTCTAATGACTTACCTAATCTAGAATTCCTAGGTACAGATAGTACAGCCTATTATGATGCGTACGAATTAAAATCAGATTATGGATGGAGTGAACTTATAGATCTATGTGATACACTAGTTAACCATACCGCAGAAATAGAAGATATCCTAGATGTAGACAGAGCTTTATGGATGCTTGCATTGAATAATGTTATGGTAAACTTGGATAGTTATATTGGTGGGTTTGCGCAAAATTACTACCTGTATAGAGATGATAACGGTCGGTTTGTACCTTTAATTTGGGATCTTAATGAGTCATTTGGAAGATTTACAATGACAGGTTCTGGAAGTGTCAATACCACAATTTCTAAGCAACAGATGAGCCATCTTCTTCATAGTAATGATAGTAACTTTCCGTTGGTTAAAGAACTTCTAGCAGTTCCTATATACAAAAGAATGTATCTAGCGCATTACAAAACTATACTACTAGAGAATTTTGATAATGACAATTATTTTACGGTTGGTCAGACCTTACAGCAGCTTATAGATAGTGATGTACAACAGGATAATAACAAGTTTTTCACTTACAATAATTTTTTATCTAACCTTACCTCAGATGTCAATGGAGGAGGAGGTGGTCCTGGAGGAGGATCTACGGTAGGAATAACGAACTTGATGGATGGGCGAACAAATTATTTACTTGGACTTAGTGATTTTACACAAACAGAGCCAAGTATATCAGATATAGATTTTTCGATAGCTATGCCTATAATAGGTGAGCCACTAACGATTACTGCAGAGATTCTAGATGCAGACGAAGCCTATCTAGGATATCGAGGTGATGAATATGGTGTGTTCGAGCGAATACAAATGTTTGATGATGGCATGCATAATGATGGTGCTGCCGGAGATAATATCTACGGAGTAAATCTTACGCCAGAGCGAGGCGCGACACAGTTTTATATCTATGCGGACAATAACAATATCGGCAAGTTTTCTCCAGTTAGAGCAGAATATGAGTTCCATAATCTTATAGCAAGTTCTATCAACTCCGGAACAGGCGATGTTGTTATCAATGAGTTTATGGCTTCTAACGATCTCACAGAGGCTGACCAAGATGGTGAGTTTGATGACTGGATAGAATTTTATAATATTGGTACATCGGCTATAGATTTAGAGGGATATTTCCTATCTGATGATTTTGATGATCTGATGCAATGGGAGATTCCAGCAGGTACTGTTATAGAAGCAGGTGGATATCTTATAGTATGGGCTGATGATGACGAAGAACAAGAAGGCTTACATGTTAACTTTAAATTATCTGCAGGAGGAGAATCTATTTTTTTAGTTGACCCTATGGGCGAAATCTTAGATGAGATATCTTATGTAGATCAGACTGCAGATATATCCTATGGTAGATTTCCTAATGGTACGGGGCCGTTCCAAATCATGAATCCTACATTTAATTCTATGAATTCTGATATTACCAGTTCATCTGATGATATAGCGGATTCGATAGGGTTTAATGTTTTCCCAAACCCAAGTTCGACTAGCATCTATTGTACATCGTCTGAAAAAATCCTGACCTTGTCTATTTATGATGCTTCAGGAAGAATGCAGATGATAGTGGCTCCAGACAATAAGGAATTCGAGTTAGAAATATCAGAATTGGCAACTGGGATGTATTTGATTAATGCTATCTCAGAAAACGGTGTCAGAATATCTCATATTATTATAAAATCTGATGCAAATTAATTAGTAATGAAGTTAGGAGGATTTCTTGGGAAAAAAATAAAAGTGCATAAAGGAAATTATTCTTTTTTGGGTTTCTTGTTCCTTGTGTTTCTAACTAGTGTTGGATTAATTTCTTGCGCTCATAAATTTGTTAGAAACAAAGAGGCTAGAGAAGATGTAGAAATGTACAGAAGTGCTGTATCGGCACAGAAGAAATTCCAACATAAGATTAAGGTAGATATAGAGACTGATCCTGTACAGGTCAGCAATATAGATGATGACTCAGCAGACGATCCCGCCATATGGTATAATGAGCAAGATCCATCTAACAGTGTAGTCTACGGATCTAATAAACTGAGTGGTATCCATGCTTATGACTTAGGTGGCAAGCAGCTGCAATATGTGCCATGTGGAATGATCAATAATGTCGATGTGCGTAATGGTGTAATGTTAGGAGGAAAGCTAGTAGATGTCTTAGCTGGAAGTAATAGAACAGATAATTCCATCAGTTTTTTTATAATAAGAGAAGGAGGCAAAATAAATTCAGAGCCAGACTTTTCTGTTGGACTAGGAGAGTTTAGTCCCTATGGATTTTGTTTGTATAAGTCCAAGGATGATCAGCTTTTTGCATTTGCTAACAGTAAGACAGGACTTATAAAGCAACTGAAAATAGATCTGGCAGTAGACGGTAACCTTACTATAGATATAGATAGACAATTACAACTAGAAACACAGATAGAAGGTATGGTAGTAGATGAAGACACGCAATCCTTGTATGTAGGCGAGGAGCAAAAGGGAATCCATATTTTTTCAGCCTCGCCGGAAGGATCTACAAAAGGAAGATTACTTGCTGGAAGTACGGAAGCAAATCCTAATATCAAATATGACCTAGAAGGACTTGCATTATTACCACCGCACTATTTAATAGCTTCTAGTCAGGGAAATTTCTCTTATGCGATTTTTGATCTAGAGTCGGATAAATATGTAAGCTCTTTTGTATTGACGTCGGGACAGGTAGATGGAGTAGAAGAGACGGATGGAATAGAAATTCTATCTTTAAATCTTGGTGATAATTTCCCAAATGGGATATTGATCGCTCAAGATGGTTTCAATTTTAAAGGTGATAATAAGGCTGCTCAAAATTTTAAATATGTAGACCTAGCTGAAATTGTAAAACTTATCCGTAGCTAAGGAGTTTAATCTATAGTTCTAATTCATATTTCTTTATTTCGAACAATAAGGTATTATTTGTGGTTCTATATCGTGTGTATGGATTTGTTGAATTAATAAGAATCTTCTTTCAAAAAAAATATATAAAATGGAAAATATAAATTCTATAGGCTTAGATAAAGATAAAGCACAACACTTGGCAGAAAAATTAAACGAACTTCTAGCGAATTACTCTATCTTTTATCAAAATACGAGGGGATATCATTGGAACATCAAGGGAGAAAAGTTTTTTGAACTCCATGTAAAATTTGAGGAATTATATAATGACTTGGTATTGAAGATTGATGAGCTTGCTGAAAGAATTTTAACCTTAGGGCATAGTCCTAAACATAACTATGCAGACTATAGAACGATTTCTAAAATTGTAGAAAGTGAGCAGGTAAGTGATGGTACTATTGCCGTTCGAGATATTCTAAATTCCTTCAAAACTATCATCATGATACAACGTGAATTGCTTGGACTTTCTGAGGATGCAAATGATGAAGGAACAAATGCTCTTATGAGTGATTATATCAGAGAACAAGAAAAGTTGGTATGGATGTATTCATCTTATTTGAAACGATAAAGTACATTAAACACTGAGGTTAAATTTTGTAAGCACCAAGGAAGTTCTATATCTAGGGAATATAATATCCTAGGGTTACAACATATACGTTGGTCTTTATTTTTGGTTTTCTGTTAAGGGTAGTTTCTCTTCTGAAAACAGTACTTAGAATCCAGTTCTTATTTATCTTCCATTTTAGACCAGGTTCATATCTGATCCTTTGGAAATCGTTAATACCGTTCATTCTGAAAAATGAGACGATAGCTATAAATGGTTCTACCTTCTTTTTTAAGTTAGGACCTATCTGGAAGTTCCATCTTAAAAAATCAGGATCCTTTCTATCATTAATATCTAAAGCATAATGTAATCTCACTTTGTTACTCATTTTTATACGATCGGAATTAAAAGAGTGAGTTATATTTGCCCATAAGAATTGACGTATTTTTTCGTTGGGAACAAACCAAGTTCTTGCAAGACCACCAAAAGACCAGCCATTTTTGATTTTAGTTTGGAAAGAAAGATCTATGGAGCTATTCTGATGGTCCTTAAGATTATTGAATCTTCTTTCTGTAGGCTTTATTTGTATGATGGTATTAGAAGATACTTGTTTTCTAATACTAAGAGAGGTCCAAGACTGATTATCGATCTGTGCTGATGTATAAATCGGAAATAAAAACAAAATTGAAAAGAGGTAAATTACTGGTATTATTATTTTCAAGATTATCTGCTTAAGCCTATTAAATTAATAAATTTATATTGCAGATTTCATGAAAAAATACTACTATAGTAAATTCAAAACAAAACTAACAAAAACTATGAATCCTATAATCAGAAATATTCTAGCTGTTCTTGCTGGGCTTTTTATCGGTGGTTTAGTAAATCTGGGAATTATTATAATCAGCCCTTCTCTAGTGCCTCTACCTCCTGGAGTAGATCCTAATGATTTAGAAAGTATCAAGAGTAATATTCATCTTTATGAGGCTAAGCATTTTCTTATGCCTTTCGTAGCGCATGCTCTGGGAACTTTGGTAGGTGCATTTATAGCCGTGAAGCTAGCTGCAAGTCATCATTTATATATAGGAATCGGGATAGGAGCATTTTTTATAATTGGAGGTATAATGGCGGTAAGTATGATACCTGGTCCTATGTGGTTTTCTGTATTAGATCTTCTTATTGCATACATCCCTATGGGTTGGTTAGGTTGGAAGTTAGCAGGTGGAGATCGATCTTAAATTTATCATACTTCTCTATAAATCTATCCTTACTAATTCGCAATCTGTGGAACAGATTAGTATTTCGTTAAAAAATACTTCTTCTGCTTTGTAATTTTTACAACACTCCGTTTCGCTTTCTAATCTTGTGTTCATTCTAAGAAAAATGGCTTCTAGACCTTCTATATCTATACGATAGTCTATTCTATCTAATAAGTAAATTTCGAAAGCAGAAATATTAGTAGTGTTAAAGACTAAGTCTGAAACCGTTCCGCTTTCTAGATTTGTTAGGCTTACTCTTATTAGACCGATTGGAAAGTTATTGGTAACGAGGTAGTTTTGATTATCAACAAAAACTTGCAGAGATATGGAGTCTCCATTATCTTCGCAATCTGTGGATTGACATCTGCAGGAAATAAGATAGAAACTAAGAGATAATAGGCAGCTTAGGAGGAGTAATTTTTCACGTTTGTTTCGTTTTATTATAAACGCTTAAAAATATATTATGTTTATCCGGATAATCTTTTCATTGAGTCTTTTATTTCTTATTTCTTGTTCGGAAGATGAATGTAAAGGCAGGGAATCTTTTGAGATATTTCCAGAGGTTAAAGAAGCTATTCCATATTTTGATGGAGATATCGTGCGATTTATAGGTAACGATGGATCAGCTTTTTCAGTAACGGTGGAAAGAGTTCTAGAAGTCACTACTCCCGATATGCCATTTATTTGTGATGAGTTACTTACAGTGGAATTGCGTGAAGGTGCTAATGATATTCCTTTTATAGAGTTTGTTCAGAGGGGAAGTACACAAGATCTTGTTCCGGTTGTTCAGATAACCGTATTTTTTAACCGCGAAGGAGAGGGAAACACTTCATTTATAAGTATAAATGATGATGACTCCCTTACTACTCCTTTTAGTGGTACTCCCGTTTTTCACAATAGTATTGTTTTTGGAAATAATGATTACAATGATGTATTGGAAATTAATTATGAAACATCTCTAGATGATGATAGTATCGTGCAATTATTTTATAACCAGATGCATGGTCTTTTACAATATACAACTAGAGAAGGATTAGTTATTGATCTTGATAGATAGTATGAGAGGAATTAGTTTGATAATTATTCTTTCCTTAGTGCTCTTTGGATGTAGGTCTGCATCAGAAAAGAAATTAGAGGAATCTATACGGAGTGATGCTAAGTTTGTCGAGAAAAAGGAATTCAAGATTCTACTAGAAGAGGAGAATTTGGAGGGTTCTATTCTGATTTACAATTTGAAAGAAGATACCTATTATAGTAATGATAACGAAATAGCTAAGCATGGATATATTCCAGCTTCTACTTTTAAGATTCCGCATACATTGATTGCTCTAGACTTAGGAATCATTCCAGATGATGAGTATATATTTGAGTGGGATGGTACAAACTACAGTGTTAATAATTGGAATCAAGACCTTAGCTTCAGAGATGCTTTCCATTATTCATGTGTACCTTGTTACCAGTCGATTGCTAGACAGGTAGGTGTTGATCGAATGATAGCTTATCTAGAAAAATTTGATTATCGAGATATGGATGTCAAAGCTGATAATATAGATATGTTCTGGTTAGAGGGGGATTCTAAAATCAGTCCTTATGATCAGATTCGATTTCTTGAGCAATTTTATTTCTCCCGATTACCTGTATCTCACAGAACGTATGCTATAAGTAAGAAAATGATGAGAGTAGAAACTGATGCGGATTATAATTTGATAGCAAAGACAGGGAGGTCATTGTCAGGAATTAGTTGGTATATAGGTATAATAGAATATGAGGCAGAGTTAATCTTTTTTGCAACTGCTCTGGAAGAGCAGAATTTTGACCATGAGAAGCGAAAGCGAATTACTATGAAAGCCTTAGAAAGTCTATTGTTAATATAGTATCGTATAGAGCTAGCTAAAAATTAACAGACCCGTGCAAACGCAGGTCTGTTAGAGATTGGGGTTATCTTCATAATATTGGTCAGCTAAATCTATAGAATGAAACTAAGGCAAGTTGTATAGGTGACTCCTATAGTAACAATTATCAAAAAGCTTAATCTTCCGTAATGATCCCAAGTTTTTTTACATGTCGTATTTTTCATAATTATTGTTTTTAGTTGAATGATATGTCTGTAATATCAGGGTAAAAGGTCTTCAAAACAAACTTCTACGACTAGTGCTTGGAAAAACAAGACTTTCCAAGCAGATTCTCGACGAACGTCATTTTTGGTGGGATAAAAGCTAGAAACTACATATAAATCGGCACTTCTGCGCCAAAGCTTTAACGAATGGCGCTCAATAAGTATAAAAACGAATGGTCTAAAAAAGCAAAGAGAGCTTACATCTGTATGTGAGCTCCCTTCAACACCCTTAAAATATTGAGAATAATTTCTAAATTATTACAAAGTAAATATAGAATCATCTAGTGCTAGTTGCAAGTCCTGATGGCCTACAAAAGGCGTCTCATGCTCTACATATCCTCTACAATTAGTCTATTTACAATAAGAAAGATCTCTAAAATGACGTATAACTAGCAGTTTAGTATAAAAAAGAAAAGAGAGCACAGTAGTGCTCCCTTATTCTCTCTTAATAAGCGGAGGTTGAATTTCATAGTGTTACAAGTAATTTAAATGCTTCGCAACGTGGCAAAAATATTACTTACTTGAAGTTTTATCAAAATTAACTACCTACAATGGGCAACAAGCACTCTACAAATTCACTACAATCACCTACATAATCCCTACAAACAGTCTACATCTGTATTCTCTTTGACATTATATCTTAGAAATTTAATAATAGCGATTTGCCTAGATATTTGATTTACAATTATTTATGTCCATAAGGTAGATTTTGCTATGCATATGTTGAAATATATTTATCGTAATGAAAACTTGCTTTATATAAATAAAAAATAGTACTTTACAGTATTAGTATAGTAATACAGTAAAACAATAAGTATGATTAATGTTAGACAAGTAGATTTTGCATATCCGAGGAAAGAGAATTTGTTTAGTCAGTTGAACTTACAATTGGAGCAAGGAAAGATATATGGTCTTCTAGGAAAGAATGGAACGGGAAAGTCTAGTCTGATGCGATTATTAGCAGGCATGCATCGGCCTACTTCTGGATCTATTTTGTATGATGAAGAGCCCATCTACAAAAGAAGTGTTTGTCTACTGCAGGATATTTTTTTTCTACCAGAAAATCCTTTTCTACCTAGCTTGAGCGTACAGGCGTATTTCTCTTTGTATAAGCGATTCTATAAATCCTTGGACAGGGAGGCTTTTTATAAAAATCTTACTTATCTCGAAATAGATATTAAAAGGAAGTTGTCTAATCTTTCTCAAGGACAGAAAAAAAAGTTTTTACTTGCATTAGGACTAGCAAGTGGTGCTGCATATCTATACTTAGACGAACCAACTAGTCACCTAGATATCCCTTCTAAACAAAAGTTTCGTAAACTGATAGCGGGTAGCCTAGTTCCTACTCAGTCAGTTCTTATTTCCACGCATCAGGTAGACGAGATTTCTTCTCTATTAGATCGAATTATTATTATTAGTAATGGTTCCATAAGCTTAGATGCAGATATAGGAAAGATAGAAAAAGCACTTACCTGTATTTCTAGCTTAGATGAATTCTGTGAAGGTGCTCTTTATTCTGAATTGAAGTTAGGAAAGTATATACATCTGAAAAAAAATACGGAAAATATTCAAAGAGAAATTCCGCTTACTTTATTATTCAATGCGGTGACAGAAAATGAAAACATAGTTGGCTCAATTTTGAAAAAATAATATTATGGAATTTAATTTATCAAGAATATTTGGACTGGTACAAAGAGACTGGCTAAGGTATAGAAAGCAATTTCTTATGGGTGTTGTGGGCTTAGTGATTTTAACTTTTATTATTACTAGAGTAGCACAGTTTTACTTACTTCCAGATAGTCAAGCTGGATTTTCTATTCTATTAATTAGTTTTGTTATCTCCTTGTTTGGGATAGGAGGATTATTAACCAGTAGTAATTTGGGTGACCTTAGTACACGCGAAAGAAGGATAGACTATCTTTCTTTACCGGCTAGTCACTTAGAAAAAATATTTACTAAGTGGTTATATACCTTGCCACTTTTTGTCCTGATTCTTTGCAGTATATTTTATTTATTTTTCCAAGGTTATATGTTTACTCATAATGATTATCTAGATCCAGCAGTTATGGTGGAGGGATCACATTTGTCAAAAAGAGTGGCATATAAATTTGTACAAGTGTTTATAGTTTTCCATGCAATTGCATTTTTCTTTTCCTTCTATTTTGATAGATTAGCTGCTCTCAAAGGTGGACTTGTTACCTTGGTTTTATTTCTTGGATTAGCTATAATTATAGGTTTAATATATAGAAGTGGTGAGCTTAGTGTGTTAGATAATACAGGAGTAGCAATCTTTAATATGCTTGTTTTTGTCCAAGAAAAAACAAACCTACTTATATTACTTACACCGATTATGTGGGTGATGACTTATGTTGTATTTGCAAAAAAATCTGCCTAATGGAGTTTAAGAAAAACAGTACTATCTATCAGCAGATTGTAGACTTTATATCTGAGCAGATTATAGCAGGAAGATTTCTTCCAGATACAAAAATTTCATCTGTAAGAGAGATGGCGGCAAAGATGGGTGTAAATCCTAATACGGTTATGCGTAGTTATACTCAGATGCAGGAAGAGGGTATTATATATAACAAACGAGGTATTGGATTTTTTGTTAGTACAGATGCTTCTGATATAATAAGGAATAAACTAAAAGCATATGTTATAAATACAGAATTACCAAATCTTATTAGAAAAATGAAACTATTGGATATAAACCTATCTGAGTTTGAAAAAATGTATCAGGAAATTGTTACTAAGGATAGGTAAGTAACAGCCTTGAGCTAAGTAATAAGAAGGTCAACAGCTAGCTAAACCAGCTAAAACACTTATATTGTAATTTCTAGCAAGCAATTTACTATAGATCATGATAAGATTGTACCCACTAGTTATTTTGATACAAATATTCTGTTTGTATCACGCTTACAAAAATAAGTCTGAACAAAGATGGTTTTGGATTATCATAGTTTTTCCTTTTCTGGGAAGCCTTTTTTATTTATATGATCAGTTCTATAGTCGTGGAAATATAGATAAGATAAAAGAGGAGGTGAAGGGCTCTATAATTAGTAATTACACCATTAATAAATTAGAACAAAAGGTAGTATTCTCAGATACATTTTCTAATAGGCTAGAGCTAGCAAACGAACACTTCAAAATAGGTAATTACGATAGAGCAATACAGTTATATGAATCCTCAAATATAGGGGCTAACAAAAATGATAGTGTGCTGCTTATGAAACTTATTCAGGCTCATTATATGAAAAAACATTACAAGATGGTTTTGGAATATGGGGAACTGTTAGATGGAAAAAAAGAATTTATCAATTCTCAAGAAAGAGCAGCGGTAGCTTGGTCTTATTATTATGAAGGTGATATAGAAGCAGCAGAAAAGATCTTTTTTAAGATGGATACCAATTTCTCTAACTATGATATAAGGTTAGATTACGTATACTTTCTTCAAAAAACAAAAGGTAACTTTCATGCTAAAATAAAAGCAGAAGAACTATTAGATGAGATAGAGGATATGGATGCTTATGAAAAGAGACTAAACAAAAATATTATTAAAGATATCAAGTATTGTCATAGCCAGTTGTACGTGTAGATGTACTTTATAATAGATTTTCATGGACAATCCATACATGCTTTTTGATAAGGTCTTTTTACAAAAAACCAATATAGAAATGCTACAGAAAAAAGGATAACTAGAATTTCTACTTTATGCATTCCTGCATATTCTATCTTCATAATAATTTCTTGTGCGCAGAAATAACCAAAACCACCGAGTATGCCGACCCAAAGAGCTACACTAATTGCACTATGAAATGCAAACCTAAGAATCGAAATGTTTTTCAGCCCAGCGACTAACAAGATAATGGTAGTCATTCCAAAAAATAGTTTGTAGAAAGTAAGTGTCCAGTAAGGATACTTCTCAAACCACACAGTTGTCTTATCAAATTTAGCTTTTAGCTTAGGCTTGTTTTCTAATATTTTTTTTCCTTTGGTTTTTCCTACGAGGTACTTAAACCAATCTGCTACCCAAGCACCTAGAAAGGCTACCGTAAGAGCAATATAATAATTGTAATAGCCCATCTTCGCTCCAAGTACAGAAGTAAGTAGTGATATTTCACCCTCCAGCATGGTGCCTAAGAATGTAGCTATATAACCATATTGTTCATATAAGGATGTAAGTACAATTTCTGAAAGGAACAAAAAGTATAAATCAACCATGACCCAATTTTAGTATTTTTTATCATCAATTACTAGGAACTTTATTTTTTTCTTAGGATTCTAAAACCATAGAGACTTTTTTGTTATTTAATTAGTGGCACGCGATATTTTCAGATATTCGATATTATAATTTTTACAACTATGATTGCAGTAAATAAATTAGTTTTTCTTTTTTCTATACTTAGTTTAAGTTTCCAAATCATGGCTCAAAAAAATAATACGATCCAACATAAAGAGATTATCTATAAAACGATAGGCCAAGACGATCTAGTACTTCATGTGTTTTCGTCTGAGATATCGACTTCGCTAGCTCCGGTTGTTGTTTTCTTACATCCTGGAGGATGGGTAATGGGAAGCCCCAATTCTTTTTTTGAGGATTGTAAATATTATGCGAAAGAAGGACAGGTTACTGTTTCGGTAGAATATAAGTTTGCAAATTTTCTAAGTAGATCACCTATGGATTGTGTTAAAGATGTTGTAGATGCACTAATCTATCTAGAAGAAAACGCAGCTTCGCTGGGAATAGATATGGCTAAATTATCTATAGTAGGTTATTCGGCAGGAGCACATCTAGCACTTATGAGTCAGCTACTGCCTGATATAAAAGCTCCTGTCGCGCAGCAGCTGATTCTTTATTCTACACCTGTAGATCTTAGAGAAGATAAACTAGCACCGCAGTTAGTGCATGGAGAGCAAACACTAGAAAGCATATCTCCAGTAACGTATAATAAAAAAATTCCATCAAAAATTTCAATGTTTCATGGTGAGGCAGATTTTATGGTCTCCTATGATTTTGCTAAATCCTTTGTAGCAGCTTCAAAGGAAATGGGTAATGATATAAATCTATATGCTTATCCTGATGTTAACCATTTCCTACTTTCTAACGGAGCTAAAGATGAGATACAAAAAAAGACTAAGGAGTTGCTGGCAATAGAAACGACTAGATAACAATAAGTCCGATGTCCCTAAGCGTTTCCATTTCATTCCGATGCCAGAAAATTAGAAAATCTTCTAGCCCTTCTTCTTCGTAGCTTTGCTGGAAATACCTATAACTTATTACTTGATTAGATTCTGGACTTAGCAATGGCATAATGGATTCTAACCATTTAATGATTTCGCTAGGAAATGGTATTTCGTAATGTTCTTTTTTACTTACTATATTGAGTCTAGTTGTTTTTTCATCACGGTATATTTCACCGCCCAACCATATCATACGTTGGGAAGGTTTAATATTTCGAAACGGCGGCTGACCTAGATAGGAACTAATAAGATCCGTAGGGTGAGTGGTGTCTGCAACCTTATGGTCAAACCATTTTTGTAATGGATGATCTAAACATACGCCGTGCATGTAATTATACAATGATTTTTTCAGTCCTTCTGTAAAAAGGTCATGATCACATCCAGTAGGATCTATGTGTTCTAAGTCATTGTTGGCAAAACTTCCGGGTTCTTCATTGACTGCACTGACCTTAAAAGTAGCAGGGTCTAATCCGACGGGACTATGTGCTGTCATAGCAAATCTATGCCAGAAAGCAGATTGTAATATGCCAATCTGAAACATCTGTCTTACGACTTCTAGAGCGTCTATTGTCTCTTGTGCTGTTTGTGTGGGGAAGCCATACATCAGATAGGCATGTACCATGATTCCAGCTTGGTTGAAGTTGTCATTTACAAGTGTAACTTGCTCTATTGTCACTCCCTTAGCAATAAGCTTAAGTAATCTGTCGGAGGCTACTTCTAATCCACCTGATACAGCAATACAACCAGAAGCAGCAAGTAACCTGCAGAGGTCGTAGGTAAAGCTTTTTTCGAATCTAATATTTGTCCACCAGTTCACGATAAGCCGACGTTTTAGAATTTCTAACGCTACAGCTTTCATAAGTGCAGGTGGCGCAGCTTCATCTACAAAGTGAAAACCACTATTGCCTGTTTCAGCAATCAGCGTTTCCATTCTATCGACTATTACTATAGCGGAAGAGGCTTCGTAATTGGCAATATAATCTAGCGAGATATCACAGAAGGTGCACTTACCCCAGTAGCAACCATGTGCCATAGTCAACTTATTCCACCGACCATCACTCCATAGGCGATGCATAGGATTAGTAATCTGAATGACGGATAAGTATTTCCTAAGTGGTAGATCTGTATAATTAGGTGTTCCTACTACTTCTTGTTTTACGTCAGGGAAAATGCTTCCATTGTGATAGACTACTTTATCTCCGACAAGACTGAAAGTTCTTTTCAGCATAGAGATATTTATCTTGCCATCTAAGTAAGAAAATAATTGCATAAGCGGTGTCTCTCCGTCATCTAAAGTGATGTAATCTATATAGTCAAAAACCCTAGGATCACTTAGCGAACGTAATTCTGTATTCGGATAGCCGCCACCCATAATGATTTTACAATCAGGGTAGTTTTGTTTAATCCACTGACCACAGTGTAAACCTGCAAATAGATTCCCTGGAAATGGTACAGAAATACAAATGATAGTAGGTTCGAACTTAGTAAATAAAGCGCTAAGTTGTTCTATCATCATCTCACCTATAATACTTATAGGTTGCTGTAGTGCGTCATGTATTTCATCAAAAGAATTGGCAGACATACCTAGTCGCTCTGCATATCTGCTAAATCCGAAATAGGGATCCATTACTTCTACTATGAAGTCAGAGATATCTTCTAGATATAGAGTTGCCAAGTATCTAGCTTGATCTCTAATGCCCATCGTACCAAAAGCCCATTCAGTATCTTCAAGTGCATCGAACCTAGATGCTTCTGGTAGAAAATGACCTTGACAGATAAGATGTGCTAGGGTGGGATCATCATCTTGTAAGAATCTTATTACCGTATCTATAGTATTTATGTACTCCTTACGTAATAAAAAAATTCGATGTATATTTTCCGAAGATTCATCACTAAGACTTTCTATCGCCCCAAACATTTGTTGTAGTCCCTGACTAGAGAACAGGCGTAGAATGGTATCGATACCTAGATCTGCTTGTGCGGCATCTATACCTTGAGTTTTCAAAAAACCTTTAATGTAAGCTGTCGCAGGGTAAGGTGTATTGAGTTGAGTAAACGGCGGTGTGAGTAATAATATCTTCTTTTCCACAAGAGCTAATCTACAATAATTAAAATCGATTTGTTAGGCAACAGCAGAGCTTTTTATAGTATTAATGCTAAGGCTCCAATGAGCTATAAAAATGTATACCGAATATAAGTATTGAAACTCCTTTGACATAAAGACGAATGCTCAGCTAACAATATTACACAGATATTAGTTTGTAAATTCTAGAGTTCAGGGATATTAAAATAAGCAAGATTTTTACACCGTTTAACTAACCGTCTTCATCAAATCATTGACAACATCAGGATTAAGTAGGGTAGAGGTATCGCCTAAATTGTCTGTGTCATTAGAAGCAATTTTTCTAAGTATTCTACGCATAATTTTACCCGATCGTGTCTTAGGTAATCCTTGAGTAAAGTGTATCTTATCTGGCTTGGCTATAGGTCCAATCTCTTTTCTTACGACATCACAAATTTCTTTTTTGAAAGCATCATCTAGTTCCTTTCCTTGGCTTATGACATAGGCATAAATTCCTTGACCTTTGATATCATGTGGGTATCCTACTACTGCAGACTCTACAACATTAGGATGTTCGTTGATAGCATTTTCTACTTCGGCTGTACCCATACGATGACCTGATACATTGATCACATCATCGACTCTACCGATGACTCTTATTCTTCCATCACTATCTCTTCGTGCCCCATCACCAGTGAAATACATATCCTTAAAAGCAGAGAAATATACTGTTCTACATCGCTCATGATCCCCGTAAGTAGTACGTACTATAGATGGCCAAGGATGCTTAATGCAGAGTAATCCCTCCACATCATTTTCTTCTAGGATATTACCTTCTGTATCTACTAGAACGGGTTGGATACCTGGTAGCGGATAGGATGCATAAGTTGGTTTAGTATCAGTAATGCCTGGTAGTGGGGTAAGTAAAATTCCACCTGTTTCTGTCTGCCACCATGTGTCAACTATGGGTGCTTTCCCCTTACCTATTTTCTTATCGTACCAATGCCAAGCTTCCTCATTTATAGGTTCTCCTACAGAGCCAAGAACTTTGATACTAGAGAGATCATATTTAGCTGGCCACTCATCCCCACAGGACATCAGAGCACGGATGGCTGTAGGTGCGGTATAAAACTGGTTGACTTTGTGCTTTTCACAAATTTGCCAAAATCGTCCAGCATCGGGGTAAGTTGGAACACCTTCGAACATCATCGTTGTGGCACCTGCAAGTAAGGGGCCATATATAATATAAGAGTGCCCAGTGATCCATCCGATATCTGCTGTACACCAGTAGATATCTCCCTCTTGATACTGAAAAACATTCCTAAAACTATAGCAGGTATAGACCATGTATCCACCAACCGTATGGACAACACCTTTTGGCTTACCGGTAGATCCCGAAGTATAAAGGATAAAAAGCATGTCTTCGCTATCCATCAATTCTGCAGTACATTCCTCTTCTTGTTTATTTATTAATTCGTGCCACCATACATTTGTATCATCTGACCAGTTAATTTCTCCTCCCGTATTTTTGTGTACTATTACATTGCTCACAGAGTTACAACCTATATCCATTGCGTCATCCACAACTTGCTTTACAGGGATGTTTTTCTTTCCACGTTTGTTATAATCTGAACAGATGATCAATTTAGCTTGAGCATCATCGACCCTATCTGCTAGTGCTTGTGCAGAGAACCCTGCAAAGACTACTGAGTGTATAGCACCAATCCGCGCGCAGGCCAATACGCCAATAGCTAGTTCTGGCACCATAGGCATATAGAAGACAACTCTATCACCTTTTTTTATACCCAAAGACTTTAGCGCATTGGCGGTCTTACATACTTCATGGTAAAGCTGGCGGTAAGTAATAGCCTTGTGCTCTCCATCTATTTCATTAGGTTCCCAAAGTAATGCGGGCTGATCTCCTCTGGATTCTAGATGTCTATCTAGACAGTTAATGGTAATATTGGTTTTTCCATTAAGAAACCATTTGACCTTAGGTTCTGTAAAATTCCATTTGCAAACGGTATCAAATGGTTCAGCCCATTCGAAAGTAAGTGCTTCTTTTTCCCAAAAACTTTCAGGATTCTGGACGCTTTCCTTATAGGTTTCTTTGTACTGTTCGAGTGTTTTTATTTGAGTAGTCATACTATTATTACTTTATTTTACAACTTTACTATCATCACCATCATTATGGGTAAGCATCCGCTTAAGGGTGACATCAGTTTTTTAAACATAGATTATTAATGTGCTATTGGAAAGTAATAAAACTATTCCAAGACTCATAGAAAAAACTACTTATTCTATTAGCCTTCTTCTAATGTGTAACCCCTGCGCTTGTAGCACCTCTAGGTATGCGGATATCTTCTACTAAAGCTTGGATTTCATTTGGTGGGGTAGGTGTAAGCCTGCTCACTATTAAGGATACAATAAGATTTAAGATCATTCCTAGCACGCCTATTCCTTCTGGTTTGATACCGAACCAATAACCATCTGGGGTACCTGGCCCTCCTAACTGAGGTTTAAAATACCATATGTATGCAACTGTAAAAAGTATACCGACAATCATTCCTGTTATAGCTCCTTCTTTATTCATTCGCTTATCGAAGATCCCTAATATAATAGCTGGAAAAAAAGAGGAGGCCGCTAGACCAAATGCTAAGGCAACTACCTGTGCAACAAAACCCGGTGGATTTAGACCTGCAAGACCAGCAACAATTACTGCTACCGCAATGGATATTCTTGCAGCCATTAATTCACCTTTTTCACTAATAGTAGGCCTTATAGTTTTTTTCAAAAGATCATGAGAAACAGATGTTCCAATTACTAACAATAATCCTGCTGCTGTAGACAGCGCTGCAGCTAAACCACCTGCTACAACCAATGCAATTACCCAGGCTGGCAAGTTGGCAATTTCAGGATTGGCTAAGACCATGATATCTCTATCAATTGTCAATTCATTGTTGTTTGTGTCAGCCACATATTGAATGATTCCATCCTTGTTTTTATCTTCAAATGATATCAATTTTGATTCTTCCCATTTCTTAAACCAGGTAGGCATTTCTGAATAGGGTTGGTTGCTGACTGTTTGTATTAGATTAGTTCTTGCAAAGCTTGCGATCGCAGGAGCTGTTGTGTATAGAATTGCTATAAAAAGTAAAGCGTAGCCTGCAGAAATTCTAGCATCTCTTACCTTAGGCACCGTAAAAAACCTAACGATAACATGTGGTAAGCCAGCAGTCCCAAACATCAATGCAGCTGTAATAAAAAACATATTGACTCGATCATCCATGCCAGATGAGGTGTACTCGCTAAAACCTAAGTCTGTACTCAGCATATTAA
Organism: uncultured Saprospiraceae bacterium; assembly: GCA_964475415.1. GTDB lineage: Bacteria > Bacteroidota > Bacteroidia > Chitinophagales > Saprospiraceae > CALCMJ01. Next base: position 48,457 of record CAYYWZ010000007.1, on the reverse strand, counting down.
GTTTGTCAAGTAGATATGTTCCATCTGCCATTGTACTTCCAAATCCAATCTGAGGAATAGGATTGCCTACCATCTGTAAGGAAATAAAAATAGCGGGCACAGTAAAAGCAAATATCAAAACACAATATTGTGCTACCTGTGTGTAAGTAATTCCCTTCATGCCACCTAGAACAGCATAGAAAAATACTATGCCTATTCCTATAAAAATACCTGTAGAAAACTCTACCTCTAGAAATCTTGCGAAGGCAATCCCTACACCTTTCATCTGACCTACAACATAGGTAAATGAAACGAGTAGCGCACAGAGTAGAGCAACTAATCTAGCAGTTTTAGAATAGTATCGCTCACCAATAAAATCAGGTACAGTAAATTTACCGAACTTCCTCAAATAGGGAGCTAACAATAAAGCTAATAATACATAGCCTCCCGTCCATCCCATCAAGTATTGAGCTCCGCTATATCCCATAAAGGAGATGAGTCCTGCCATGGAAAGATAGGAAGCTGCGGACATCCAATCGGCTGCTGTAGCCATTCCGTTAGCTAATGGTGATACGCCACCTCCGGCAACATAAAATTCTTTTGTGGATCCAGCTCTAGCCCAAATTGCAACACCAATATATATTGCAAATGTTATTCCTACTATGATAAAAGTCCATATCTGAATACTCATGATTTTTCTTTTCGGATTAAATAGTTAAGCTTATTTTTCATCTACATCAAATTCTTTGTCTAATTTATTCATAAGCCAAACATATATGAAAATCAAAACCACAAACACATAAATAGATCCTTGCTGTGCAAACCAAAAACCTAGAGGGAAACCTCCCATCTTGATCGAGTTAAGTGCATCAGCAAAGAGTATACCGCAGCCATAGGATACAAAAAACCAAATGCTCAACAGGATCAAAAGATAGCGAAGGTTCTTTTTCCAATATACTTTAAGATTTTTTTTATTCAAAATTATACTAGTTTAGTATGAGTTGCATTCCAAATATAAGCTATTTGGTCAAATAGAGAATTACTAGCGCTTTAAACCTATTATATAAATATATATAAGTTCTACATTATAAATCTTGGGGCAATTCGATTTATCATAGTACTTTACCAAACTGCATAACTAAGTTTTTTTTAAAACTTAATCAATTTATGACTTGAAATATCTTGTGAATCATTATTTATTATTTATTATTTTGACATAATAGACGCCTGATTCTAGATGTGATAGATCGATGAAAAGTGATTCTTTTCCTGTTGGAGATATTTCCTTTATTAAATCCAATGTAATGTTATACACTTGTATACTTGTATTTTCATCAGGTGTTAGGTTGTTTATATTCAGCTTATCTAAAAATGGATTAGGGCTAATGATAGACTTTGCATCATATGAAAAATCAATAAAGACTTTTCCGTAATAAGTAGTATGTCCGTCATAATCTACCTGCTTTATGCGGAGGTAATTTGCACCATTATTAGGATGTTTATCTGTTACAGCGTATTGTATTTTTTTGTTGAATTTCCGACAGCAACAGTATGATTTATTTTTTCCCACGAGAATGTATTAGCAGAATTTTCTACTTCGAAGTAATCTACATTTACCTCTGATAGGGTCTCCCATTGTATAGAAACAAAAGGAGATACCCTTATAAATTTATTTTATAAGCAAGTAATAAAATGAAGATGTGAAGGAGGTCAGTTTAGTTCTTCATAACTGAAGTAAGTCTAATTATTTATCATACCCGTCTTATGAAGAATAGTAAGCTGAGGACCATAGGTTTTTGCCATGTTCTCTTTGGTGAAAATATCTTCGGTATCTCCCACTGCAACGAGTCTCTGATTTAGTAAGATGACCTTATCGAAATATTCGTCTACAGTAGCTAGATCGTGATGGACTACAAGTAATGTTTTGCCTTCTTTTGCTTCTTTCTTTAAGATCTGAATGATCTTTTCTTCTGTTGTCATATCTACACCTACAAAGGGTTCGTCGAGGAACATGACGGTAGCTTCTTGGCAAAGTGCTCTTGCAATAAAAACTCGCTGTTGCTGTCCTCCTGATAAGGCACCTATCTGTCTATTTTTAAGATCTAGAATGCCCATTTTTTCTAAGGATTCTAGTGCAATTTCTTTATCTCTATTAGAAATCCGTTGTAGTAATTTCTTGTGGGGATATCTACCCATTAGTACTATATCCAGAACTGTTGCTGGAAATTCCCAATCTACCTCATCTCTTTGTGGAACATATGCAACTTGTTTTCTAACCTCTTCTATAGATTCGTCGAGAACTTTTATATCACCTGTATTATATTCTATAAGGCCAAGGATGGACTTGAAGAGTGTGGACTTCCCAGCTCCATTAGGACCTATTACGCCATATACATTACCTGGTTCTATATCTAAATGGATGTTAGTAAGTACTCTTTTAGTCCCGTAAGAAACGGAAAGACTTTTGACGGTAATGCTATGTGTACTACTCATATTATTTGTTCATTTTGTACATGACGATAAGAAATCCAGCAAGCAGAGCCAGTGATACAGAGAGGTAGGTTATCCAAGGGCTACTCTTTGTATCGTGATCGTCATGTTTTGACTTTGTATTGACCTTATCTTTCAAGGCAGATACGATGACGTTCGTATTATGTTTAAGCATTTTGACATAGGTAGATCCTTCGGAGTTTTTGTCTCCTAGAGAGTCAGCATACAGTTCACCTCCTATCGATACATTGTTATCTTGAGCTATTTGTTTTAGCATCTTAGGATTTATAGTTGACTCTATAAATATGGCTGGTACCTTATAAGTTTCTATAGCCTTTGTCACCCTGGCAATATCAGAAGTTTGTGCTTCTGATTCTGTAGATATGCCCATGATGGCTTCTAGTTTTAGCCCATAGGTATTTCCAAAATATTTGAAAGCATCATGAGAAGTTATAAGAACTCTCTGAGCAGCAGGTATTTTTTGTATAGCGGTTTTTATATAGCTATGCAGCTCTTTGAGTTCTTGAGCATATTTGACATGATTAGATATATAGAAATCTGAATTAGCAGGATCAGCAATGACTAAAGCATCCTTTATATTATCTATGTAGGTCAATCCATTTTCTGCTGACATCCAAGCATGGGGATCGTAAGAGTTTTTATAATCACTGCTAGCAATAGGCGTTACACCTTCTGTTATAGTTATTACTTTTGCATCAGTACCAGAATTTTCTATAAGTTCTAATATCCAACCTTCGAAGTGTAGTCCGTTCACTAAAATAAGGTCAGCCTTATTTACAATATCAGCATCCCTAGGAGTCGGCTCATATAGATGAGGATCACCACCTATAGGCACAAGTGTCTTCAGTTCTATTTTATCACCAGCAATATTACTAGTCATATCTGTAAACATAGAAGCCGAGCTGACGACCTTCAGCTTGCCTTGTGCAGAAAGCGTACTGAAGCTGCAAATAAATAGAAGTGTTATTATTGAAAATATAAAATTGTTATTTTTTCTTGACATAGAGATTTCTAGTTATCGTTCGTTGGAAAATCAATTCTTGCTTGTTATCTATCAATACTTTTATAGATCTGTCAAATTCTATCTTCTTTTGTAATTTGAACTCAGTTCCTAGTTTGATATTAAGGTCATTTAGGAAATTGAGAAAAGAAGTCTTATGATTTTTTACACCTACAAGAATTCCAGTTTCACCCTCATTAAGCACATCCAGTGCATATTGGTTTCTTAATGTAAACTTTCCTTGAGCATTAGGAATAGGATCGCCATGTGGATCGAACTTAGGGAAATCGAGAAACTTGTCCAGCTTTTCTATAAGCATATCAGATTTTATATGCTCCATTTGTTCGGCTATTTCGTGTACTTCTTCCCAGCTAAAATCTAGCTTTTCGACTAGAAATACCTCCCAGAGCCTATGCTTTCTGATAAGGTCTGTAGATATCTTATTTCCAGAAGGGGATAGCGATACGCCTTTATATTTTTGGTAATTGACCAGTTCTTTTTCGGCGAGACGCTTGATCATATCGGTAACAGAGGCGGGGGATGTAGATAATATTTCAGCTATTGAATTTGTATTAGCGGATTTTCTATCTTTTTCCGTTACTTTGAATATTGCTTTTAAATAATTTTCTTCAGCTTGCGATAGCATAGCATATATTTTACATAAATTTACATATTTTTAGACTAACTTAAAAATATTGTTAGAATATTATAAAAATGAACATTTCACAGGTCATAGATGCGCTTATAAAGGTAAGAAGGTCCCATTTTCCGGCTAGTTATACAGGAGAACCGATAGATAGAGCTTCTATATTACAGATACTAGAAAATGCCAATTGGGCGCCGACACATAAAAAAACAGAGCCGTGGAGGTTCCAGATATTTACTGGAGATGGACTAGCTGGGCTTTCTGAGTTCTTATCAGAAGCTTACAAGGCGGCAGCAGGTTCTGATGAGTTTTCGGAACTAAAGTATAATAAAACGAAAAACAAGGTTTTAAAAAGTAGTCATGTATTAGCTATTATTATGCAGAGAGACCCCGAGGAGCGACTACCTGAATGGGAAGAAATTGCTGCAGTTGCTTGTGCAGTGCAGAATATATGGCTGAGCTGTACATCTAGAGGTATAGGTTGTTACTGGAGTTCACCAGCTACTATAACCTCAGATAAGACTTTCTTAAACTTAGAGGATGGACAGAGATGCTTAGGTTTATTATATATGGGGAATATCGATCCTGAGAATATCGTGGAATCTACAAGGTCAGATATCAATGATAAGATTCTGTGGAGAGAAGAATAAATTACATGCAATATTTTGCCTATCCAGTGACAATAGCTTTTCTAGTAAATGATTAACTTTACATTCTATGGCAACACCTCATACGGTAGCATTTCATACACTCGGATGTAAACTGAATTATTCCGAAACATCGAGTATTAAGCGTAGCTTCGAACAGAAGGGCTATACGGCTATTCCTTTTGAAGATGCAGCTGATATCTATGTGATCAATACTTGCTCCGTTACAGATTTTGCCGATAAGAAATGTAGAGCTGTTGTCAGAAAGGCATTGAAAAATTCTCCAGATGCCAAGGTGGTTGTTGTAGGTTGTTATGCACAGCTGAAGCCTCAGGAGATTTCAGAAATTCCTGGAGTAGACTTGGTACTAGGGGCAGCAGAAAAATTTAATGTGCTGAATTATATAGATGAGCTGTCATCAGGAGCGGAGAAAGGTCTGGTGAAGTCTACAGAAATTCACCATGTCAATAGCTTTGTAGATGCTTTCTCTTATGGTGATAGGACTAGATCTTTTCTCAAGGTTCAGGATGGTTGCGATTATAAGTGCAGCTTCTGTACCATACCACAGGCGAGAGGTCTTAGTAGATCTGATGTGATCGAAAATGTTGTAGCTAATGCAAATAAAATAGCAGAAGAAGGTGTTAAAGAAGTTGTTTTAACTGGTGTCAATATAGGAGATTTTTCTGAACCAGAAACAGGTAAGCAATTTATAGATCTCATACAAGAACTAGATAAGATTACGGGCATAGAGAGATTTAGAATTTCTTCTATAGAACCTAATTTGTGTTCAGATTCCATTATAGAATTTGTCGCTAAGTCGGAGCGGTTTGCACCGCATTTCCATATGCCCTTACAAAGTGGTTCTGATAGAATGCTATCTCTAATGAGAAGAAGGTACAAGAAAGGCTTATACCAAGAACGTGTAAATTATATAAAATCACTTATGCCACATTGTTGCATAGGTGTGGATGTTATAGTAGGTTTTCCGGGGGAAACGGAAGAAGACTTTATGGAAACTTATCAATTTCTGCAAGAGTTAGATATATCTTACTTACATGTATTTACTTTCTCAGAACGTAATAATACGCCTGCAGCTCAGATGGAAAATCAAGTGCCTATGAATGTACGTAGGGAGAGAAACGAGCGACTTAGGATTTTGTCAGAAAAGAAAAAACGACATTTTTATCAGCAGCATACAAACTCTGAGCGGACAGCTTTATTTGAGAAAAGTAAGTCGGCTGGAAAGATGACTGGCTTTACAGATAATTATATAAAAATCAGTATTCCTCTACAAGAAGAAATGATTAATACTAGTAGTCTAGTACAATTAGGAGAAATAGAAGATGATAAGCTTACGGTCTCTGCATCTGTTATACAGCTTACCCACTAGAAGAAAAACCCTACATTGAGACTCAGTACATGCATCTTAGATCCTTCTACATCCAGAAGACCATCAGTAAGTCCTAGTTCATAACTGAGATCTAAGGTAAAAGCAAGTAATTCCGCACCTATGCCAAAGAGTACGCCACCAACAGCTTCATTGATTTCTGTAAAACTTCCCGGTAGTAATTCTCGTCTATAATCTAGTACTCGTGTTCCAACTAAGAGCACTTTTCCACGAATTTCGAAAGCAGAAGTAAGCTTTAGTAAATGCGCCTGAATGCCTAGACGCATTTTTAGAAATTGCATTTTGTTATCTATAGTGAAGTGATTTTTGTCTGTTGATGCGGTTAAATTCAAATTATGAAACACAAGACCTGCCATAAAATAACTATCTCCATCATTGAGTCGTGCGTCTACGCCGATATGATATCCACGATGGGCAGTACCTTCTGGAGTCATCACATCATTATCGAACCGAAGCGTACTAATACCTGCATAGACATGAGCACCTGGTTGGGCGAAAGCTATAATAGGTAGCACTATGAATAATAAAAACAAGTACTTTATCATGATTTTCATTTGGTAACAGTTAGCAATAGACATTAGAACCAGGAGAAGTTCATATATCTTAATATATAGATAGAAAAGTGATTGGGAGGCTTAATGTACATCTGTAAGATGTATAAGATTAGGCCATTTGACTATGTCTGTGTATATAAACTCATACATAGACCCAGATGTTGTGTTTCTTATATCTATATTATTAAGTTCTTTATCTTGACTAAAAGTAAATAAAAGTCTGGTAATTTATCTAACAGGATGATTAATTGACCATAATGATTTATCAATTGGCTAGTTTTCCTATTTTTGACGCTTAATAAGAACTATATGTATCCAGATTTATCCTATGTTTTTCATGATTTGCTCGGTACCTCAGTTGATAATTGGTTAGCAGCTTTCAAAACCTTTGGTGTTTTCTTAGGTCTAGCGTTCCTTTCAGCTGCATATGTTTTTCGGTTAGAGCTTAAGCGTAAAGAGGGACAAGGTCTTCTGCCTTTTCAGGAATCTATTGTAACGTACAATCAGAGCAAGCTTGTTAAGGAGGCGATTATTAACGGGCTTATTGGATTTTTCTTTTTGTTTAAGATCCCATATGTAGTAAGTAATTTTGCAGATTTTAAAATAGATCCAGCAGCTTTAATTTTTTCTAAGCAAGGAAATCTATTGATAGGTCTATTAGGAGCTATCTTATTTGGTGGTTTCCATTATGTAATGGGAAAGAAGGACAAGGACTTTGGTAAGACCATTAGGTATAAGCAATATCCATCTAACAGAGTTATGGATATAACTATGATAGCTGCCTTGTCAGGAGTTGGAGGAGCTAGGCTGTTTTCTATATTTGAGAATATGGACTCCTTTATTAAAGATCCTATCGGTACTATTTTTTCAGGAAGTGGTCTTACGGTATATGGCGGACTTATCGTTGGTTTTGCTGTCTGTTATTGGTATGTCAAAAGGATGGGTGCTAAACCCATTCATGTTATGGACGCTTTTGCTCCATCATTTGTTATGGGATATATAGTGGGTCGTATGGGTTGCCAGTTTTCTGGTGATGGTGATTGGGGGATTGTGAATAGTGCGCCTAAGCCAGATTGGTTTATTTTTCCGGATTGGGCATGGTCTTACGGTTATCCTCAGAACGTCCTCAATAGAGGTCAGAAAATTCAAGATTGTGTAGGAGCCTATTGCAGTGAGATGAATCCAGGAGTATATCCCACACCAGTATATGAAATAATCATGTCGCTTATTATTTTTGGTATATTATGGTTCCTTAGAAAAAAGATCAATATAGCCGGGATGATATTTTTTATATTCCTTTTTCTTAATGGGGTAGAAAGATTCCTGATCGAAAAAATAAGGGTCAACGATCGCTATGATGTTCTCGGTTTTGAGTGGTCTCTTTCTCAAGCTATAGCGGTTGGTTTAGCCATTATCGGAATTATAGGAGCCGTTATTTTATGGCGCAAGGGAAGTAATAAGACTGCTGAGCTGTAGTATGTCAAATAAATGTAGGTTATTTTTTTTGATCGTGTTATAGATTAGCTAAATATTTTATCTTATGTTTTGATGAGCTTAGGATAATATTATATCCAAATTAACTCTTTAATATTGTAGCAGATTTAGTAATTCTATAGCTTGATTATTTTATAAGTCTTTGTACCAATATTTTCTATATCGATCACGATAAAATAATTCCCAGAATTCAGCTTATTGTTTTTAATTTCTTCTTTACTATTTACAGATTGTAATAGTGTCCCAACACTATCATAAATACTTATTTTTTTGATATCATAGTCTGATGATATTTTTAATTGATCAAAATTTGAAATAGGATTAGGCGAAATCCTCAGGGAATTATTCATATCTCCAGTTGAAAGGGTAGACAGGGTAAAATCAAGATCTATTTTCGCTAATAAGTATTGGGTTTCATTATTAATATTTTCTGAAGTAAAACTAATGTATAGATTCCCATTGTTATAAAATGACTTTTCTTGCTTCAATGATTTATTATCTATGTCGAATTCGAAATAACCATTATCGCCAAACGATTCATCTATAGATAAGTCCTTATTCACTTTACAAACAAAATATGTAGGACTGTAAGAATCTTCTATGGTTGAACCCGAGATAAATATTTTATTATCTTCAGAAATAATTACATCCTTAATTCGAAACCCCGGTTTAACAAAATCTGTAAATAATTGATTTGATTCTTTACTTTCAATATTTAATATGAAAGACTTATCGTAACTGGCTCTATAAAAGTCAGCATTACTGGTAATTAGTATTTCATTTTCATTGAGCTGTACTATCTGGTTTATTCCACGATGTAAATATTGGAAATCAGTTAAATTAGAATCAAAAATATCTGACTCAATCTCAGTTATAGTTTCTGTGATTTTATATAAATAGCTTTTATAATTTTCGTTTATGTCTGTTATTCTAAAAAAATGGATGACTTTACCATTATTAAGTTCATGAGCTTTTAGATAGGTAATACTTGTCATGTATTCTTGCGGTAGAATTTTAAATGCTTTGTCAGGATTTAATACATTCCCATTTATATCTACAGTTGCGCTTATTCCATTACTTACGAACGTACTAAAAGGAGGAGTTGTATAATACGTCTCGTGACCAAATAGCCGCAATGTATCATCAACTATAGTATGTGTAAGAAATTCATCACTGTAAATATCTCCTGTGTAGGACAGATTAAAGTCCGATAAGGTACTTCCAGTATTCGGATCTATCTGGACTATATTTACATCTAAAGCTTTTTCTGGAACCTGGTGGTATCCAGAAATTGTATATTTGTCATTATAGATAAAGCATTGGTTTATCAAGTAGCCATCATAGTCATCAGTGAATGGGTTACTTATGCTACCATTTATTCCAAAATCCATATTCCTATCACCTGTTAAAGAATAGGAATGAACATTATATAAATTATGGATGAGAAGCTTGTTATCTATCTCTGTGACACCTGTGATAGCAGGAATACTTGATTCTATATATCCTCCTTCGCCGAAACTCATATCCAGCTGTTGAGCATCAATGCCAAGAGAGTAAAAAATGAATAGACATGTTGCTAATGTGAAATTATTCATAGTACTATATGTTGTCTATGTCAAAGTAAAAAAAATGATGTAGAATAGAGTGGGTATTAATAGATGGAGTGTAATTGCAGACATAATTTTTTTATTATATCACTATGTAGAATTTGATACGCTTGTTTTAATTACTCTGCAGTATCACTTGCTATTAGCTAAACCACTAAGTATCTCATAAGTTTTTGCAGCACTATTGTCCCAACTAAAATCTTGTAATCTTTCGTTACCTTTTTGGATCAGTTTTTCTCTAAGATTATTATCCTTAGAAATTTGTAACATACCCTCTGCTATGGAGTTTACTTCTGTAGGATCTACAAGAAGAGCTGCATCTCTTGCAACTTCCGGCATAGAACTTACAGTAGATGTGATAACTGGAACGCCTGCAGAGAAACCCTCCAAGATCGGAATGCCAAAGCCTTCAAACAAAGAACAATATAATAAGGCTTCTGAGCTAGCTACAATTTTGTAGACAACTTCTCTAGTATAATCCTTTATGATAATATCACTTCTGTAAGGACTATTTTCTATTTGCTTTTTGACCTCGCTAGTTTTCCAAGCCCATCTACCTATGAGCAATAGTTTGTAATCGGAACCCGTGTTTTTTTTGAAGGTTTCGAAAGCTGCAATCATTCTAGCTACATTTTTTCTAGGGTGGATAGATCCTAAATAAACGAAGTATGGTTTAGCATCCGCATGCTCTTCTTGTATGTTTTTTTTCTCACTACTATCCACGGGTACAAAGTGATCTGGACAGGCATTGTATACCACACTGATTTCTTCCTTGTTGATAGTATACTGCTTAGCAATGTCTTCTTTCGAAAATTCTGACACTGTGATGATCTTATCAGCTTGTTTATGATTTTGCGGAAAGTATTTTTTGTAATAGCGTAATACTGGATCCGGAATTTGTTCAGGATAATGGCAGTAGGCGAGATCATGGGTTACAATAGCGGTAGGAATAGTAGATCTTCTGGACATATAACTTTCGCCTGTATAGAAAACGTCTATCTTCTTTCTCTTTAGAACATGAGGAATTATGTGCTGAAACCATATATTCCATAGGATAGGATGTCTTGTAGGAGGAGGTATAACTAAAGGAACGATATTCTTACTTGTTATGAAGGAATCATGATATTTTCTATCAAACAAATAGTAGAAAGTATCTTCTGGATGAGTCATGGCCATACGAGAGCTTATCTCATAGATATAGCGAGCGATACCTTCCATTTTGTTATGAAGTAGAAGCCTGGTATTTATAGCAATATTCACTTCAGCAAATATGGGTAATAGAATTGTACTTCATTAGGCTTTGAGCATATAATTATTAATTAATATCCTTTACAAGGAATTGAGTCAACGAAGTAATACGCAAACAATTTAGCACATACAATTACAGCTTACTTGTCCCCAATAGGTCCTAATTCTACACCTTCTGAGTAAGCCATTTTGACGCCATTTTTACCGAGTGCTTGTTTTATCGATAGGGTAGAGTTATAATAGACTGTCCAGTAGTCTTCAGGTTTAACATAGGCAAAAACACCTATTTTTATACTGTGTGAATCAAATTCTTGAATATGTACAGCTGGTGCTGGTTGAGCTAAAATTTCTGGAATAGTCTCCATTTCTTTCAGTATAGCCTGCTGTACTTTTTCGAATTGTTCTTCGTAGGGCATAGAGAAGAAGCTATCTACACGTATATGTCCATTCGTACTATGGTTAATAACCTTATCTGCTGTCGCAAGACTATTAGGAATGATAACACGTTGGTTGGTTACCGTTTTCAATATCGTGTTGAAGATTTGTATTTCTTCTACCCAGCCTTTAGTATCAGAGACTTCTATGAGATCACCAGTTTTGTAAGGTTTAAATAATAAGACCATTACACCAGCAGCAAAATTCCCAAGACTTCCTTGTAATGCCATACCTACAGCGAAACCAGCAGCTGCTAATAAAGCAACAAATGAAGTTGTCTGTATACCTACTTGCTGAGCTACTGTGAATACAAGTAGAACTTTCAGGATAACAGCAAATAATGAACTTAAAAAGGAAGCTAGATCTTTGTCCACCCCTTTTAGATTCATCATGTTGTTCATGAGGGATATGATTTTTTTGATAACCCACCAACCTATTATGAGTATCAATAATGCCTTTACAATGTTAGGAGCATAGCTCATTGCTGTCTGACTGTATTTCTCAAAATCTAATTCCATATACTTGTATAATTGTTTTATCCTTTCCTGAATAATAAGTTTTAAAATAAGGCTTATTACCTTTAACCTAAAGGTAGGGAACTGTTTTAATATTTTGTAGTAATTGGGATTTGAACTCTAATAAGAGTTCTAGAATTACATTTTCTTAACAAACAAATTCGTCTTGTAGATGGAATACTTTAAGTGCTTTATATTCTGTATTTTAGCATATTATTTGTAATCTATGAGTAAGAATAAAAAATCAGGAAAAGGAAAAAAGATAAGATCTAATGCAAATAGTAAAGCATTAATTAGGCTAACACAAGATTATGGATGGTGGGGAGTATCGGCCCTTTTGGTATGGACCGTAATTTTATTTTCTCCTTGCTTTTCTGCTGAATTTGTCAATTGGGATGATACGACCTATATAATAGATAACAGTTTTATTTCTGAGCTTTCTTGGTCTAATATAAAGGCAATGTTTTTATCTGGAATATCAAGTGATTATCCTGAAGGTATTGCATATAACTATCACCCACTTACCATTCTCTCACTAGCCATAAACTATCAGATCTCTGGACTTAATCCAGGATCTTATCACTTCCTCAATATATTATTACATCTCTGTAATATCATTCTTGTATATATCTTTTCTAAGAAACTCATTCCTTCTTATCCTTACGCTCTTCACCTTATGGTTGCCGCAATTTTTGCTATACATCCTTTGCATGTTGAATCTGTTGCATGGGTATCTGAAAGAAAGGATGTTCTGTTTGCTTTTTTCTATCTATTAGGATTGATAAGCTATATTCATTATTTATCTTCTCGTTCTAAGAAATATTTAATCTATGTTGCTTTGGCCTTTTTAGCTTCTTTGTTGTCTAAGCCTGCTGCAGTAACTTTTCCTATTGTGTTGTTACTTATAGATTATTGGAAGGATAGAAAATTTACTGCTAGTGCCTTAGTAGAAAAAATCCCTTTCTTTATATTGTCTATTATATTTGGTTTGATTACGCTAGGCATTCAGGGTGATGTGGCTGTAGGTGATATAGAGAAATATAGTATTGTACAGAAGATAAGTTATGCATCTTATGGCTTTGTTTTTTATCTATATAGCTTTATCGCACCCTTTAAGCCTGTGACGTTCTACCCCTATCCGGATGTCAATGATGTGCCACTCATTGTAACTATTGCGCCCTTACTTGCCTTAGTTATTCTAGGCCTGATAATCTATTATTTCAGAAAGAATAAGTTGGTCGTTTTCGGGTTTTTATTTTTTCTTGTCAATGTTTTATTGACACTACAGTTTGTTCAGGTGGGGAGTGCTATCGTATCAGATAGATATAGTTATTTGCCGTATATCGGTTTATCATTTGCATTGGCATATTTTTGTAATCTCTATATGTCAAAAAAGGAGAGGTCTTCTACACCACTGGTCATAGTAGGAATAGTCTATTTGTTATATTTTTCTTTTATGACTTTTACACAAGCCAAAGTATGGAAGAATAGCGAAACACTATGGACTAATGTTCTAGATAGATTTCCTAATGCTTCTGCAGCTCTAAACAATAGGGGAAACTATTATGCAGAAATAGGTAAACCAGAAAAAGCATCTGCGGATTTGTCAAGAGCTTTTGCTATAAATCCTAGTTCTACGGAAGTGATCATTTCGCAGAGTAATGCATTAAGAAATCAGAAAAAATATAAGGAAGCAATAGAGGTGGTTAATAAAGGGATAGAGAAAGAACCAAATAATGTAGATCTGCTTAACACTAGAGCTAATGCCTATTTCGAAATGCAAAACTACAATGCTGCGATAGAGGATTATGAAGCTGCTCTAACTATAGATCCTAATTATCCTAAGTCTTATAGTAACTTAGGGTCAGCCTACTTTAGATTAAAAAAATATGATCAAGCAATAGAAAATTATAACAAAGCTATTGAACTAAAACCCGATTATAAGGATGCCATGATCAACAAGGGTGCAGCCTTAATCTCTGTCCAGCAATATGGCGAAGCGATAGAAATATTGACAAATTTCATAAGATATGATAGTAATAATGCCAATGTGTATAATTACAGAGCAATAGCTTATGATAGATCAAAAAAGTATCGAGAAGCCTTAGCGGATTATACACGGGCTATAGAAATAAATCCTAATAATAAGGCTTACTATAATAGTAGGGCAGAGGTACACAAAGCTATAGGAAATCAAGAGGCGATGGAAAAAGATTTGCAGAAAGGGAGATAGTTGTTACGAGAAAATGGCGTCGAGTTTTTTAAAGGCTAATGTAGCGAAGATAAAACTTTAATAGTCTTGTATAATTTCTGCTAACTATCCTCCACCTAATATTACCACTTTCTCTATCTGACTTCTTTTTCCAGCTATTTCAACTTTTAAATAATAGATACCAGTAGAAAAATTTGTTATATCCATAGTATGCTTGCCTAAAGACAGATTGTTATAAGTAGAAACTATAAGTCCGTTATTATCTATGAGGGTAATATAGTTTGTTGAAGAAGATTTTATATTAATTTGAATATTATCTTGTACAGGATTCATTATAAGATCGAATGCATCCACATTTTTATTCGGTAGTTCTTCTGTATCTACAAGTTGAAAATCAGAACAAGTAGTATCTGAAATACAACCATTAAAATCTGTTTTCAAAACCCAAGCATAATTGTAATCAGGAATGACAGGGTAATAGGAATCATGACCTGTAAATATATATCCATCAGTAGTTTCTGTCCAGTCTCTGAGTGTGGTGTTTAATAAATAATTATCGACACCTTCAAGATATATTCTAGCCCATTCTAAATCTCCATTAGTCGTGGCTTTCATTATATAGCCATTAAATCCATATAAGTCTGCTAGTCTATTCACTGAGCCAAGAATGACGATGTCTTCATTACTATCAATAGATATCTTATTTATAATAACATCATCTGTTCCATATTCTTCGAAGATATTATCTATCTCTAACTCCCAATTTAAGTTGCCATCTAGATCCAAACTAATCAATGCATTATAAGGATATCTTTGATTAATAATTAGTTGCTCATTTATAATTTCTAAATCATGTCTCCAACCATTCGACGCTACTATATCAGTAAGAAAAGTCTTATTTTTATTCAATTCTAAATCATAGAAATCAAAACGTATTAGATATTCGAAATCATTTATTTGTTCTTGCGCAATAACAATTATGGTAGAATCATTAAGAATTTCTGCATCATATAAATTATTTTGAATCATATTTGGAGGGATGATTTCAAACTTCACTTTTGAAAAATCAGTTTTATCTACTCTTATGATAAAAGCATCTTCTCCAGGATTAGGTACGGATTTAGTTTCTTCCCCAAATAAGTAATAATAATCATCGGAACTTAATAACTTAGAAACACGAATGTGTTCACTTATATTAGGTAAGTCATTAATAACTAATTTTTGTACTATGTTAAAGCTATCATCATATTGTGATAAGTAAACAGATGAATCTAAAGTGCTGACAATAATAAGTTCATTATCTTCAGCAAGTACAGAGTATTCTCCCAGTCGATTATAATCCAAACGTTTCACAACAGATACATTTCCGTCATTTTCTATTTCAGAAATAACGATGCTGCTATTTTCTATATAATTTGAAAATTCATTACCGACATTATAAAGCTTATTATTTAATTCAAAATTAGTTTTCAGATTAGTTCTGGTTTCTTTAAAGGTAAGTGTAGAATAATTGTTCTGTGCAGAAATGGATAGGCTAAAACCTAAGCTTAGTATGGCTAATATGAAGATTTGTCTCATCTGATTGTAATTTATACATCTAATAAAATGTAAGTTGCTACATAGTTATAATAAAGACTAGGAATCATGAATATAAAAAATTGTTATCAAACTTGAAGTGCTGGAAATGACATTAGACTAAGTTACTTCCTTATACTCAGTCTTAATCATTCCTCCCGATACGATCATCTGCATGGCTTCTTTTGCTTTTCCATCTATAGCTTTGATTTTATTTTTTGATATGAGAAAGAGATCACCGGATAAACTAAAAGAGAGTGGGAAATATACGGCATATAGGTCTTCGCCTTGATCATCATCTATAGTGTGTAGATCTTGTAAGTCCTTGTTAGTAACAAATCCGATTTTGTAGATTTCATCGTGAAATTCTATAAGTACAGCTTCTGAAAATTTGTTCTCCGTTCCAACAAAAGCCAGGGTAACATCCTTAGCAGATTTATATACAGTTCCCAGAATAGGTGTTTTGACAAGTATCGATTGTAGCCCAGAAAATAGTCTGCCGCCTATATAAGAACTGGCAATAAATCCTACTATGATAAGTCCAATTATAACTACAGCTAAACCTATACCTGCATATTTTACGTCTGAATAACCCTTGACAAGAGTATAAAAATAATACAGTAACCAAGCAGTTAGAACCAAAGGAAGAACTAAGGCAAGACCTCCAAGAAAATATCCTATGATTCTTTTGATCATCTATCTTTTTTAGCAAGATAAAGGTTTATTGTGGAATCATATCAATGATTCATAATTATACAACTAAGTAATAAGAAATGGATGCAGAAGGTTAATGTAAACTCTATAGTAAAAAGGGCAAGATTTCTCGACTATGCTCGAAATGATTAAAAATGAAACCACGGAGATTCCTCTACTCGCTGCGCTCCTTCGGAATGACAATAGTCCTTACTAAACAAAAATTCTTAATGGGGAAATGAGATTGTTCGAAGACATTTCTTTCAGTTTATTTGCTAGTTTCCAATTCTAGTTTATCATAGCTATTGTCATCCTGACCGAATGCAGTGAGTGGAAGGATCACTTAGCTTATAACTTATTTTATTTCGACCAACGTGAAGAAATTTCTAACTTTATTCTTGCCTCCGTTTTAATTTCTTGTGAAAGGGCAAGATTTCTCGACTATGCTCGAAATGATTAAAAATGAAACCACGGAGA
>CAYYWZ010000007.1:0-31356 GCA_964475415.1 uncultured Saprospiraceae bacterium | reverse complement strand
CTAGTTTATCATAGCTATTGTCATCCTGACCGAATGCAGTGAGTGGAAGGATCACAATACTATTTAGCTAAACCAAATTTCGACCGAAGCGGAGAAATCTTGCCCTTCTGAATACCAGTCATAAAAAAAGACCACCCTGAATGGATGGTCTATATCTTTTCCAAATAAAGATTTTCTTCTCCTATATATGCAACGCTCTATCTCCAGTTGCGCCTAATGCCGCTTCTTTCACCGCCTCCGTATAGGTCGGGTGAGGATGACATATTCTAGCCATATCTTCTGCCGAAGCTCTGAACTCCATAAGGGCAACAGCCTCCATTATCATATCAGCTACTCTAGCACCTACCATGTGTACACCTAGCAACTCATCCGTCTCTGCATCTGCGAGTACCTTGATCATGCCGTCAGTGTCCATAGATGCTCTAGCTCTTCCTAGTGCCTTGTAAGGAAACTTGCCGGACTTATATTTTATTCCAGCATCCTTGAGCTGTTGTTCTGTTTTTCCTACACTTGACACTTCTGGCCAGGTATATACTACGCCAGGAATAAGGTTGTAATCTATATGTGGCTTTTCACCCGCTAAATACTCTGCAACATAGACGCCTTCTTCCTCTGCCTTATGCGCTAGCATAGCTCCTTGGATTACATCACCTATAGCGAATATGCCAGGAACACTTGTCTCTAAATGGTCGTTAACCTTTACTCTTCCTTTTTCATCTTTTTCTATACCTACATTTTCTAATCCTAGATTATCTGTGTAAGCATATCTGCCTATAGCTATTAGACAGTAGTCTGCATCTAGATCGAAAGTCTCTTCGCTATCTCTTTTTTGTACACTTACCTTTACCTTTTTAGCGGTTGCTTTGACTGTTTGCACCATGTGCTTAAGATGGAATTTCACCCCTAGCTTTTTCATCGAGCGCATAAGTTCTTTGCCGCAATCCTTATCCATGCCTGCGAGAATTCTATCCATATATTCTACAACGGTAACCTCTGTTCCTAGTCTGGCAAATACAGATCCTAACTCTAGTCCTATTACCCCTGCTCCTATTACCACCATCTTCTTAGGAAGGACATCTATGTTCAGCGCTTCAGTAGAACTGATCACTCTTTTCTTATCATAGTTAAACGCTGGGGGAGTGATCGGCTTAGATCCGGTTGCTATGATTACCTTATCTCCTGTGATCGTTTTTTCACTTCCATCACTTGCGGTGATCTTGATTGTATTTTTATCTACAAAACTACCATGTCCTGTATGTACCTCTATTTTATTCTTCTTCATCAGGAATTCTACACCAGCACAAGTTTGTGCAACAACATCTGATTTACGTTTAATCATCTGTTTCATATCTGCCTTCAACCCAGTGATTTTCACACCATGTTCTTGGAAAGTGTGCGCCGCATTATGATAATGTTCTGATGAGTCTAAGAGTGCTTTTGATGGTATACAGCCTACATTCAGGCAAGTACCTCCTAGGGTTGCATATTTTTCTATTATAGCTACTTTAGAACCTAGTTGTGCTGCTCTGATGGCAGCTACATATCCGCCTGGTCCTGATCCGATGACAATGATATTATAATCCATAATTCTTATTGATCCTTCTTGTTAGTATTATTAGGTTTGTTATTTTTTGGTTTATTCCCGTTGTTATTTCTATTCTGATTATTTTTTTTCTTGTACCTGTTCTTATTGTTTTTGTTTCCTGAGTTTTTAGGCTTACCTGCTCCAGGTTTTTGTTCTTTACTATCTCTTTTTTGTCCTTCTTTGTTTTCTCCTTTCTTACCTTTATTTTGGGAAGGGCGATTACCTTTTTTGTTATTAGGATTAGGTCCTCTTTTCTTATTGTTTCTGTTAGGCTTTCTTCCCTTGCCTTTATAATTGGGTCTTCTCTTCTTTTTGATACTAGGTAGTTCTATCTCTCCAGTAACATCTGCAAATTTTATTTCATCTTCTTGATCAGGAAGGTCATATCTTTTTGCATTAGGATCTACAAGTGATTCTGGTTTTTCACCTTTCTGATTCATCTTCTTGATTTCCCATACGCGTTCTCTATCTATGGCTACTATTGGTCCTCTTGATCTTTCTGTATTGATAGCAAAGTACATTAAGCCTTTAAAGATATCCGTTTTGATCAGTGTAGCTTTTCCAGCGGCAGTTTGTAGAGAGTCTAGGTTTTTTGGAAACTTACTTAGCGCTTCCATATACATGTCTAATTCATAGTTAAGACAACACTTCAGTCTTCCACACTGCCCAGAGAGTTTAGTCTGATTGATACTGATGTTTTGATATCTAGCCGCTACTGTTGTTACAGAGTTGAAATTAGATAGCCAGGTAGAACAACATAATTCTCTACCACAGCTTCCTATGCCACCTATCCTTGCAGACTCCTGACGAGATCCGATTTGTCGCATTTCTATTTTGACATGAAACTCCTTAGCAAACATTCTTACCAATTCCCTAAAATCTACACGACCTTCTGCTGTATAATAGAAGGTTGCTTTTCTTTTATCTCCTTGGAATTCTACATCTCCTATTTTCATATCTAGTCCTAGCGTTCTAGAAATTACCCTTGCTCTAACCAGTGCTCTATGCTCTATATTTCTAGCTTCCTCTAGTTTTTCTAGATCTCTATGATTTGCTATTCTGATAACGGAGTAGATGAGTTTTTCTTCTTGGTAGTTTTTCTTTTTCATCTGTAGGCGCACTAGCTCTCCAGAAAGGGTGATTCTCCCTAGATCATATCCACTCTGCGCTTCTACCACAACCATGTCCCCAGTAATTGCATTACTATGTGCAGGGTTTAAGTAGAAATTTTTTCTAGCTCCTTTTTTGAAACTTATTTCTACAACATTGTACTCACTAGGATCTTCCATATCTAGTGTGTGTAACCAGTCAAAAGTATTCATTTTATTACATGAACCACTGGAGCAATGCCCCTTATCACCACAACCAGTAGGTGTACCTCCCGAACTTACTGAACATGTCGAACAACCCATTTATTTATTTTTTAAAAAACCAATCATCTCTTGTTATCTGCCATCCTGTCTTTTACAAGATGATCATATAGCGATGCTTAGTTTACGTTCATTAATGTTTCTTTCATTATCTGTTCTAGGCCTATAGTCATATCCATAAATAGGATTTTCGCATTGGCATTTCTATCTAGATAATTCAAATTTATATTGATAATAGAAATTATATTTTCCGCTTTATCAAGGTCTATTATTTTTGACATCTTGATCGCGGTATCTTTTTCTTTTGGTGTTAATCTTATGTTGTCTACACTTCCATAGTGTAGTGCTTTCATATATTCTCTCATGAAGAACAAGCCATACATAAGAAAATTCTTTTGCTGTTGCTTTCCTATGCCTGCCATCTCATTTACCCAGCTAAGTACTTCTTCTCCCTTGCATTGGTAGGCTTTTCTAAACCAATCTAGCAGTCGCTCTGAGAGGTTTATGTTCTGACTATCTATCAGCGTAATGGCTTGTTGCATATTGCCTTCTGATAGATGTATTATTTCTTGTAATTTCTCCTTGTCTAAGCTCTGATCACTTAAGGTGGTCAGCATTTCTTCATCCGTAAACGGTGGTACATGTATATGCTGACATCTAGAACTTATCGTATTGAGAACCTGATCTGCATTTTCAGCAATGATAAGGATAAGCGTTTTCTCTGGTGGCTCTTCTATTAGTTTTAGTAATCTGTTACCTTCCTTACCTAGAGATTCTGCATTCCATATGATGAGTATTTTATACTCCGACTCAAAACTCTGTAACCCCATTTTACGGCTTAGTTCAGAGCATTCTTTGGTATTGATATTAGGCCGCGTATTTCCTGCTGCTATATATTTACTCCAGCTTGTCAGATCTCCATAAGGGTTGTCTGCAATATATCCGCGCCACTCGATCATGAAATCTGAACTGATGGTATCAGCTCTTTTCTTTTTACCTTTGGTAACCACTGGGAAAACATAGTGGACATCCGGATGTATATACTTGAATGTTTTCTTACAAGACTTACATTCTCCACAAGGATCCTTAGTTCTATTTTCACAGAGTAGATAATGGGTAAGACCTATAGCAAGAGCAGTTTTAGCTGTGCCTTGAGCACCTGTAAACAACAAGGCATGAGGTACCCGATCTTGTTGAACAAAACCACGTAGCACTTCTTTGATTTTATCCTGTCCTGCTATATCAGAAAAACGCATTGCTCCTTTTATAGACTACACCTAAGCCTCTGTATCGATGCTTATATCTAGCCAGTTAAGGATTTTTTCATCTAGAGGGGAGGTAGAAGAAGGGTAGAATGCAGATAGCTTTCCAGTCTCATCTATGAGAAACTTGCAAAAATTCCAGCTTATATCAGCATCCATCTGACCGTTCTTATCCTTATGGCAAAGCCATTCTATCACTGGATGCGGATCTTGCTTTATCTGTACTTTTTGCGTTATTGGGAAAGTGACTTTATATTTAGTATCACAGAAATTCCTAATGCTTGCTGCATCACCTGGCTCTTGCCGACCAAAGTCATTGCAAGGCATTGCGATGATAACTAATTTTCCTGCACAAGCCTCATATAATTCTTGCAACTGTTTATACTGTGGTGTATAACCACAAGCGGAAGCTACATTGACAAGCATGACTTTCTTGCCCACCATAGCAGCTATATCTAAGTTATTACCTTCTAAATCCTCTATTTCTAAATCAAAAAATCTCAAAAATCTATTGTTTAGCATATAATCAGTAAGAAATAAGTCCTTTTACATACATATTGTGCAAAAATTAGACCTATATCTCAATTCCCAAAGTTACATAATTTAAGCTAAAAAATACGTGCACTTTAGGATTGTACATCGAAAACCTTTTTATTCGAGCTTTTGTTATTTTTACATTATATAGAAAAAAGAAAATGAGAATATCCATATTTAGAAAAGCACATTTCAACGCAGCACATAGATTACATAATCCCCGATGGTCCGATGAGAAAAATATTGAGGTTTTTGGCCTATGTAATAGTCCCAATTATCATGGCCACAACTACGACCTAGAAGTTAAGTTGACGGGTGAGGTAGATCCAGATACGGGCTATCTTTTTGACCTAGGTGTTCTTGCCAAAATCATCAAGGAACATATAGAAAATAGATTCGACCATAAGAACTTAAATATAGATATACCCGAGTTCAAGGACAAGAATCCGACGACAGAGTATTTTGCGCATCTTATATGGAAGATTTTACGCGAACAACTCGACGAAAAATATGATATAAGTGTGAAGCTCTGGGAAACTCCACGTAATTATGTGCAATATCCAGCAAGCTAAAAAGCTACTATAATGGTATTTTTTGTTGGGCGTAACCCAGCACCACGCTCTAGCTCTACATAGGGTCGTAGTATTCCAGACTCGCAAGTCTGCTCGGTCCTGCGGACTAGTCTCTACATACCTACTCGCATAGGCCTTTCTTATGTAGGCCTATCTTTCATGTTACTTACGCGCTACCCGCAATATCACTAGGATTTGTAACCCATAGGCAGCACCTTTGTCAATTATTATTCAATTATAATATTATTTCCATCTATGTAGATAATGTATAATAGGCACAGTATACGTTAGATGTTGTTTGAGTTTTTATGCTAGGCATGAGCTGCGTATATATTTATAGATTATTAAGCCCATAATTGTATCTTCCTAATACCGTATTTTTTATAAAAAAATAGCGACCTTTGTACTAGATATGGTATCGTTCTTTTATAAGTATCTACTAACAATTATTCTCATGACTATAGGGCTATCTGCCAATAGCCAAGATCAGGTAATTATAGACTTACAAGAACAGCATAAGTATCATATCCTTTCCACAGAAGAAAAGTTGAAACTCGATGGTAAGTTAGACGAGGCCACCTGGCAGGCGGCAGAAGTGGGTGGTAATTTCTGGCAGAAGTCTCCCTACTATGCTGAAAATGCCGATCCCAAGACTGAGATAAGACTAGCATACGACGATAAGTTCCTTTATGTAGGAGCGATATGTTATCAGACAGAACCAGTGACTATTTTCTCGCTTAAGCGAGACGAGTACTGGGACAATGACGGTATCGCTATAGTTCTAGATCCACTTAACACTAAGATTAATTCTGTACTCTTTGGTACCTCAGCAGTCGGCGTACAGTATGATGCTACCAGAACTCCGGTATCAGAGACGACATCGGACTGGAGTAATAAGTGGTACGTAGAAACCCATATTACAGATACCTATTGGTCAGCGGAATTCGCTATTCCTTTTGCTATACTTAGATACAATCAGTCTCTAGATATCTGGGGGATGAACTTTGTAAGAAATATAAGACATGCTAACGAGTATCATAATTGGACAGCTGTTCCAGAAGGGTTCTGGCCACCTGATGCAGCTTTTACTGGAGCTCTTATCTGGGATAAACCTCCTGCAAAGCAAAAAGGAAATTTCAATCTAATTCCATATGTAACCACGGGACTCACGAAGATGAAAGGATCTATTCAGCAATTAGATTATGACCTTGGGTTAGATGCTAAGGTAGCGGTAAGTTCTACCCTTAATTTAGACCTTACCTATAATCCAGATTTCTCACAGATAGAATCTGATGAACTGGTTACCAACCTAACTCGATTTAATATCCAGCTTCCTGAGAAGAGAACTTTCTTTTTGGAGAACGCAGATGTTTTTGCAGATTTCGGATCTGGTGGTATCAGACCATTTTTTTCTAGACGTATAGGGCTTAATAGTAGTTTGCAAGCAGTACCGATATTATACGGAGCTCGAGTAACTGGAAATATCAACAAAGATGTCAGAGTAGGGATCATGAATATACACAGTAGATCTTCTGAAAATTCGTATGCTCAGAATCAATCAGCTATGTCTGTAAAAAAACAATTTGGTCGCTCTTATATCCAGGGTTTATTTCTCAACAGACAGGCGTTCTCTGGAACAGAAACTGTTGATGGCGATTACGGTAGAAATTTTAGTTTAGAAGCTGTTTACCAGTCTGATGACGGACAGATGCAAGTTTGGGGTGCGGCACATACCTCTTTCAAGGAAGGTTTTGACGATAATAATATGGTCTATAACACAGGTGCAAAATTCAGAAACTCTAACTGGACCTTTGTTGCTGATATGACTATGTTCCAAGAGAACTATTTTGCAGATATGGGATTCATCGCGAGAGTGAATAACTTCGATGCAGTCAGAGATACAATTATCAGGGTAGGATTTAATTCAGGCTATGCCTATGCAGAGTACCAGTTTAGACCTAGGTCCGGATATTTTAATAGGCATCAGTTTAATGTAGAGAATGTCACTTTTGTAAATGATGACTGGAGCTTTAATGAATCGAATACTGAGCTAAGGTATTTTCTGTCTACGGTAAATACAGAGTCTGTAAGTCTGAGTTATATACATAACGAAACAGAGCTTTTATTTCCTTTTAGTTTTACAGGGCAAGAACCTTTACCAGCAGACAGATATAATACAGATGCCGTACGATTATCTGCAGAGTCTGACGAAAGGAAAGCACTTTCTCTAAATGCTTCTATACAGACGGGAGGGTTTTATAATGGGAGACTGACATCACTACAGGCAGGTGCAAACTTCAGGGTGCAACCCTGGGGGAATTTTTCTCTTGGTTACCAGTGGAATGACCTTGCATTTCCAGACCCTTACGGACAATCACAAATAGCAGCTCTCGTCTCTAAGATAGAAATCGGATTTAATAGAAATCTACTATGGACTTCTTTATTGCAGTATGTAGATCAGTCCGACTTTATCGGTATTAATAGTAGGCTACAATGGCGCTTTGCTCCGATGTCAGATATCTTTCTCATCTATGTAGATAACTATGATATCGACTACCTTACGCCTAATCGTAGATCTTTGATTTCTAACAACAGGGCACTGGTATTGAAAGTAAGCTATTGGTATTAGTCAGTCGCTTATCTGCAGCGGTGTGTACTTATAAATCTTGTTTGTAGTCCTCTGACTACAAGCCTGTATTTTCTAGAAGAATCATTTTAATAATAAATTGCTTAGAAAGAAAATCTGTATGGCTAAGAATATAAGTCAGTAGTCGAGGGACTACTGACAGCATCGGGAGTAGTGGTGTGCGCTTCTACGATCGCTATATTCCGTTTTTCTTTTGTTTAGGGAAATTTGTGCTAATTAACGGGAAGTTTAACCATTTGTTAGCGCCCTTTTCTGCTTTATCTTTGAAGTAGAATCAATATAACAATAAGAATACTGATTGACTATATTTTAAATATTTTAAACTAAAAAAGAATGGAAACTATTACATCAAATAAACAATTCAACGATCTAGTAAAAAGTGGTAAACCTTTTGTACTCGATTTTTATGCTGACTGGTGCGGACCTTGTCAGACCCTATTACCTACAGTAGAAAAGTTGTCAAAAGAATATAGAGAAAAGGTTGAGATCGTAAAAGTAAATATTGACAAACAAAGAGATCTTGCTGCCAAATTTGGCGTTCGAAGTATTCCGTTTCTATTCTTTATGGTAGGTAATGAAGTAAGGGATGATCATAAAGGTCTCATGACAGAAACAAGTCTTAGGAAAAAGATAGATGCATTGATCTAAAAGATCAGAAGCTATATAAGAAAAAGTTTTTTCATAGTAGTAATAATGATGAAAGGCGGTTGAACTAGGTTGTTAAGCAGATCTAAGTTTAATCGTCTTTTTTTTATTAGCAAGCAGTAAATAAAATGAGCAATGGGTCGTGACCAATTGGAAGAAGTGCCCTTTTTTTTCTCCAACGGGTCACGACCCATTGTCTAATGCAACATCCATTTCTACTCTTATTTGTAGTCACCAAGATATAAACCTATATCCTCTCAAAGGAGTCTGATAAAATTATTTGTCAATAATAAAAGCAGTGCATAATACAATTCAACTGCTCAAATTTCGAAGAAGAAAATTATATGAATAAGAATAGTAGTAAAAAAGTTAAGCCAATCTCCTCGGTGGGATCGAGAGATGCCAGCTACGAGATTAGCAATTGAGGTAACAAGAATTTTGCTTCGTTTTTTCGACTGAAAAATAAAGAATAACTATGAATTAAAATAGAGAAATAATTAGTAGAAGATAAACCAAAGAACAATCTTCTTCTGTCTTTAATGAAATTGGGAATAATAGCTTAGGGCTAGAAACGTTAGGATAAGAGGTATTGACGATTTAAAATTTTAATCTAATGAAAAGCCTTTCATCATTACTGCTACAATAGTAATTGAACTAAGTTTAATTGTCTTTTTTTAATTGGCAAGAAATAATTAAAATGAATAATGGGTCACGACCCATTGCCTACTTTCGTAGAGAAAAATTTGGGTTAGGCCACCCGACCGCTATCGTGTGTGCGTGCCGAATGCAAAAAGGCAGGGTTCGCTTCCTTGTAGACGTTGTCGCCACTCTTAGAGATTGGTAATGTAAAGAAATGAAAATAGAAATATGCATGGAGTAACAGTATTGCGTAGATGAGCTTTTTGGTAAGGTCACCCGTCCGCTATCTCGGTTCGCTTCCTTGTAGACATTGTCGCCACTCTTAGAGATTGGTAATGTAAAGAAATGAAAATAGAAATATGTATTGAGTAACAGTATTACGTAGATGAGCTTTTGGTAAGGCCACCCGTCCGCAAGCCGATGTTTGCGGTTCCCTTCTTATAGAGTGACTTTGGTCACTCTATTGCCTGCGGCACCAGTCGCTCACATCCATTTCTTATTACTCTTCTCTACCTTGTAGCTTAAGTAATCAAAAATATCCTCTGCCTTTTCTTTCTGTATATATGGAATACTCATACTGCCAGAAGCGGTGTAGATTTTTAAACTTGCTAGATCTCTTCTTCGTTGGTATATGTTCTGCTCCAGAGCTATACTTTGAATTTTATATAAGTGCATAAGGTTATGGCCTGCTCCGAAAGTTCCGCCATTGATTTTCAAAACATAATCATTGTACGTATAAGTTTTCTTTTTGTAACTGAGATAGAAAGTCAGTAATAAGAAGAGATAAACAAGTACTACACCAACTAGTTGTGTAGGCTTATCCAAGAAGTAGAAAAGTACTGCAAGCAAGATGGCAAGTAGGGTCAAATACATAGCACTTCTATAAAAATAATGAACGCTTATGGGCTGAGGTGTATCTAGTATCAATTCTTTTTTCTTAAATAAGTATCCCTTGACAGCTTCGACTTGTTGGGAATAACTTCCTGGAATCTTAATGGACTTCTTAGTAGAAACTTCTATACTGCTGGCCTGCTTTAGTTTTATCTCATATAGCCTGAGTCCTTTCTGTAGAAGATTCTGTGACCATTGTAATATCTGTATCTTATTATCTAGTGCTGCTACTTCTCTTCTGTTAAGTAAGCCCGCGACTAATTTAAAGCCCTTACTGGTTCTAAGAAACTTTAGATCAAAATAGTTGAGTATGGTGCGGACAAGAGAAATCAGAAATGATAATATGGTAAAAAGTATTAAGATTGATATGATGTAGACAATCCCTTGAACAAATACAGACTCAGCATCAACATATTTTTCTAATTCTTCTGTGCCTAGATTCATATCTTCTAGCGTTTCTAATATCCAAAATCCGAATAGTAAGATAAGACCAAAGGAGCGAATATGATTTTCTGTAATGCCAACCTTTAGTAAGTCAAGAACATTCAGCGATAATATTTTTTCAGTAGTCTCAGGCTTATATTCAAAATCTTCTTCTGTACTGCTTGCGATGCTAGTGGTTTTGGAATTTGAACGTTTTTTAGAAAAGACAAGTTCTCTGAGGGTTTCAGCTTTTTCTTTAGATATGGCATCGAACTTAAACTCACTTCCACTACTTCCGGCTGTATCAATCTTCAATGCTACAACAGAAAAAATCTGATGTAGGATGTTCTGTTCAAAATCTATTGTCTGTATCCGCTCGAAAGGGATATTGGTTTTCTTTTTTTGGAATACACCGCTCTGAATCACAAGCTCATCTTCTTCTAGGTGAAAATAATATTTGAAGAAAGCAATGATACCATAGATGGTTCCTAAGATTGCGATAGCAACAATGAAGTAGGTTATTTTTTGAGTTTTGTCACTCATCTTTCCGCCTATAAGGAATATGGCAATAAATGGAAGTAACTGTCTAAAGAGAGATCTATATAGCTTATAGATGATCATCAATATAGCGACATAAGACTGACGGGTAGGTATGTCAAAATCTATATCACTCCTCTTCATACAGTCCTGTTTTTTTCACTATAAAGTCTTTGAGATCTTGTGCTAACTGTGGGTTCAATCCAGGGATTGTAAGATCACTAGAACTTCCTCCAGCGGTATACAGTTTAAGGGATGATAGATTGAACATTCTATCTATAGGTCCATTGTTTATCTCGCAATGTTGTACTCTGTTAAATGGAATAACAGTTCTAGATCTCCATATATAACCAGACTTATAGATGATATCATTTTGTCGAAGGGCATAGGCTTTCATGAAGTAGCCCTTATAGCTTAGAAACAATATGAGCCCAGCTAATACTAAGTAGACGGTAGCAATAATATATATTACAAACTGTGGCTTATCATCCGCATGGATTCTATAGATGACGATACCAGCTGCTGCTAAAAAGATAAGACAGAATATCGAAGCGACAATCATATTGACCTTGAGATAAGATCGTTCTAATTCTTGGAAAACAATATGCTCTACCTTAGGAATGGCTTCTTGAAAAACTTGGTCGTTGGTAAATGAGTCTTCTATCATAGATCTGACAATATCTTTTCTAACTGTACTCTAGCAGCTTTTAGATCTTTTACATTTTCTTTTATTAAGATAAGAAAGTTCTTAGTTTGTTTCATAGATATTCCGATAGAAGGTCCTTTTGTGGAGACATACTGCAATATTTTTTGGAAAACTTTGCTTTCGTAGTAACTCGATTGTGGATTATTGACAAAGAAACATCTCAATTTTTTGTTCTTGAGAGATAATCGCTCAAAGCCCATTTTTTTACATATCCATCTTACTCGTAATCCATTGAATAACTGATTTACAGGTTTAGGAAGTGGTCCAAATCTATCGATCATTTTCTGCTGAAAAGCTATGACACCTTCTTCATTAGGAATAGCATCTAGTTCGGTATATAAAGCAAGTCGCTCTTGGATATTAGTTACGTACCTATCTGGAATAAGCATCTCTACATCGGTATCTACTTCTACATCTCTTACGTAGTCTCTTTCTTTGTTGAGGTCTTCCTTGAACAATTCTTTGAACTCCGTTTCTTTGAGCTCGTGTACGGCTTCCTCTAGAATTTTCTGATAGGTCTCGTATCCTATATCCGAAATAAAACCACTCTGTTCACCTCCTAACAAATTACCTGCTCCTCGTATGTCAAGATCTTTCATCGCTATATGAAACCCACTGCCAAGATCGGAAAACTCCTCTAAGGTCTTTAGTCTTTTTCTTGCAACAGATGTCAAAGTAGATAGGGGAGGAGCAAAGAGATAACAGTAAGCCTTTTTATTAGACCTTCCCACTCTTCCTCTCAACTGATGCAAATCACTCATCCCAAAATTCTGAGCATTATTAATGATCATTGTATTGGCATTAGCTATGTCTAGGCCAGTCTCTATTATATTAGTACATACAAGTACGTCGTATTTTTTCTCTATAAAATTGAGCAGTGTCTCTTCGAGTTTTTTTGGATCCATCTGCCCATGTGCCATCGCAACATCTATATCCGGACACATCCTGGTGATCATCCCACCGATATCTGCGAGGGTTTTGACTCTGTTATGAACAAAGAAAACCTGTCCACCTCTATTGACTTCGTAGTAGATAGATTCTTTGATAATCTCCTCATTAAATACTCTTCGTTCCGTGTGTATCGGTTGACGATTAGGAGGAGGTGTTCTTATAATGGATAGATCTCTTGCTGCCATCAGAGAGAACTGTAAGG
This sequence comes from uncultured Saprospiraceae bacterium, assembly GCA_964475415.1. Lineage (GTDB taxonomy): Bacteria > Bacteroidota > Bacteroidia > Chitinophagales > Saprospiraceae > CALCMJ01. Next base: position 18,392 of record CAYYWZ010000007.1, on the reverse strand, counting down.
TTCTCGGAATAGGTGTTGCTGTCAATGTCAATGTATCCACATTGACCTTCATATTTCTAAGCTTTTCCTTGGCTGCTACACCGAACTTTTGTTCTTCGTCTATAACTAGTAGTCCCAGATCTTTGAACCTTATTTTTTTATTGAGAATTGCATGTGTTCCTATCAGAATATCTATTTCTCCTTTTTCTAGTCGCTCGAAGATTTGTGTTTTTTCTTTTGCAGATCTGAATCTATTGACATAATCTACAGTAACTCCAAAATCCTTAAGTCTTGCAGTAAAAGTCTGATTATGTTGTAGGGCAAGTATCGTTGTAGGGACGAGTACTGCAACCTGCTTACCACCGACTACAGCCTTAAAAGCTGCTCTTAATGCTACCTCTGTTTTCCCAAAACCCACATCACCACAGACCAGTCGATCCATAGGGTAGGCCTTCATCATATCCTCTTTTACAGCCTTAGAAGCTTCATACTGATCGGGCGTGTCCTCGTAGATAAAGGATGCTTCTAACTCATTCTGTAGATAACCATCGGGAGGAAAGGCATGTCCTTTAGAAGCCTTTCTTTTTGCATAGAGCTTGATTAACTCTTTAGCAATATCCTTTACTTTTTTCTTGGTCTTTCGCTTTAGGTTAGCCCAGGCATCACCTCCTATTTTATTTAGTTTGGGTGGAGTGCCATCTTTACCTACAAACTTAGAGATCTTATGCAGAGAGTTGATGCTAACATACAAGATATCATTGTTCAGATATATAAGACGGACAGATTCTTGGACATGGCCGTTGATATCTATTTTTTCTAGGCCGGAATATCTACCTACTCCATAATCTATGTGCGTTACAAAATCACCAGCCTGTAATTCTCTCATCATTTTGAGATTCATGGACTGTTCTTTTGTAAATCCTTTTTTCAGTTTATATCTATGGAATCGTTCGAAGATCTGATGATCTGTAAGACAGGCTACTTTATTTTCTTTATCTATAAATCCTGCATTAATAGACTTGAATACTGGGACAAAAGTAACATTAGCATTTAAGTCTTCGAAGATATTATAGAAACGTTCTATCTGTCTCTTGTTTTCTGTAAATATATAGTTGGTAATTCCCTTAGAGGTATTCAAGTTGAGTTCTTCTATAAGTAGAGAAAAGTTCTTGTTGAAATTCGGTTGTGGACTAGCAGAGAAATTTATTTCTGTATCACATTTGACAAGCTGAGAACTATTAGACAGGAGAATTATAGGATACCGTTCTATCTCAGAGATTACCTCACCAGGAATGATGAAGGCGCGTTCGTTAAATAATTTCTTAAGTGCTTCCTCGTCTGTAGATTTTAAGGTTTCTGCAAATGCTAGCGCTTTATCATAGCATAATTGTAAGCGTTCCAGCATTACATCAGGATCTTTAACCCAGATAACTGTTCCCGGAATAAATATGCTAAGCAGCGATACCTTCTGCTCCTGCTTGAAGTCACTTCCTAGATTGGGTACAATAGATACTTTCTTGATATTCTTAAGTGAGCGCTGGTCACTAGGATTAAAAGTTCTAACTGTTTCTACCTCGTCATCAAAGAGTTCTATTCTGTAAGGCCACTCGTTACCGTAAGAGAAAATATCTATGATACCACCTCGTATAGAAAATTGTCCCGGTTCATAAACGAAATCCACTCTCTCGAATCCGTATTCCACAAGGACATCTATTATGGTGTCAATATCTAAGGTTTCGCCTACGGTGATAAGTATCTTTTGTTCATCCAGCCAATGAGGATCTACTACTTTCTCAAATATAGCTTCAGGGTAAGTTACAATGATAGTGTTTTTCCCATCTTTTAAGGAAAGCTTATTAACAGCTTCCGTCCTTAAGAGAATATTGTTGGTATTGAGTTCTTCGAAATTTGTAGGCCTTCTGAACGAGTCAGGAAAGAACATAGGGACCGTCTTGCTTATAATATTTTCTAGGGTGTTATATATATAAGCTGCTTCTTCCTTATCAGATGCTATGTAAATGTGGCTAGCATCAGTTTGGTCATTTATTGCAGATAGGACAAAGGAATCCAGAGCACCTACAATTCCTGTTAGTTTTATTTTTGTAGGCGTTTCCTTAGAAATGGATGCTGATAATTTTTTACAACTCGCAGATCCACTATATATGTCAAGCAATCTATCTAGATCGCTCAAGGTAGTGGGATATCAAAAAGTTAAAAATTTATTTAATAATCTCAGATACTATACCCAATCCATCGCTCCTACGAAAGAAGTGAATAGAAATGGTAACATTACCCAAAACCATTCTGGTAAAAATATCAAAAATGCTATTGTCAGCACAAGTGATACTAAAAATGCTAACCAAAATTTTCCCGTAGATGTAGTCTCAGTAGTCATAGAAACGTTATTTTCGAGGCAAATCTAAGAACAAATTTTATATTTTCTTGATAAAACAATAGATAGTCTGATTATTGATCAAAATAGATAAGAAATATCATGCTAAAGCCCTCCTTTTTGGGGAATATACCATCATTTTGGGTTCTTCGGCACTTTCTGTACCTCTACCATCTCATTTTGGGAGATGGAATATAGAAAGTTCTGTTCCTGAGCATGTGGAGCATTTACGGCAATTGTCTGATTATGTAAATAGTGAGACCAACTTGATCTTGTATCAGGATGCAATCGATAAGATTTTAGCGGAGGGGAAAATACAATTTGACTCAAACATTCCTATAGGCTATGGCATGGGTAGTTCTGGTGCGGTAGCTGCAGCTTTCTATGATAGTTTTGTTGTAAAAGAAGCTTCTGATCTAGAAGAACTTAAGCTTAAATTAGCTTCTATAGAGTGTTTTTATCATGGTAAGAGTTCAGGCATAGATCCTTTGACAAGCTACCTAAATATTCCTCTGTTATTTCATCCTAATGGTCAAATAGAACTCATAGAAGAAGAACTAGACCTGTCAAGCTTACATATCTATCTTCTAGATTCTGGGATCAAAAGAAGTACAGCGCCACTAGTACAACAATTTATGCAGCAGAAAAAAGAAGATGCTTCTTTTGCCAGCAGTATAGATCAGTTGTGCCAATATAATAATGAGATCATCCACCTTCTTATCAGTAATAGGAATGCTGATATTTTTCCTCTACTTAATTCCTTAAGTGAATTACAGTATAAAACTATGAAGAATTTCATACCCAATACTATTGCAGAACAATGGGAAAAAACATTGCAAGATGATGATGTTGTTATGAAGTTATGTGGAGCAGGGGGCGGAGGTTTTTTTCTAGTCTTTGCTAAAGAGGAAGTAAAGGATAGTTATTTTTCTAGTAGCTTAATTAAGATTTGAAATTTACTTTGATCGATTCAAGAGCAGAAGTAGATTGGTTTTATCTTCTTCATTTTCGTTGATACTTGATCTTTTTTGTGATATTACGAAAGAACCAATAATAGCATCAAGATCTCCATCACCATCGATATCGCCTTTATTGATGACCATCCATCTGCCGCGATTAGCTTCTGAAATTCTATGCGGTGTGTAAGATACATCATCCCTATTACCATTATGTAAGAGTAACAAGAGTCGATCTTTTTCTTCTATAGCAAAAAAGGCGCCCACTAGAAGATCGTCAAACCCATCTCCGTTGGCATCCAGTGTGCGTACTTGAGAAGCGCCATACATTGGGTAGGAGTAGGATTCTTCATAGCCTCCTTTCTGATTATTCAAATAGACACGAACTCCGTGGTAAGCTTTAGGCATAATGGAAAAATCAGCGTTATCACCATTGACAACCACAAGATCTGTCCAACCGTCATGATTCACATCCGTAGTATCTATATCGCTTATTCCCCACTCAGGCACAAAAGAAAGCAATGGAACAAAACGCTTATTTATAGCATCTACTTCTCGAACATAGATGCCTTCCATGGCTTGAGCAAACATTACAATTATCTCATCATTACCATCTTTATCATAATCACATATAAAAGACTTATACGGACCTGGCAAATTAGATGCACTCAAGTACTTTTTAGGTTGTAGTTGTACTTGTCCAAGGCGTCCCGTTTTATCACCATATTCAGAAATAAAAATATTAGTTTCATTTCCACTGATATGAACTGGTCTTTGTAATCCTGTTTGGATTGTTTTCAGCTTATCCGTAGAGTGATTCCAAACTTTAAGCGCTCCTAAAGCTTCACTATGAGGATCTAAGATTCCTGCATCTAAGATATATACTAATGAGGTATCTATTGGAAATATTCCTGAAGTCGCTCCTCCAGAATTGTAAGACTTTAAGAGCTGTCCCTCTGGACTAATCGTTAACAACTCAATATCACATGCTGCGATGATATTATTATTATCCTCATTTATAGTAACAGCGGTAATGCCTCTTCCTGAACAAATATTATTGATCTGTGTAACTTCAAAATCATTTTGAATGGGTAAATCTTTTTCTGCTCTTATCTTTGGCTCGTCCAGCCCTCCACTGATAAAGTATTGTTCTAACTTGACCCATATAGAATCTGTCATTGGTATGGTCCCACCTTCTTGAAAAGGACTTTTATTTGCATATCTAAACCGAGAGACCTCATCCCAGTTATAATATTCGGACATCTTCGGCATGATATGATTCATCCACACATCTTTAGTCAAGGATTCTGGATTAGGAAGTTTGTGGCAAGTTCCGCAATAGGTATTAGCCAATAGTTTATCAGATTTATTTCCTCCAATATCACTACACGATTCTGTTCCTGTCACTAATATCACAAACAATAGCATTAAGACTAATATGTAATTTAGTTTTTTCATAGAAAGCTATTGACTAATTTATAAAGAAAGAATACGATCCTTAATATTGACAATCTTTATTTATTTACTTCAATGAATTGCAAATAATCACTATTCTTGGCTGCAATCACATAGGTGCTACCACCTACTACAATTTCTGCTAGATCCTTAACGTCCCCAGAAGCACTGAAACCTGATTTGCTAGGTGTCCATGGCTCAAAAGATCCTTTTCCATTTCCTTCAAGGAATAATCCTACACTGGCATCATTACGGGGTGTTTCTACTTCAGAACTATATAAGTTGCCAGCTATGATAGCATCTAGATTACCATCCTTATTATAATCGTCTATAAGTATTTGGTTAATACTCGAAAGCTGAGCAATCAAGGGAAGTTTGTGGCTTATAAACGCTCCATCTCTATTTTCTAAATAAATACTTGCAAATGATTCCACCTGATAATGTAATGACTTATCTAAGTATTCTTGAGTATATACATCAGCAACTGTTGCAGTGGAAAATGATTCATAGTTTTTAAACTTATATTTTATGGTAGGTATCTGTTGTGAGGAACATTCTCTTCCTCTTACTGGAAACTTTTCACCATCATTAAAGTAACTCAGTACGATATCACCAGAATTATTTTCATCGAAGTCATTGAAATATATATCGAAGGTCTCTTCATCTTTCGCTTGGTATTTATAATTCAATCCAAGATTGCCGACGATATAATCCATGTCACCGTCTTCATCGAAATCACCCTGACTAATTCCAAACCACCAACCATTGGAATTTTCCAAATCATAGTCTGAAGTTACATCTTTGAATTTTCCTTTTTTATTGTTCAGTATAGTTATGGGCATCCATTCACCAACAATAATTAAGTCTTGCCATCCATCATTATCATAATCTGTCCAGACAGCATCTGTGACCATACCTATGTTAGATAATGCTGGCGCAACATCTTTTGTAACATTTACAAATTTCGGATTGTTATCGGTACTTTTATTTTCTAAGAGGTAGCTATTTGCAGGTACGGGATAACTACCTGGTACTAGACGTCCACCTACAAATAAATCTAAGTCACCATCTTTATCATAGTCAAAACTATGGACGCGTGATCCACTAGTAATCATCTGAGGAAGTGCTGTAATAGATTTTGAAAAACTACCTTGGCCATCATTTACATATAACCTGTCTTGTAGTGCAGGAGAATTATATTCAAATTCATTACCTCCGCTTACCACATAAATATCTTCGTCACCATCACCCTCTACATCAAAAAAGTGAATACCCATATCCTCATGACCTTTATCTTTGATTATTACATCGACATATTGTTTCTCGAAACCATTGGGAGTTTGGAAAAACAAACCTGCTTCGTTACCAGCAGAACCGCTTATCATAAAGTCATCTAACTTATCGCCATTCAGATCTCCGACAGCAATACCAGGCCCAAACATCGAAGTCTTATGAGGCAGTAAGATTTCTTTTATAAAATCATCATAGTAATTTTCTATATGGCCATGCTTTATCACTTTGGCAGTATCTACATTAGAGGAAAATAGTTTTTCTGCACTCTTTATTTCTTTTTCATTTGCTTTTCTAGCTTCATCGTATAAAATAGCTAGAGACTGATTTGCTGGTATGTTTTTTAAGGTTTGAGTTTTTCCATCTGGCCACTGAACATGTATGCTTTTTATATTATCTGCTGAAGCTATTCCGAAGTGCATGATAGGAGCAACAGAAGATTGAAATCCGCGTGAGAGTGTCAATTCTTGAAATTGAAATAGGCTATCTGTTTGAAGCTCTACTTTTACACCTAGGCCAAAAGGATTGTTAGCTGAGCCTTTAAACTTTAAGGAGATATAATTATTGTAATCACTACTCGTATTCTTGAAAACACACGCCTTGTCATCCAGATTGTTAGTAATAATTTCTAGATCTCCATCATTATCTAAATCTGCATAAACACTTCCATTCGAAAAGCCTTTGTATTCTATTCCCCATTTTTTATTTACCCGCTCAAAAGTCAGATCTTTATTATTGCTATAGACATAATTATCTATTTTCTCAGAGGGAATAGCTAGACTCGCTTCTAGCAAAATACTATCAGGAAGCGTTTTCTTTTCTAACTTATTGAAGTAGTCCTTGTTGTTAATTTCTCTTCGAGATCCGTTAGCTACAAAGATATCTTTCCATCCATCATTATCTAAGTCTGCAATTAATGGTCCCCAACTCCAATCTGTGGAAGAAACACCAGAGAGTCTGGAAATATTACTAAAATGTGGTAAACCGTCTTCACTTAACATTCCATTATTTAACTGTAGACTATTCTGCATATACTGAAAGTGAAAGCCTGAATTCACAGTTGTCCAGAATAAAGCGGGATTCATACCGGCCATATTAGCTTTAGATCTTCGATTATCTTCTGCTGACATATCTACCTGATAGATATCGAGATTGCCATCATTATTAATATCAGATATATCTACACCCATTCCATAAAAAGAAGTATTCCCTGTAGTTACCTTTATTTGTTCTGAAAAGGTTCCATCCTGATTATTGATATAGAATAAATCTGGTGTACTAAAATCATTGGACACATATAGATCTGGCCAGCCGTCTTTATTTATATCACTGACCGTTGCACTTAGAGAGAGGCCAAATGATCGAACACCTGCAGCATCGGTAACCTTAGTAAAACTATCTCCGTCATTACGATAGAGATGATCTGTTTCTTTATCCTGAGCATTCATGGTTTTGAATAGGTAGTAACTATTAGGAGCCTTAAAAGATGTAGGTGGATAGTTAGCTACATATACATCAAGGTCACCATCTAGGTCATAATCGAAAAATGTAGCTTGAACACTATTGCCGGGATCTGCTAAATTATATTCAGCAGCTTTTTCAGAAAATGTATTATTACCGTTATTTATAAATAACTGATTTTCTTTAGATCCAAATTTACCTGCTACAGAACAGTATATATCTAAAAAGCCATCACTATTTACATCAGCCATTGTAACGCCTGTATACCATCTATTATCTCCTACAACACCTGCTGATTCGGATATATCTTCAAACTGAAAATTACCTTTATTAAGGTATAATCTATTAGGCACTTTATTTCCTGAAAAGAATAGATCTACTAGTCCATCATTATTAATATCCCCTGCTGATACACCACCGCCCATATATAGGTATGGATAGGTAAAATAGTTTAAGGAATCATTCTCTTCTAGATTGTTTGCAAATGAAATTCCGGTCTCACTACTTGATAGTTTTTGGAATACCATTTCTTCTGGAATTACCTGATCTTGACAAGCTATCAATGAAAACAAAAAAATGATGATGTAAAAATATATAGGTACTTTTTTTATCATATCAGAGATAAAAGAATTTGTATAAAATAAGTACAGGGCATTTTTGCAAATGCCCTGTACAGTAAAATTAAAATTTTATAAAGAAACTACGTTCTATTAGTAACCTGGATTTTGTGTGAGGGCTCCTCCACTTAAATCAATCGAACCAATAGGAATAGGTAATAAGTCATATGTATTGGTATAATTTCTTGCTTTAGTACCAAAGTTCTCTATAGTACGAGACTCATTTTGTACATACTCGTTAAGTGTTGTAACAGTAGTTCCCCATCTTCTTAGATCAAACATACGGTGTCCTTCCATACCTAGTTCTACTCTTCTTTCAAATCTTACAGCCTCTCTAGCCATGTCTTGACCTGAGAAAGAGGAGTATGGTTCGATTACGTAGTTAGCAGCATCTCCACCACCAGCAGCTTGAACATAAGACATGTTCTTAGCTCTGTTTCTAACTTGATTTACATAGTTCAATGCTAGGTCAAGATTGCCAGTTTCTACAGCAGCTTCTGCAGCCATTAACAGAACATCAGCATAACGCATAATATTATAGTCTAGACCAGAGTGAATCTGACCCCAGCCACCATTACCTTTCAGTTCAGCTTCTTCATCAGCCCAGAATGAAGTTTTCTTAGCTAGATATGGTCCTGAGATATCGCTAAATCCTGCTCTGATCCAATCTTTACCAATATGTCTTCCCCATCCATTAAAATCAATATCCCTACGACCAACAGTATAATCGATTCTTGGATCTAAATTACCTGTGTGAGTATCAAAGGCAGTTGGAACTGGAGCAGCACCTTCAGGAAGTACATTCCCCATTTCATCTACAAATTCCCCATTTTCATTTGTTCTAAATGATTCTATTCCGTAATCATTTGAAATATCGCTATCGTTGTAGGCTTCAAATAATGGAAGACCATTAGCATCTGTTTGGAAAGCGTTACCAAGATCTATCGAAGGCTGGAAAAATCCACAACAAGATCCATAAGGACCTCCACCTGGGTGACTTAATAAACTACCAATGTTACCATTAGGAGATCCACCTCCTTCAATAGAGTGCTGCACTGAAAAAAGTACTTCAGAACTTAATTCACCAGAACCTCTAAAATTTTCTGAATATTCTGAATTTAGGGCATACTCTCCACTATTAATTACCGTGTTGAATAATGCTAAAGCTTCTGCCCACTCACCTTGATATAAGTGTGTCTTAGCCAAGAATGCACGAGCTGCTCCACTAGTAGGTCTACCAGAACCTCCTTGATCCTCTGGTAAATTATCTATAGCAAACTGAAAATCACTTTCTACTTGATCCCATGCAGGTCCGTTATTGGGTTGATTATACTCTGAATTATTAAAATTCTCAATTGAGATTATAGAAACATTTCCATATAGCTTCGTTAGCTCGAAATACCAAAATCCTCTTAAAAAATACGCTTCTGCAACTTGTGCAGAAACATCTGCATCTGTGATTTGTTCTCCCAAAGCGATAACAGCATTTGCTCTATTCAAGCCTGAGTATAAACTTTGAAATTTTCCTTGTATATAAGAATTGGAAGGTAGGATAGTGTACGTTTCCAAGTCAAATAATTCTTGCTGATCACCATCTGTACTACCTTTGTGAGAATCATCTGATAGACAATCCATCCACCAGTTATCTATACCTGTCGAAAACTGCTGTGCAGATCCACCAAACCTTGTACCATTCAATGATGAATAAGCTCCTGTTAAAAGAAGATCTACTCCGTCTGCATTAGCCAATGCTTCAGAACTCAATGCTCCGGTGGCAGGAACTTGTTGGAACTCGTCGCTACAAGAATATACGGCGACGATCATTACGAAACAAAATATTATTAAATTTTTCATTGATTATAATTTTAAATTAACACCGAATAATAAAACTCTAGAAATAGGGAAATTGTTTACATCCAATCCAATTGTTAAAGGATTAGAACCACTACCAGAGATTTCAGGATCTACACCTGAATAATTTGTGACAGTCCATAAGTTCGAACCACTGACATAGAAACGAGCTTCAGGTATTCCGATCTTCTCACTTAAAGATGATGGAAGTGTATAACCGATCTGAATGTTCTTTAACCTAAAGAATGACCCATCCTCTACAAAGAACGAATTAGGTGCTATTTCGCTGTTCCTAACACTTGAACTTAACGCTGGTTGAGTTCCATTAGGATTAGTATCTGCATTGAATGCGTCAAGAACTGTAGTAGATCTATTACCATTAAAGAAAGTAGGGAAATCAGTAAATACTCTAACCGCATTGTAGATTTCATTTCCTTGTGATCCGTTAAAAAAGGCTGAAACGTCAAATCCTTTATAGCCCCCTTTTAGGTTTATACCATATACAAAGTCAGGATGTGGAGAACCGATAAATGTTCTATCATCATCATTAATCAAACCGTCACCATTCTGATCTACATATCTCAATCTACCTACACCATCTGCAGCATTTTCAAATCCTTGATCAGGGCCAGCAGTAACTTCAGCTTCCGTTCTATATATGCCATCTACTTCTCTTCCAAAGAATGATCCTACAGGTTGTCCTACTTCTGTACGGTTTGCAGAACTACCAGCAAAAGGTATTGCATCTCCTACTTGGAAAGCACTTACTAGCTCAGTAACCTCATTCGTATAAGTAGATAGTGTTGCGTCAAATCCATAGGAGAATCCGCTGTTTGTTTCCTTTTCATAAGATAAACTAAAGTCGAAACCTTTGTTAACAATAGAACCTAGATTAACGAATGGCGCTTGCGCATCTATTGATAAATCATTAATTAAAGAGAAATCCTGACCTATCAAATCTTTTGTCGTGATTCTAAAGTATTCTACTGCAAAGAGTAAATCATTATTTAGTAATCCTAGTTCTAAACCTATATTACTAGTTTCACTTGTTTCCCATGTAATAGCTGAATTTCCAACTTGACGAAGTATAGCACCTGTAGCTATTGATCCTCCAAATGGATAGTTCGCAGTTGCAATATCAAGACCAGAAATACTAATTCCAGGGTTGTTTGCAATTCCAGTATCTTGGTTTCCTAGTTGACCCCAAGATGCTTTTAATTTCAGATAGTTTAATATACCACCTTTGTTAAAAAAGTTTTCATTGCTTACTACCCAACCTGCACTTATCGATGGGAAGATATCACCAGTATTTTCTGGTAAGAAGTTAGAAGAGTTATCATTCCTCAACGTCGCTGTTAGGTAATACTTGTCATCGAAAGAATAGTTTAACGATCCAAAATATGAAGATATAGTGTTCTCTACGTCAAATGCGAATAAAACCTGAGGAGCACCTGCACCTGTTGTCAATGTATAAAAATCTGGCGTCTCAAATAAGAAATCTTCCACTCTAATCTGCGATCCTTTTACTCGATTCCTCAACGCTTCAGTTCCAACTAAAACATTAAATGTATGCTTATTTACTTCCTTGATATAATTCAAAGTATTGGTCCATACCCAGTTAAATCCGTTAATATTCTGTTCTTGTAAGGAATTAACCGTTCTTGCTTCTGAATGTTCAGGATTCAATGCTAAGAAATTTCTATCGTAGATACCATTAAAATCACCACCAATAGAAGTTTTAAAAGTAAGTCCATCTACTAATTTGACTTTAGCAAAGATATCACCGATTACTCTAGTTTGCCTGAAGAAGTTGTCACTTCCTCTTGAAAGATCAGCAACTGGGTTTGTAGCATTACCAAGACCTGCTGATGATGCATATGTTCCTGCAAAGTTCCCTTCACCATCTCTAACAGGAATTAATGGGCTAGATCTAGCAGCTACTTGTACTCCATTATTGAACTGAGAATTACTTAGAGAAAGATTAATGTGCTCTCCAACCGTAATTCGGTCATTCACCTTTAATTCAGAGTTTATTCTTGCCACTCCTCTATTAAATCCAGTAGCTAGTTGAATACCATCTCTATTCAAGTACCCAAGTGAGAAAGCATATTTAGAAGTCTCATTTCCATTAGATACAGAAAAATCTACATTTTGAGTCGGTGCAGATCTGAATATTTCATCTAACCAATCTGTCCCAGCTTGGTTTGTAGGAACATTAAAAGGAGCTCCTGCTAAATTTGCTGGAATCACTGGTGTATCTCCATTTCCATACTGAGGGTGATCTGTAGGGACACCATCATTTCTAAAGCTTTCGAAAATCATATCTGCATGTTGCTGAGTATTCAGCAAATCTGGAGTGTTAATAACAGTCGCTGAACCTGTATACGCGTTAAACGATACATTTGGTTCATTCTGATTGTAACTCCCACTCTTTGTTGTAATAATGACAACCCCATTAGATGCTCTAGACCCATAAATAGCGGCCGCAGCATCTTTTAGTACGTTCATCTGCTCAATGTCAGATGGACTGATAGCATTAAGAATAGAACCATCAGTAGTCTGCACTCCGTCGATAATGTAAAGAGGATCGTTATTTCCTGTTGTTCCAAAACCTCTAATTCTTACAGTGGGAGCAGCTCCAGGATTACCATTGTTTATAATGGTTACACCAGAGACTCTACCTTGCAGTGCTTCTGCGGCGTTAACTAAAGGGGCTTTGATTGCTTCTAACATATCTACCGATTCTACAGCACCTGTAATATCGCCTCTTGTCTGAGCTGCATAACCTATTACGACTACTTCATCTAGAAATTCTCCTTCTGCCATCTGTACATCTATAAGCTGTGATGTACCTACTGTCATAGTCTTATCCCCGAAACCGACATAAGAGAAAGTCAATACATCACCTTCAGATGCTTGAATAGAATAATTACCATCGATGTCGGTGATCGTACCTTCACCAGTACTTTTGACAAGTACTGTTGCCCCGATAACAGCTTGTCCAGTGAGGGCCTCTGTAACTTTTCCCTTTATGGTTGTCTGTCCATAGCTCATGGACATTGAAATTATCATACAGAGCAATACTAATGCGCACTGTGTGATTTGAGCTTTACATAGCTTCATAAATAAATTTTTTTCATGTTAATAATAGTATTTCTAAAACTGGTCTTTTTTGCAAGCTTGCTAAATATTTTTAGTAGAAATTAAATCTAAAAAGATAAATTTAAATAGCTTACAAGAATTAAATTTTTATAACAAGGTTGTCAGAATTCAACTACAATAGCGTTTTTCTAAGGCACTCATAGTTCCTATTTGATCTAAGTGTTTATTTAAATTTCATGGATTCTCAAAATAGTTAAAAACTTTCATAGTTTGTAGAGTTCGTGTTTAATTTACGTAAAGAGCTCTAAATATGCTATAGGTATAGCATAAACATAATATTTTTAGCAAACTTTTTTGAGTTAATTACATTAAAACATATCCTTAAAAAATAAATTAATACGAATATACTAAACTTCAAGTACTGTAAAATCCAAATTATAGGCACAAAAAACCTAGATTAATAAAACAATATTTGGAAAATTTAGTAGATATTCCTTTGGTAAAGGAATAGGGCTTTGCTCTAAAGTTGGATTCCCGATCATTATTTATCTTACTATTTTAAGAAACAGATTTGCAAATATTTACAAATTTTCAACCCAATAAACAGCTACGCTTACATGCTTATTAATGGAAAGATTTAGGGTGCAAATTATTAATAAGTAGCCAATTAAATATTTCAGGAATCCTGCTAGGTTTGACTATTTTTTTTGTTACTTCTCTTTATATTTAGGTAATATAGAAATGTATTGATGCCCATAGTTTATTTAAATATGTTTTACATTTAGTGATATCAATTTATACACAAATACCTGTGCTTTAAATTATTACTTTTTAATTTTTTTTATAGGAAATTTCTCTTCACTTTAAAATCTCGACTAATTTTTACTGCATTAGTAATATTTACATATCCTATATTTTCACAAACTACGTATAACATTTCTGACCTGAAGCAACTAGAGGATCAGACGTATGAACCTGGTGATCAAATCGTATTAGCAAATGGTATATATGATACAGATAGTCGAATAGATTTTGTTGGTAATGGAACGGCAGAAAATCCTATAATTTTTAGAGGGAAAATTCTGGAGGGGTCAAGTTTATTGGAGGTCTACAAATGAATATTGGAGGAGATTACGTAGTAGTTGATGTTTTTCATTGGCAAGGAGGTTTTGGAGCAAGCAATTTTATTCAATTTAGAAACGGAACTGATTATGCTAACTTTAGTACAATTCAAAATTGTGCGATAGATGGCTTAGCTATACATCCAGATGATCTAGAAGAGGATATGGCTGACAATTCGATTACAAAACACAGATGGATCGTATTGTATGGAACTAATAATAAGGTTATCAACTGTTCGTTTATGAATAAGGAAAGTGCAGGAGCTTTAGTATTAGCGGAATATCAATACAATTCTGAAAATGATCCTTGTGCAAATGTAGGCCATATAATTAGTAATAATTATTTCTACAGGTATAAAAAAATGGATTCTTCATTAAGCAACTCTGGTGATAGTGAGACCTGTAAGTTGGACCGCAGTATCTAATGAATAATTGGATAAGCATAGATACTAATTCAGGTGATGGCAATACAACTGTTGTAGTTATGGTAACAAAAAATATGGATACATCAAGTAGAATTGGGTCCATAAGATTTACACAGGATGCTGGAGGCGACGATATTGTTCGAACCTTAACAGTTACGCAAGAAGGCGCTGATTTGACAGATTTGTATGACTTGATTAATATGGGTACTGGCCTTCCATCTGATAAGGTTACGGTACATTCTTTTTCAAAAGAAGAGGTAAATGGAGTTGATAAATTTAATTACGCTAAGAATTCTTTAGACAAGGACAATGAAACCGTTTGGGCTGCTGATGATGGTTATGTTGTACCCGGAGATTACAAAGGAGATGGAGAATATATAATTTATGATTTAACCGAAATTCATTCCATTGGTTTAATCCGATTTAGCACAACTAATAAGTCAGATGCTTTTGGATATCAAGTTTTAGTATCCACTACTGGGACGGATGATTCTGATTTTTCTATAATACTTCCGATTGCTGGGGATTTGTTATTTACAGCAAGAAATACAAAAGACTTTAATCAATACGAAGTAGTCCCAGTAGAGGCAAGGTATGTAAAGCTGTTAGGCTACGGCAGGTTTAATGAAGATGGAGATAGCCGTACTAGTGTATGGAGTGCTATTGGAGAAATAGAGTTTTATGGAAATAAGTTAGTTTCTACCGAAGAAAATGAATTAGCAAATCAAGCACTATTATATCCTATACCTGCTCAAGATATTCTACATTTGAAAAATATGAATCATGTTAATTTTATTTCTGTTTATAGTATAGATGGGAGAAAAATTTTAGATAAAAAAACCTCTGATTCAAAATTGGAACTTGATGTCTCTTCCTTGTTTAACGGTTCCTATATTATCGTTTTTAAAGGAGAAAAAACTTATCAATCTCAACATTTTATTATTTCAAGATAAGACAAAAAAATGGCGACATATTTTTATGCCGCCATACACAACAAATACTGTTATGTCTTGTATGATCCTAATTTTAAAAGAATCTTCTAAAACATGGGACCTACAAATTTAAAGGGTGTTGAAAATCTTTTGTATTACTCAAGTGTCTCATAATTACTCTAAATACGAAATCATAAGTTATAGGTACCATATCGTGAGTGTGTAAAATATATAACTGTAAAATGCTATACCAAAAGTAGACCGTATACTAAGCTACCTGATAAGTAGCTGACATATTGGGATAACCTAGTATAACTCATAATTGGTACGTATATTAAACTACCTCTTTAAAGTGAATCTAATGTAAAAAGAGAACGAACTACTTGTGCGTAATTCGTCTTTTATAAATATTCAAGAAAAGCCTTGGGTGTCCAATCTCGAACAATATTTTTTATGATCTATCTATAAGACGACTGTCAATTATTTAAGCACAATTATATTAATATATATAATTAGAAAATCGAGAAGGGGTAAAAAAAAAGCGGAAGACAAAAGTCAATCCGCTGGTAATGCTAAAAAATGTAAAAGGGTGTCAATTCTCAAAATAAGGGTGATATTTTGAATTTGATAAATAAAAGGGCGTTTTAAAATGTCAAACTCTGTTGTTGTTAAGGTTGTTGCTGTCGCAACTTGTACTTTTAAGACGCTGGTTTGTATGGCGGTCACAATATAAATATATGTTCAAGACAAAATGTAAATTGGCTTACATTTAGAATTCTGACATACAGAATACTATTTTACGTTGTTTAATTTAGGTTGTTCGGGATTTTGATTTTTTCTTTTCGACTATCTATAGAAATAGGTAAAATGTAAAAGAATAGAATCTAAATTATTTTCTTGAGGTAACTATTTAGCGTGATATTTTTATTCTTCTTCTTCAGAAGCTACTAGTAGATTTCGCTCTTTAAGGAAATTGAACCACTTAATTACCTTTTTTATGTCGCTTATGTATACTCTATCTTCATCAAACTCTGGAAGAATTTTTTCAAAATATTCGAAAATCTCATGAGTCGGAGCATTCGTCGGTGTAGGAGGATTGGTGTCCAGCTGCGCTACCATAGTCTGGAAAATAGTCTTCAGCTCTGTAGAATCTTCTAGTGTATAGATAGCTACAGTACCTAGAGGAGTGAATTGGTGTTTCCTCATAGAACAAAATTTTACTTTGCCATTATCTAGATCTTCTACAACGAGACCGTTGGCTCTAGAAGTTACTAACTTAAATACACCAGGAAGTCCGCTAACTGCTACATATGGTTCGAGATTCATCGTATAAAATTTAGGACGCGAATGTAGGGATATTAAATCAAAGATGCCATCTATACATGGCCATAATTGCAATGTATCCCTTTTTTTTTAAAAAATAAATAGGATGTTAGATGTAATATGGCTAAATATGTAGCAAGACTTATGAATCAAAATACTTTCCGAATATTTGTATCTGTATTTTTGCTTGTTGTAATTACTATAATGAGCTTCCAAATTATAGTAGTTGCCAAAGAGAGACAAACAATTATTCATGATCATTCTGAGCTAAGTCATGTAAAATATGGTATGCTCAGTGTACACGCATGGAAGGAGAAGATAGCAGGTATTTTGGCAAAAAAAGTTAGAGAATTTCAACTTACAGCTAATAACAAAGAAGAATTAAGAGCGCTTGTAGCAGATGGTTTATATAAACTTATAGATGAGGTAGAACGTATCTTTGAAGAGCGTAATACAAAGAAGAGCTGGTTTAAAAAAACAATAACAGAATTTATACAATCTATAGTCCTAGAGTTTGACGAAATCAGAAAAAAAGTACCTAGACTTACAGAGATTATATTATTAGAACTAGATAAATTTGAGTCACGGGAAAAACTTAGGGTTTTTATACAAGAAAAAATTGATGAACTTGTTGAGCGGACAGTAGGGGAGGAAGATTTTGGAGCTATAGATCTTCTACTAGAAAAACATAATTGTGAAGATATTAATTTTTGTACGAGCTACCTCAATGCTAGATTGAACAAGATTGATGCTAAGCAAAAATCTAAAGCTTATGTTATTTTTTTGCTTTCTGCAGTTTTTTTCCTCGTAGTGTTTTTTAGGAATTACAAAATAGGCAGAACCTTAGCTTACCTATCTATAATTCTTTGTATTGTATTGTTGTTAGGAGGAATTCTTACCCCTATGATCGACATAGATGCAAGAATAGATCGATTCGATTTTACATTATTATCTGAGCAAATTACCTTCGAGAATCAAGTACTTTTTTTTCAGAGTAAAAGTATTTTTGAGGTGGTTCAGATATTATATAGAGATACAGAATTACAGTCTAAGATAATCGGGATACTTATTTTTTTATTTAGTATTATATTTCCATTTTTTAAAATATCAGCGTCATTTTTTCTTTTGAATAAATCTGCACTTATAGATAATAGATGGATTAGATTTTTTGGACTTAGATCTAGTAAGTGGTCTATGGCTGATGTTATAGTAGTTGGTATTTTTATGTCATACATTGGTTTCAGAGGAATTATCAATAGTCAGCTTATGCAATTAGAAGAGATGAGCAAAAAAATAGAAATTCTAACTACTGATAACTCTTCTCTAAGTGTTGGCTTTGTATTATTTCTGACCTTTTGTCTTTCTGGTTTAGCCTTATCATCTGTGCTAGAAAGTAGGTATGAAGTTCGCTGGATATTAAAAGAAAAGGATAATTAGGGATATTCGGAATTACCGATATCCCTTTATATATAATTGTCTTAGAACTCT
>CAYYWZ010000006.1:1476-97156 GCA_964475415.1 uncultured Saprospiraceae bacterium | reverse complement strand
TATGTCTGTGGCGTGTTCTACTAAGAACTGTGAAAAATTTTGGACAAGTAAGACTAGATATGCCAGAAGGATGTAAAGAAAGATTTAGTCTTTCTTTTTTACACTATGTTGCAACTTATAATCTACTTAGGAGAAATCAATTACTTGATAGGATAGAAATACAATCAAAAACTAAAAAAATCTACCACCTTACTAGTTCAGAATCTATCAAGAAATTCTTCAATAATCTATCAGAATAAAATTATTTGTGTTAGCTACTTTTCTTAAAGTATATGTCTTTAAGGTTGTTTTCTTTCATAGACAACTTAAAGAATATATATTCTGATCTCTACTAAATAGACAGTATTTAGCCACCGAACAAAATTTTAAAATATGAATTTTTGTATTTTTTCATATCGAATAGCTGTTTATTCAGGCAATTATATAAGGGTTTTCATGGATTTTACAAATTTTAATTAAAAATTTTGTGTACAAAGTTATTGATATTTTAAATTAATAATTACATTTAAATGTGAGTTAAAAAATTTACCTCGCTTTTGTAAATAACCCTTTTAAAAATTACCATCGTTAACACTCCACTTTAAGACACTCTAGTTATCCCTCATTACATTATCTAACCAAAATTTTTTTTACATGAAAATTCGAAACTTTACAATGCTAGCTCTTGCTATGCTATTAGTTAACCTGAGCCTTGTCTCTCAATCCTCCCGGAATTGCGGAGCTATGGAAAATCTTGAATTCAGAAAAATGAATGATGACAAGATTGAAAAGACGATGATAAATATCGAAAAGCAAACGAGATCTTTTATAGAAAATAGTGATCAGTTAGTTACAGGTATAGTTACCATACCTACAGTTGTGCATGTCATATACAGTAACTCTAACGAGAATATAAGTGATGCACAAATATTATCTCAAATAAATGTGCTTAATGAAGATTTTAGAAGATTGAATTCAGATGCTGATGGAACTTGGTCACAGGCTGCTGATACAGAAATAGAGTTCTGTTTGGCCTCTGTAGATCCTAACGGAAATTCTACTACAGGCATAACAAGAAAGTCATCTAATACAACATCGTGGGGTACCAATGATGCAATGAAATTTGCAAGTAATGGTGGCGTGAATGCATGGCCTACTGGAGATTATCTGAATATTTGGGTATGTAATATAGGAGGAGGAATTTTGGGTTATGCTCAATTTCCAGGTGGATCTACTTCTACAGATGGAGTGGTTGTTGGACCTAATTATTTTGGCTCTACAGGATATCTAAGTGCACCTTTCGACCTAGGAAGAACGACAACTCATGAGGTTGGTCACTGGCTTAACTTAAGACATATATGGGGAGATGGTGGATGTAACGTTGATGATTTTGTATCTGATACACCTACTTCAGATGCTTCTAATGGTGGATGTGCTGTTGGACATGTCTCATGTGGCAGTGTAGATATGGTTCAGAACTATATGGATTATTCTGATGATGCTTGTATGAATCTATACACACAGGGCCAGAAGACAAGAATGAGAGCTGTTTTTGATGGATTTAGATCTAGTCTGCTTAATTCAGGTGGATGTGGAAATGCGCCTACACCTACCTGTAATGATGGTGTCCAAAATGGAAATGAAACAGGTATAGATTGTGGTGGATCATGTGCACCATGTTCATCAGGATGCTCAGGCACTGAAGTCGTTATTTCTATTACTTTGGATAACTATCCTGAAGAGACGAGCTGGACTATTAAAAATTCAAATGGTAGTACAGTTGCTACAGGAGGAACTTATGGTAACCAAGCTGATGGCTCTACTGTAACTATTAATGAATGCTTATCTGATGGATGTTATGACTTTACAATAAATGATACGTACGGTGATGGTATATGTTGTTCTTATGGAAACGGTTCTTATTCTGTAACTGCTGGAGGAAGTGTTGTTGCATCGGGTGGTAATTTTACCAATTCAGAAACCACTAACTTCTGTATAGGAGGTGGACCGGCACCTACTTGTAATGATGGTGTGCAGAACGGTGATGAAGAAGGTGTAGATTGCGGTGGGTCTTGTACACCTTGTAATACTGGTGGTGGATGTTCTACTATTCAGATAGATTTTGAAAACTTCGAATCTGGATGGGGAATTTGGAATGATGGAGGATCAGATTGTTACAGAAATAACTATGCGCCATATGCAAGTTCTGGAAGTTACACGATCAGAATTAGAGATAATTCTGGAAATGCTTCTTCTATGACTACAGATAATCTTGGTCTGTCAGGTTTTGAAGAAGTGACCATAGACTTTAACTATTATCCTGTAGGTATGGAAAATGGAGAAGACTTCTGGTTACAGGGTTCTCTAGATGGTGGTAACACTTGGACAACAGTAGCAACCTGGGCAAGAGGAACTGATTTTCAAAACGGAAATGCTTATTCTGAATCTATTATTATCACAGGAGGCTATACGAACACAACAAAATGGAGATTTAGATGTGACGCTTCTGTAAATAATGATAGGATATATATCGATGATGTAAATATCAGCGGTTGTGCTAATGGATCTAGATCAGATGAATTAGCTGATGGTCATTTAGATGGCACACTAGAAGTTATAGCCCAGGAGTCAGAGGAACTTTCTATATCAGAAAACAGCATCCAACTGTATCCTAATCCGACTAAGGATATCCTTAATGTATCTTTTGATGTCCTAGAAGATTCTGCAGTAGCACTTAGAGTGATCGATGCTTATGGCAAACAAATAGAGCAGAATAATATGCAATTAGCTAGAGGAAAGTATCAGCACATTGTAGATGCTTCGGCTTACAATACAGGATTCTATTTTGTGCAGATTAAAACCGGAGATAAAATTGTTACTAAGAAATTTATAGTAGCGAACTAAAATATTCAAATTAGATTTTACAAGGGCTGACTTCGTAAGAGGTCAGTCCTTTTTTAGTATCAAATAAAATACTTGACAACATATCTAATCTTTGCTTGTTATGCTTGCATATTGTGATCACAATCTATCTTTAAAAAAAACGATAAGGTGATGCTTTTTAATTTAGTGAAAAACGAAAAATATAATTACCTGACCAGAGATGGAGAGGTGTATTATGTTGACAATTTTCTAAGTGAGGAACAAGCTTATAAGACTTTTGAAGTTTTGGACCGAGAAATACCATGGCAGCACGATGTCAATATTATGTTCGGCAAAAGAATAGTTACTAAGCGACAGGTAGCGTGGTACGGTGACAAGCCTTATACATATCAGTACGCAGGAAGCAAAAAGGTGGCATTACCTTGGACAGAATCCTTAAAACAATTAAAAGAAGATATTGAGCAATATTCTGGAGAGACCTATAATTCTTGTTTGCTTAATCTTTACAAGCATGGGGAAGAAGGAATGGGCTGGCATAGTGACAATGAGAAAGAGCTTAAGAAGGAGGGTACTATAGCTTCAGTAAGTTTAGGTGCATCTAGACGTTTCGATTTTAGACATAGAAACACAAAAGAAAAAATCTCTATCCAGCTGAATACTGGCAGTTTACTGCTCATGAAGGGAAGTACACAATCTTACTGGCAGCATCAACTTCCAAAAACCAAGAAAGTAAGTCGACCTAGAATCAACTTGACATTCAGAACCATAGCGGAGTAGTATTTTTTTAGGGGATTTAATAAGTCATTGGTGGATATTTATGGTAAGTTTTTACAGTAACATATATCGTTGTTATTAGAAATTACCCTTATTTTGTTACAAGAATTATCAAAAATTACCCTTATTCTGTTACAAAATTAAGCTGAAAAGCCTCAGCTGCACCATTGTTAGTCAAATTCGAAAAAAAATGAAAGTGGAATGCCATAGTAAACCACCTTCATTTTTTTTACAATACAATTATCTTAATATTTGCAAAAGACTTTTGATCCTCTAGCCTCAGAATGTAGATGCCTTTTACAAGATCATCTAAATAGGCAATTCCATCTTCCTGATACAATTTGACATTGATCTGTTGACCGTTTGGTCCATACAATATTAGCTGTGGGTGGTCAAAATTGTTTATATCTATTTGACAACTACCATCTACTACAGGATTGGGAAAGAGCCTTATGGAACGACCTAAATTATTTAATTGAGTACTGGTTGTATTACTGAAGTTCACCAACTCCGACGATGAACTAGTACAATCATTATCTCCAGTTATATACACGGTATAGTTACCTTCTTCTACTAAGTCTATAAATGGTTCTGATGTAGCCTTGTAAAAACTTTCATTCAAATACCATTTGTAATTGCTAGAACTTTCGTTACATGTTAATCTATTATCATCAAGTGATAGGGTAGGCTCTAGATCAGTACATCCAGAATACTTATATAATTGGCCACTAGAACCTACTGCCCACAATATATCTTGCTCTGCATTAAAAGTAAGATCATGAATAACGTCATATCCTAATTGGAATTCTGTCCAGCTTGCTCCTCCATCTTTAGTTCTATAGATGATGCCGGCAGGGGAGTTGCTCACTTCGCCGCTAATGAATCCATTATTTTCATCTATAAAAATTAAACTTGTAAGTCGGATGTTTACACCCATATCTACCAAGTTTATTTGTTCCCAATCTGTACCTTGATTTGTTGTCTTAAAAAGAAAACTACTAAAATCATTAATCCCGAAACCAACTTCCTTTGAAACAAATTGTATTTCATCTGGAGATCTAAAATCTTGTACGATCTCCTCCCAAGAATTTCCTCCATCAAAGCTTCTGTAGGAATTTACAGAGTTTGTTGTTAACCACCCAAAGTCATCATCATAGAAATATACGTCTCTTATAGGGTGAGGGATTTTAATAATAGTGTCTAAAGTAAGACCAAAGTCAGAGGATGACACCAAAGAACTACTGCTACCCATAAGCAATCTGTTATCTGATAATTTATGTAAGGATGATCCTTGGGTTATGTATTCCCAGTCTTGACCATTATTAGCAGATCTTCTTACTTGAATATCACAAGTGTATAGATCACCGTTGCTATCTATGAATACCTCTCTATCTTGAGAAAATCCAGAAACCTTTCCTTGGATGAAATTATTACCATTATCAGAAGAGTATTGAAATCTTTGGTTACCAGTAATAAATATATTGCCGTCATTAATTGACATACGCTCGAAACCATTATTAGGACCTGGTGTTAGATCCACCCATTGTTCTAGTTCTTGAGGTAATTCCTTTCTTAGAACCATGCCATTGCCAGTTATATATTGCGTACCTTCTACTTCTTCATAGTCCAGTGAATAATCTATATCATTTATATCATCATTAGTAAGATATTCCCATTCTTCTATGCCTTGCAATACTCTGACTCTAGAACCACTGATATCATAAAAGCCACTATCAGTAGCAAATAGATTTCTTGTTTGGCTTGCACCATCTAAAAATTGAACCCAAGAATTCCCTCCGTCTAAGGTTTGGTACAAAATATCTGATGCCTTGATCATGCCCTCCATTTCATTTTTGAAGGCAATCAATTCGATCTCTTCATCGAAGGGAGTTGGAGTTACAGTATTCCAGCTTTCGCCACCATTTGTAGTTTTGAGTAAATGCCCATCTGGATGGGATACAAAACCAATAGTTTCTGAAATGAAACTCATAGCTCCAGTAGCGGGCGAGTAGTCCTCTGGTGAAATAGAACTCCAACTCAGGCCAGCATCCAATGATTTAAAAATGCCATTATCTTTTGAATTCAGGAAAATAGTTTCTCCGAAATTTTCTTTAGAAGTAATACTATAAAGATCATCTACTTGCTCCCAATTTTCACCTTGATCATACGTGATATATACACCATCTCCTGCTACGAGAAAGTGTTGATCGCTAAAGGGGGCAATATGTTCTAGTGTATTGTGGATATCAAAGAAATCTATCTCGATCCAATTATTTCCTTGGTTGCTAGAGTAAAGGATTTTGTTCTGACCAGTAGCCCAGACTTCGCCTGAAGGTAGTACTTCTATATCGTAGATAGACTGACCTATGTGGTCTATCTGACTGACCATAAGACCTTGAGCTGTTAGAGAACTTGTAATAAGGAATAGAAAGATTGTTTTGTAGAAATATGGATACATAGTAATATTATTAGTTTAATAATAGCACAAAGTTGTCTTATATAGCTTGATCCTTGTACACCCATATGGGTGAAAATAGTTGTAATAGTATATGCGCTATATGAGATCATATTATAAATTGAGATTTCAGAAATATATTATTGCAAGACAAAAATTGAATATTGCTTTTTATACTTTGTGGATCTAAATTAGGCTATTGAACATATCAAAAAGTATATTACCTATTATCGTCTTTTCTCAGTTTTGCTGTACGAGTTTATGGTTTGTAGGCAATGCTGTAATCGGAGATTTGATTCGAGACTTTGGCTTAGGAACAGAGGTAGTCGGGACGCTTACTTCTGTTGTACAGTTTGGTTTTATTATTGGGACCTTAGTATTTGCAATATTTACCATTACGGATAGATTTTCTCCTTCTAAGATTTTTCTTTTTTGTGGAGCCTCTGGTGCGCTTATAAACTTAACTATTGTTTTTAATGGTAATACCTTCACAAGTCTTATTGCGATAAGGTTTCTTACTGGGTTTTTTCTTGCGGGGATATATCCTGTAGGGATGAAAATTGCTGCTGATTACTATGATAAAGGATTAGGCAAGTCTTTAGGTTATCTAGTAGGGGCTTTGGTTTTAGGAACTGCTTTTCCACACTTGCTTAAGGATGTAACTTCCACTCTTCCTTGGAAGTCTGTAATTATTTCTACCTCTACCTTAGCAATAATAGGAGGATTGATGATGAAGTTTTTTGTTGGAGATGGTCCTTACAGAAAGAAAGGATTGGAAGTAAACTTTACTTGTTTTTTTAGTGTGTTCAAGAATGCTAAATTCAGATCTGCAGCCTTTGGTTATTTTGGGCATATGTGGGAGCTGTATTCTTTTTGGGCATTTGTTCCTGCGATCCTTGCCTCCTATTATGGGTTAAAGGAAGATGGAATGATGTTTAGTATTTCTCTCGCCTCCTTTGCAATTATAGGCGCTGGAAGTGTAGCCTGCGTAATAGGAGGATATCTTTCTCAGAATTTGGGCATAAAGAAAACAGCCATGATGGCTTTGCTATCTTCTTGTCTTTGTTGTCTCGCTTTACCCTTGATGATTAGCGGAGTAGGTGAAATTCCATTCTTATTGTTTATGATTTTCTGGGGGATGGTAGTGATTATGGATTCACCCTTATTTTCTACTATGGTCGCTAATAACGCTAAGGCTGAGATCAAAGGAACAGCCCTTACAATTGTAAACTGTATCGGATTCAGTATTACTATTATCAGTATACAGTTAATAAGTTGGTTGTTTCATACCTGTCATTCAAATAATTACATATTCATGCTACTAGCTTTAGGTCCAGTATTAGGATTGTTTTTCCTGAGTAGAGCAGAGGAATAGGGGATTCTATTATTATGTCAAAGGATGTAACGTCACTGATAAGTTTGCAAATGAATTCTTATCTTTTATAATTGTTCTGTTAGATTGCCGTTAACTAATAATAACTCCTAATAGATTAAATGAAACAAAAAAATACTACTATGCGAACTACCCTGAAATTATTTCTCTCCTTGATATTACTGTCTTTGCTTAATATTAATGCAAACAGCCAAGAAATTATCAAAGCTAAAAAAGGATATGCTCCACAGATCGGATCTACGGTTATGATGTTAGAAGATCTTAAAGAAAGAGTAACAAGAAGTGTTGTCAATCTATCGCAAGAAGAAACAGATTTCTTATTGGATGACCAAGCCAATAGAATAGGCGCATTAATTCTCCACCTCGCTGCAACAGAAAAATATTATCAAGTATACACTTTTGAGAATAGAGGACTGAACAGAGAAGAAAGTAAGCAATGGGATGTTGCACAATCACTGGGAGATAATGGTAGAGAGCAACTAGTAGGAAAGCCTATCTCTTATTATTTAGAAATATGGGACGAAGTGAGAGCGGAAACCTTACGCCTTCTTAAGACCAAAGATGACAAATGGTTCGAATCTATGGTTAAGGGCAGTAGTATGAATAACCACTGGGCCTGGTACCACGTCATGGAACATCAGGCAAACCATATGGGACAGATAAGAATGATTACTAAGCGGATGCCATAGGGGGAGACTATTTCGTGATTTTATGAGATATTACAATCCAGAAAATCTTTAAATCCTCCAAATCCTGATTCAGACAATGTTTGTATAGAACCTACTTTATAAGTAGAAGAAAAACAGCTAATGCTATCGCTTAAATAGAAAAGAACAAGATTTATTTTTAGATTTTTTTAAGGTATTATAAGGAAGATACGGAAAATGAAATTTAGGTGGTAAGAATAGAAGCCCTATACTTTGTGAACATATCATCGAAAATGATGACAATTCTAATTATTCATCCCGATAACTTTAGGCTTTTTAATACGCTCAGTACAAATGTCAGAATAAGCACCTATGGTCTATTTTTATTTGTACGATTGTAATTGTTTAGTAGTGATGAAAGAAATAAAAAACTTACTCATTATAAACAAATTTTATCCTAAAACCATTCAAGGAGAAAGATATTAAACCTGCGGTACTGATAGCCTTGGCTAGAGCATCAACGAATTCAAATCTAGAACTACCAACTCGAGAGATACTAAATAATCGCTTGACTATAAAACTTACTGTTAAAGAACATGCCGTCCTTAATTATATATGGCAAGGAAAAAAAGAACAACGATATTGCAGAAGCCTTATATGTCTCTACAAACACAATCAAGACACATATCATACGAATCTTTACTAAGTTAGATGTCAATTCTAGAAGTGCTGCAGTAAATAAGGCAATGGGTAACTGAGTATTTACTTAGTATATTACTCTATCATTCTACTTATTCCTTAAAAATTTTAAAAGACTTAGATATTCCATTTATAGTGGTATGTAAAATATAGGTACCATTAGGATAATTAGATAAGTCTAACTTGGTCTCCTGATCGTTTATGGTTCCTGAGTAAAATTGTTTTCCTAGGATAGAATAAAGTTGTATACTATCATCTTTCCTAAAACGTTTGTTATCCGTTTTTACAATTATTTCTGAGTGAGTCGGATTAGGGTAAATAATGGTATTATACCTATTATCAAGATCAAAAGTACTAGTAGATATTGCACCACCATAACATTGATTTGTAAATGCTGTACTCAGCTCTGTACTATTAGCTAGGGTAGCAGTTGAGTCCATGCATATGCATCTTCCATCATTGAAATTATAGGTCATATAAGCTGCGTCTGTTTCGAAAGCTTTGAAGGTACATTGTTCTAGTGTCAATGAATCACCTGTAAGCATTTGCATATTATGATTCCAATTTGTAAACAGGACATCACCTCCAGCCCAACGATTAAAACCAGCCTCTTGGATAAAGTTGCAAGGTTTAAAAAACAATAGGTATAAAGTACCAGTTCCACCTGCTCCTCCTCCATAATTGACAGCAACAGTTCCATCACCTCTAAGATCACCGACAAAAGAAATGGAACGAGAAAATCTTTCTTCTGATCCTAAAACTAATCCAAATCCACCATCCATATTGTTTATCCGTGTAAAGGTTTTTACAGTCTTATCAGCATTCAGATATAAAATATATCCCCATCCTTCATTTTGTTGATTAGCACCTGTCATCAGGTCGGGAACTCCATCTCCATTCAGGTCTCCTACTCTACATAAGGCATGACCAAAACTCGCACCAGATGTTCCATTGGGATTAGCGCCAGTCGTCAGTTCATCAGAAAAACCACCGAGCCCCTCTGTAATCTTAAGCTTCGATACTACATTATAGGTATTGCTGTCTAAGGACAGCATCCAAATAGCTCCTTTACCTCCATCTGACATAAAAGCACCGACGGCCATTTCTTGAGTACCATCATCATCTAGATCTCCAAGCATGGCAACCTCTCTTCCTCCAAATCTATCATTATCTTCTAAGCCTTGTCCAAAGCCACCATTTCCAGACCCGATAGTTACCGTTCGATCGGCGATTACTTGAGATGTATTATCTAGGAATAGAATATCTATAGAACCTCGAGCAGTTCCGCCAGTATTAGAATTAGGATTGCAGGCAACTAAGTCGATTCTTCCATCATTATTGATATCTCCGATAGCGCTTAGTCCTTGTGCAATGATATTAGAATTTTTGACATAGTTTTTTACTGTTCCATCACTGTTTAGGTGAATGATATAGATAGCTCTATTTGCTGTAGCTGGTGCAGACACAGCAATGTCCGGAATATCATCTCCGTCGTAATCACCTATACCCGCAACACCATACCCAAAGAAATTATTTTCAAGTAAGCTTTCGTTAAATCCACCTTCAAGCATAGATATTTTTTGGTTAGACTGAACTGAGCCGTCGCTGTTCATGAATACAATATATATGGCACCTGCATCAGTTTGTCCATCATCATCAGAACGAGCACCAATTACTAGATCTATGATACCATCTCCATTTATATCTCCCGCCTGATCATGATCTCGGCTAAACCTATCACCCGAATCTAATTCGGCATCAAAGCCTCCTGATCCGTTTTCTATTTTGACAAAACCATCTGGTCCCCACAAAGTGCTTAGCTGAGCATCAAGTGTTGTGCTGGAGCATAAGACGACTAGAAGGCTTACCAATTGAATTAGGTGAGAATTCATATTTTTAGTTTTAGATCTTAAAATATATAGGACTAAGAAAAGCTAATAAGGTTTAATTATAAGTCTAAATTATAAATTAATATAAATTCAAAAAGATATAAATCAACAAATGCATGTTTTGCTTTGGAGTTAAAGGAATGAGCATGAGCAGCAAATGACGAGGCAGGGTGAGCTACCTAGAAGATACGAACGTAGTGAGAAGTCCGTGAAGAGCCTATGAGAACAGCTAGGGACCGAGTGTATACGGAGTCTGGAAGACAGCGACCCGAGGAACGAGGGGCACCCCATAATCATTTTTCTTATTAATTTATTTTTTGTTGATCCAAGGTTTTTTGATTTCATCTTTGGTTAGAGGGCCATAGTCTTCCGCTTTATCTAGTTGCTCCATTGCTTCTAGAAACTGTTCAGGGGCAACAATCATTTTTCTTTTTTCTAAAGAAAAAATCACAAATAAAAAGTTGCAAACTGCGCTTAGTTCACCTTCTGAGTAATACTCATGTCTGAGCTTCATAAAACGCTTATCCTCAGAGATACCTACTAACTGGAGATTGATGGTAACTTCGGAGAAAGGCATGATTTCCTTAAGGTAAAAATAAGTTTCTCTGAGCATAACTGGACCTATCTGTTGTTCTTCGAAATAGGCCTGTGTCAGACCTATGGATTCAAACAAAAACATCCTCATATCTATCCCAAGTGACATGTAGGAGGTATTAGCAACATGTCGGTTAGCATCCAAATCTTGCCATCTTATCTTAAAAGTATGCTTCTTCATAACACAAAACTACTTAACTTTGCGTAATGGCAAAGATTGCAGATATAGACTTGGGAGATTTTCCCTTATTACTTGCTCCTATGGAGGATGTCAGTGATCCACCTTTCAGGGCCTTATGTAAGGAGCAGGGTTGTGATATGATGTATACAGAATTTATCTCTGTAGAAGGGCTGATACGTGATGCGCACAAGAGTGTTGCTAAGCTAGATATCTATGATTATGAGCGACCTGTAGGCATACAGATATTTGGTGCTAAGCTAGAATCTATGCAAAAGGCAGCAGCAATTGTAGAGGAGGCGCAACCAGAGGTGCTGGATATCAACTTCGGTTGTCCAGTAAAAAAAGTAGTTTGTAAAATGGCAGGTGCGGGAATTCTCCAGGATATTCCTCGTATGGTAGAGCTTACTAAAGCCATCGTAGATTCTACAAATTTACCTGTGACTGTAAAAACTCGGCTGGGATGGGATGATAAAACAAAGTATATAGTAGATGCGGCCGAACGTCTCCAGGATGTAGGTATCAAAGCGCTTGCAATACATGGCAGGACACGTAAGCAGATGTATAAAGGAGAAGCTGACTGGACGCTTATAGGAGAAATTAAAAATAATCCGCGCATGCATATTCCTATAATAGGGAATGGTGATATCGACAGTCCAGAAAAAGCGGTAGAATATAAAAATAGATATGGTGTCGATGGCATTATGATAGGACGAGCTTCTATCGGAAATCCATGGATCTTCAGAGAGATAAAGCATTATGTTGCTACGGGAGAAATCTTAGAAAAACCAACGCTGATAGAAAAACTAGAAGCGGTAAGGCAGCATCTGAGACATTCTATAGAATGGAAAGGGGAGCGTGTGGGTGTGGTAGAAATGCGAAGACATTACACTAACTATCTGAGAGGTCTGAGGAATATCAAAGCTTATCGTACTAAACTAGTAACAGAGTATGATCCAGCTAATTTGTTTTCTATTATAGATGAGGTAGAAGAAATATATTGTAACCAACCTTTAGTATTGCAATAGTATAAAATAATAGAAGAATACCTCTTCCTTTTTTATTGGGATTTCTTTCCTCTAATAGCGATCAATGGTGGCTTTGCAGTCATTAAACCCAAATTTTGCAATAGAAAATCTATTGCGTTCTGAAAGAGTTGAAAATATACGCTACGCTTGATTTTCTTCTTTCACCGTAACTCTTGCCGTGATACGCGGTAGCGGTGTTATGACTCAGTCTGGAAAATCCTATGTTTTATTGCTCTTTCAACTCTCATTACGCAGTCCTAATGCATAACTCGGGTTAAATAAGGATCAAAAATCAATCTAAACTGAGATATTTTAGCTTTGGAGCCTGAGAAATTAAGGATGTGTCTTTTTGGACTATAATCCCTGAGATATCACGCTGAAATTTCTTATTTATCACGTTTGTATCACAACGATAATTAAGCGTGTAAGCTATAGGACATTTTATAGAAATGATGATTATTTTACTCAGTTATAATACAACCTTAAGCCATATCTGACGTAGTTATAAATTATAAAACGCAAGATAAAATGAAAACACTTTTAAGTTTAACTGTAGCGGTATTGTTTAGTGTCATAAGTATTGCTCAGACAGTAGTCCTCAATAGAGCGTCTATACTGATGCCAGAAGATTATGATATCACTGGAACAGCATATCTAGAGGAACTAAGTAATGGTACACTGCAACTGAGACTATCAGATGACTTCGCAACGCCTCCAGGTCCGGATGTGAGAATCTTATTTAACACTTCAGTTTCTTCTGGAGGCGTCGAAATTGTAAACCTTTCTGATATTGGTCACTTCAGTGGAGGTCTAGTCGTGGATGTTCCTTCTTCAGTAGCTATCGGTGATTATGATTTTATAGTGTTTTTCTGTGTTGCTTTTAATCAGCTATGGGCATCTGGTGAGTTCGGAATTATTCAAAATCCAACAACTCCAAGTTGTGCTGTAAGTTCAGTACAAAACCCTAATGGATCTAATACGGTAGATATCTGCCCATCTGATAATAATAATGATATTTTGAATTTTGAAAACTCCTTAGGTCTATCAGCTGGTCCGAATTACGTATATCTTATTACGGACGAAAATGAAATTCTTCAAGAAGTCGTGAATGGCGATAGTTACAATTTTGAAGGTAGTTCTAATATGACCCAACGTGTGTATGGATTGAACTACGAGGGAACATTGGATATAGAGCTAGGAGATGACAGGTTCCAAACTACGGCGAGTGTATGTGCCACTCATTCTGATAATAATACCTTCATAACGATAACTAAAAATGGGTGTATCTCTTGTGAAAACAGTGACGTTAATAATGCATTCGGTTCAGACGAACTGAACATATGTCCTTCAGATAATGTAAATGACATTGTAGAGTTCTCTAATTCGTTGGGGATAAATAATGGAGACGAGTATGCTTATCTTGTCACGGATGAAGATGAAATATTACAAGAAATTATTTTCACAAATATCTATAATTTTGAAGGGTCAGGAGATGATGAACAGCGTGTATATGGCCTGCATTATGCTGGAGTATTAGATGTTGCGATAGGATTTCATAGATCATTAACAACGGCATCGGATTGTTCACAACACTCTAGTAGTGATGATTTTGTAAGCATACTTAAGGAAGATTGTATTCCACCGTTTCTATGTGAAAATTCGCAAACTTTTACTGAAGGTGGAATAAGTGCTATAGATATCTGCCCTACGGATGGCTTAGATGATATTGTCAATTTTGAGAATAGTCTAGGATTAGATGCAGGTGTAAATTACGCTTATATTATTACCGATGTCAATCAGGTTACGCAACAAGTTATTTCTGCTAACGCGTTTAACTTCGAAGGATCTTATTCAGAAGAACAACGTGTGTATGGTATGCATTTTGATGGTGTTCTGAATGTTGCTATAGGTCAGTTTAGATTACAAACTACTGCTTCAGGATGTTTTGAGCATTCTGATAATAGTACATTCCTAAGTATTACAAAAGGAGCCTGTCCACCAGTTTTCGAATGTTTGTCTAGCACAGTAAATTCCTCTGGATCTACTATGATAGAACTATGTGCTTCTGATGATGAAGATGATCTTATAACTTTCCAAAATAATATTGGTGCTACGGCAGGAGATCATTATGCTTACCTAATTACTGATTTAAATGATGTACTGATTAGTGTTGTCGATGGAGATACTTACAATTTTGAAGTAAGTGCTGAGCAACAATTACGAGTACACGGATTACATTATGATGGAATCTTAGTTCCACAAATAGGAATGGATAGATTACAGACTACAGCTTCAGAATGTTTTACCCATTCTAGTAGTACAGGTTTTGTTAGTGTGGTGACAGAAGCATGTGATATCCCTTTCGAATGTATGTCTAGCTCTACTTCGGGTGTAAATGGGATGACTACTATAGAAATATGTGCAGAAGATAATTCAGAAGATGTAATAGCATTTCAGAATGAACTCAATGTTCCTGGCGGAGATAATTATGCTTATATTATAACGGATGCTGATGAGAATTTGCAAATGCTGGTAACTGGTGCCGCAAGTTTTGATTTTGAAGGATCAGGGAATGAAGAACAAAGAGTATATGGAATGCACTATGAAGGTGTGTTGAATATAGTGATAGGACAGAATAGAATGGAAACTTCTGCATCAGATTGTTTTACGCATTCTAGTGGAGACTCATTCTTAACGATTACTAAAACAGGATGTGAAGAACCTTTCGAATGTATGCCAAGTGTTACAGCTACAACCAACTGGGAATCTAGTGTAGAAATATGTCCTAATGATACAGAAGATGATTTTGTAGAATTGCGAAATAGTCTATTTGTTCTTGCTGGGAAGCACTATGCATATTTGATAACTGATGAGTTTGGAATATTACAAGAAGTTACTACAGATACTACCTACAATTTTGAAGGGAGTAATCTAGATGAGCAACGTGTATATGGAATTCATTTTGATGGCAATCTCAATATTGAAATAGGAAAGGATCGTAAAGAGACTACTGCCACAGGATGCTTTGAACATTCTGGAGATGATCTATTTTTGACGGTATCTAAGGTCTGTGCGGAGGAGTTCGAATGTTCTGAAAGCGTAACAGCAACAACAGGATGGGTTACAGAAGTAGATATTTGTGCAACAGATGGTACTAATGATATCATAATACTGAAAAATAATATCGATCAGGTTCCAGGTGCAAACTATGCCTTCTTGCTTACGGATGAGTTCGAAAATCTACAAGAAGTTATATTTGACAGCTTGTATAATTTTGAAAGTACTGGCGAAGAAGAGCAAAGGATATATGGAATTAGTTATGATGGAGAGCTTAATGCACAGATAGGTGAAAACCGTATCAACACGACAGCTTCCGAATGCTTTATTCATTCTGGAGGTGATCTATTTCTTAGAATTAATAAAACAACAGCATGTGATATCACTTCTACTGATGAAGTGAAACTAGATAAAAGTATAATTGTGTATCCTAATCCAAGTAAGGGTGCTATAGATATTAGATACGAAAACTTAGATAGAGATTTTGAAAAGATCAGCTTATATGATATTAATGGAAAATTAGTCAGCGATGTAACTGGAGAAACTCAATTATACATAACTGATCCGGGCTTATATCTTTTACATTTTTATAATGCGGAGTATACAGTTGTCAAGAAAGTAATTATACAATAAGATGATATATAGGTAACAAAGGAGATATTCTTCCTCTGTCATTTTTTCTAAAACTAGTTTTTATCTTAGCTGAGTTATAAAAGCTATATAAAAGATTTCAAAGAAAATACATCCTGTTAATAAATTGCTCTTCTAATTCCGAAAAATACTAACTTTGCCTTCCTAGTAATAAAGCTTAACGTGGTATTTAACATCAAACCTAAAGAAAGAGAGATTTTTGAACTTATGCAGCTAACTGCTGAGGAGGTGGGCTATCCTGTATACCTTGTAGGAGGTTATGTACGCGATAGATTGCTAGCGAGGGCTTCTACAGATATGGATGTCGTCTGTCTAGGCTCAGGAATAGAATTTGCCAAAGCACTTTCTTATAGGCTTAAACCAATTCCTCAAGTATGTTTTTATAGTCGGTTTGGTACTGCTATGATCAGACATATGAATATGGAAATAGAATTTGTAGGAGCAAGGAAGGAATCCTACACCATAGATTCTAGGAAGCCATTTGTAGAAGAGGGGAGCCTAGAAGATGATCAGGATAGAAGAGATTTTACGATTAATGCTTTAGCTGTTAGTTTAAACAAAGAAAATTTCGGAGAACTTATAGATCCATTTGATGGACTACGGGATTTAGAGCGTAAAATTATTAGAACGCCTCTAGAGCCGGGGAAAACTTTTTCTGACGATCCTTTGCGGATGATGCGTGCTGTAAGATTTGCTAGTCAGCTTGACTTCGAGATAGAAGATGTCACCTTGCAAGGAATTACAAAGTATAAGAATAGACTCAATATTGTTTCTAAGGAAAGGATAACAATAGAATTGAACAAAATTCTGTTATCGCCCCGCCCATCTAAGGGATTCAAGTTGTTAGAGGAAACAGGATTGCTTCAGCTTATCCTACCTGAGATAACTGATCTTAAGGGTGTAGAGATGAGGAACGGAATAGGTCATAAAGATAACTTCTATCATACCCTAGAGGTAGTAGACAATATTAGTCGATATACAACTAATTTGTGGTTGCGATGGGCAGCATTATTACATGATGTAGCTAAGCCACCGACGAAGCGATTCGATAAAAAAGTCGGATGGACTTTTCATGGTCATGAGGCCCTTGGTGCTATCATGGTTCCTAAGATTTTCAGAAGACTCAGATTGCCTCTAGATGAGAAAATGAAATATGTGCAAAAGTTGGTTCGTCTACATCTCAGGCCTATCAGTCTTACTAAGGATAATATCACAGACTCTGCTGTAAGAAGACTGCTCTTCGATGCAGGAAATGATATCGATGATCTTATGACGCTGTGTCGTGCAGATATTACTTCTAAGAATAAGAGTAAGGTAGAGCGATATCTAGAAAACTATAAGTTTGTACAACAGAGACTAGAAGAAGTAGAAGCGCTGGATCATCTGCGTAATTGGGAACCACCTATATCCGGAGCAATGATTATGTCCACTTTTAATATTGCACCCTCACCTCTTGTAGGAGAGATAAAGACGGCTATAAGAGAAGCTATATTAGATGGTCACCTTTCTAATAATCTAGAAGAGGCTAACGCATTTATGATAGATTATGTCAAAAAGAATAATTTAATCGAGGGTTATACTCAAGCCTGACACTATTTGTAAGTACTTTTGATCAGAAATTGTCTAACTTATATGCTCATTAGTATTATGAGATATATCTTACTTACACTATTCGTTATGCTTCTCACGACGCTCACTATTCGGTGTCAGGATCTAGCTAATATGCAAGCGTTCAAGACAAATCATGAGTATCTAGAGGATAAGTATATTATGCCTGTCCTGAGAAAGCCGGGAAGGATTGTAAGAACTAAAACAATACAGATTACACCTGATAGTGTAGATAGCCATGTAGATCTAGAATATAGGATCTATAAAGACAGATATGCAGAGATCACTTACGATAGTGAAGGTACATTAGATGAAGAATTTATGGTGATATTTTTAGATTCTTTTAATACGCTTTCCATTGCAAAATATTATGATGAATCTTATGTAGAACTCGATTCTATCTTTAAGGCCTACAATACGAATAAGTTATTGCTGAGTTGTGAAACGAGGTATTATGAATCCGGCGACTTCTACGGTTCTGGTATATCTATCAATACTTATAATGAAAATAATAGATTGACAAAAAAGTCGTATTATAATAAAGAGAAAGAGCTTAAACATTACAATGATATACTGTACAACTCTAATGGAAATATAGATAAAGTAGAATATTATGATAAAGCAGGTGAACTGGTCCAGTATCGATCCTATTATAGAAATAAATGGGCAGAAGATAAGTTGTATTCTATTCACTATTTTAGACCAGATAGCACGATGACTTACCAAGTTATTTTGCCTGAAAATCCTCAATATCCAGATAATAATTATACAACGAAATCTTATGGAGTACCTTCCGTACGAAGTACTAGTACACTGAAAACGACCGTAGTAGAAATTGAAGATGATCCAGAATCTAATGAAGGAAGATTAGAAACAATTACATACTATCGTGATCATATTGTTTTTGCAAAAGTTGAGAAGTATTATAACAAGGAAGGCTGGATAGAAAAAGAGATGCAAGTAAATGTCAAACGTCCTAGCGAAAGCAGAATTATTACTTATAGTTACTTATTTTTAGACTATTAAGAATTACAAATTACTGGTTTTTTATATCAGGGTTTTTAAACTAAAAAAATGAAAATTAAATATTATATAATCCTATTTTTTGTAGCTTTTGTCAGTAATTCTTTTGCACAACTCAATATAGAAAAGATAGGTCATCTGGCATATGATCGAGGGTTAAATGATATCTGGGGCTACGCTGCCCCTGATGGAACTGAATATGCGTTGGTGGGAACTGTAGAAGGTACTTCTATCGTCTCCCTAGCGGATCCATCTGACCCAGTAGAAATACAGTTTATTCCTGGAATAACATCTACATGGAGAGACCTGAAAACCTATGAAGATTATGCCTATGTGGGTACAGAGGCAGATGAAGGATTGCTTATTATAGATCTTAGCACATTACCTGATACCTGTGCATACAAGTATGAACTTTTTGTACAAGAACCTGGGGATACCTTGACTTCATCTCATAATATTTTTATAGATGAGTTTGGTTCCTTGTATTTTGCAGGAGGCAATCTGAGTAAAGGTGGTGTTATCATGTATGACTTAACTGATGACCCTTGGAATCCTAGTTTTATAGCTAATTGTACAGATGTTTATTCGCATGATGTTTATGTGAGAGATAAGATAGTTTACAGTTCAGAAATTTTCGAAGGTATATTTTCTGTTTATAATATAGTTGACCCACAAGATGTGAAACTACTCGGATCCGCTGAGACGCCATTTTTATTTACCCATAATACGTGGCTATCTGACGATAGTAAGACGCTATTTACTACTGACGAAAAGGGAGATGCACCTGTAGCGGCGTTTGATGTTTCTGACTTTAGTAATATAATAGAACTGGATAAGTATATACAATCTGCCACGGCGGGACAAGGAGCTATACCACACAATACACATGTACTGAATGATTACCAAGTTGTTTCTCATTATGGATTAGGGGTTATCATTTTAGACTCTAATCGACCGAGTAATAATGTAGAGGTAGGAAGCTATGATACGACAGAGGAAGCTAATGCAGGTGGAGATGGAGTATGGGGAGCTTATCCATTTTTGCCATCAGGAAACCTTATTATATCAGATAGGCAACAAGGATTATTTGTTCTAAGGCCAGAATATAATAGAGCAAGTTACCTAGAAGGGATTGTTCGAGATGCAAGTACAGGAAGTTCTATATTTTTTGCACAGGTGTCTGTCGATGAATTGGAACTTGAAGAAAATACCAGCCCTGTTGGGCGATTTAAAACTGGAAAATATATACCTGAAGCACAAACTGTCGAAGTAGTTGTCTCTAAGGAAGGTTATATTTCTCAAGCACTGCAAGTAGAATTAGTGCCGGGAGAACTTGTAGAATTAGAGGTAGATTTAGAATTGGACCCTGATAATTTCTTTGCTACTTTCCAGATTATTGATACGGAAACGGAAGACTTAATAGAAGCGTCAAGTATGAAGCTAAGTATCGATAATAATGGGGAACTAATAGAACTTGATCAGATAGATATAGAAGGAGGTGTCTTAGAGGTAATGTTACCTACAACTGGATTTTATTCTGTGACCATCGGAGGATGGGGTTACGAGACCATATTGGTAGAAAATTTCTTTATTAGCGAATCGGAAAATAATCATACTATTAGACTATCAGCATCCTATGAGGATCCTTTTGCACTAGATCTAGGATGGCAATCTCTAGGCATAGGTGCATCTGGTAAAGGCTATAGTCTAGGTGTTCCAGAGCTTATATTTAGTGGTAATAGCATGGATGTAGAAGGAGATATTGGGGAGCAAGCGTATACTACTAGTCTAAGCGGTCTGATCGATGAGAATAGTGGTTACAGCATAATTTCCCCTGACATACGATTCTCTAGATTTGAAAATCCAGTTATAGAGTTTTCGTATCTGTATTATAACTCTGGGGAAGATCTGTTAGAATTTATTCTAAATGATGACGGGGAAGAGATGCTTGTTGCTGCCATAGATACAGAGCCTGCTAGTGAGGGAGTTCAGGAGTGGAGAAAGTTTAGTCTGCCTGTAGTAGATTTTACGGGTACTTCCAGAATGAGAGTTAAGATAAGGCATCGTAATGGAGAAGGGAATACTTCTGAAGTGAGTATAGATGATTTTAGAGTGATAGAGGGAGAGACTGTATCAACAAAAGATAAGGATGTAGACGAGGCTTATGTCAAAATATATCCTAATCCCGTATTAGATGTTTTGTATCTAGAAATACAGGAAACAGGTGATGATTTGTATGTCAAAATAGTGGATAGGCTTGGCAGAACGAGATACACCGAACACAAAACACTTGATCAAGCTAAAGAAATCTATGTAGTGAACTTAGAAGCAGGAATATATTTTTTAGA
Organism: uncultured Saprospiraceae bacterium; assembly: GCA_964475415.1. Lineage (GTDB taxonomy): Bacteria > Bacteroidota > Bacteroidia > Chitinophagales > Saprospiraceae > CALCMJ01. The sequence goes on along the minus strand of CAYYWZ010000006.1, from coordinate 75,950 downwards.
AATAATATCAGCAAATTCTAAACAGCATATCTCCAAATTCGTTAAATATTAGATCGCGTTAATAAATTGTATATTTTTTATTTAGCTTTATATAACACAAAGATTGTAAATATGGCTGCGGCAGAAGAACAGATTTTCAAACAAAAAAATCTTAGGAGTACTCCAGTTAGGAAAACGCTACTGAGTTTGTTTACAGAATCTAGCTATGCTTTATCCCATGCTGATATCGATCAGATGACGGATGGTGTTATGGATCGTGTAACCATCTATCGTACATTAAAAACTTTTGTAGACAATGGCATCATCCATGAGGTCATTGATGAAAATGAAAAGAAATATAACCTCTGTTCAGACGGCTGTTCTCAGCACGAGCACTACGATGATCATGTACACTTCAAATGTAATAATTGTATGCAGACGTTCTGTCTAGAGCATAATGAGGTCCCGGCGATAGAATTGCCAAAGGGCTTTAAAATCTCTTCAGCACAATACCTTGTTATGGGTATATGTAATAATTGTAGCTAGGGGAAGGGGCGTTTCACTTTCTTCGAATTTAGAAGTAAATTGTAAGAAATAAAACCATATTTTAATATTATGAGAGCATACATCCTACTTAAAAAGAGTCCCAAGATAGAATTCCATTTTCAGGAAAATGGTTTTAAGATGAACGACGGACAGACAGAGCAAAACACAGGGTTCTATGCTTATAGAGATATACGTTCTATTGATTTGGATAATGCGTGGTTTCCTAGCTTGTCTAAATACTTAAGAATGCTTACGTGGGTACTTAATGGTGTTCCGTTTTTTCCCGATGCGGAATCTTGCAAGAAAGCAAAACTTATTTTTAATTTTGACAAAAAGAAAAAAGGAATTTGGCTAACTGACACCTATATGGCAGGTAAGGCAAAAAAAATAAAAAGCTTAATAGACGAAAAAATTGAAAATTAAAATTAACCGCTTTAATACCTTATACGAAATGGACGATTAAAATATTAAAACTATATTTCCATAAGTTTTAAAACATTACTCAAGCAAGGGTTAAGATTATTTGTATTCCATGCCATAGAGAGAATAGCCTTATGTCTTATTTTTTTAAGAGGAATCAATTTTATCTTCATATCGAACCCATCAGCAAGCGTTGAAGGGACTATGCTAATACCCATCTTGTTTTCTACCAATCTAAATATAGTTCCAGCATGAACACTGGTATGACTTACCTGTGGAACCAGCGCTAACTCATCACATATACTCATGATTTTTTCGTAGTACATAGGACTGTAGGATTGCTCGAAGAGTATGAAGTTTTCACGATTTAGTGAGGTGATAGCTTTCTTATTGATGCTTTTGATAGGGTAATCTGCAGGAACGACTAGCGAAAAGCTATCCTCATATATAGGATGTAACTTTAGAGGCTCATCTATTCTGCTTAATCTTACAAATCCGATATCTAAGGATCCGTTTTCTAGCTTCTTTATTTGGTCCGAGATAGATAACTCATCAAGAGAGAATTTTATTTCTGGGTAATGATCTTTGGCTGTTATAAGGAGTTTAGGGATAATGTTTTGCATTGCAGATCCTACAAAACCTATATTGATTTTGCCTACCATCCCCTTGTTAAGGTATTCTAGGTTTTCTAACATCTTATCAAAACCTGCATATATATTTACCAATTGATCCCTTAGGAATATACCACTAGGGCTGAGTTTGATTTTCTTTTTTTCTCTAGAGAATAATTGACATTCTAATAGTCTTTCTAATTGCATGATCTGCTTGCTTAGCGCTGACTGGCTTATGTATAATTTCTCTGCTGCTTTTCTAAAATGTAATTCCTGAGCAAGCATCTGAAAGTATCTAAAATGTCTCAGTTCTAGTTCATTCTTCAAAGTAATCAATTAATGTAAAATAAGAATTGTAAGTTATCAACTATAATCCTAATTTACAAAGATAATATAGGAATTATGTCAACTATGTCAGCAGTATTTAATTATGGCGAAGATATACTCACTTGTGGAATAGCGCTTAAAATTGCTAGAGGATCTATAAGAGGTATTCTTACAGAAACTACTAAATCTAAAATTTCACATAGTGAAAAAATTGTTCAAGGTATTATTAAGGGAAATGAGGCGGTCTATGGAATTAACACAGGATTCGGCTCATTATGTGATCAAAGAATATCTATAGAAAATACAGCTAAGCTTCAGCACAATATTCTCAAGAGCCATAGTGTTGGTATGGGAGATCCGATACCAACAGAAATAGCTAAGCTTATGCTCATCCTAAAAGTTCAAGCACTTGCGCAGGCTTATTCAGGGATTAGATTAGTGACGCTAGAACGTATCATCTGGCATATCGATCATAATATTATACCTGTAGTTCCTTCTCAGGGTTCTGTCGGTGCATCTGGTGATCTAGCTCCATTAGCGCATCTCTTTCTTCCTTTGATAGGAGAAGGATGGGTAGAAAAGGCTAATGAAAGAGTGAAAACTGGAGATATGCTTGAGCAGGAAAATATAGTACCCATAAGCCTAGCAGCAAAGGAAGGACTTGCCTTAATTAATGGAACACAGTTTATTGCAGCTTATGCAGTCAAGGTAGTGGAACAATTACATAGCTGTTTAGCACAGGCTGATATTATAGGAGCTATGATGTTAGAAGGTTTGCTCGGTTCGCCCAGTCCTTTTATGAAAGAGATACATCAGCTTAGACCTTATAAAGGAACGAAACATGTAGCTTCTAGAATTTCTGCAATGCTAGAAGATTCTGAGATTGTAGCATCACATCTTAATTGTGATAGGGTACAAGATCCATATTCGCTTAGGTGTATGCCTCAGGTACATGGTGCTTCGCGAAATGCATGGCTTCATCTGAAAGAGCTGGTAGAAATAGAACTAAATGCAGTAACAGATAATCCTGTAATAATAAATGAAACCTTAAGTATAAGCGGTGGAAACTTTCATGGTCAGCCGCTTGCAATGGTGTTGGACTATGCTTGTCTAGCAGCATCAGAACTAGGAAATATATCTGATCGGAGAATATACTTATCCGTGACAGGACTAGCCGAGAACGTACCTAAGTTACTGATGTTAGATACAGGAATTAATTCGGCATTCATGATGCCACAGTATACTTCAGCAGCACTAGCAAGTGAAAATAAAACCCTATGCTTTCCAGCAAGTGCAGATAGCATCCCTACTTCATTAGGTCAAGAAGACCATGTCAGTATGGGTTCTATCAGTGGAAGAAAAGCATTGCAGGTCATCGGAAATGTAGAAAAAATATTAGCTATTGAAATGATGTATGCCGCTCAGGCTTTTGATTATCATTTACCATTGAAATCTGGAGAGCTTATCAATAAGGTACATGCGATGGTAAGAGAACATATCGACCACGCGGAAGAGGATAAAGTATTTGCAGATGATATGGAGAAAGCTCTTAAGCTTTTACGTTCAGCTGAGATACTCAAACTAGCAACAAATTCAGGATTGATAAACTCAGAATATGATAAGGAGTTTGAGATATATTAAGATTGATCTTAAGTAAAGAAGAATTTAGTTGGTTCTTTAATAAAAATAAAATTAGAAAAAGAAAGTAACATTGACATGATAAAATCAGCGCCATCTATTAAGGAAATTATACAGCAAGGGATTCCTGATGTTCTTCCTGATCCAGTAGATAGAAGTACACTTACTAATTCAGCTCCAAAGAGAAAAAATATATTAAGTGTCGAGGAGAAAAAGTTAGCCATAAGGAATGCTTTGCGATATTTTTCGACGACATGGCATAAGGAACTAGCTGTTGAATTTGCGGAGGAACTAAGTACATATGGCAGGATCTATATGCATAGATTTAAACCTACATATAAGATGTATGCTAGACCAATTTCTGATTATCCTGCTAGATCTCAGCAAGCAGCGGCTATTATGCTAATGATACAGAATAATCTAGACCCAGCAGTGGCGCAGCATCCTAATGAGTTGATAACTTATGGAGGTAATGGTGCTGTTTTTCAAAACTGGGCACAGTATCTTCTGACGATGAAGTATCTTGCTGAGATGACCGATGAGCAGACCTTACATATGTACTCTGGTCATCCTATGGGACTTTTCCCTTCTTCTAAAGATGCACCCAGAGTAGTAGTAACCAACGGAATGATGATTCCTAATTATTCTAAACCTGATGACTTAGAGAAATATAATGCGCTAGGTGTAACGCAATACGGGCAGATGACTGCGGGCTCTTATATGTATATCGGACCTCAGGGGATCGTGCACGGTACTGCAATAACTGTCATGAATGCTTTTAGAAAAAAACTGGGTATAGGAGAGAATATAGCAGGAAAGATTTTTCTTACTGCAGGCCTAGGAGGAATGAGTGGGGCGCAGCCTAAAGCTGGTAATATTGCTGGATGTATCACCATCTGTGCTGAGGTAAATGATCGTGCATCTCAGAAAAGATATGATCAAGGATGGGTGGATGAACTTATCAAAGGAATAGATACATTAATAAGTAGAGTGCAATTAGCAGTAAGTAATAAAGAGGTGGTTTCGATAGCTTACCAGGGGAATATTGTAGAAGTATGGGAGGCATTTTACGAAGCAGGTTTACAGGTTGATATAGGTTCTGATCAGACCTCTCTGCATAACCCATGGTCTGGTGGCTATTATCCAGTTGGTCTATCCTTTGATGAAGCTAATATAATGATAAAAGATCATCCAGATAAGTTTAAGAAGCAGGTACAATCTTCATTGAAGCGACATGCAGATGCGATCAATAAACATACAGAAAGAGGCACTTATTTTTTTGATTATGGAAACGCATTTTTGCTAGAATCATCTAGGGCAGGAGCAGAGGTGATGGCGGATAATAATATTGATTTTAGATATCCTTCTTATGTTCAAGATATATTAGGGCCGATGTGTTTTGATTATGGTTTTGGTCCATTTAGGTGGGTATGTTCCTCTGGACTTTCGGAAGATCTTGACAAGTCGGATCAGATAGCTTTAGAGGTGTTACAAGAAATTCAGAAAGACGCCCCCAAAGAGATACAGCAACAAATGCTAGATAATATAAAATGGATTCGAGATGCCAAACAAAATAAACTTGTTGTAGGATCTCAGGCCCGGATACTTTATGCAGATGCAGAAGGAAGAATAAAAATTGCTTCAGCATTTAATAGAGCAATTAAGCAAAGATATATTTCTGCTCCTATCATATTAGGAAGAGACCATCATGATGTAAGTGGAACAGATTCTCCTTACAGAGAAACAAGTAATATCTATGACGGAAGTAGATATACCGCCGACATGGCGATACACAATGTTATAGGAGATAGTTTTAGAGGTGCTACATGGGTATCTATTCATAACGGCGGTGGAGTAGGCTGGGGAGAAGTAATAAACGGTGGTTTCGGACTGTTGTTGGATGGAACCGAAGAAGCTCAGGGTCGATTAGAAAATATGTTATTTTATGATGTCAATAATGGGATAGCAAGAAGAAGTTGGGCTAGAAATGAGGAGGCTATGTTTGCTATAAAAAGACAGATGGAGCGTAACCCCAAGTTAAAAGTCACCCTTGCGAATACAGTAAAAGATGATCTTTTAGAAAATTTATTTTAATGAGCTGGATTAAAACCATTTCTTATAAAGATGCTACTGGTGTATTGAAAAAAATATACAATCGTGTAAAAGGTCCTGATAATAATGTGGACAATGTCCTGATGATTCATAGCTTAAGACCTCATACCTTGAAAGGACATATGGAATTGTATAAAAGTGTTATCCATCACAAGGATAACACTTTGCCAAAGTGGTACTTGGAATTTCTAGGTAGCTATGTAAGTCACCTTAATGTTTGTGATTATTGTTTAGATCATCACTCTACTGGCATGAGTAAGTTGCTGGCTGATGATGAGAGATATAGTGAACTTATACAAGCTATTACAAATGATAGGGTAGATCAGGTTTTAAATGTCAAATATAGAGCAGGAGCTGCCTATGCAAAAAAGCTTACCTTGTTTCACAAGGATATTGTAGAGGCAGATATGATTAGTTTACGAACTGCTGGATATACAGATGGGGAGATATTAGAAGTTAATCAGCTTGCGAGTTATTTTAATTATGTCAATAGAATGGTTGTAGGCTTAGGCGTAAATACCACAGGCGATATTATAGGTTTATCTCCTGGGGATAATGAGGATCCTGATAATTGGTCACATGTTTAAATTCAGAAATGCACAGTAAGAAAGAATATAGTTTAGTAGGTCCATTTACACAGTTGATTACTATGGATGGATTAAAGAATAAGGGATCTATAAAGGATGATGCTTTAGAAATTATTTCTGAAGGAGGTATACTAGTTCTGGATAATATAATAGTAGAAGTAGGTCTTTATAAAGAATTGGTTTCTAAATATCCTGAAGCACAGTTAGAAAGGGTAGAAGGGGATCAAGTAGTTATGCCTGGTTTTATCGATGCGCATACACATATATGTTTTGCTGGGAATAGAGCTGGAGATTTTGCAGATAGAAATGCAGGAAAAAGCTATCAAGAAATTGCAGCAGCCGGTGGTGGTATCTGGAGTTCAGTTAATCATACTAGAGCTGCTAGCCAACTGGAACTAGTTGAACTTATGAAGCCAAGATTACAGCGACTACTAAGTAATGGCGTAACAACAGTAGAAATAAAAAGTGGATATGGACTTTCTCTCAATCATGAATTAAAAATGCTAAGAGCAATCAAGGAGGTGAGAAAATATTCTCCTGTAGATATTGTCTCCACCTGTCTTGCGGCACATATAGTTCCCAAAGATTTTGATGGAGGAGTTGATGCTTATTTGGAGATGGTTATAGAAGAAATGGTTCCTATGATCCTAAAGGAAAAATTGACTAAGAGATTTGACATCTTTATAGAAGAAAATGCTTACGATATAGATATAGCTACTGCTTATTTGGCAAGCCTAAAAAAACATGGATTTCAGCTCACAGTCCACGGTGATCAATTTTCAGTAGGTGGAAGTAAAGTAGCAGTTGAATTAGGTGCTCTCAGTGTCGATCATCTAGAAGTAAGTGGTATGAAGGAGATAGAAATGATTGCCTTATCCGATACCATTGCTGTCGCCTTGCCAGGAGCATCTATAGGAATAGGATGTGCATTTACTCCTGCAAGAAAATTGCTTGATGCGGGAGCCTGTCTTGCAATAGCTAGTGATTGGAATCCTGGCAGTGCACCTATGGGAGATCTCCTTACGCAAGCATCTATACTTGCGTCCTATGAGAAACTATCTACTGCTGAGATTTTTGCTGCTATAACTTTTAGAGCGGCTAGAGCTTTGGATTTACACTCTGTCGGAAAACTTACTACTGGGTATAATGCAGATTTTATTAGCTTTCCTACAAGTGATTATAGAAACATATTATACCATCAAGGAATGATGCAAGTTGGAAAGGTTTGGAAAGGGGGGGAGTTGCAAATAGAAGTTGTCTCATAGTAAGTGAAAAAATATTTATAGTAGGATTTCTATACCTCACTGGAAATTCAGAAAGATAGAAAATGTTAAATTTTTGAACATAAAAGATAATAAGAAAACAAATAGTATTTTCAGTTTTAAATTCTTATTAAAAAAAATATAACCTATGATTAGATTGATTTTTTTATCTATATTTTTTGTTATCTCCCTTTCAACTTCCGGTTCTACTCAATCATTAAAAGATCTTTTTAAGAAAAAGTCTAAAGTAACATGGGTTGGGGTAGACTTTAGTCATATGAAACTTATTGGAGACTTTTCCCAATTTTATGAATTTGGGAACAAAAGTACAGCTGAGCTAAAAGATGTATATTTCCCTGCATGGAATACTATCGTTCTGAAAGAATCTAAGAAATTTGATTTAAGAGGAATGCTAAGAAAAGATGACCTAAGGTATGATCTTGATATGATTAATCTTTTAAATGATGAGACTGATTTAGGAGAATTAGAAGATTATAATACTCCAGAATATAATAAGGCTGAACTTCAAGAATTTTTAACTGAATACGATATAGAAGATAGTGAAGGTTTAGGAGTTGTTCTTATTTGTGAATCATTTAATAAGAATTATGATGAAGCTATTTTTCATATAGTTGTCTTTTCAATGGGATCCAAGCAGATGTTAATAAATCAAAGAATTACAGGTGAGCCAAGTGGAATTGGAATTAAAAACTATTGGGCGAATTCTATTCATAGAGCTCTTAAGACAGTTAAGAAAAAGTACTATAAACAATGGAAAAAGAAATATAAATAAGGATTTCATCTATTGGAATAAACCTTTGTATCCAAACGAAAGAAATGTAGTTATACAATAGTGCTAATGTAGTGGTCTAGCATATGCAATAAAAAATGTGTAAGTCTTTTGACAAATTTAAAGTTTGCTCATCTAATCCTTATTTTTTTATTTAGATTTGGCACTTAACATTATTGGATATGTTCGATATCCATACCCCCTTCTTTTGAGATTCAAAACGTTATTATCCTTTTCTCCCTAAGAGTGTTGAGACATTATATTATCATAAAAATTTATAGATATGTTTCAAAGTATAAAATTTTTGTTCACCACCATTTTTATTTTGCCAGCATTATACCAGATATAGAGATGCCAAGTTATACGGGTATGCGTGTAAGTATGAGATTTAGCAATGATCCAGAATCGTGTGAACTTTTTGAGGCGGTAGAAACTGAAAACTATCTTATAAAGATTGTAAATCCTTGTGCGCTAGGAACGGCTTGTAATGATGCTTGCACCCCCGATAGCAATCATCCAGATTGTATCCCTTTTTGCACTTATGAGGAAATTGATTTCAGTGATTTTGAAAACGGATGGGGAAGATGGAATGACGGGGGATCAGACTGTAGAAGAAATATAAATGATGATGCACAATATGCTATAGGTATGAGGTGTGTTAGACTTAGAGATAATACAGAGACAAGTGTAATGACTACTTATGAATTAGACTTAGAAAGTTATGAAGAGTTTCAGATTTCCTTTACATATTATACTCGAAGTGTGGATAATGCTAATGAAGATTTTTGGCTTCAAGTTTCCGGTGAAGGTGGCATTACTTTTACAACTGTAGAAGAATGGACCTAAAAGATGAATTTGAGAATAATGAAAGAGAATATGATACAGTAATTATTCCTGGACCTTTTTCAGCAAACACTAAGTTTAGGTTTAGATGCGATGCATCGGGTACTCAAGATTGGGTGTATATAGATGAGGTTGATATTGCAGGTTGTACATTCTCAGATAAGGAGACGATGATTTCTAATTCGGTAACTGAGGAGGCTATTTTGACAGCTGGTTTTACTAATAGAGAATTGGATAAGCAAGAGGAACTACAATTGAAATTATATCCTAAACCAGTAGTAGAAGGTGATTATTTATATTTGGATATCGATGCACCTAAGTTAGTTCAGGAAATTCATTTTTTAGATATATCTGGTAGGGTAGTACAGATTGTAAAAAGAGATAAGATAAAATCTACGACTAAGATTTCTTCGCTAGGTTTGGCGACAGGAATGCACATTATTAGGCTAATTAAAGAAGATAAAAATATTGTTAAGCAAGTTCTTGTTGTAAAATAGGTTAAGATAGAAAACACTTTTTTGAGAAGGCTCATTATGTCAATACGATATAATGGGCTATTTTTTATAGATCCTTGCTTCCCATGCTTGTAGGAGCTTACTTGATTCTTCTGTATTATAATTTTTTATTTCTAGTGACCATTCATTGTTTATTTCTATAGGTATTACTAATTCATTGTTACTAAAATTTAAAATAATAAGATAAGTATATTCTGGATCTTTTCTTTTATATGCAAATAGTTCTAGGTGCTCTGCTGCTAAGTCTTCATATGCTCCATAAACCAAAGTTTTATTTTGCTTTCTATAACGAAGTAAATTTTTATAAAACTGTAAAATAGAATTAGGATCTTCTAAGCACTGTTTTACGTTAATAGATTGATGATTAGGATTACTATCTATCCAAGGAGTAGCTTCTGAGAATCCTCCATATTTATCATTACTCCATTGGATAGGAGTTCTGGCATTGTCTCTGCTGCCTGTGCGCATTTCTGAAAGTAATGTTGCATCATCTTTTCCTTTTGCCCTTTCTTCCTGTATATAATTTCTGGCCCAGATGTCATCATAGTCCTCTAGCTTGGAGTAAGCAACATTGGTCATGCCTATTTCACTTCCTTGATAAAGGCAAGGCGTTCCCCGTAAGGTAAGTAACATAGTTGCAAGTAATTTAGCCGAAGCAATTCTATGCTCTTTATCGTTGCCAAATCTTGATACCATTCTAGGGAAATCATGATTATCTAGGAATACATTATACCAACCTTTGTCACCCAGCGCATGATACCATTTAGTTATGATCTCTTTGAACTGAATTAGACTCCAAGGCTTTTTCTCATACTTACTACCATCTTTAGAATCGAGACTCATATGCTCAAAATGGTATAGCATATTCAATTCTTCTCGATCTTCATTGACATAGAGCATACAATTTTTTTCATTTACACCGATGCATTCTCCCACGGTCATGACATCATAATTGGATGAGGTCTCCTTGTACATTTCGTGAAGGTAATCATGTAGTTTAGGTCCATTGGCATAGATATGATATATGGTATCATCGAAATTGTGGTAAGGATTAGCAGGGAAGTCCTGTCGTTTAGATATTAGTGGGATAACATCCATCCTGAATCCATCTATTCCCTTGTCATACCAGAAATTCATAAGCTTAAATACGTCATCTCTTACTTTTGGATTCTCCCAGTTGAGATCTGGTTGCTTTTTTGTAAAAAGATGTAAATAGTAAGCTTGTCTTTCTTCATCATAGGTCCAGGCATCACCGCCAAAAAACGACTGCCAATTGTTTGGTTTTTCCTTCTTCCATATGTAATAATCTGAGTAGGGATTGTTTTCTGATTTTCTAGAGGCTTGGAACCAGGGATGTTCGTCTGATGAATGATTGACCACTAGATCTAATATTATTTTAAGACCTAAGTTATGAGCTCGCTCTAACATTCGATCAAAATCTTCCATGTTTCCAAACTCATCCATGATCTCACAATACCCGCTAATATCATAACCATTGTCATCATTAGGAGATTTGAAGATAGGGCTTAGCCATAAAACATCTACACCTAGATCTGCAAGGTAAGGCAGCTTTTCTGTAATACCATTGAGGTCACCTATTCCATCATTATTGGTATCCTTAAAACTTCTAGGATATATCTGATATATGACGGCCTCTTTCCACCAGATTTTTTTCATTAAATCATTTTAAATAAAGAAACGAAATTAATTATTAATTTAATTGTTGTCTAATGATAAAGTAAAGCTCATCTTAGAAAGTAAGTTCTTACTTGTTTTATAAGCGTCTTACAATAGAATCAATTATAGAAATCAGGTGGTCCAGAGATTCTATAATGTAATATTTTCCTTGAAAACTATGACGGTCATAAGACTCACCTGATTGTAGTGCTTCCTCCGTAAACTCAATTTGATTTTCAGGCTTATAAGCTTCAAAAACTTCGGAGGAAGAATAAAAGGTTGAACCAAATGCCTTGAGTCCTGCAGCTTCTCTGATTAATCCTAATTCGATCAACATGCCTCCTACAAAATCTAATTCGACTAATACATCTTGGCGATCAGAGTTGTAGGCCTTTATGTAGGTTGCTGCTAACAGTTGATACATATCAGAGTAATCTTGCTCTACTAGAAACGGTATGTGTCCCATAATGTCATGCCATATATCCGGTTCATCACAGTATCCTAATTCCTCAGGCGTTCTTACAAAGTTAGTTAGTGGCATTTCATAATTAGAAATCATAGTATACCAATCGATCTGTTCTAAAATGATATTCTCTGTAGTTTGAATAAAAGTGTATCCTGTATAGGGACGAATGGAATTTGTTAATTCTTCAGCAGTAGGTCGCTTGCTTTGGTTTATCCCTAATTTGGAAAAGCCAGAGATCCAAAGTGTAGAGATAGCATTAAGGGATTGCAGATCCTGAAAATGTTGCTCAAATAGAGCCTGCCAATTGGCATCATCAACTTCTGGATTGAATGTTCTAGCTATTTTTTTCATATGTGTAAATAAAATTTTTCTTCCCTAAATAACTTTAAAATAGAAAAACTAATGTGGTAATGAAGGTGAGTTGTTATTTATCTTAGATAAATTTTAAAGGCAATAGTAGAATTTTTGCTAGAGGTTAAAAAATAGTAAATTAATTTCTAAATCAATTGAAAACAAAATGCATAGAGACATTACTATGGTAATAGTATTATTACTATTTAGTTTTAGTCTAGCCTCAGAATCATTTATTAATCTAAATTTACCCAGGGTTAGTTCATTTCATGAATTATCTATTGAAAGAGAAGTTGCAGCATTGCAAGAAGGCTGCATATGTGAAGATGCCATTGATCCAAATGTTATTTGTACAACTGTATTTATACCAGTATGTGGATGTGATAATATCACATATAGTAACGCTTGCATAGCTCAAAATGGAAATGGAGTAACCTCATGGAAAATGGGCGAATGTATCAATTGAGAACAGAAGCTATAATGCATCAGGATGTGCTATTTGAAACTATTGGTTCTGATTACAGATTTCAGTTGTATGATCTTAGAGGTAAACTTATTTTTAATCAAGTTGCCATATCCCATCTATCTAATATTAAATTTTTAAAGCCGGGTATTTATATCATTCTTGCTAGAAATAATAGGGGAAATCAATGTGCTAAAAAGTTATTTGTAAATTAAATGTGAAAAACGGTTCCTATGTTAAAACGAGTTTCTTTTTTGCATAAACAAGATAATTAGGTAATAACTAAAAAAAAGCGATCTACCTTGTGCAAATCGCTTCTTGATAAAGGAATAATATTTTCTTTAATCTATCTTAGCCAATAATGACTTGAAGATAATTCTATCGTTATGTATGATATAAGAGAAGTAATTTCCAGGCATGAGATCCTCTAGTTCAATGGTATACTGATTATTAAATGCCTGACCTAAGGTTCTCGACATGATCTGTCTACCCGTTATGTCTTTTAATACGAATTCCGAATTTCCTTTTAGGTTTTCTGCATCTAGCTCTATATGAAAAAAATCTGCAAAAGGATTAGGGTAGATCTTAGCACTTATATTTCTATCGTAGATGACACTTACGATATTAGAGATGGACTCATGTCCGTCAAAGTCTACAGCATGTACTCTATAGAAACTTGTACCTTCACTTATGTTATGATCTGGATACAGATATTCATAGGAGGTTAGATTCATAGCTATAGCATTTTCTTTGCCTATCTTCTTGAAGCGCTTACCATCTGTAGATTTGTAAATATCATAATGTTCCACATTTATCTCTTCGGATACTTTCCACTGTATATAGTTTGTATTTTTTTCACTCCAGGCATTAATAGAACTGATCGTTACAGGGACACTTGTTCCATTGACAATATAATCCTCATGTATAATAGGTAGCTTCTGGCTTAGAAATTCTGTAAAGTCTACCTTGTCTATTACATTTTCTGTTGCTCCCATCCAATCTACAAGTAGGGTAGTGAATACTTGCCTATAGTCATGACTTACTAATAAGTTGTCTGAACTATCTGTGTTAACTAAGTCTGCAGGCTCACCAGTAAGACCTGGGTTGACACCCTTACCAAAAACATACATAGGAGCTGCTGTACCGTGATCTGTTCCGAAACTTCCGTTAGAGTAGGGTCGCCTTCCAAATTCTGAAAAAGTAAACCCTACTACCTTCTCATCATTTCCTGAGATAGCGAGATCATCCTGAAACGCTTTGATGGCATTAGATAAGTGAAATAATAAAGCAGCATGTCTGCCATAAGTAGGATCTCCATTTACAACCTGATCATCATGAGTATCAAAACGGTGGAGCTTCACCAGATATATTTTTGTTTTACAACCACCATTAATTAATCTTGCCACCGTCTGCAGTTGCCACCCCAGTTCATTTTCTATAACATTACCCGGAGCTTCGTTAGGGTATAGTAGATGATCTGAAGATGGATATACGGTGTTATTAGACCCTGCATTAAATCTACTAAGTAGCTGGTCAGAATAATCGTTAGCGTTTTCGTATAGATTGTTTATCAATTCTGCTTTTTCGGTATAATAATTACCAGCACTATAGTCTTCCATCGGTGGTCCACCTAGTCCTCCTATAAGATCACTAAAATTTTCTACATCAGTAGTTGCAAGTGCTGTGGGAATACCATTATCTCTATGATAGCCTAGCGATACTAGATTACCTATTTCCAGACCTAGAGGATCTGGCATATCAGGATTTGGGTAGTTTTCTGGATAGTTAGGATAAATACAATCCAGATATCTTCCCATCCATCCCGAAGAAGCATAGGTGTCATAACCTCCTCCCATCCAGTAGATATCTCTCGATCGGAAGTGTGATTGATCAACATTATTATATCCTACGTTGTGTACAATGTTAAGTTTGCCCTGGTCATATAATTCTTTCATAGCAGTCATATCAGGATGTAGACCTACCTGCAGCGAACTGTCTATAGTCTGATCTATATTGATATATGATCTTGCTCCAGAGTTTGGAATAGCTAAGTTTTCTCTTAGGCTGAAGTACTCTGCATATTGATCTATAGTTACAAGATTGTTAATGCCATCATTACCACCATGCAGTTGAATCATAACAATAATTCTATCCTCTGCATCTTCATTCAGCGTCATAGCATTAAACATTTTAGTTCCTGCAAAAGCTTTGATCGGAAGTCCATTAAGTAAAAAAGATCCTCCTACTGCACCCGTTGTATTTTTTAAAAAATTTCTTCTTTTCATTTCTTCATTTTTATTGTTAGAACAAGAACCTATTATGGGGCCCTCTAGTGCAGCATATATTCAGCTGTTTGTAATATGGCGTTAAGTAAATCTTCTAGTCTGGATCTCACTACAGAATCATCTCCAGTAGATTTGTAATTATTCCATTCTTGTGACCAGTAAAAATCTGGATCATTAGGATCTACCAGATAAGCTTTAAAGACATCTGCTCTTGATTCTGATGTTCCATAAGGAAAAAGATAATCCGTTAAGTCGTTAACTATGGTAAGTGCTGAGAAAGGATCTATAACATTATCCGGATCATCTACATAGGCAACAATATCTATTTCTATATCCATATTCCCACCGGTAGGTTTTTTGCCATCGATATATCTATTGGAGAAATTATAACGGGCAACTAGTGTGTTAGCCGATGCCCAGTTTTCATCCCAGTTAGGCCCAGAATAATAGGCAGCCCATCCGGCAGTATCGTGTGGTTCGAATAAGATAAGATCCATAGCCATGGTGTGACTATCTAGATTTACCATTTCGTCTACATAGCTTTCTACATTAGATTCTGGTGGAAACTGTACCTTGAAAAACTTAGTTGTATGACTTGTAAGTTGAATAGGAGATTTTATAATACCGCCTATTATATCATTACTTACATCAGCATCATCTTCACAGAAAAAGTGCTCACTTTTTAGTAGCGTCTTTAGTACACCTTCTAGAATATAATCATCTTCTAATAATTGTTCAGCGAGTGGAGTTATGATATCATCTTCTACTTCATCTGTTATTACTGGATATACAAAGAATCTATATAGTTTCCGCACTATATTTTCTGCAGTGGCTAACTGTGAAAAAATCATATCTATCAGTTGTTGTAACTCATCTTCTATTCCAGGAATTTCTTCCTCACCTTCTATTATATTATGTTGGAAAGCATAACTGAATTGCTTGTCCGTTGTATCATGCCTATTTTCTTGGATATATGATCTCAGTAATCCTGTGTCTGGATCTATGACGTCATTATTATAGTCGTAACGATATCCAGTAAGTACTTTTGCAGCTTCTCTGATATCATCTTCGGTATAAGTGGTGTAGTCACCTGGTCCTACTTGTTCTCCTTTTCCTATAGTATATAATTCTAAAAATTCTCTTGCGAAATTTTCATTAGGGTTACCTTCTTGATTAGAAAATCCATCTAAGAAAAATTGCATAGCACAGTCCCTACATATTTTATGTGCTAAGGTTTTGAAACTACCTAGTGCATATAACCTGAAAAGCTGGTTTTGATGATATATGAGTTTAGTCCTACTACCAAAGGCTTGTGCATTAGTCGTAAAGTGAGTATTCAAAAACCACACAAGCTTTTCTTGTATGGAATAATCTTTTATCATAAGATCTGTAAACCATGCTCTGGTGATTCTTCTAAGAACAAAATTGGAACTGTTCTCATCGGTTCTTCCGTTTATCACCCAGGTTTCTCCTGTCTGTGGATCTATAGGTAAGTTGACATTAGTGTCTATAGAAAAAAGAGAATCAATATAATTTGTTGCGTTTTGTCCATTTATACCATCTATTTCTGACCTCGTAGCGCCAAAAAATAATCTGGATGATATATGTTTCGCTTGTTCAAAACTTATCGTACCTCCCTTGGGAGCAAGTGATGCCATGATACTAATCGTTTAGTAATTAAAAATCTATAAAAAAGGAATGCCTAAGGAAACAGCCAATTTGCTGTGCTATTGCTTAACTCTAATATATCTATTAAGCTTATATTTTTTATAGGTAAAAACCCTGACTTTTGACTTGAGTTTTGCAAATTGTTAATTAGAGACTGGTATAGAAAGTGTAAATAAAAAAAAAAGGGACCTTATTGGTCCCTTTTTATTTTTCATATGTTAATTAAAGTCTAACTATCAAACAGTCCATCATATTCTGATGAGCCAGAGCCACTTCTATATTGTTTTTCAGCTTGTGGAGCAGAGTCTAAGTCTAGAATATCGTCCGCTTGTTCAGCACCGCCTAATAGAAGTAGTGTAGATTTTTTCTCATACTCTTCTAGCATTTTCAATCCCTTCTCTTCGAATACACCATTCTGTAAATCTATAGAATCCATGAAGTCATTAGACATTTCCATAAATTGTTCCATTTCTCCTACTTTGTTGGCAACATCATCAGCTATATTTTCCATAGCAGAATCAAACATTGCTCTCTTATCTGGATCACCTTTGATAATGCTCATCGCAGATTTCATTGCAGAGTGGGAAGCTCTTATCGCTTTTCTTTCTTGCTCTTTTACACGAACCTGATCTTTTGTATCTTCTAGTAGGATTTCTGAGTTAGAATACATTTTAGTTAGTACTCTATATAGTATAGAAATCTTTCCGTGCAACTGGGTATACTTACCATTCGTCTCTTTTAGCCTAGCCGCTTTTCTGGTAGAAAGGATCATTTGTTTTTCATTCCCCATTTGCTTGGCCTTCCTTGCAATCGCTAGATTTTGTTCCATGTCTTTATTGTTTGTTTCGACCATGGTTTTGAGCTTTCTCATCTGGCCTTTTAGTGCGCCGATCTGTTTGCTCATCTTACGAAGGTTGGATTCTAGATCACTGATGTAATTTTTAAGTATACCGATAGGATCTATAGTTACAAAAATTCCAGTAATCTTTCTCATGATGCTTTGGTACATATAAGAGACAAGTCCTCTCACTTTAGGATCTAATGCCATGAAAATAAGTATTCCTAAAATTCCTAGGGTAATAACAATGCCTATCGTTGTTTTCAAAGCTGCCAATATAGTAGCACCGAAAGTAAAAAGTACAAATCCCGTTAAGCCTAAGAGACCTAACAAAAAGATAGTACCTGTCTTACCTTCTGGTTTACTCCAAAATGACTTTGGTTTTTCTAAATTATTCATCTTTTATTTTCTGTTTTTCACAAGTTACAAATACTGATCGATCAATCCAATATCTTCTTTAATTGTATTATATACGGAACTGAATGTTTTTTCGAACTTATTTTTAGTATTATCAATTTTGCTTTTAGCTTCTGCCATCTTTTCATCGACCTTATCGATTTCATTCTCGAAGACTTTTATGTCTTTCTCCATCTTGGCTATTTTCTCTTTATATTCAGCAATCTTTTTTTTGTACTTCTCAGCATCATCTTTCTTTCCGTGTACTTTTACTTCTAACTGATGCTTGAGAGCATTGGCAAAAGATGTCTGCTCATTTTCCAGCGCGTATTGGTAAGCTTTTGCTGACTTGATAAGCTTATCTTTTGTAATCCCTAGCGTACTCGCAGTTGCGTATGCCGACTTAAACTTCGTTACAGTATCTAGATCCATGCTGCCTAAGTTCTTTATAGACTGCTTAAAACTTAGATAATCAAATTCATTTTTATGCTCTTCTTTTATTGCCCTTAGTAAGGTTCTCATAATTGCCTTATCAGAATCTTCATTTCCTTTGAATAATTCACTTAGATCTACTTTCATCTCTCACTTTTATTGGTTGTATAATAACACTAACTATTAAGATAGCCTTTTCGTTTTCATTTCCTTCTATTATTCTACAAAAAGCACTATTTATGGTATGCAATTTTTATAAACACAGATATAATGAAGGACTATTAAAGCAACTTTGTCACTAATTTATGGGCTTTTAGAAGAAACTATTCTCTTCCTCAGGAGGAATTTTCATTAGAAATGAAATAGCTTTTTCTATGGTAAATTCCTCAAAAACAACTTTAAATATAACATTAGTTATAGGTAGCAACAGCCCTAATTCATTAGATAACTTTTGTACCAGGCCTAAGGTTCTTACCCCTTCTACTACCTCAGAACTACTTATAATAGCTTCTTGGGTTTCACCTAGGGCAAGTCTTTTTCCGAAACTAAAATTTCTACTGTTTTCAGAAGTAGAGGTTGCAATTAGATCTCCTATACCTGCAACTCCTAAGAAAGCTACATCCGTAGTTCCTAATGCTCTTCCTAGAATAATCATTTCTCTCAGTCCTCTGGTTATCAGAATAGATTGCATATTCTGACCATAACCTTTACCGCTAAGCATGCCAGAAGCTATAGCAATAATGTTCTTATAAGCTCCTGCTAGTTCTACACCTAGTATATCATTAGAGCCGAACACATAGAACTGTTCATTGGCCAATAACTTTTTGCCTATATCGATAACTTCTTTAAATTCTGATGCTACAACAGTAGCTGCCGGTTGGCCATCTAGAATCTCTTTAGCTAGATTAGGCCCTGCAAGACAGCCTACTCTCAGTACAGAGGTCTCGTCTGTGATGACCTGAGACATCGTCATAAGCAGATCTCTTGTTGACTGGAATTCATTCTGCCGATCTATTATATCTAGTCCTTTAGTACCGTGGATAATAAAGTGAGATGGGCCTACATATGGAGCTAAGTCTTGCATGACTTTTCTGAAACTAGCAGAAGGGATAATAGGAAAAATAACCTTGCATGATTTAGCTATTTTTTCTAAGTCAGAATCCGCAACAATATTTTCAGATAGATCCGTTTCTAGAATATTATGCTGCTTATTAATCTGATCTATAGTTTCTTTCCTTCGAGCATAGATAAGGACATCCCTTTTTTTAGCTAGCATCTTAGCTACCGTTATACCAAAGCTTCCGGCTCCTAGAACAGCTACAGGCTTATCCATAAATTTTATTTTTTCTTGCCTTGTTTTTTCTGTAGCTCCTGCTGTTGCTTCATAGCCTCTTCTAGTCTAGACTGAAATCCACCTTTCTTCTTTGGTTTCTGTTTCTGGATATCTAGTTCGGCCCTCAGCTTCTCATCATCAAAAACATATTTCTTAGTAACTACGGTTTGTATAATGTTAAACAAATTACTGAAAAACATATAACACGTTAGCCCGGAAGCATAGTTGTTAAAGAAAACAAGAAACATAACAGGCATCATATACTGCACATACTTCATAGCTGGATTAGCTGACATATCCATATGCTTAGTATTGTAGTAAGTATATATGAGCGTCGATATTGCCCATAATATAGTAAACAAACTGATGTGCGCTCCGAAAGCGGGAATTGTAAACGGTAGATTGTATATGACATCGTAGGATGAAAGATCATTAGCCCATAAGAAACTCTCTTGTCTGAAAGTTATAGAGGCAGGAAAAAACCTAAATAGGGCATACCAGATAGGCATCTGTACGATCATAGGCATACAACCCCCTAGAGGAGAGACACCATACTCTCGATATACCTTCATGGTTTCCATCTGTGCTTTCTGAGGTTCATCTTTGAACTTTTCCTTACTTTTTTCTACAACAGGTTTCAGCGCTCCCATCTTCGCTTGAGAATGTAACATCTTATAGGTAAGGGGGTAGAGTAGCATCTTGATAATAAATATCAGTACTATAATTACGACGCCCTTAGATCCTATAAACTTAGAAAGGAAATTAAAGGAAGGTCTTATAATCCATCTGTTGATTGTTCCAAATATACTTCTTCCGAAAGGAATGATTTCTTCTAGACCATTATCCATGCCTTTAAGTATATTGAACTCATTAGGTCCTAGGTACATCTGCATGCTGAATGGACTGCCATTATCTACAGGAACATGCATTGTAGAGCTTACTACCTTAAAGCTAACATCTTCCTCAGGCAGCATTTCTGTCGTCATCTCTGTACCTGCAAAGGGCTTGCTTCTACTTATCAAACTTGTGTTAAAAAACTGATGTACATGTGATACCCATTCTAGTTTTTCACCTTCTAACTCTTCTGTATCATCGCCTCTACAGCTACAATAGTCAGAGCTGTCGTCTACAGGTTTGTAATAGACAGTAGCATAGTATTTTTCGAAATTTACATTCTTTTCTATTTTGTCAAGGTAGTTTTTCCATCTTAACTTAAGGCCTTTGTCATTTTGATAACCTTGACTCAGAATATTATAATCCACAAGATATTCACTGCTGTTAAGTGTATATGTTTGTTCGAATTTTCTTCCATTATCTGTATGTAAAAAGAATTTTACTCCATTAGATGTTTTTTCCGTTTCGAAAAACAGATCTGAGGTACTTATTTCTCCTTTGACAGGATCAGGAAGTAGATATTCGAACTTATTTCTTTTATCATTAAGTAATTGGACCTTTGTTATTAATTCCTCTTTATCTGGACCATCGCTTATTTTATTAAAATCCTTAAGTATAACATTTTTTATATATCCTCCCTTATTACTTAATTCTAGTTTTATCTGGTCATTTTCTAGTACAGTTATTTCTTCTTGACCGCCTGCATAGGCTGATAAATCACCGAATTTTTCGCTACGCTTAGCGATAAGTACAGAATCACTCGCTTGTATTTCTTGTACAGCTCGTTCCGCTTCTAGTTCTGATGTCGCCGCACTTCTTTCTATAGAATCCTGAATTCTTTGTTGTTTTTCTACTTCCTCTTCTGAAGGAGCGTTTAAGAATAACATCCCTGTAAGTAAAAGAAATAATAATACGACTCCTATCCCTTGTGTTTTTTCCATTAATATAGACTATTGTAAAATGAGTGCAAAGGTACAATTTTGTTATTAGCTTATCTATGATTCTAGACATGAAGTACCTCGATTATTAATACATGGTTCATCATTAGGTATCTTTTGCCGTATAGATCCGTAAAAAGCTAGTTTTATGCCCATTTTATATAAATATATAGGCTTTTAAAGCAGTTTGACCGTAGCTAGTTTTTTTTATGTAAATTAAGTTCATACCCAGCTTACTGATTTTTGACATCAGATTAGGAAACAAATAAAGGAGCTATTTGATTTATAAAGTATAGATATTAGATAAACATCACAGAAAATAAGACGGGAAGAGATAATTTGGATTTAGTACAAAAAAAAGTTGCTGCCTGAAAGATACAGACAGCAAACAACCTTAACACCCTTTAAATCTTTGAGAAATTTTTCATCTTGGGCTTCATATATATGACACTTAAAAGACATAAAACGCTTATCCGAAATGCAATTATTTATGTCGTCTGTTTTACATTTTGTAATTTACTAAAATAAAACTAAAGTTTACATTATGTATTTCATTCAAAATTAATATAAGTAAATTGCTCTTTAATCCGTTAAAAATTTTGTAAATGTCAATTATAGGTATGTTTATTAACCGTTTTTATATTGACAAATTATGTTAAATTAAAAATTGTTATGTGACTTATAGGGGTAACGGGAGTATTGATCAAGATAAGCGAATAATTTAGTTTAGCACGTATAGAATACTACCTTTATCATATGAATAATACGATGTCTAATATCCTATTCGGAGATACCCTATTTATAATAAGTGGGCCATGTGCTATTGAGAACAAAGAAACACCTTTTCTTATCGCAAAAAAGGTGAAAACACTCTGCGAAAAATATGGATTCCACTATATCTTCAAAGCTTCCTATCGTAAAGCTAATAGGTCTTCTCTCCATTCTTTTACTGGAATAGGAGATAAAGAGGCCTTATCTATTCTAGGTCAAATAAGAGATGAGCTCGGAGTACCGGTGACAACTGATATTCATACGGAAGAGGAAGCTGCAATAGCAGGAGAATACGCAGATATTTTACAAATTCCAGCTTTTCTTTGTCGTCAGACCTCTCTATTATTAGCAGCGGCAAATACTGGAATACCAGTAAATATTAAAAAGGGACAGTTTATGTCTGCGGATTCTATGAAGTTTGCCGTAGAAAAAGTAAAGAGCAAAAACAATAATGTACTTGTTACGGAGCGGGGAACGTCTTTTGGATATCAGGACTTAGTAGTCGATTATAGATCTATACCGCTTATGCAAGCTTATACGGATGCAGTTGTTATGGATTGTACCCATTCGCTCCAGAGACCTAATCAGTCTAGTGGTGTGACAGGTGGTAATCCAGAAATGATAGCCACTATTGCCAAAGCTGCTGTCGCAGTAGGTGCAAATGGTCTCTTTATAGAGACCCATCCTGATCCAGCAAATGCTAAATCTGATGGAGCTAATATGTTACATCTAGATAAGTTGGATGAGCTACTTAGTCAAATAAGTAAAATAAGAAAAGCAGTTACCTAGAATCAGATGGAGCAAATAATAGAACTCAAAATACTACCGGAGCATATAGAGGATGATGTCTTTATAGAGATAAAATTAAAAAAGAAGTTAAGGACTAAGCCTCATCAAAAACTATTCTGGAAAATAATCAGAAAGTCTGTAGATGCTCGTAAGAAACAGGCATTTTTTCTTGTAAGAATAGCATACAGAATAGGTGAGGATTTTCAACTAACAGAAAGTATACTATCTACTTTTAGATCAGTAGAAAATGCTCCAGCTATACATATTATAGGAGCAGGACCTGCAGGTTATTTTACAGCACTGGAGTTGATACAGCTAGGATATAAACCTATCATAATAGAAAGAGGGAAGGACGTAAGAGCCAGACGTAGAGATCTGAAAGCTATACAACAAGAAGGTGTAGTAAATCCGGATTCTAATTATTGTTTCGGTGAAGGTGGTGCAGGGACTTATTCTGATGGAAAGTTATACACACGTTCCCAAAAGAGAGGAAATATAGAAAAGGTGTTACGGCTACTAGTAGAACACGGTGCTCAAGACGATATTCTAGTAGACGCTCATCCTCATATAGGCTCTAATAAATTACCTAAAATAATTCAATCCATAAGACAGACCATAGAAGCAAATGGGGGAGAGATTCACTTTAGTCTTAAGTTAGTAGATATCCTAGTAGAAAATGGAATAATAACTTCTATTGTATTATCAGATGGTCGTACTATTACAGTTTCTAATCTCGTCTTAGCTACAGGTCATTCTGCTAGAGATATATTCTACCTACTTGATAAGCATGGTATAGAAATAGCAGCAAAAGATTTTGCACTAGGTGTCAGGATAGAGCATCCGCAGCCTCTAGTAGATCTAATACAATATGGACAAGAACAAAGAGAGAAGAACCTGCCTGCAGCATCTTATAAGCTGACAGCTCAGGTAGATAACTTAGGCGTCTTTTCTTTTTGCATGTGCCCCGGTGGACTAGTTGTTCCCGCAGCTACAGCACCAGGAGAAATTGTAGTCAATGGCATGAGCCTTTCCCGACGAGATTCCCCTTATGCAAACAGTGGTTTTGTAACTTCTATCTCCTGCGAAGAATTAGAAAATCATGGTTATAAGGGTAAGTTCAAATCTCTAGATTTTCAAAAGGATGTAGAGCAAGAAATTTTTAAAAACGGAGATGGTACACAGGCTGCTCCTGCCCAGAAATTGACAGATTTTCTAGAAAGAAAACCTTCTTCGGAGCTAAATCCTAGTTCTTATATTCCAGGTTTAATCGCTAAGGATTTACATAATATTCTTCCTGATTTTGTTGTAACAAGGTTGATAAATGGATTAAAACAAATCGGTCTTAAAATTCCAAAATTCATCACTCCTGATGCAAATATTATAGCTGTAGAATCTAGAACTAGTAGTCCTATAAAAATCCCTAGAGATAGAGGAACTTGTAAGCATCCGCAAATAGAAAACTTATATCCCTGTGGAGAAGGTGCTGGTTATGCCGGAGGAATATTATCCGCTTGTATGGATGGTCAGCGTGTAGCTAGAGCAGTGGTAGATCATTTTTCTGCAACGCAAAAATCTTCATAGTGAATACTAGGATTTTTTTACCCTTGTATATAATTATATGTGTTATAGAACTCCTTGTGATCAGCTTGGATCTACCTTATAGATATTTTTCTAAGCCACTTATCCTTATAACCTTGATCTTTTATTTACTATGTAATAGGGAGCTCTTTAAGTTGCCTAACTTTATCTACTTTTTCATGGCATTAATTTTTGCACTATTAGGAGATATATTTTTATTACAAGAGGCAGAGAATTATTTCTTATTAGGTCTAGGATCTTTCTTTATCATGCAACTACTATATGCTTATGTATTTGCAAAACAAATACGAATAGGTGCCCTTAAAGAAATAGATAAGATTATCTATATTTTATTATAATCATTGTTATGAGCAATTCGGTACAGACCAGGAAGATAGTTTACACTTTTGTAAAGGGTTGAATTGGGAAGTAAAATGCAAAATGACTTGGAATAAAAAAAGTTAAATATAGTTATAAAGATAGAACTAGTTCTGTATAAAAAATTATGAGCTTGATTTTTGTAAAAGATTATCTTATATTATCTTATCGCAAGTTTAAATTATTAATGTTTCCATTTAGATCGATATTCATTTTACTTATTTGTTTTTATAGTTCTTTGGAATTAAGTATTGTAGTTGCACAATCTTATCATTTGGGAATTGGAATAGTAAATAATGGTTATTTTCAATTAAATAGAGAATCAAGGTTTTAAAGGATCCAATTTCGAACGAGATAGAAATTTGTTTTTAGAAGTACAAAGATCATTTATTATAAAAGATAAATCTTTTATTTTGGGAATAAGATTTTTTAATTCAAAAAATAGTATAATTCAATGGGATGGAAGTAGATCAAAAAGGTATAAATTGAATTTAACTTTAAAGCAGTTTTATCCGGCTTCTTCCGAAATAACTGGTAAGTATTCGATGTTCAGTATAATAAGCTCATACCGATAAAATTTGATCAAGTAGAGTTAGTTTCTAAATCAGGTCAAGTAATCAGTAATTTTAATGTTCTATCAGAGGAAATTTTAATTAATGTAAGTTATTTGCAACCAGATGAAT
The DNA here is from genome assembly GCA_964475415.1 of uncultured Saprospiraceae bacterium. Lineage (GTDB taxonomy): Bacteria > Bacteroidota > Bacteroidia > Chitinophagales > Saprospiraceae > CALCMJ01. The sequence continues at coordinate 50,380 of CAYYWZ010000006.1, read as the reverse complement.
ATTATTTAAGAACTATAATAAATTCAAATATTGTAATTTCTAAGTTTATTATCGCAAGGTAACACTGCTAGAAATAATTAAAAGTGCAAAAGATTTCTTATGCACTTTTAATTATTGTATCATCTATAACTTTCAAACAATAATTATATATAGCGAGGATTATAAAAATAATGGGAAATCAATTTTTTGGGACTATTACTATTGTTGTTTGTGTTATTTGTTTATTCTATAGCTATAATAAGTTTAAACAGAATGATTATAAATATGCTCTATATTTAATTTTAATTGCAGGTTTATTATTGAGAATTTTCACTTCGTTTGACTTATTTCTTCATGAATGGGATGAAAGATATCATGCCCTTGTTGCTAAAAATCTTTTGGATAATCCTTGGACACCTATGCTTTATAAAAACCCTGTTCTTGAATACGACTACAAAAATTGGTCTACAAATCATATTTGGGTACATAAACAACCAATTCCACTGTATACTATGGCTTTAAGCATGTGGATTTTTGGGAAAAATGTTTTAGCAATAAGGATTCCTTCAATAATATTATCTACAGCATCTATTTTAGTAACTTATAAAATTGGTAAGCAATTATTTTCGGAGAGAATTGGTGTGATTTCAGCTTTTTTATTTTCTATAAATGGACTTATTATTGAACAAACTGCTGGGAGAGTATCTACAGATCATATTGATTTATATTTTCTCTGTTTTATATGCTTTTCTATTTGTTCTTTAATTGAATTTACAGATAGAATGAAAATTAAATTTTTGGTGATTGGAAGTTTATTTTTAGGGTTTGCCATTTTAACAAAATGGTTACCTGCTTTGATTGTCATACCTGTTTGGATATTATATTTTTTTGGAAAAAAAGACTTAAGTACTATTATCAAATATTTATTTATATTATTTGCAATTGTTGCTTTTATAGTTTTGCCTTGGCAATTTTATATATATTCTTTCTTCCCTAAAGAAGCGGCATGGGAGTCGTATTACAATTTTAAACATGTTTTTGAAGTATTAGGTCCTAAAGGACGATCTTTTTTTTATCATTTCGATAGGATGAGAATTATATTTGGAGAGATAATATACTTGCCATTTTGTTGGCTTATTTATACTTGTTTTACGACTAAGTATGATCGTAGAAAATTTATGTTATTAATATGGATTATTGTCCCATTTTTATTCTTTTCTCTTGTTCAGACAAAATTACAAGCATATACACTATTTACTGCTCCAGCAATATTTATAATGTGTGCAATATTTTATGAATTTTTACAAACGATTAAGACAAGGCGGATATTTTTAATAAAAATATTAAGCATATTACTTTTTTTATTACCAATTAGGTATTGTTTTGAGCGGGTAAAGCCATTTCATAATATAAACAGAACTGCATCGTGGATTTCAAATATGAAAGATGTTGAAAAGATAGATTATAATGAAAGCCAAATTGTTTTTAACTGTCGTTTTCCTATTGAGTTGATGTTTCATACTGGTATGATAGGATATGAAAAAATCCCTAGTATTGAAGAATTGAAATGTTTAAAAGATCAAAATTATAATATATATATAGATAATGGATTTAAAATTCCTCCTAGAAAGGCAAATTTAGAATTTGTATCTTATATTAAAGTTACTGGAAATACGAATTAATCGATTTGAAAGTTTAGAGTTAAAAGCTCATAACACGATATATGACGACCATATCTACTTCGTACCTTGTAGAGACGGCGCATGTGGGTATATTATTAAATTTCTTTTTATGGAACCATACGGGTGGACTTAGATTACCTGTCATCTGTTATACCTTATCCATACTAGCAATGGCAATTACAGCTACAGTAAGATGGAAGGTTTCTGGATATAAACAAGTGCTCTGGGGTGTACTACTCTTTGTTTTTTCAGATAGTTATCTAGGAATAAATAAATTCAGAATAAGTTTATGGGAAGCTGACCTAGTTGTTATGTCGAGTTATATGGCTGCTCAGGGTTTGATTGTTTTTGGTTATGTCAAAGGGCTCAAGAATCAATTTTAGTAGTTTGATTCTTTGAAAGCTATATTCAGATCTTTGAAATCAAGTTGTCCTCCCGTTGCTTTGAGATAATCTAAAATAACCAGTGCTTTTTTTAGTCTACTATCAGATGTTTTGGGTTTAGAAATGAGATACAACAGACTTCTTTGTTTGCCTGGTGTCAGTTTGTGAAAGACAGCCTCACCTTCTGGATCTTGTAACATTAGTTCTTTCATCTCTTCGGGAAACGTCATTCCATATTTGCTTGTATCCTCAAAAATTTCTACCATTAGAGAAGAACCCTCTTCTAATTTATATTTCTTTCTTATCTCCTTATTTATATTGATGAAAGCTTGACCATCTTTTTTTGGCATGAGTGCTGCATGGATATTCAGATCATCATTAATTGTGCAGATAACTCTTTTAATTTTTTTGCTTAGAAATGATTTTGCTATTTTGTCAGGAACAATAACATAGTGTCCCCATACGGCATTGTCACTTTTGCTGATAATTGCCTTCCAAGATTTTTTCATTAGCTAGATTTTAAGAAATTTATAATACGCATATAGAGCTTCTTATTATTTAGTCCATGACCTAATTTGCTCGTCTGTATATATTCTACAGTATCCCATGTGCTTGCAAGTATTTTACTTCCATTGACAGGCAGGATGTCGTCATCTTCGTCATGGATAAGCAAGGCATCAGTTGATATATTTTTTGCTAATACATCTGCTCTGAAATTCTCTATTGGCGCACCGTATACATTTTGGAATTCTTCTTTTAGTAAGCTAATAGATTGATCATTAAGTTTTAGCATTTCTTTCATACCTATAATAACATCATTGAGATCGAAGGTAGGAGCAAGTGCTACTAATTTATTTAGCTGGTGTGTAAAATTAGAAGAATAATAGATCGTTGTGTAAGCTCCTGCAGAATGACCTATCAGTATGACTATTTTATTGTTATCTATATATGAAGATATAGCTTCTGCGTATTCCTTAGGTGTAAAAAACTTACCTCCAGATTTACCATGAGCAGGCGCATCTATAGCATGGATATCATAACCAGCTTCTTGCAGTAAGGGAACGAATATTTTCCACCTTCCAGAATCGCTTCCCCATCCGTGGAGTAGTAATATTTTTTCTCCTGAGCCTCTCCATCGAAAGTATGCTATTCTAAGGCCTTTATGATTAAAAGAGGAGGCTTCGCTATTTTGTATAAATAACTGCCTACTAGGGTTAGATTTTTTCTTTTTAGGAATTTTGAATACAGCAAATACTATTTTCTTTCCCAACCAAGGAAAAATGATAACAAACGTGTTAATCGTGAAACTGAGTATTTTGATGATAACTTGTTGGATAGTAATGCTTATTTGTGAAATTTATGAGCTACCAAAATTAGTTAATTTTAGGATTATAGGTTAAATATTTATCTACTTAGCTATTTGTTTAAAAATTGGCGATAGGCTTATTCTCAAACTATAATCTATATACCTTTGCTTATACGGCTAAAGCGACTATATTCGTGACTTAATCAGAATTTTGATAAGCTGCTCATGAAGGATATTGCTGATTTATTAGGAAGGATTTTTATTGGATTTATTTTTCTTTACGAAGCCTTTGATTCTATCATTTATTTCCATAATACTAAAGAAACCATGGAGGTATATGGTTTAACTTGGAAACCAGGTTTCCTATTAGTAGCAGTAATTATCTTTCTACTTATCGGAAGTATTATGGTGATTTTAGGGTATTACTCTAACGTAGGAGCTCTACTCTTGCTACTATATTGGTTACCTTTTACATTTATTGTATATTCTTTCTGGAATGATCCTATAGATATTAAACGATTGAATGCACTTTACTTTATGAGAAATATGGCTATTTGCGGTGGATTGCTCTTACTTGTAGCTAATAGTGCAGGAAAGTATAGTGTAAAAAGATTGATACATGTTATGCGATTACCTAAGTAAACAAAAATGTCAAAATATACACATTTATTTTTCGACCTTGATAATACTATATTTGATTTTAATGCTAGTAGTAAATTGGCATTTTCGGCTTTGCTTAAAAGTTATGACATAGAAGAAGAATCTGATCATTACGAAGTTTATAAAAAAATAAATGCTGAAGTTTGGTCCGAACTAGAAAAAAGATTGATAGATCAGAAAGAACTCAAGAGAAAGCGATTCCAGCTGTTTTTTGATTATATCAAGTTTGAAGGAGATGGATATGTTGCTAATCAGAGATACCTAGAATATTTAGTAGAATTTCCAGCTTATGTGGATCATGCGATTACTCTTATAGAGGATCTTGCTCAAGATTATACCCTGGTAGCAGCGACAAATGGATTGACACAGGTACAATATCCAAGACTCAGTAATGGAGGATTGGAAAAATATTTTGAAGCTATCATTGTATCAGAAGAAATAAAAGTTGCTAAGCCTCACAAAGGATTTTTTGAACAATGTTTTGCTAAGTCAGGGAATCCAGACAAATCAGATGTATTGATGATTGGCGATTCATTACAGTCTGATATACAGGGTGGCATAATATACAACATAGATACCTGTTGGTTTAACCCTCATAAGAATCCTAATCATCTGAATTTGAAGCCTACTTATGAAATTACAGATCTAAAAGAAACCTACAATCTATTAAAAGAAGAAATATAAGACTGATAATAATAAGCTGAAGTCTCCTTACAGGTTTAACTGTTCTCCACAGTATTTACAATAAGCTGCGTCCGAAGCGTGACCTTCTTTTGAGCAATATCTGCAAGCTTGTGTACTTACTTTGGTTTCATTTGCACTAGTGTTGATAATATCTGATGTAACGATACCCGTAGGTACAGCTATTACAGCATAACCTAAGATCATTACAAGAGCGGCAATAAACTGTCCCATAGCAGTATTGGGATGTATATCTCCGTATCCTACAGTGGTCAGGGTAACAATGGCCCAATAAATACTTCTAGGTATACTGTCAAACTGTTCGTTTTGTCCACCTTCTATAAGGTACATAATCGCTCCAAAAATGGTTACAAGAATAGCCACTGCAAAAAGGAAAACTAATATTTTGTCTCTACTTTTTCTTAAGGCCGTACCAAGTACGTGACTTTGCTTAACAAAACTTCCTAGCTTGAATATTCTGAAAACCCTTAATAATCTTATAGCTCTAATTACAGCGAAGTATTGTGTTCCTACAATTAGTAAACTCAGATAGGTCGGTACAATAGATACAAGATCTACTATACCATAGAAGCTTCTAGCATATTTGATAGGCTTGTATACACAATATAGCCTTAGAGCATACTCTATTGTGAAGATGATAGTGAATATCCATTCTAGTATAAAAAAAAGAAGGTGATATTTTTTGTCAAAATCATCAACTGTTTCCATGATAACAGTGAACACGCTAAGGAGGATAAGAACGAGAAGTACTTCATCAAATATTTTTCCAGCCTTAGTATCAGCTTCGAAAATTACCTCGTGTAACCACTCTCTAAAATCACTAAAATTCTCTGGTTTATCGGATATCATGATTCCTTAAGATGTAAAAATTTTATGCAATTTATCTAATATTGCCCTTCCTTCAGTAGAAAAGTCTTCAAAATTATTGTTAATGTAAGCATTTATCATGAGCATGAAGTTATCAGCCATGATTTCATCAGGGTGAATTATATATTGTGTATTATCTGAAATCTGTCTAAAGAAGTCACTATAATACGACTTATCTATAGATGTTATTTGTATAGGTTTTTCCTTTATATAGGGGCTTGTACTCTTACTATCTTCGATAGCAAATAAATCAAACTGTATGTAGTTGAAAAAGTCAGGTACAAATTGCTGATAGCGTGTTTGTTTAGAATAGATAACAGGAACCGCTTCTAAGGTTTTACCAGCAGGATCAGTTAAGCTTATAGCGTAATTATTACTTAGCCCGTCGGGATTAAGCAATATTTGTTTCTGGAGATTTATATTTCGCACTTGGTAAGCATTAATCTTATGGAAACCTATCAAGTCATATGCCTTATCTTTTATTTCCTCATCATATCGCGATACGATATGGAATAACTCATGCAGCATTACATCCGTAAAACCCTTGCTGCTCATTCCGAATTGTGCTTCAGGTATCATGATACAATTCTCTCTTGTATAAAAGGCTTCAGATCCGTAGGCTGCACCACTTATTTTTATAATATGAATGGTGTCTATGTTGGTGCTGATATTCAGTTTGTCTAGGTAATTAGCAATTGTGTCAAAGCTTGTTTTTACTTTCTCTTTCTCTATATCAGTGGGAGGGAGAACTTCTGATCGCAATAAGTTTTTATAGGCCTTCAGCGTTTTATTCTTAGGACTGTTTCCATTATTATCTTTAAGCTGTATACTCATATCTAGATTAGCTAACCTAGAGAAGAAATGTTCTTTGTTGTCAGTAGTAATCAGAGATTGAGAACGAATATAAGATGGAAAATTAATATGGGTACGTGTAGAAGTGTTTTTCTGTGGTATGTTTTTACTAGCACGTGGATTGCAGGATTCTAGTAATAGAAGGACTACTATACAGCTCGGTATAGCATATTTTATAATCTTGTCTATAAGCATCTGCTAATAATCTTTTGTGTTTAGATTCAACACAAGATAAAAAAAGAAACTATGCAGCAGCAATAAACATTCCACACGTGAGAATGAAAAATGTAGATTATCTTTTTATCGGTTTTTAAGATGACCTCTACTGAGCATAGTTCCTATAAGGATCTCAAGAAAACTAATTATTTAAAGCAATACTTCCATTGCACTACAAATGTAATATCCTTTTTCATATTACAAAAATTTATAATATGTATTTTCATATTTTTATTTTTTAAATAATTGAAATTCATATATGTATGTATTAAAAATAATCGTAATATGTTTATTTCGATCTTCTTTTATATTAATGAATTTCTATTTATTTAGAAAAGCTTAGCCTGTTTTTATAAGCTATTTATAACAGCAATATTACGAGCTCCATCATAATGGTTGAGAGAAGTCTAGCTTGCCGTATTTGCTATCTTAGATATGTTAAACTTTTTAAGCTTGATTTTTAGATGATCTAACCATACTGCCTATAAGACCACCTAGTCCTGCCATAACTCCTCCTACTAAACCTGTGAGTATGTAAGCAGCAAAATTAGGAAGCTCTGTTCCTACGAGTCCCATAACTAATGATCCCATATCAGACTGGTTATTGACATCTAGATAGGCAGCGCCTAAGCACCATAAAACGAATAACGCTATGAATGCACCACCAAAACTTTTGGCCTTACTCAAATTGAATATAAAACTTACGATTAATGCAATAATGATTATAATCCACCAAGGCAGAATAAGCTGTGTCACTGCTGCTAAGACTATTATGACTAATATGTAGGTTATAATATTTTTCATTAATTCTTCGGTTGTATCCTTATCGTACTGCTATTGTTCTCTACTAGCTCTGGATTATCGTATAAGGACAACTTGTAATACTGTCCATTTGCCCAGTCTTGGACACTATTTTTATAATTCTTACTAGCAGGATTTCCAGACTGCCCGCCTGGATAGATGCCATAAGCTTCTATTTCTTCTCCAGTAGCTACGATCATTCGCCATGATGGTCCAGTTCTTCCAGTTATAGCATTCAGTACATCACCATTTCCGCCCGTTATAACCTCCTTACTGCTAAAGGAAGGAATTCTAGATATATGTGGAATCTTGAAAGCTCTATAAGAACCCCAAGCTATATTTTCTTTTCCTTCTAAATCCTCAGCAGTTTCTACTAGTGCTTGTGTAATGATATCTGATGCATGCTCTATGTTATCTGTTTGCTTATTATCAAAAATGGTATGCGTTGGATTCTCTATAATCAGATTATTTGTTTTCCATGTGGGAGGGAATACTACTGACATTTCTTCTCTTAGATCTAGAATTTCATCAAAGATGCCACGCATAACTTTTCTATTCCATACATGGAAGTAAGTTGCAGCCTCTGAATCAGCTGAATATTTGTAATCCCATGATTGTAGTTTTTTTAAAATTACGCCTTCCTTTTCAGATAGTTTAGACTGTCTAACATTCTTAAGTAAGATAGGAAGCAGTTCTTTACCTTTAAGACTAGTAACATTAAGCTGGAAGTTTTTCATCTTTTCTACATCCATCTTTGTGTTGTTTTCTAGGTAGTTGTGGATAATTCGCCCTCGATAATTTTCGAAACCTCCATTGTAGAAATAGGGATAATTTTCCGCAGCTGATCTTTGGTTAGCAGAGGAGATATGCTCACTCGAGGGATTCAGTATTTGTGGATTTTGTTCTCTAGGAATGAAGGTATCAAATCCAGCTCTTGAGTTGGAACCATCTTTCACAAACACACCATCTCCGAATTGCTTAGCAGCGAATATACCATTGATTCTTATGCCTATATTTCCCTGCCTATCTGCTGCCAAAAAGTTTTGAGCTGGCACCATAAAATCTTTGCTTATTTCCAAGTATTCTTCATACGATTTTGTGCGCATAGCATTTACAAATACCATAAAATCTGTGGATTCGAAATCTGAGTTGCCTAACCATGACATTGCCAAGTCGTGTTGTGCATCATTAGACTCAAAAATTATAGGCCCCCAGTCTGTATATGGAATATCTAGTTCTATATTCTTTCCATTTCTGACTTTTATTATTTCTTTTTTGACTTCTACCTTTCTCTTTTCTCCATCCAGATAGTAATGAGTTTTTTCATTACTGACATACTTTATATTGTACCAGTCTGTTATATCTTGACCTACATTAGTTTCTCCCCATGCCATATCTTCATTGAATCCTATCACTATTCCTGGAACTCCTGGTATAGACACACCATAAGCATTAAATTTAGGCGTATGGATTTGTATTTCATACCATATAGAAGGTAACGTAAGTTGTAGGTGAGGATCATTACACAATATGGGATTTCCAGTTACAGATTTATTTCCTGTCACAGCCCAGTTATTACTTCCCAGTCCTTTTGCTGGCTGTTCGTAAGTTTTGTGAGGGAAAGTCTTTATAATATTCATAGTAGAATCGTAATCATCGTAAACAGGTGTAAAACTGTACTCTTTTTCTGCTGGAATAATAGGAATGTCTTTAGGGTTTATACCACTGTAGAGTTCGTTGTATAGATCGTCACCTAAGGCACTTCTTAGATTACTATTAGGTATATCTTCAGTTCGGCCAGCAAGTGTTCGAGCCATAGATTTTTGTATCAGTTGGGAGTTCAGCAGAGTCCAAGCTTCAGGCTTGGTATTTGTCAGTTTATATTCTACTGGTAGATCTTTATAAGCAAGCTGAGATATGTATTTATTTACTCCATTTATGTATGCGTTTATATATTTTGAGTCGGGAGAACTTTTCCATTTTTCGACCTGCATCTTTGCACTTGATAGATAGCCTTTTTTTCTAATTTCTATATCTCTGTCAATGGTTCTTTTGCCGAATAATTCAGAAAGTCTACCTCCAGAAGATCTAGCGGTAAGATCCATCTGAAATAATCTATTGCTTGCCGCGAGATAGCCTTGGGCATAAAGTGCATCACATAGGTTTTCTGCAAAAATGTGTGGAACTTCACGATCATCTAGAACTACATGTATTGCGTTAGAAATATTTTCTGTACTTAAGTTTAACTTTGTTGGTAATCCCTTAGTGTTTTGCCATATTCCATGGTAAGGGTCTAAGATTTTCCCCACTGGCAGTAGTTTAGAAAAAGATAGAGAGCCATTAAATGCTAGAGCTAGAAATAGCGTAAAAATACTCAAGACTAATATGTAGAAATACCGCATTTCCTAAAGTAGCAAAATTTTATTAGCTGCAGAAAACTTAGTATGAAGGAATATCCTAACGAACAAAAAATAACTCGTTTTCAGAACTAAGCTTTTCCTCAAAATTGTAGTCTTCATAATCGAATCCCTTAAGATCTTCCACCTTTTTTAGTTTGTTTTTTATAACGTAGTGGGACATCATACCTCGTGCAACCTTAGCTGTAAAGGAAACAAACTTAAGTTCGTCTTTTTTGTATTCTCTGAAATGTATGTTAACTATTTTTCCTTTTAAGCCATCTTTTTTGACGGCAGAAAAATATTCGTTAGAGGCTAGATTGAGAATGATATCGCTCTTGGTGGATTGTAGATCTTTGTTGATGGCTTTAGTTATGAGATTATCCCAGAACTCGTATAAGTTTTTCCCTTTATTATTCTTCAGTTTACTTCCCATTTCCAATCTGTAGGGTTGTATAAGATCCATAGGTTTTATATAACCATATAGTCCAGATAAGATTCTTAAGTGGTCTTGAGCAAATGCGAGATCTTTTTTGTTGAAACTTTCAGCATTGAGGCCTCTGTATACATCACCGTTGAAAGTATAGATAGCGGCTTTACTATTTTTCTGATTATGTATTTTTTTGAAATTATGATATCGTTCTATGTTAGTTTCTGCAAGAGCATCACTTATGGACATTAATTTCCTAAGACTACTTTTATCATATTTCCTTAGTTCGGCGATAAGTTCTTGCGCGTTAGATCTAAAGCTCGCTTGGCTTGGATCTAGCGGGTAAGATTTTTCAGTAAGATCTAGTGTCTTGGCAGGGGATAAAAGTAGAATCATTTTATTGGCTTTTTCTTATATACGTTGCTAACAGAATTAATACCAAATAGTTGCTTTTTAAGCAAAAAAAAAAGAGCCTAAATAATTAGACTCTTTTAATATTTTTCAAGAATTATTCTTTCTTATTTTCCAGACTTGATCAGCGATGGCGCTGCAGCTGGTACACTCTCTTCCTCTTCTGGCTTTAGCACTTTTCCGTGAACCTTAATAACTATAGGTTCTCCACCTTCGTTAGTTGTAAGCGTAACTTTCTTTGAGAATGGTCCTAATCTATTTGTAGCATATCTAACTTCTAACTCAGAAGTTTCACCTGGAAGAATAGGCTCCTTGCTCCACGTAGGTACAGTACATCCACAACTTCCTCTTGCATTTTTGATTACTAAAGGCTCGTCACCAGTATTTGTGAAACTCAATTTTCTTAGTGGTTCTGAGTTTTGTTGTATTGTTCCATAATCTATTTCTAGAGCATCCATTGTCATAATAGGTCCTCCTTCTTTTTTTACTGTCTCTATTTTCTCTACGTCTTTGAATTGAGCATCTACTGACACTGCAAATGACATACTTAGAATTAAGACGAATAGTATTTGTTTCATAATGTTCATATTTTTTAAATCTTCAATGAGTAGATCACTAGTAATACTTTGACATAATATATTACCAAATCCATGTCTTGCTTTAAGACACTCCAAAGTTAATATTTATTTTCCTTTTTTGCCATATGTTAAAGTTTAATAAGTTGTTAATGTTGATTCCTATTAGATATTGTTATTAAGTGGCCTCTGTTTTTTGTATTTTTACATACTGTTTATGGGATATATTTCCACCTGAAAAACCCAACCATCTGTACCTGAGTATGTTAGATCATTCTATTCTAAAGAAACATCAAAAAAGAGGAAATTCCAGAGAAGCTAAATTTGTCAATGAAGTACTACAAGACTTATGGATTTGTCTTGTAAGTAGAGAAACAAGTCTGCTAGGTAGAAAAGAAGTTCTTACCGGTAAGGCAAAGTTTGGTATTCTAGGTGATGGTAAGGAAGTGCCTCAAGTAGCTATGGCAAGATACTTCAAAAAAGGAGATTTTAGATCAGGCTACTATAGAGATCAGACCTTTATGTTTGCCATAGGGGAGTCATCAGTACAGGATTTTTTCGCACAACTTTATGCAGATCCAGAAGGTGATCCCTTTTCTGGAGGAAGACAAATGAATGCTCATTTTGCCACAAAAATGATAGATGAGCAGGATAATTTTGTAAAGGTAACTGACAGTTATAATGTTACTTCTGATATTTCTTCTACAGGAGGACAGATGGGAAGAGCCTTAGGTATCGCCTTAGCATCAGCAAAATACCGAGCAATTCCAGATCTTCAGAAAAACAATAAATTTTCTAATAATGGTAATGAGGTATCTTTTTGTACTATAGGAGATGCAAGTACTTCAGAAGGTGCTTTTTGGGAAACGATGAATGCGGCCTCTGTAATGCAGGTACCCTTAGCGGTTTCTGTATGGGATGATGGTTATGGCATTTCAGTGCCTATAGAATTGCAAACAATAAAGGGATCTATATCAAGAGGTCTAGAAGGATTTCTCCAGGACGAACATGGCAATGGAATTATGATCTACACCGCTAAAGGTTGGGATTATGCTGAACTATGCAGTACTTATGAAAGAGCGATTTCTAAATCTAGAAAAACACATCAGCCTTGCGTTATCCATGTAAAAGAACTGACACAACCTCAAGGGCATTCTACTTCAGGATCTCATGAGAGATATAAAGATGCTGATAGGCTTAAGTGGGAAAAAGAACATGATTGTATAGAGAAAATGATAGAGTGGATCTTAGAGATAGATCTGTTGTCAGAATCCTCTGTTGATGCACTAAGGAAGGAAGCAAAAGAGTATGTTAAACAAGCAAAAAACGAAGCCTGGGTAGCTTACAATGTTGTCAACAAAAAATTAGTTCAGCAGGTTGCAGAAGCAATCCAAAAGAGTGAATATAAAACAGGAGACAATCCAAAAGTTGATAAGTATATTTCAGAATTGAACAATATAGCTAGCCCTTCTTATTCTGAAGTCGTAACAATTCTTAGACGTGTCCTGTTAGTCACAGGAGAAGAATTATCTCAGCTTAGCTCAGGAATAAGAGCAATCCTTAATTCTACTGAAGAACAAGCGGAAAAATGGTATGGAACTAATCTGTACTCGGAGACAGAAAAGTCAGCTCTAAGGCAAGAAGTGATCCCAGCGATATTTCCAGAAGAAGCAACCTATGTTACAGGATACAAATTGCTTAATAATTTTTTTGACGCAAAATTATCTAGTATACCCGAATTATTTGCTTTTGGAGAGGACGTAGGATATATAGGAGATGTCAATCAAGGTTTTGCAGGGATGCAAGAAAAATATGGGAAGGATAGAGTTTTCGATACAGGAATCAGGGAGTGGACGATAATCGGACAAGCTATAGGAATGGCAATGAGAGGCCTAAGGCCGATCTCAGAAATACAATATCTTGATTATATCAACTATGCTTTTTCACCCCTTACAGATGACCTAGCTACACTTAGGTTTAGATCTGCAGGCTTGCAAGCTGCTCCTGTTATTGTAAGAACAAGAGGGCATAGGCTGGAAGGAATATGGCATGCCGGTTCTCCGATGGGGATGCTTGTAAATTCTATGAAAGGTATTTATATATGTACGCCTAGAAATATGACTCAGGCTGCAGGAATGTACAATACCTTACTAGCCTCTATGGATCCGGCGATTGTAATAGAATGTCTTAACGGTTATAGACTTAAAGAAGAACTGCCTACTAATCTAGCAGAATTTAATGTTCCTCTTGGTGTGCCTGAAGTTTTACAAAAAGGTAATGATATTACTCTAGTGACTTACGGTTCCTGTGTAAGGGTAGCACAAGAAGGTATAGCAATGTTATCTGATAAGGGTATAAGTGTAGAACTTATAGACGTTCAGACGTTAATCCCATTCGATGTAGAAGGTTTAATTGCAGCATCACTCAGTAAGACAAACCGCATACTATTTTTAGACGAAGATGTCCCAGGTGGAGGAACAGCATATATGATGCAGAATGTTTTAGAAAGAGATGGCGGATATTATCATTTAGACGCTAAGCCTATTACCCTTTCTGCTAAGGATTATAGAACTCCATTTGGTTCTGTAGGAGATTATTTCTGTAAGCCTAATGCTGAAGATGTGGCAGAAAAATTATTAGAGCTTTATAAACTCTAGGATACTTATAAAGTTATATCATCTATATTTGTTGCAATTTATAATCGCTTGGATAAGAAACTAGTCATCATACCTACTTATAACGAAAAGGAAAATGTTACCAACATTATCCAAGCTGTTATCGGATTAGAAAGTAATTTTCATGTCCTTATCGTTGATGATAATTCCCCTGACGGAACAGGTCAAATTGTCGATAAGCTTATATCGGAATATAAAGGATCCCTGTATATACTTCACAGAAAAGAAAAAAATGGACTTGGACCTGCTTACATAGCTGGGTTTAAATATGGACTGGCTAATAATTATGACTATATCTTCGAGATGGATGCGGACTTTAGTCATAATCCTAAGGATTTGCTACGACTTTTTGCCGCTTGCAAAGATGAGGGTGCAGATATGTCCGTAGGCTCTAGATATACGAAGGGTGGGGCTATAGATGATAGCTGGGGATGGTATAGGCACATGTTATCTTTTGGAGCATCTCTTTATGTTAGGATGATTACTTTTATGCCTGTCAAAGATCCTACAGCAGGATTTATCTGTTATAGCAAGAAGGTGCTAGATAAGATAGATCTAGATAATATATCATTTACTGGTTATGCTTTTCAGATAGAGATGAAATATGCAGCATTCAGAAATGGATTCCGTATCCAAGAAGTTCCGATTACTTTCATAGATAGGGAACTTGGCGTGTCAAAAATGAATACAAGTATAGTTAAAGAAGCTATTCTCGGAGTACTCCGTATGAGGATGAAAAAGAATTTTTAAATCGTAAAAGCAGCTTATACACTTCATTATCCTTTCTAAGGAAAATTCCAAATTGTCTATTAGTATTCATTTGATATCATCGTTAAAGGGATTGTCTTAGGTATAATATCTTATCTTCAGTTATCATATTTAGAATAATGGAAAATAATCAACTAGCACAACTTACGATCGAAGATCCACTGAAAATATTCCAACAAGCAAAAGAATATATAGATTCTGACTTTGATCATGCTATAAGCCTTACTACAATTGCTGCCGAAATTGCAGCCAAAAAACGTATGTACGCTTTAGAAGCGGAAATACTAACTTTCTATGCAAGAGTTATACGTTTATATGGAGATCCTTATCAGAGTTTAGCTATTTTATCTAAAGCTTTCAGAGTAGCTAGTAGTGAAGTGGAAGATAATCATGTATTACTTGCATATATCTATAGAGAATATGGTGTAATATATTCTGATAGCTTTGATGATTTTATTACAGGTAGTGAGTATTTCTTCAAATGCCTCAAGCTAAACGCTCCAGAGATACAAGGAGTTATATTTAATAACCTTGGCAGTAATTTTATAGGAATTGAGAAATTTGATGAAGCAATAAGGTACTTAAAGAAAGGAGAGAAGATATCCAGAGAAAAAGAAGACTATTACGTTTTATCCTATATTCTTGAAAATTTTGGAGAATTATATAAGAAGCAGAAAAGGTATGATCTGGCACTAGAGTTTTTTGACAAAGCGCTTTCTAATGTTGCAACTGCTATAGAAAAACTAGGCCCAAGTAAGGATCTGTTTTTTGTAAAAACAAAAATTTATACGGAACTTATTGAATGCTATTTTCTTAAAGGAGATATCAACGCTGCAAAACAGATGGTAATGCTTGGTAGAGAAATTGCTATAGAACATAATTTTAAAAGTTCTTTTTCGGAACTCCTGTTTTTAGAGGGAAAAATCTTACTTAGCGAAAATGAAAAAGATAGATTTTTTAACCTTTTTGGAGAGGCAAAATTATTAGCGATCGAAAATTCTTTTTACACAGATATAATTAAGTGGTATGCAGAACTGCAACAGATAAGTGAACAGAAAAAAGACTTCAAAAGTGCGCTTGAATATTCCAAGGAAATTCTTAAAATAAAAAATGAGAACACTGCTAAGAATAATCAGATTAAGATCTCTGATATTCTGGTAGATAAAGAAAGAGAGATATTAGAACTAGAAAAACGATCAGCGGAAATTTATAGACAAAAAGAGGAACTAGAGCAATTTGCTTATATCGTAACACATGATCTCAAAACTCCCCTATCTAATATATTTAAGTATAGTGAACTATTTTATTATAAAACGAAAAGTAAAATAGATCCGAAATACATGGAATACATGAAATACCTTGATTATGTGTTAGAAAACTCAAAGCACTTATCGCTCATGTTAACTGATCTCATGCAATTTACTAGTTTAGGTAAAGAAGACAAACTCATAAGAAGTTGTAAGGCTGATGAGATCCTAATAGAAGTCTTATCAAAAAATAAAGATCTTATAGAACAAAATGGTGCGCAGGTTTTGTACTGTAATCTCCCTAGGTTAACTATTCGGAAATTTCACTTGCAACTATTGTTTGATAACCTTGTGAGGAATGCCATTAAGTTTAGAAGGAAGGATATATCTCCAACTATAAAAATAAATTGTACCGAAAACGACCAGTATTATCAATTTTCTGTAATGGATAATGGTATAGGAATACCTAAGGAGTATCAGGATAAAATCTTTCACATCTATAAGCAACTAGATAAGGTCAATTACGAAGGTACTGGTATGGGCTTAGCTATATGCAAAAAAATCGTTAATGTCTATCAAGGAGACATCTGGTTAGAGAATAACTTAAATACAGGATGTACATTTCATTTTAATATTTTAAAAAGTAAATAAGGTACAATATATTCTAATCATTAGAATTGATTATTTTTATTGTAAATCAGTTGCTTATACATTATATATTTTTATATTTGTAAAGTCTTTGTTATTATTGATTAATAACAGTGACGATCCATCCTAGAATTCTATCCCGAATTATACAGTGAAAACGGACATTTGTACTCAAAAAAATGATAATACGTAAACATTTTGTTTACATGATATAATAGATTATGATTTTTTATATATGTTTTGTGTAATAAAGTGGTAAAAAGTGGGAAAGTATGTTTTTTCGACTTACATTTGATTATCGATTCAACCGAGATGAAAGATAATTACCAGTTCGCTGGAGAATATGAATGCAAGCTTGACGCGAAAGGTAGAGTTAAAATTCCTGCTGCGTTAGTCGCTCAAATAAGCGCTGTTAAGCCATTTGAATTCACCATGAACAGGGGGTTTGAAAAACATCTCATGTTGTATCCGAAAGTTGTTTGGGATAAAAAGACGAAAGAAATAAACCAGCTCAACATCTACAATACGAAGCATCGACAAGCGATAAGGTATTTCTACAGAGGCGCGACGAAAATCACTGCCGACGGAACTGATAGAATATTGTTACCTAAGAACTTGATGGAGTATGCGGGCATCACTAAAGATATTGTGCTTTTTGCTTATCACGAACAAATTGAAATATGGTCCAAGGAAGTCTATGAAAAAGTCATAGGAGAAGAGCCAGAAGATTTTTCAACACTTGCAGACGAGATTTTTGGAAACGTAGGTATTCCTGATTCAAAATCTGATAATGAGTGAGTATCATATCCCTGTATTGCTTAAGGAATGTATAAAAGGGTTAGATATAAAGAAAAACGGTATTTACTTCGACTTGACATTTGGAGGAGGTGGACATTCAGCAGAGATTTTATCTGAGCTGGGTGAGCATGGAAGACTTTTTGGCTTTGATCAGGATGAAGATGCTGTTCAGAATATTTTGAAAGATGAAAGATTTGAGTTCGTAAGATCCAATTTTAGATATCATTCTAAATTTTACAAATACTACGGTATAGAAAAGTTAGATGGTGTGCTAGCGGATCTGGGGATATCTTCTTATCAGATAGATGAGGCAAGTCGAGGATTTAGTATTCGCTATGATGCGGATCTAGATATGCGAATGAATCAAGATGGTAGTTTTACTGCAGCTGATTTGTTGAACACTTATAGTGAGCAGGACTTGATAAAAATTCTATATGAATATGGGGAGGTTAAAAACTCAAGGAAATTATCTAAAGGTATCGTAGAAGCAAGAAAAAGGCAAAGTTTTAAGTCAATAAAATCCTTTTTGAATTTTTTAAGTTCTTTTGAGCAAGGAAGATCTGAGCAGTACAGGGCTAAGGTTTTTCAAGCACTAAGAATAGAAGTGAACGATGAGATGGGAGCATTGAAAGCAATGCTGCGAGACTTAGAAAACATATTATCTGTAGGATCCAGAGTTGTAGTGATTTCTTATCACTCACTAGAAGATAGATTAGTGAAGCGGTTATTCAAAACAGGAAATATAGAAGGAAAGATACATAAGGATACATTCGGAAATATTCTGAATCCTTATAAGCAGATAACGAAGCGTGTAGTAGTGCCAGACGAAAATGAATTGAAAATAAATAGTCGATCCCGAAGTGCGAAATTGAGAATTGCGGAGTATGTGGGATTAGATAAATAAAGAAAGATGAGATCTAGATATCTAAAAAATATACCCTTTATAGGCTTTCTTGCATTGCTAGGTATAGTTTATATATGGAACTCTCATTCGGCGGAAAAAAAGCTTAGGAAAATAGAGATGTTGAAAAAAGATGTAAAGGAGTCTAAGTGGAAATATATGCAAGTGAAAAAAGACATCATGTTCGAGGGAACAGAGTCGCGGCTCGCCAAAAAAGTGAGTGAGCAGGAAATTAAAAAAAATGAAGATTCTCCCATCGTTTTGAAGGGAGTGGAAGGATAAAATCATTAAGAGATCCTTATGGACAGGAAGCGTGAATTATTGATAAGAGCTTATTTCGTGTTATTCTTATTCTTAGTATACGCGCTGGTAATTGTTTGGAAAATTGTCAATATATCTGTCATAGAGGGAGACAAGTGGAGAGAGAAAGGAGGGGATAATGTAAAGTGGATGAAGGTGGAAGCCGATAGGGGTAACATTTTTGATAAAAATGGTAATCTCTTAGCGACCTCACTACCGTTCTTTGAAATACGAATGGATTTATTAGTTCCGAGGCAAGATCTTTTTGATCGGGAAATAGATTCTCTAGCTATCAGTTTAGCTAATTTTTTTCCAGAAGGAAAATCATCTTATGAGTGGAGATCAGAATTGGTTACTGCTAGAAAAGATGGGAAATCTGGGACAAAATCTGGAAGTAGATATCATTTTATCAAGAGGAATTTAACTTTTGATCAGGTAGATAAAATTAGAAAATTTCCATTGTTTAGACATGGTAGAAATACTGGAGGAATTATAGTAGAAAGAACAACTAAAAGGGATAAACCTTTTAATGATCTTGCTGCAAGAACTATAGGAATGTATCGGTCAAATGCCGATAATGTTGGACTCGAAGGAAGTTTTGATAAATTTCTGAGAGGAGCTTCTCAGCAAAAACTGATGAAGCGTGTTCCGCCTGGATACTGGATTCCAGTCTACGAACCAGAAGAACTAGAGGAAACGAAAGGTGATGATATTGTGACAACAATTGACATCAGATTTCAGGATATTGTTCAGGAAGAATTGCACGATGCATTAACTGCTTTTTCAGCTAAGAAGGGCACGGCAATATTAATGGAAGTTGAGACAGGAGCAATTGCTGCTATCTCTAATCTAGAACAATCGGGAGATGATTACAAGGAGTTATATAATCATGCTATAGGTACTTTATCAGAACCTGGATCTACTATGAAACTTGCGAGTACACTTGCGTTAATTGAAAATAATGACGCTGATCTGCAAACAAGAGTGAACTTATACGGTGGTAAAAAGAAGTTTTATGATAGATGGATGTATGATTCTGAGCCGCATGGAATATATGAGTCGACGCTGAAGCAGGCCTTTATAAAGTCTTCAAATGTCGGTATTGCAAGTCTTGCCCATGAAGCTTATGGTAAGAAGCAAAATCGACAATTATTTACAGACAAGCTTGTGAAGTTTGGACTATCAGAGAAAACTGGTATAGAGATCGTAGGAGAGGGTAAACCTTATCTTAAAGATCCAGTTCAAGATCATAAGGTCTGGTACGGTACGACGATTCCTTGGATGGCGCATGGTTATGAAATGTCATTAACGCCTCTGCAAGTTTTGAATTTTTACAATACAATTGCTAATGGGGGTAAGAGAATGAAGCCCTATATAGTAAGCGAAGTAATGTCAGAAGGAAAAGTTATAAAAAGAATAGAACCTAAAGTTATCGATGAAGCTATAGCTAGTAAATCTAGTATAGAGAAAGTAAAGTTTTTACTTGAAGAAACGGTAACAGCTGGTACAGCAAAAAAAGCTAATTCATCCAAAGTGAGGATAGCAGCTAAAACAGGAACAACTAGGGTAGAGTATTATAAGAAAACAGAAAAGAAAAAATACAATGGATCACTGGCTGGTTACTTTCCAGCAGATAATCCTAAATATTCCCTGATCATAGTTGTCTACGAACCTCAAGGAACTTTCTATGGAGGCGCAGTAGCTGGAAAAGCATTTAGAAAAATTGCTGAAAGGATAGTGGGCTTACAATTAGAGTTGCAAGATTTTGCGCATCTAGATAGAGACGATGAGCCGATACCTCTGAAGTATGCAAGCTTAGGATATGGTCCAGATTTTCAAAATGTTATGGACTATTTGAAATTGGGATATACAAAAGAAACTAAAAGTAGGTGGGTAAAAGTATCACCTGATGGAAAAAAGTTAGTTGTACAAAAAAATAAAATATCTAATAGTAAGGTGCCGGATGTTAGAGGAATGGGATTACGAGATGCCATATATGTGCTAGAAAATATAGGTTTAAAAGTGGATATAAATGGAGTAGGTAAAGTGCATGCTCAATCCATATTACCTGGAACAAAAATAAAAGGACAAGAGATAGAAATATTTCTTAATTAAAAAATAAACGAAGCTTTTTACAATAGTGAATAAGGCAAATATTTGAAAAAGTTAGAAGATATATTAAGTGGGTTAGATGTTCTAAGAATTGTAGGAGAGGAAGTTAAGAATATAGAAGGTGTAACAGATGATTCTAGAAATGCTCAAACTAACGGTCTATTTATAGCCGTCAATGGAATAACAAGTGATGGGCATGATTACATAGACAAAGCAATAGAGGAAGGGGTAACTGTAGTGGTATTAGAAAAGGTATGTGATCATAGGGAAGGGATTACTTATGTATATGTAAAAAACACTAGGCTTGCAAAGGCAAGAATAGCAAAAGTATTTTTTGAAGATCCGTCTAGGGCTTTTAAGCTCATAGGGATAACGGGAACTAATGGTAAGACAACTGTAAGTACACTTTTGTTTGATCTTCTTAAAAATATGGGTTATAAAGTGGGATTGATTTCCACTATTGAATGCAGAATAAATGATGAGATAATTCCCTCATCGCACACAACGCCTGATATCATTATTCTTAATGAAATAATGAGTAGGATGAAGAAAGAAAATTGTGATTATGTGATGATGGAAGTAAGTTCTCATGCGATTGACCAGGGTAGAATAGAAGGATTAGATTTTGACTGTGGAGTATTTACCAATATTACACATGATCATTTAGATTATCACGGGACATTCGATAATTATATACGGACAAAGAAAAAGTTCTTTGACGATCTTGACAAGAAAGCGCACGCGGTGACAAATGTAGACGATGCAAATGGTGAGAGAATGGTACAGAATACCAAGGCTCAAATTCATACTTGCAGCATAAATCGTCTGGCAGATTTCAAAGCTAAAATCATATCTAATGATTTTTCAGGCTTAGAAATGACGCTTGATAATACAAGTGTACACCTGGGGTTAGTAGGAAGGTTTAATGCATATAACCTGCTTATGATCTATGCGGTTGCTGCTTGTTTTATTGAAGAAAAGGAAGATATTCTCGTGGGATTATCTGCGCTAAAATCAGCTGAAGGGAGATTCGATGTGCTCAGAGAATCTGCTGGAAAATATGTGATAGGAATTATAGATTACGCTCATACGCCAGATGCATTAGAAAATGTGCTGAGTACGGTGAAGGCTATAAAAAAACCTGGAGTAAAGCTGACAACAGTTGTAGGATGCGGTGGAGATAGAGATATAACGAAAAGGCCATTGATGGCATCTATAGCTCAGAAGTATAGTGATGTTACGATATTGACATCAGATAATCCTAGAACAGAAGATCCAGAAATAATTCTGGATGAGATGGAAAAGGGAATAGACAAAAAAGGAAATAAAGTCTCGAGAGTAGAAGATAGAAAAGAGGCAATTGCTCTAGCTTATAAGCAGGCAGAAATGCATGAAGTGATTGTGGTAGCAGGAAAGGGACACGAAAAATATCAAGATATAAATGGTGTAAAGACGCCATTTGATGATAAACAAATTTTAAAATTATTTTTTCACAAAAATATATAAGAGTAGGTTCTATTATCATTCTCAGGTTGGTTTTAACAGTTGCGGTAGGTGGATGTTCGGATAAAGATTTGGCTAAATCTACTGCGCTGTTCTTTTTAAGAAAAAAAGAATGATAGTCTAGAATGTAGGAGTGGTTTCCTGCGTAAGTGAAGAGTGAAATGTAAGTTAATTGGTTAAAAATGTTATACCATTTATTTGAATTTTTAGAAAAAAGTTACAACCTGCCAGGTGCAGGTTTGTTCCAGTTTATAACTTTTAGATCTGCCTCAGCATTGATATTATCATTAGTGATTTCAATATTAATAGGAGATAAGATCATAAGTTCTTTGAAAAGGCTGCAGATAGGAGAGACAGTAAGAGAGTTAGGGCTCGATGGTCAAAAACAAAAAGAAGGGACACCGACAATGGGTGGAATCATTATTATTCTGGCAATATTGATACCCTGCTTATTATTTGCGAAGTTGAATAATATATACATCATACTTATGGTGATAACCACATTGTGGATGGGAGTAATAGGAGGTTTAGATGATTATATTAAAGTATTCAAAAAAAACAAAGACGGTCTCTCTGGAAAATTTAAGATCTATGGTCAGATTGTATTGGGAGTAATTATAGGATTTACCATGTTGTTGCATGAGGACATTGTTATAAGGGTCCCAAGCGAAATTGCCATAGAGAATAATTTAGAAATACAAAAGGAGTTTACCGTACAACCATATCAGTTAGATAATAATGATGCGCAGGAAAAAATGGCCTATGTTAAAGCTAGTTGGACTAATGTTCCATTTTTAAAAAATAATAGCTTGGATTACAAGTCCTTTTTATTTTTTCTAGGTGATAATGCTTCTAATTTTATTTGGCTGATTTTTGTTCCAATCGTGATATTGATAGTGACATCAGTTTCTAACGGTGCTAATCTTACTGATGGAATTGATGGGCTGCTTGCTGGAGTAGCAGCGATAATTGCTGCTACCTTAGGTGTTTTCGCCTATGTTTCTGGTAACTCGATTATAGCAAATTACTTGAATATTTTTTATATCCCATTTTCAGAAGAACTAGTTGTTTTTTCAGCCTGCTTGATAGGAGCATGTGTTGGGTTTTTATGGTACAATAGTTTTCCAGCTAAGGTGTTTATGGGTGATACGGGGAGTTTAACCTTGGGGGCAATAATTGCAGTATTAGCATTGCTACTCAGGAAAGAATTGTTAATTCCTTTGTTATGCGGAATATTTCTAATAGAGAATCTTTCCGTGGTATTACAGGTAAGTTATTTTAAGTATACAAGAAAAAAATATGGTGAGGGGAGGAGGATATTCCTTATGTCACCCTTGCATCATCATTACCAGAAAAAAGGTATTCATGAGGCAAAAATTGTAACAAGATTTTGGATTATAGGAATATTGCTTGCTATACTTTCTATCATAACACTTAAGCTCAGATGATACAGCACGAAAAAGTTGTTGTGCTAGGAGCAGGAGAAAGTGGAACAGGTGCAGCCTTGCTAGCTAAGCAAAAACAAAAAGTTGTTTTTGTTTCTGATTATGGACAGATATCAGAGATATACAAAAACATACTTATTAATAATAACATCCCTTTTGAAGAAAAGGGACATGACTTTGACAAATTAAAGAATGCAGATGTGATTGTGAAATCACCAGGTATTTCTAGTAAGACAGATGTTGTTAAGTTTCTAAAGAAACAAGGAATAGAAATTGTTTCAGAAATAGAATATGGCAGTTGGTTTTATAAAGGGACTATCATCGCTATTACGGGTAGTAATGGTAAAACAACTACTACTAAGTTGATCCATCATATTCTATCTTTATCAGGAATGTCTGTTGGAGTAGGAGGAAATATAGGGGATAGTTTTTGTAAACTATTGGCTCAGGATAACATAGCTGATACGATGGTCTTAGAAGTAAGTAGTTTTCAATTAGATGATGTCTACAGCTTCAGACCTAGTATAGGTGTTCTGCTGAATATTACAGCAGATCATTTGGACAGATATGAAAATAATATCCAAAACTATGCCAAGGCTAAATGTAATATCTGGAAGAATATGAAAGCTGAAGATACTATGATTGTAAATGGAAATGATGCTCTTATTTTAAAATATCTAGAATCTTGTAAAGCTGAGAATATAAAGATTTTGGAAGCAGAGCTAGAAAAGATAGAAGGGGTACAACTCAAGGGGAAGCACAATGCTTTCAATATAAGTTGCGCCACAGAGGTTGCAAAGAGGTGTAGCGTATCGGAGGAGCAAATTATATCTGCAGTACGGGAATTTAAACCTGTCAAGCATAGATTAGAAACCATTGCATTTGTTGATGGAATAGAATTTATAAATGACAGCAAGGCAACGAATACAGATGCAGTGAAATACGCCATACAAGGCGTAGAGAAAAAAATAGTCTGGATTGCTGGAGGTACAGATAAAGGAAATGACTATAGCGAGTTATTCCCACTAATAGAAAACAAGGTCGAGACATTGATTTGTCTAGGCTTAGATAATAGTAAACTGAAAAAAAGTTTTCAGGGAAAGATTGAAAATATTATTGAATCTAGAGAAATGATTCAAGCAGTGAGCATGGCTTATAAGGCAGCTTCGAGAGGAGAGGTCGTTATGTTATCACCAGCTTGTGCAAGTTTTGATTTATTCGATAACTATGAGCACAGAGGATTGCTTTTTGAAGAAGCAGTCTTTGGATTAGTAAAAAATTAATACTTATTGTAAAAGAGAAAAATTGTCAACCTTAGTACAAGCATATCAAGATCTGAAAGGCGATAAAGCTATATGGCTTATTATTGTTGTACTAGGTATTTTTTCTACTCTAGCAGTCTATTCTGCTACAGGAAGTATGGCTTATCGGCAAGCTGGTGGTAATACTGAGTATTACTTAATACAACAATCGGTATTTATTCTAGCTGGATTTTTTATGGTGTTCATATGTTACAGATTGCATTATATGCATTACTCTAGATTAGCTCCTTTTTTACTTGTGATTACAGTACCATTACTTATATATACTATATTTTTTGGTACGAATATAAACGGAGCTTCTAGATGGATAACCATTCCATGGATAGACAAGACTTTTCAGGTTTCTGATTTTGCAAGGCTAGCATTGATAATATATCTAGCTAAATCTATAGGGAAGCGACAAGAATTTATTAAGGATTTTAATGGAGCGTTTGTTCCGATTATTATACCGGTAATAATTGTGTGTGGTTTGATAGCTCCTTCAGATTTTTCTACGGCAGGCTTACTTTTTTTAACATCCTTGCTGATGATGTTCATAGGAAGAATTTCTCTAAAGTTCGTGGGATTATTGGGGTTGATGGGGATTATGATGTTTTCTATACTGATCGTTCTAGGGGTGTTTTTCCCAGATTTCGTGAGATTAGAAACATGGATAAGTAGGTTCAATGAATTTATGTATAACACGGATGGAGGATACCAGATACAACAATCCAAAATAGCAATTGCTAATGGAGAGTTTTTCGGAGTAGGTCCAGGCAACAGTGTTCAGCGGAACTATCTACCATATCCTTATGCAGATTTTATATACGCTATAATATGTGAAGAATATGGACTTATAGGTGGTATCTCGATACTGGGATTATATCTGTGGTTACTAGTAAGATGTATGAGTATAATAACTCAGTGTCCTAAGACTTTCGGTTCTATATTGGCGATGGGTTTATGTCTGAACATAGTGATACAAGCATTTGCAAATATTGCAGTTTCTGTACAACTAGTTCCGGTGACAGGACTTACGCTACCCGTAATAAGTATGGGAGGAACATCGATTTTATTTACATGTATAGCATTTGGAATAATATTATCAGTTAGTAGATATGTGGAAGAGGCGAAGTTGCAGCAAATAGAATTAGAGAAAATAGAGGCACTCGATGAGAGTAATCATTAGTGGAGGAGGGACTGGAGGTCATGTGTATCCAGCTATAGCGATAGCAGATGCACTTAAGAAAAAATCACCAGACTCAGAAATACTTTTTGTAGGAGCGAATGGTAAACTAGAAATGGAAAAAGTACCCAGAGCGGGTTATAAGATAGAAGGACTAGATGTAGTCGGATTTCATAGAAAGAAGCTCTGGAGGAATATAGGTTTTCCTTGGAAATTGTATAAAAGTCTAAGGCGAGCTAAAACGATCATTGACAATTTTGGACCAGATATAGTTATAGGTGTAGGAGGCTATGCCAGCGGACCCGTTCTGAAACAAGCTCAGAGGAAAAATATTCCTACTGTCTTGCAAGAACAGAACTCATACCCAGGAATAACAAACAAGCTTTTAGGAAAAAAAGCAAGTTTGATCTGTGTAGCCTATAACGATATGGAACGTTTTTTCCCTAAAGATAAAATAGTAATGACTGGAAATCCTGTGAGAACAGACCTAGTTGTTGCTGAAGATAAAATAGGTACCGCATATACTTATTTTAATTTGGACTCTAACGAGCAAACTACACTAATATTTGGTGGGAGTTTGGGAGCAAGATCACTAAACAATGCTGTGCATAACAGCTTTGATTTTCTAAAAGAAAATGCTAATACACAATTCATTTGGCAGGTAGGAAAACTGTATTATGAGGAGTTTGTAGAGACACAAACTGCTCAGTTATCGAATGTACATGTAAAAGCATTTATTGATAGAATGGATTATGCCTATGCAATTGCGGACACTGTTGTCTGCAGAGCAGGTGCTTTGACACTCTCAGAATTAGCACTTGTGGCCAAGCCAGCGATCTTGATCCCTTCCCCCAATGTTTCTGAAGACCACCAGACTAAAAATGCGCAAGCATTAGAAAAAATAAATGCAGCAATACTCGTCAAAGATGATGAGATACACCAATGGGAAAAACGATTAAAAGATTTACTTACGGATAAGAAGAAAAGAGAAGCGCTAAGTAAAAATATAAAAACATATAGCAAGCCAGATGCTGCTAAGCATATAGCAGACATGGTTTATGATTTGGTCCATAATGGATGATACGTTAAAAATATCAGCAATAGAGAAAATCTATTTTGTAGGAATAGGAGGAATAGGAATGAGTGCCCTTGCTAGATATTTTAATCATATAGGAAAAGAAATTTATGGCTATGATAAAGTCAATACAGTCCTTACCAGAAAGCTGGAGGACGAAGGAATGAAAATTCACTATGATGATAATCCAGAGAAAATTCCTAATGGAATAGGATTGGTGGTATACACACCAGCAATTCCTAAGCAACACAAAGAATTGAACTGGTTTATCGATAATGGATTTCATGTGAAAAAAAGATCTGAAGTACTGGGGATGTTGAGCAGAGAGAAGAAGACCATCGCCGTAGCCGGTACGCATGGTAAGACAAGTACAAGTTCTCTTATTTCACATATTTTGACATATAGTGGTTTAAATCCTACAGCATTTATAGGAGGAATTCTCAAGAATTATAACTCTAATTTTTTGCAAGGAAAAGGGAATTGGTTAGTAGTAGAAGCTGACGAATATGATCGTTCTTTTCATACCCTACAACCTGAAATAACAGTGCTTATTTCAGTAGATCCTGATCATCTAGATATTTATGGAGATCATCATGTGATGCTAGAGTCATTCAGAATATTTCTAGAAAAGACAAAAAACGGAGGATCAGTGATTGTTCATAAGCAAGCGATGAAACGATTAGGAGATGAGGTTTTCGAGCAGTTACAAAAAAGAGAGATTGAGATTATTCCTTATGATATAAAT
The DNA here is from genome assembly GCA_964475415.1 of uncultured Saprospiraceae bacterium. GTDB lineage: Bacteria > Bacteroidota > Bacteroidia > Chitinophagales > Saprospiraceae > CALCMJ01. Next base: position 22,416 of record CAYYWZ010000006.1, on the reverse strand, counting down.
GAAGATGAAAGCCTTAATCAATGGCTTGAGAAAATTGGAGGAAGCTATTTCTTTAAGGGTCAGCATAATAGAGAAAATGCTATTGCTGCAATGATGGTAGGCAAAAAGTTGATGCTAGATGAAGCTAAGCTGCTAGAAGGATTAGAAAATTTTTCTGGTATTAAGAGAAGGTTTGAGAAAGTATATGAGAGCGGAGATATATTGTATGTAGATGATTATGCTCATCATCCTACTGAATTGAAAGCAGCTATAGAAGCGATAAGAAATAGTGCTGGAGAAAGGCAGGTGTTAGGAATTTTCCAACCACACCTTTTTAGTAGAACTAGAGATTTTGAAGATGAATTTGCAGAAAGTTTAGATAGGCTAGATGAGATTGTATTATTAGAGATTTATCCAGCTAGAGAAGAACCAATTCCTGGAGTAAGTTCCAAGAATATATTTGACAAAATGAAAAGTAAAAATAAATTTCTGCTCAAAAAATCAGATGTGATTGAATTTTTGACAAATAGAAAAATAGAAGTAATTGTAACATTAGGAGCAGGAGATATAGACACCTGTGTTCCTCAGATAAAAAAGTTAATAGAAAATAATTAGTGAAAAGAAAAAAGAAAATATCGACCGATACTAAAATGAAACAAATAGTTTCTACGGTATTGCTATTAGCAGTAGCAGTCTTGGTGATGTTTTCTATACATAGAAAGGCAACAGATTTTATATCTGTAGGGACGATAGAAATAGATGAGCTTGTTGGAAAGAAAAGATTAATTACCAAGGGTAATGTAGTTCAAGCCATAGAAAATAGATTAGGTTTTTCTCTCAAGGAAGCGAGAATCAATGATCTGGATCTAGCAGGAATAGAAAAACTTATTCAGAAAGATCCTAGAGTAAAGCAGGTAGAAGTTTATGTAGATAAGAAGCAAAAACTATTTATAAGTATAGAGCAGTATAAACCGATACTTAGAGTAAATGCAGCAAATGGAGAAAACTACTATATCTCTCAAAAGGGAACAAGAATTCCACTTGTAGAAGGGACAACGGTGAGAGTGCCTTTAGTCACGGGAGAGATAGATGCATTTGATTACAGTTATGCTAAGAATAAAAATCATAATCTAAATGAAATGTATAGATTGGTAAAGAGAATAAGAGAAGATAAATTTTTGAATTCGCTAGTAGATCAGATCCATTTAGATAAGGGAAAAAATATTATTCTGATTCCTAACCTAGGGAAGAAAAAGATTATACTAGGAACGATGGAATCACTAGAAGATAAGTTAGTCAATTTAAAAACATACTATAAGCAAGGTGTCAAGCAAGTAGGAGTAGATAAGTTTAGTGTGCTTGACCTAAGATTCAAAAATCAAGTTGTAGGAAGAACCTAAAAACTTTATAAATTATGAATTACTCAAATACGTCAACAGGAGAAATAGCCATCGCGCTGGACATAGGTACAACTAAGGTTTGTGCCATAGCCGGTCATAGAAATTCGTATGGTAAGGTAGAAGTAATCGGTGTAGGAACTGTCAGTTCTGAAGGAGTTTCCAGAGGTGTTGTTTCTAATATAGATAAGACCGTCAAGGCGATCAAGCAAGCTATAGAAATAGCTAAGCGGGTATCAGGGAAAAAGTTTAGCAATGTACACGTAGGTGTAGCTGGTCAGCATATAAAAAGTCTACATCATCATGGATTACTTGTAAGAAATGATGCGACAGATGAGATAAGTGTAGGAGATGTAGAAAAACTTATCAATGATATGTATAAGTTGGTTCTTCCACCGGGAGATAAAATATTACATGTTATACCACAAGAATTTACAGTAGATGATGAGGGGGATATTATAGATCCTGTAGGCATGTCTGGCGTACGATTGGAGGCTAACTTTCATATCATTACAGGTCAGATATCTGCAAGTAGAAATATCATGAGATGTGTAGAAAGAGTAGGGCTCGAAGTGGCAGATATGACACTAGAACCTATAGCATCAGCATCGGCAGTACTCAGTAGTGAAGAGAAAGAAGCGGGAGTAGCTCTGGTAGATATAGGAGGAGGAACAACTGATATTACAATTTTTAAAGATGGTATTATAAGACACACAGCGGTTATACCTTTCGGAGGAAATGTGATCACTAAGGATATCAGAGAAGGGTGTACAGTGATGACAGATCAAGCAGAAAAGTTAAAAGTAAGATTCGGGTCAGCTCTTGCTGATGAGATCTACGATAATAGAATTATCACGATACCAGGATTCAAAGGTAGAGAAGCAAAAGAGATATCAGAAAAAAACCTTTCTAAAATAATACAAGCAAGATTAGAAGAAATTTTTGACTATGTACTCTGGGAGATTCAACGATCAGGTTATGAGCGAAAGTTAATTGCGGGTCTTGTATTGACAGGTGGAGGATCATTACTTAGACATATCAGTTTGTTAGCTGATAGATGTACAGGTATGAGTTCTAGAATAGGACAACCTATCGATCATTTAGCACATGGATACTCTAAGGATCTAGCAAGCCCGATATATGCAACAGCGATAGGTTTACTGATTACTTCTATAGAGAATAAGGAGAATCATACAATGGAGACTATAGACTTAGTAGATGATGAAGATGATGTGGATAATATAGATGATGGAGATAATAGCAGGGGAGGAAAGAAGTGGTATGAAAGTATCTTCACCTACACAAGAGATTTTTTCGAATCAGAACCAGACACAAATTTTAAAAACTCATAATACAATCACTATGCTTTTTGACATGCCAAAAAAAGAAGACTCAATAATAAAAGTTATTGGAGTGGGTGGAGGCGGAGGTAACGCCGTAGGCCATATGTTCGATCAAGGGATCATTGGGGTTGATTTTGCAATATGCAATACAGATAATCAAGCACTCGATAGCCATAGAATTCCTACAAAAATTCAGCTTGGTCCCACTAAGACTGGAGGGCGAGGAGCTGGGTCTATTCCCGAGACAGGCAAGCAAGCTTGTATAGAATCTATAGATGACGTTAGGAAATTTCTAGACGGCGAAACTAAGATGTTATTCATCACTGCTGGAATGGGAGGTGGAACAGGTACTGGTGCAGCACCGATTATTGCCAAAGCAGCAAAAGAATTAGAAATCCTTACAGTAGGAATTGTAACCTTACCTTTTAAGTTCGAAGGAGGAAGAAGAAGAAGACAGGCACTAGAAGGCTTAGATAATCTCAAAAGAAATGTCGATTGTATATTGGTAATTTCTAACGATAGGCTAAAAGAAATACACGGCGATCTAGGTATCTCAGATGCCTTTTCTAAAGCTGATGATATCTTATCCATAGCAGCCAGAGGGATAGCAGAAATAATTACTGTTCCTGGAAAGATAAATGTAGATTTTGAGGATGTCAAAACTGTTATGAGTTCTAGCGGAGTGGCAATAATGGGTAGCGCAATATGCTCAGGTGAAGACAGAGCTAGAAGAGCTATAGACACAGCACTTAATTCTCCATTATTAGAGGATAATGATATCAGAGGAGCGCAGCATATCTTACTGAACATAACATCTGGAGATGAAGAAGTAACGATGGATGAGGTCGGAGAAATCACAGAATATGTGCAAGAAGAAGCAGGATATGGAACAGACCTGATATGGGGTCATTGCCATGATCCAGAGTTAGGAGATAAGTTAAGTATAACACTTATTGCAACGGGCTTCGATGAAGGAGCAAAGAAGATTATAGAAGAGCAGAAAGAAACAGTCTTTGTACCTCTAGAGGATGAAAGAGAAGTAATGGATATCAGCCAGATAACAGAAAACAATATAGATCAAGACCATAGAAATAAGTATACGGTAGACTTCTCAGTAGAAGATGTAAAAACTAAAGCAGCTGCTATAGAGAAAAGCAAACCGGAGTACATAGATCCTATGGATTATGAAATGAATAAAGTCAAGATGCTAGATGAGGAAGAGAAGAGAAAAAGAGAGCATGATGCATTACGACTCAAGTATCTTAGGGATGTAAATAGTAAGCCCTTAGATAGTCCAAAAGCAATTTCAGATTTAGAATCTCAGCCAGCATATATGCGAAGAAATGTAGTCTTAGATGATGTGCCTAACGCTGATGAATCTAATCTTTCTGGTTTCTCTATCACTGACGACCCTGATGGGCCGATCAGAGATTCTAGAAACTCCTTTCTGCATGACAATGTAGATTAAGCAACCACGGATTTCGTCTTTTTTATTATATTCTCTTAAATGAGATTGGTTTATTGAGAGTCTGGGCTCCCCGCCCAGACTCAATTTTTTTTAGAATGCTTTTTTTTAAAGGCAGCTATTCATTATACTGCAGTATCTAAAAGGTATGAATGATAAGTATATACTTCTATTGATAATTCTATTCCTTATTGGTTGTGATAGTTTTAATAGAAATAAAGTCGAATGTATTGACGAAGCGCAATTTGTAGGACTAGACTCATCTATTCATTTTGCTATTCCAAATATTATTGTCAATGATGATCTCAAAGGACAATTTGCTTATAACATGCTCAAATTTGATGGAAATGTAGGCATGGAATTAATTCCTGAACAAATGAGTTTTAAAGTTTATGATCAGGATGAAAATTTGATATTTGAGAATACAGAAGTGACTAGGGTGAATTCTAATTTTTATCTGTGGGATGGAACAGTAGATAGTATTCCTTACAGTGGAATAGTAGTTTATGAATTACTATTATTACTAGATGATGATCGAAATATTAGAGGTATAGGTAAGGTTCAGGTTACAAGTTGTGCGGAACTAAGAGAATGTATGAATAGTAATTGCAATATCTTCGACTGCAGATTTTATAATACTAGTTTAAACACCTGTGGTAATTGTGTATTTCCTTTGCCTCCTTGTATGTAAAAAAAAGCAGGCGATAGAATTTTGTCCATCGCCTTAGCTAACACCTTTTAGAAAGTGAGAATCTTTCTGAGTATAAATTTACTTAAATTAATCTATTTTTATTCTGTTTCTATACTTAATTGTCTGCAAGAGTGGAGTTTTCTTAGATGCATTGTAAGATTAATTAATAGATAGGTACATCGTGTCATTATAACACTTATTTATTAGTGATTTAGCTACTAAGAATTTACTATTCTTATTGGGCTTGGGGGTGAATAGATTAACAGATCATAACAGAAAAGATTAAGATGCTTGGGGGATAATTATATTAAGTTTCTTTATGAAGAGTAGAAAGATTTTAACCTAACCCAATATAATATTAGGCTTTTTTCCATCTTAATATTTTGGTTCATTACTTTATATTCTGATAAACTGTTAAATAGCTTTTGGCATCTATAAGTATTTTTTCTGTCTTACATTTTGAGTAAAGTTGTTCATTGACTTTTTTGTAAAGGTTTTCTTTGCCTAAAAATCTATTTAAAATATTATAATTATCTTTTGACGATAATAGCAAATGCGACAGATTGGAGATTGATATTTCTAAAGATAAGTGATTTTCGGATTTTTTATTTAGCTGAATTTTTTCTTGATTCAATTCGCTGAAATTTACTTGATGATCATAAAGCGACTTTTCTCTAAATAAATTGTTCAAATTTATCTTTTCAATAATTACATCTAGTAACAGTTCAAAATCATATACAATTATTTTAGAACCACATTTTGTTACTCTAACTACTTCATCAAGCAATTTCTGAGATTTGGCATAATACAGAGAGCCTGCAAAAGTTGCTAAATCAAATAAGTCATCTACAAAATTGAAATCCCTTTTGTTGTAAGGTCGATATTCTATATTAGGATGTTTTATCGATTTTTTCAACATTCCTTCACTAGGATCGATGCCGATAACCTTATTACAAAAATTTGTTAATGCAATAGAGGACTGTCCCGTTCCACAACCTATATCTAATCCCATACAGAATTTTCCAGTATTTTCTAAGCACTCATCTAAAATCATCTTGTGCAATGGAGGTCGAAAAGCTGAATAATGAAAAGCAGTGATGTGGTCATATTCCTCTGGCATAAAATCTTTATTTAATATAAGTTTCATTATTGTAAATTCTCAGGTCTACTTGTTGTCAAAGTAGATTATTGATTTACAATAAGTATTCCTTCTCTCCCAAAGTTAAAAATAAAGTCAGTAAAGTAAATTCAACTTGTTACTGTTCTACCCACCACATTTCCCACACGCATTGCCTTCTCTAGAGCTTGTACACTTTCCTTTTTTAGTGTTGTTATACCATCGACAAGATTGGTTATGTCTAGTTTTCTTTTTGTTCCCAGTATTTATCCAATAGGTACATCCATTATAATCTTCTTGTGTATTTGTTAGTTTTGAAATATAACTTTGTTCTATATAGTTTGAAGAAGATAGACTGCCTCCGAAATCTTCAGGATAGAACCAAACTTTTATATTGGATAGGTTTGTATATTCTAGAGATGTTTTGAGACGTATACCATATTTATAATCGGCATGAGTTTTCATAATGAGTATGATGCCAGGCGTTTTATTGGTTTGAAGACCATACCATATCGCCTGTCCTATACTATGTTTCCAATCCGATGCTCTCTTAACTTCTATAGCATATTCATTTGTCAATATGTCTACACGACCTCCTTCAACCTTATGTTCTGTAATTCCGTCAAGTTGTTGTGCAATAATATCGCTATAGTAAGATTCAGGTTGCGCAGATAGTATTGAAGTTGATAAACAAAAATATATCAATAATTTAAATAAATAATTCATAGTTAAAGATAAACTATTCCTTCATTAATTTAGATTCCGATACATAATCGGATTTGCATTACCTCTCTTATAATAATGTGCTACTGATTTATGTCGATATTTATCCCTTATACTCTTTGGAGCAATAGCACCTATAAATTCATACCGCTCATAATTTTGTAACTCCATAGGTTTCGAAGAAGTTTCTAAATAAGTCCTGGAGTTAAAAGTAGCATTAGCCTGAAACCAAGCTTTTATCTCATACACTTCTTGGATAATACCTTCGTAAATAGCGAAGGCATACTTAGCTTTTTCAGCAGTCTTAAGACTTACTTTCCATATACCTCTAGTGAAATCATATAATTCATGAGGAGGCATAGAATACCTAAAGGCCTTGTTAATTCTTATTAGAATACTTGGTTCTGTTATTTCTATTTCTTCCTTGTCATAGATAGAATTGATCTGGTCGATAGACATCCTCCCGAACTTTGCCGAATGATGACCTGACTGAATATTGGTTAACTTGTTTAGTTCCAATAAATCTATAATAGAAGCTTCTACTTTTAGTGCTGTTTCTTCACTTTCTAAGCCATGTATTAAAATTTCAATTCTTGGCTTAAGACCTAGCTCTTTCAATTCGGATAGCAGTAAAACTTTATCGGATAATTTAGTGTCTTCGAGGTGTGCGAAAACTCTATTACTTTTACCTTTACCTACGTAGAAGATTTCTTCTGTTATAGGATGGCTATATATGTAAACATAGTATTTAAGAGCGTTAACTACTGAAGGTGTGAATTTCATTTAAAAAATGATTTTCATGAGAAAATTTTCTAAAACCAGCGAAGTAAGTAGATAGACTATTGTACAAATATTTATTTTATTAACCATTGCTTATTTGTATTGGCTTAATTCAACAAGTGAGCCAGCTACTAAATTAAATAATAATCTATATTTTTCCATTTCAGAATCTAATATAGAACGATCAGCCTTTCCACCAACTGAACATTGTAGAAAGTACATTTTATCCTCATAGATGAATAAGTTTTGTATTGTTCTCATTCCTATTAAAAGACCCATATTTGTTTGTTCATGATAGAATTCTAATGCACCTCCTTTATGCTGATCATAATTTTCTTTTTTAAAGGATATATATTTAGAACCGTCAGGAATCATCTCCTTCATTTCAGACTCAATAAAAAATTCTTCAATTTCTGTTTCAGTAAATTTCTCACCCGGCTTCAGTGGGATATCTTTAACAATAAGCATAATTGTGGAAGTTCCATTCCCATTTCGACTTACAAATTTTTGAATTATATTTGGTCTATCAGCTTCTTTAGCTTTCCAGCTAATTGGAACTTTCAATTTTATGTCAGTTCCTTTAGATTTGGAATGTCCTTTTGTAAAAAACTCTTGATTGTAATCCTGTAAAAATTCCTGATGGGGACTTTCCTTAAATTTATAATGTAGCAAATAATGTAATATTGGATTTTGCATATTACCATCAGCACGTTTTGACACTTCGTCAAGAAATAGCAATATATCTTTCTCTGATAATTTCTGTTGTGAAATAAGTTTCTCGAGCTCTTTATACATGCTAATTTTGTAATCTGCAAAGTATTCTTCACCAATTAATTGTTTCAGTTCAGTTTCAAGATTATTTACACTTTGTTTAAAACTTGAATCAAACTTTGCTTTACTCTTTATAACATCAACGGCAAATTGTGGATACTTTTCTTTTATTTTGTTTAAACTATATTCTTGACCTTTAACGAATCCGTAAGTCTGGAAAACATCGTTGAGTTCACTTTCCTTTAGTTGTGCAAATGATTCTACATGAATTAAGTGTATGAAAAGGAAAATTAAAATCTGTGTGATATATTTCATTTTATTATTTATTTAATCGATGAGAGTGCTGATAAAATTCCAATAGACGCTATCCAAACAAATAAGGAAACAACTATGGTACTTATAAGTAAACATAAGTTATTAGTAATACCGTTTAATTCAATTTCTCTAACCTTAGAATTCCCGAATGTAAAAACGAAATGAAAGTTTAATCTATAAAGTATTTTCATTTTTATTTCGTTTGTATATTTTGAAACAAAGGGGCAAAAAGCAAAATAGAAATACTATTACCAATGCTTCTGCTAGAAGTAAAGAAAAACCGAAAAAAGAATTTAATTCATTTATTTTAAGAAAGACTAAGTTGTTAATGCCTGTCATAATAGCAATTATAATCCAAGTCAATATAAAGACCGTTACAAACGAGACTATGTTTGAATTAATTTTTTTCTTGAAAAATTATAGAATAATGATGTAATAACATATGTCATTATCCAAATAAGATATATTGCCCCTAATTTTAAAAATTCATCATTTTCCATAAAATATTTACTTTTAAAAAAAAAATTATGTGTACAGTTGTGCTCCAAGGATTAAAAAATGTGCGAACTGTTAATAAATGTTATTATTCTTTTATAGGATTCCAGTTTATTTAACTGCTAATTTTTATTATCACAACAGGACACCAAATAAATAGTGTTATCACAAATGAAAAAATAGAGTTAGAAAAAAAGCGATAGAATTGATAACAACAAGAATTTTTAACTTTTTTGTCTTTCAGCAAAACTCTTATTATTTTTATCCAATCTAAAAATAAGAGGAAGAATTCCAAAGAAAAATAGCCCTCCTAACCCATTAATTCCAAAGAAAAAAAAACCAAAAATGAACCTATTAAACTTGAGATTATAAATTGCAATAATTGTGATTTTATCCTTTTGAGTGTAAAGTTATGAACTAACTCAATTGAAAAAAATGCAATAAAGCAAGAAGCTATGAAAAGAAGAGTTTTTGTATCCATAATTAATTTTAGTGATTTCGTTTGTTTATATAAGTGCATTAAAATAACTAAAATATAATATTGTATTATTATAACTCAATGTTCAACCCCTTTTAACACTTATTATCCTTCATTTTTATAACTTCAAGCACTATAACAGTTATTATGTCAGAAGAACAAAGAAAGCAACTCCAGGCTCAGTTGTGGAAGATAGCGGATGAACTAAGGGGCAATATGAATGCGGATGAGTTTAGAGATTATATTCTAGGCTTTATATTCTATAAGTACTTATCGGAAAAGATGGTGGTCTATGCGGATAAGATATTAGCGCAAGATGGTGTTAAATTTGTTGAAATAGCAGAAGCATCAGAAGAAGGGCAACTATACTTGGATGCAATTAAAGAGGAAGCAACTCAACAATTAGGTTATTTTCTAAGACCATCTGAATTATTTAGTTCTATTGCTCATAGGGGTAGCTCTGGTGAAGGGAGTTTTATACTAGATGATCTAAGTACGATACTTAATAACATAGAGCAAAGTACGATGGGTACGGAATCGGAAGATGACTTTGATAAGTTGTTTGAGGATTTTGATTTAACGTCAACTAAATTAGGAAGGACAGAACAAGCTAAGAATGACCTTATCGTAAAGGTACTTGTTCACTTAGATGAAATAAACTTCGAACTAGAGAACACGGAGATAGATGTATTAGGAGATGCCTATGAATACTTAATTGGACAGTTTGCAGCAGGCGCAGGAAAGAAAGCGGGTGAATTTTATACACCTCAACAAGTATCAAAGATATTAGCGAAGTTAGTTACTGTAGGAAAGAGTCGACTCAGGTCCGTTTATGACCCTACATGTGGTTCAGGATCGTTGTTACTTAGGGTAGCTAAAGAGGTAGATGATGTATCAGAGTTCTATGGACAGGAATTAAATAGAACAACGTATAACCTAGCTAGAATGAATATGATCTTACATGATGTTCATTACCGTAAGTTTGATATAAAACAAGCCGATACTTTAGAAGCACCTCAGCACTTAGATATGCGTTATGAAGCAGTTGTTGCTAATCCTCCTTTTAGTGCGAAGTGGTCAGCCAATGCTATTATGCTTAATGACGATCGATTTAGTCAGTATGGTAGATTAGCACCTAAGTCAAAAGCAGATTATGCCTTTATTACGCATATGATACATCAGTTAGCGGAAAATGGAACTATGGCAGTTGTTATGCCTCATGGGGTTTTATTCAGAGGAGCTGCTGAAGGTCACATAAGACAATATTTAATAGAAGATCGGAATTATTTAGATGCAGTTATAGGATTACCTGCTAATGTCTTTTATGGTACTAGTATTCCTACAAGTATATTAGTATTTAAAAAATGTAAAGAAGATCCCGATCATATTCTATTTATAGATGCTAGTAAACATTTTGAGAAAATAAAGACTCAGAATGTATTAAGAGAAGAAGATGTAGATAGAATAGTAGATACTTATGTAGATAGAACGACGATAGATAAGTTTTCTTATTTAGCAACTATAGATGAAGTGAAAGAGAATGATTGGAATTTGAATATTCCTAGGTATGTGGATACGTTTGAGGAGGAAGAGGCTGTGGATTTGGATGCTGTTGCTAACGAGTTAAAGCAATTAGATTTAGATATGAAAGAGATTGATGAGAGCTTAAAAGGATTTTGTGAAGAGTTAAATATAGAGGTTCCATTTTAGTTGTATTTCATGAAACATAAAGAACTAACTCATAAGATAATAGGATGTTGTATGAAAGTACACCGTACCTTGGGTGGGGGTTTTCAAGAACTTATTTATCAAAGAGCTTTGGAGATAGAATTTCGTAGTAATAACTTAAATTATAATCGCGAAATGGAAATGGAGATATTTTACGAAGGACATCAAATAGGAACACGTCGAGTTGACTTTTTTGTTGAACAAACTATAATGGTTGAACTTAAAGCGGTGAGTCAGTTAAATGATCTTCACCTTGCTCAAGCAATGAATTATTGCCAAGCTTATGGTCTGCCTATCGGTTTACTTATTAATTTTGGTAATAAGAGTCTTCAGTATAAAAGAGTGTATAATATAAATCACCCAGAGAATAAAGAGTGATGCATGAAGTGACAGAAATAGGAATATGGGAAAAAATGCAGAAATAGGATTAATAAGATAAAAGGATAATAGGATTTCTGTAATGGATAACTCAAAATCCTACAATCAAGAAATCCCAAAAATCCTAATTCTGATAAAAAAGTAGAAATATGAAAGTAGGTAGTTTATATAATTTCAAGGATTTAAAGCAGTTAGATTTGGATATGAAAGAGATTGATGAGAGTCTAGAAGGTTTCTGTAAAGAACTTAAAATAAGTATGCCTTAGTATGACGGTTATCGCAAAACATCGAAATATAAATAGAACGCAGTTTGTACCTAAGTTAAGGTTTCCAGATTACTCAAAAAAATGGTTAGAATATACGTATGACGATATATTTACTTTTAAGAAAACAAATTCATTTTCTAGGGATAAATTGAATTATAAAATTGGGACTGTAAAAAATATTCATTATGGAGATATTCATACTAAGTTTAAAACTGGATTTAATATAAATCAAGAGTATGTTCCATTTGTTAATCCAGAAGTTGATTTGAGTAAAATAAGGGAAGAAGATTATTGTTCTGAAATGGACTTGATTGTGGCAGATGCTTCTGAAGATTACGATGATGTTGGTAAAACTATAGAAATAATTGAACTAGGAGATAAAAAATTAGTATCAGGATTACACACTTATATTGCAAGACCAAATAAAGAACTAATTGTTAAAGGTTTTGGAGGCTATTTGGTACAAAGTAGGACTATAAGAAAGCAAGTTAAAATTCTATGTCAAGGAACAAAAGTGCATGGAATATCAAGCAAACAACTTGCACAAGTTTTATTTAAAATGCCATCCCTCCCTGAACAAAAAAAGATAGCGGACTTCCTCACTACAGTAGATAAAAAGATACAAGCATTAGAAAAGAAGAAAGCCTTATTGGAACAATACAAGAAAGGTGTGATGCAGAAGATATTTAGTCAAGAGATTAGATTTAAGCCTGACCTGAGCGAAGTCGAAGGTAAAGATGATGGAAGTGATTATAAGGATTGGGAGGAAGTTTTATTTGAGGATCTATATGAATTTGCGAAATCTAATTCTCTCTCTAGAGAAAAACTAAATTATTCATTAGGAGATGTTTATAATGTCCATTATGGAGATATACATACGAAGTTCAGAAGCAGCTTTAATATAGAAAACGAAAATGTACCTTTTGTTAATTTAGGTATAGATTTGTCTAACTATAAAAAAAAAGACTACTTAGAAAATGGTGATTTAATAATAGCTGATGCTTCTGAGGATTATAATGATATAGGTAAAACAATAGAAGTAGTTAGTGTTGGTGATTTTAAAGTATTGGCGGGTCTACATACTTTTTTAGCTAAACTCAATTCGGATAAGGTATCAATTGGATTTATTTCAAAATATATTAAAAGCTGGGATTATAGATATCAAGTTATGCGTATTGCTCAAGGAACAAAAGTTTTAAGTCTTTCTAAAGGAAGAGTTGCAAAATTAAAAATTAAACTACCAATCATTGAGGAGCAAGATAAAATTGCCAACTTCTTAACTTCATTAGATGAAAAGATAAATGGAGTTTCTAATCAAATAGAAAAAATGAAACTCTGGAAAAAAGGATTATTACAACAAATGTTTGTGTGATAGGACTAGAAATATATTTTAAAGTTTGACTATCTACTAAGAAATTGTATAATATATTTAAAAAATCTACAATCGCTCATGTAACTAAGCTATCTTTTTTAATATGTATCTAATTGATAATCAGTGATTATTCATGTAGCTACAATGTAACAGGGGCACTCAATTAGATTATAATTATAAAACCAATGATGATAATTAATAGGTTATTGGGAGTTAAATTACATTTTAGCATATTGAATAATAATAATTATTATTATATCTTTGCAATAATAGTACTCGCCACGCTACCCATTGAACAGCGTACCAGGGCGAGTCTTCTTTTTTATAGCTCCTATAATTAATTTGCATGATCTACGATAAAGGAGCATTAACAATTCAACAGCAAATAGAACAATTACAATCCAGAGGATTGATAATTAGGAATACCACACTTGCTGAAAAATATTTAAGTCATATAAGTTATTATAGATTACAAGGGTATTGGTGGCCATTACAATCTGATAAAATAGAACACAAATTCAAGGAAGGAGCTACTTTCGAGCAAGTTATATCTATTTATAATTTTGATTCGGATTTAAGACTTCTTCTATTTGATGTTATTGAGAAGATCGAAATCAGTTTAAGAACTCAACTTATATATCATTTGTCATTAGAATATGGCCCTTGGTGGTTTCAGCATACAGAGTTATTTAGAGATATACCTGCATTAGTAAAAACATTAGAAAGTATAAGAGATCAAGTGGAAAGGTCAAAAGAAACCTTTATCAAAGAGCATAGGAAGATATACAAAAACGATCTTAGATTTCCTCCTGCGTGGAAAACATTAGAATTGACAAGTTTAGGAGGTTTGTCTCGACTTTATGGAAATCTCAAAAATAATCTCAAGATTAAAGATACTATTGCACAAGAATATGGAGCTGTCAACCATACGTATCTCCCAAGTTGGCTGCAATCAATAACACAAATAAGAAATATATGCGCCCATCATGGTAGACTTTGGAATAAAAATCTACCTGGTACATTAAAGTTATTAAGTTCTCCACCGAATTCTTGGATTAAGGACGTTCCAAAGCAGCATGAATTCCAATACCTCTATGTGCATCTATGCATTTTAAAATACTTAATTGACATAATACATCCTAGAAATAGATTCAAAACAAAGTTAGTAGGATTATTAGAAAGATATCCTAATATTGATGAGAAGGCCTTAGGAATAAAGGATAATTGGTTAACAGAAGATTTGTGGTTATGACAAGACAATCAGAACAAATATTAGAAATAAACTTAGTCCAACAACTCACCGAACTTGGTTACAGCTTTGTAGAAGTTAAAGATGAACAAGCTCTTCTTTCCAATCTTAAGTCACGACTAGAAAAACACAACAAAGAGACTTTTTCTAAAACTGAATTTGCTAAAATTCTCAACCATCTTAACAAGGGTAATATATTTGATAGAGCAAAAACACTTAGAGATAAGTTCCAGTTTACCAAAGATGATGGTACTTCATGCTATATAGAGTTTATTGACATGGATCATTGGTGTCAGAACCAGTACCAAGTTACCAATCAAGTGACGATAGAAGGCAGTTATAAAAATAGATATGATGTTACGCTCCTTATAAATGGTATTCCACTAGTTCAGATAGAACTGAAGCGAAGAGGATTAGAAATGAAAGAAGCCTTTAATCAGATCAATCGCTATCAGCGACATTCTTTCTGGTCTGCTTATGGTTTATTTAACTATGTTCAACTCTTTGTCATAAGTAATGGAGTTAACACAAAGTATTATGCTAATAATAGGAAGACCTCTTACAAGCAAACTTTCTATTGGTCGGATAAAGATAATAAGCGTGTAAGTCAGCTTAGTGATTTTACAAATTTATTCTTAGAAAAGTGTCACCTGTCTAAGATGATTACTCGTTATATTGTACTTCACGAAACAGATAAGATATTAATGATCTTACGACCGTACCAATATCATGCTGTTGAGAAAATAATAGAACAAGTTAAGAACTCTAAGCACAACGGTTACATATAGCATACAACAGGTTCAGGTAAGACATTGACTTCTTTTAAGGCTAGTCAGATTATTATGCGGTTGCCTACGGTAGAGAAAGTAGTCTTTTGTGTTGATCGTAATGATCTGGATTATCAGACCATGAAGGAGTTTAATAATTTCAAGAATAACTGTGTAGATGGAACGGATAACACTAAAGTACTAGTAGAACAATTTGCAGATACAACTCCACTTATCGTTACTACTATTCAAAAACTAAACACCGCTATTTCTAAGACTAAGTACTTGAAGAAGATGGAAGCACTTAGAGATAAGAAGATCGTCTTTATTTTTGACGAGTGTCACAGAAGTCAGTTTGGAGATACACATTTAAGAATAACAGAGTTTTTTAACAACCACCAGTTATTTGGTTTTACTGGAACTCCTATCTTTGCAGAAAATGCTGCTAAAAACGAATTAGGAAAGAGAACTACCAAAGATTTGTTTGATGAGTGTTTGCATAAGTATGTTATTACGGATGCAATTGGTGATGAAAACGTTTTGAAGTTTTCTATAGAGTATGTAGGCAGATATAAAAATAAAGCGGATAGTGATGTAGATATAGAAGTAGAAGCTATAGATACTAAAGAATTATTAGAAGCAGATGATCGACTAGATAAGATTAGTGATTACATAATACGCCATCACAAACGGAAGACTCATTCAGGAGAATTTACCGCTATGTTCTGTGTAAGCTCTGTAGAAGTTTTGATTAGTTATTACAAGTTATTTGCTGAGAAGAAAGAAGCAGGAAAACATAAATTAAAAATTGCAACCATCTTTAGTTATACAGCTAATGAAGCGGATAAAGATGCCAATGGAGATATAGAAGCAAATTGGACAGATGGCGTAGAAAATAAACATACAAGAGAAAAGTTAGATGAGTTTATGTCTGACTATAATCAAATGTTTACCACTAAATATTCTACAAAGGATAGTAAGTCATTTGGTAAATACTATAAGGATATAGCAAATAGAGTTAAGAAGAAGCAAATCGATATTTTATTAGTTGTCAATATGTTCTTAACTGGTTTTGATAGTAAAGCTCTTAATACCTTATATGTAGATAAGAATCTAAGATATCATGGATTGATTCAAGCCTACAGTCGTACCAATAGAATATTAGGAGAATTAAAGTCACAAGGAAACATTGTTGCTTTTAGAAATTTAAAGAAACGAACTGACGAGGCAATAATATTATTTTCTAACAAAGAGGCTATTGAGGAAATTATAATACCTCCATACGATGAGCAAGTTTCAGTATTTAATGAAACATTTATAGAGCTTATTCAGATTGCCCCCACACATAAAAGTGTAGATGATCTAAGAGATGAAAATGAGGAGTTAGAATTTGTAAAAAAGTTTAGAGAGATCATGCGTACATTGAATGTACTTCAATCCTTTGTTGAATTTGATTGGGAAGATATAGGAATGACAGAACAGCAATTTGAGAACTACAAGAGCAAGTATTTAGATTTGTACGATAAGGTAAGAAGTGACAATCAAAAAGAAGTAGTATCCGTATTAGATGAAGTAGACTTTGAGTTGGAATTAATTCATAGAGATGAGATCAATGTTGCTTACATCCTGACCTTACTAGCCGAATTACACAACGCAAATCCGAAAGAAAAACAGAAAAAACAATCATTAATATTAGATGCTATAGCTGGACAAGCACACTTGCGATCTAAGAAAGAACTAATAGAGAAATTTATAGAAGAGAACCTACCTAAGATTAAGGAAAGTATAGATATACCTGATCACTTTGACGCATATTGGGATGAAGAAAAGAGAAATGCCTTTGGACAGTTATGTAAAGAAGAAGGTGTTGTTCCACTAAAATTAGATAAGATTATACAAGAGTATCTTTTTACGGGTAAAGCCCCATTAAGGGATAACATAATAAGTAGCCTAGAAACTAAACCTAGTATTCTACAACGCAAACCTATTGGAGAAAGGATATTAACTAAGATGATGGACTTTGTTGATACCTTTATTAATGGTGTTCCGACGAAGGCTAAGGTTTATGATTTACCTGGGGAGTTAGGGATGGTTGCGGAGGAGTAGGATATAATTTATTTAACTTTTTCAAAATTTAGAATTCTAAATTACAGTTAACGCTAAAAGTATATTACAGCCTCCGAACGTAGAAAAGATATGGTCATTATACTTAATGTTATCTACAGCTTTCCATTATTTAGTTTCTTGAAATCTTCGTCTCTTTGATTAAACCTTTTTGGCCAACTTTCATATTTATTAATTTCTTTTAATTTACAACAAGTATAAAATAAAAAAACAACGCTTATTATTGCATTGAATATCTTTACTATATCAAGGTTTTTACTAGAATCAAAATGGAAATAGTTCTCAGTCTGAAAAATTTCAAAACCATAAATTAAAAAATAAATAATAGCTGAAATAGAGATCAATACGTGAAAGAACTTAACTGGTGAGAAATATTCCTCGTCTTTTCCCTGATCAAATTGATCCCTCAGTACTTTACTAGTTTTATACCATCCAAAATTCATTACTTGTTCATAAGTATTAGCTAAAAATGCTTGAAAAGATATTAACAATTTATTGTTTGCAGTGAAATATTTGTAACTATTGTAATTTATGAAGACCAATAAGATCAACAGGAATTTGGAGTTACTAGCAAGTGATGGTTTAGTTATGATTAAAGTCAATCCAGCCATAAATGCAGTGATATTTAATTTAATATAGAAATCATTTTTTTTCTGCAACTCTAGAATGTAAGCCGCAGTCATTTTATATTCTTCTACATCTAATTGATTGTATCCGTTATTATAATCTTTAATTGCCATTTTCTTTAGTTCTTTTAGGAGTACTTTAGTTTCGTTTGCCAAAGACTCTAGGTTAAAAGGTTTTGTGTAATCTTCGTTTCTTATGTCTATCAAATCTTTTGCAACGTTTGTTGGCAAATCTTTTTTTTGTATTAAAATTAGATTTAAGACACTGTAGTCATCTAAAAATGCAATATCAGTTTTTTTAAGCCTCAGCAAGTTTCTAATTGATTGCATTGTACAGTAATACAAAAAGTAAGCAAAATACCATTCATCAAATTCTATTACTTTAGTGGAATACTCTCCTTTTTCCAAATCAAAATAAGTAGTTATATATCTTTTCTCTTCGATCATTTGGAAGGTATTAATTATTCCAAATTTCGATTTCAAAACATCTTTGGTAATCAATGATCTTTTAATAATTTCTTTGCAAGGGTTACCACCTTTTATAGCAGGGTATTTTGCCCAAGAAAATAAGGTAGGATAGCTGAAGTTTTTTTTTAAATTAATTGACAAGTTGTCTTCGATTATCAGATGATAAAAGAATATCTTTTTTTCAATGACTTTCGAAGGTTTGTAGGGCGCATCAATATTTCCTGTGATAAAAGTATTTTTTGCATTAGAATATTTACTAATTACAGTACCTACTAATCGTAATAGTACACCAGTTATATAGTCAGCCTTTCTTTCAACAATTATCAATATATCTATATCGTTTACCGAATTTATTTTGGTTATAGAATTATAATTTCTTCCTATAGGTATAATTGAAATGATAAAACTTAGGTCATTCAAATGTTCATGGACTGTCTTTGATATTTCATTTATTCTATTTAAGTCCATTTATTGATTCTATAATTGATTCTTTTATTTAGTTATGATGACGGAAGATGGTATTCTATGTCATTCTAAGCTTGTTGTTTTTACTCCAATTATTAATTTGTAAAGCCAATAAAATCCCTATTGCTACTAATAATTTTACCTACCTATTTCTAAATTTGTATCTAAATTTTTTGTTAACTATCTCAACTGCAAAATCAAAAACCATTTTAGGTCTCTTTAGGTTAGTATCATAAATAACTTTTTTAAAACCATCTTTATCGAAAAGATCACCTATTTCAGCTCTCTCAAGAACCCTTTTATTTTTAGCTTTATATGCAGGTGTTAATCCCCAGAAAGCCACAATTTTAGAATTTGTTTCCATGTCATATAATTTGTATTTTCCTTTGGTTGCACTATCAAAGAATATTTCTTCCGAAATAAAACCAAGTTCTGATTTATACAATAATATATCCTCCTTAAGAAGGAGGTCTTTAACTTGAAGTATATTAGCATCAACAATTATAGATTGGCTTAATTCGGGGACTTCTGTTAGATCTTTAACATAAATGTATGAATCAATATCGCTATTAATCTCACGAAGACCAAAGCATGAAGAAAGAGAAAGAAGAGAAATAAAAATTAAAAAATAAGCATCGGCTTTCATTGTTCTCGATTATGTTTAAAATTTAAAGGATCGTATTATACTAATGTCGTAGTAAGTGCTAGTTTATCCAATATTTTGTTAGTGAGTTGATCGACACTCAATAATATTAGAAGTAATAGAATAATTAAAATCTTGCTAGATTTTATAGATTATAATAATAAAATCATAGGACAAGATATGCTTTAAAATTCATAAAAGGTAAGTAGAGACTATTTTAACACTTACAACAAAATCAGAGATTGTCAATACAGATTATATATATAATATTCAATACTTCGAGGGCAACAAAATGTTAGTTATAGACCTATCCCATTCAGTAATAATCCATATCTTTTCTATTTCTAATCCTAGAGTATTAGGAACAATATAAAGCGATAACAATCTCTCATCCCAATGAAGCGCACTATCATTATAGTCCTTATCCTCTTCGCAACATTCTCCCCAGTCACCTTTCCTATGTCTATTAATACATTTAGTAATCCATAGAGAGAAGTCTGGTGATTTATTTATCATTTCAGAAATAGAAGCTGTTACTACGAGTTTACCTAATGGTACAATGGTATTTGTTGGTGACATTATTTAATTTATTTAAAGAGTAATGGAAAAGAGGGCAAGCCATAGCAAGCACGAATGAGGTAGCCAAGTAAAGTGCGTTAGCACTATTGGCTGAACTTAAGCTTTAGCCGAAATGAGTTGCTGGCTTGCCGAATAATACAAGCTTCGATTTAAATGTTGTTATGCCGAAGGCAGTACATCATTTAAAGTAAAGAAGCTGACTGACGAAGTTGAAGCTGATGAAAACCATGACAAGGTTTCTACGCAGTAGATACCGTACCGTAGGTTGGTATGTGTTTTTGTAAAGCTGAATCTGAGGAAGACCTTTCTTCCAGTTAGTAGTTAACTTAAGAATCTTCCTTATAATTAGAGAAAAAGATGACAAGTACTATTATAGTAAATATAATTCCTATAGAGAATTCATTTATAAATCCTGATGTAGCATTGTCAATGGCTGTTGCAACAAAACTAATAACCCACATTATAAAAATCATTAAAATAACCGATAAGAGTAATCCGTATTTTTCTTCCATGATATAAATTTATAATTAAATCAGACCTTCATCTGCAAATGAGTAATAAAATTGATTAGTGATAATAAGATGGTCAAGAATTTTGAAACCCATTGTTTCTCCTGACTTAGATAGTTGTTTAGTTATCCTAATATCTTCCTTAGAAGGTTGTAGGTTTCCTGAAGGATGATTATGGCTAAGTATAATACCACTGGATAGAGATTGAATAG
>CAYYWZ010000006.1:0-1376 GCA_964475415.1 uncultured Saprospiraceae bacterium | reverse complement strand
TTTCCTGAAGGATGATTATGGCTAAGTATAATACCACTGGATAGAGATTGAATAGCATGTTTGAAAATAATTCGTTGATCAACTACAGTACCTGCAACTCCTCCTTTACTAATAGTTTTGATATGAGTTACTCTATTGCTTCGGTTAAGTAATAATATTTTAAACTCTTCGTGTTGTAGGTCTAGATACTCTGGAAGCAAAATAGAGTAAGCATCCTTAGAAGAGTTGATAACCTTTTTCGATTCACCTTGATCTAACAGTTTACGTCTAGATAGTTCTAGAGCTGATATAATACTTAGTGCTTTCGATTCACCAATTCCAGAAAGAGACATTAACTCGTCTGGTTCTGCAACTGCAAGTTTAGTTAGTGAATTGTTATATTGTTTAAGAACTACCTGTGCTAGTTGAAGAGCATTAGATTTCTGAGTACCAGTTCTAAGAATAATTGATAAGAGTTCAGAGGTTGTTAGCGACTCCTTACCATTAACTAATAACTTATGTCTTGGTCTATCTTGGAACACTAGAGATTTTATGTTATGCATGATGTCTAAGTTTAGTGATAAAAAAAAGGGAACTAAATTTTAAATCTTGCCAAAGCAAAAAGAAAAATAATAGTCCCCCTGTGGTTTAAAATAGGTAACAGCCTAATTAGGCTACTTCTTTAAGTTTGCCGTTACCATTAGAATTAGCATTAGATACTAGATCTTTAATTGCTAGCTCTTCTACTGTCTCATCAGTAAATACCCATCGATGTTTAAGTTCAATAGTTTCTCCATTGGCTAACTCATACTCATATGGCTCTGCTTCTTGCTTAACTATAGAACCTGAAATCTTTTGTCCTATCATACTTTTAGCGCTTTCTTCATCGAATGTTGATGAGATAGTTGCCTTTTTACGATGTGCATAAAAATTTCCAGTTCTTTCTGACTTAATCATTTCTAAGTCTCCTTCAAGAACTAATCTTACATAAGTATCACCTTCATCAGTGAGTACTGTTTTAAATCCTGTTACTGTTACCATAACTGTTTAGTTTTAAAAATTAATAATTAGCGGGGGAGTACCCACATTGTCAAAACTGGACATGGGGGGTATACTATAATACCTCTGGGGAATTATTCTAAAAGTCTTAATTCAAAAAAAAATAGAAATAGCAGTTAGTACGGTAAGTGGCTAATAATTGGAGTTGAATAATGTGTTACTTGTGCTGCTAACTTTGACTTAGCTTCTCTAAATGGGCAAAATTTTAGTGTTTTAACTAGGGTAAAAAGTGAAATATTTTGATAGATATAAATTTGGTATGTAAGTACGGATCATACGCTATACCAGTAGGGATTCACAGTGACTCGAATCTTCAATTTTTGATTCTTAAAAATTTA
>CAYYWZ010000005.1:56962-107743 GCA_964475415.1 uncultured Saprospiraceae bacterium | reverse complement strand
TCTCCTACACAAACCTCTCCAAAGTTAGGTGGTATCCATGTGATGTCTGGACCTGCATTAGGCACGAAATCAAAAGTTCCTTCCGAGGTACAATTATTTGCATCAGTAACTGTGACAGTGTAAATACCAGTATTAGCTGGATCTACTATTGGATCGTCTACTACAGAATTAAAACCTCCAGGTCCTTCCCAGTCCCATGCCACATTACCTAGTCCATCTTCAAACAATTGTATTAATTCTCCTTCACATGCATTTGTAGGGCTAATACTGATATCAACATTTGGTTCGTCCAAGGTGATAAATTGTATTTCTTGCAAATCAGATTCGCACCCATTTACACTTATAGAGGCATATACAGAACCACCTACAGAACTGCTTAAAAATCCTCCTGGTATAGTATTGTTTCCTGCAACATCACTATACCAAGTAACTGATCCTGATCCACCACTTACCGTTGCTTCCAAGCTTGTAAAATCAAAATTTGCAGTGCCGTTTACTAAACAGGCTCCTAATGGTCCTGCAGTATTTGCTTCAGGGCAGGTAACCGTAATATTATAAATAGATGTTTCTACATCACTACATCCTCCGCCAGATTGTGGATCTAAGAATCCTTGTATATCCAACTGTGTAGAATTAGGAGAACAATAATTATCCAGAATTATCTGAGTTATCTCAAAAGTGTAATCACTAATTATATTAGCACCTGCATTTAATGATGGATAATCTAAGGTAGGTACAACATTATCATAATCCGCACTGCCATTTTGATTCGACCATCCCCAGCCAGGTGTAGTAGAACCATTGTAGGTAACATCAAGTTCAAAACAATCTGTAGATGCAGTATATGTTTGAGTCCCAGAATTTACAAAATATCCCCCAGAACAACTTGTATTAGAACTTGCAATAATGTAAACTGGAAACCCACTTCCACAAAGTTCATTTATATCGTAAACTTCAGTGCCAATAGCAGAGGATTGTATAATTAATATAGAATTTGCTGGTACATTATCGCCAGGACCTATGACTGTGCCACAATCAGGAAATACTACTCCATTTCCTGTAGTGTACGGCATAAGTGTGTTTCCTCCTACATTTGTAACATTTATTTCATTGACATTTATAACTGTATTCCCTGTTTGGATAACTATAAATTCATCACATCTATCTCCTCCCGTTTGAGGGTTAATCATAATATATAAAACATCAATTACATCATTACAAGCACTAATTGAAGAACTTCCTATATAATCAATTGGTATCGAACCGTCATTTCCAATAAACCAATCGATCTCATCACCGTCATTCATATTTTCTCCAGTTAGAGAGAATGTAATCTGATCACCAATACATAAATTGCAATTAGAGGTACAATCAGGAGATGATCCCTCTGTATTTAGCTGAGGACATTGAGAATAAGAGGAAATACAGATGCAAATAAATGCAATTATATAAGTAATCTTAGATATCATAATTCTATTAACATGATGGTCGATAGGGAGCCCTACAAAGTTACCAATCTGAGGCTCAGAATCGTAATATATAGATGAATTTATTTTAAACCTAATGTTAAAAAAAAGAATAAAAACAAATCAATTATCTTTGAGCTTATAAAAAAAATAAAATGTCAACAGAATTAACAGAGCAGGAGATTGTAAGAAGAGATAACCTTAAGGCAATCAAAGAGTTGGGTATAGACCCATTTCCTAATGATACCGTAGATATTAATGCCTCCGCTGCAGAGATAAAAGCCAACTTTACAGAAGGTAGTGATAGCTACCAGAAAGTAAGTATAGCAGGCAGACTCATGTCTCGGAGAGTAATGGGTAAAGCTTCTTTCGCTGAAATCCAAGATGAATCCGGCAGAATACAGATATATGTGAGTAGAGATGATATCTGCCCAGAGGAAGATAAGACTCTATACAACACTGTTTTCAAAAAGAGATTAGATCTGGGTGATTTTATACACATCACAGGTTACGCCTTTATTACGAAGGTAGGTGAGATAACTATTCATGCTACTTCACTTAAGTTACTTTGCAAATCTCTAAGACCGCTACCTGTTGTAAAAACCGACGCAGATGGACAAGAATATGATGCGGTAACGGATCCCGAACTCAGATATAGACAACGTTATGTAGATCTTATCGTCAATCCAGAAGTAAGAGAAGTCTTCAAGCAGAGAAGCAAGATGTATAATTCTATAAGACAATATCTTAACGCTAAGGATTATATAGAAGTAGAAACGCCGATCCTACAGCCACTTTATGGAGGAGCTGCGGCAAGACCTTTTACAACACATCATAACACCTTAGACATGAAACTATATCTAAGGATCGCCAATGAACTCTATCTTAAGCGACTTATTGTAGGTGGCTATGATGGCGTCTATGAGTTTTCTAAAGATTTTAGAAACGAAGGCATGAGTAGATTCCACAATCCTGAATTTACACAAATAGAGCTCTATGTCGCTTATAAGGATTATGAGTGGATGATGAATCTTGTAGAAGAGATGGTGGAAAAGATTGCTATAGATTTACATGGAAAGACGGCTATACAAGTTGGTGATAATATAATAGACTTTAAGAGACCTTGGAAGCGTTACACCATGTATGAGGCTATAGAACATTTTACAGGAGTAGATATTTCTCAGATGGATGAAGAAACCATGAGAGCTGCTGCTAAGGAAATGGATATACATGTAGATAAGAGTCTTGGAAAGGGTAAAATTATAGATGAGATTTTCGGCGAAAAATGTGAAGCCTTACTTATCCAGCCTACGTTTATTACCGACTACCCAGTAGAAATGTCTCCACTTGCTAAGAAGCATAGAACAAAAGAAGGTCTTGTAGAAAGATTCGAGGCTATATGCAATAGCAAAGAAATATGTAATGCGTTTACGGAGCTTAATGATCCCATAGATCAGAGAGAAAGATTTGAAGAACAGCTAGAGCTTGGCAAAAGAGGAGATGATGAAGCGATGGTACTAGATGAGGATTTCCTGAGAGCACTAGAGTACGGTATGCCGCCAACTGCTGGACTAGGAATAGGAATGGATCGATTAGCTATGATTATGACCAATCAGAATTCCATACAAGATGTATTGTTCTTCCCTCAGATGAAGCCTGAAAAATAATTTTTTGCTAGGTAGAATCATAAATAAAGTTAGGGCAAGTCTGAGGGCATTGATTATTATCATATGCATTCCACTATTTATGCTTGCATACTTTATAAGTTTGATTTTCAGAAAGCATACTAAAGAATCCGCTTTCAAATTAAGAAGAGCTTATGTAAAGCTGGCTTGGCGCGTAATGGGTATGAGGATGGATGTCAAAGGGCAGGCTTATGACGGAGCAGCTTTATATGTCAGTAATCATAGGAGCTTTTCTGATCCTATAGTAGCAAGTTTATATGTAGATGCATTTGTTATTGCTAAGGCAGAAGTTAGTAACTATCCATTCATCAACAAAGGAGCAGAACTTACGGGTATTATTTATGTCAAAAGAGAAAGTAAGGAAAGCCGTAAAGCTACTAGAGCAGCTTTTCTAGATATTATAAAAACTGGTTATAATGTTCTGGTATATCCAGAAGGGACTGTAAACTATGAGAAAAAAACCTTGCCTTACAAAATAGGTACATTTATAGAAGCGGCTAAAAACAATATTCCCGTCGTTCCTATAGCTCTAGAATACAAGGACGAAACTGATCTATGGAAAGTAAAGAATTTCGTTACTCAGTTCTTTAGACAGTTCGGTAAATCAAGAACGTATATCAAAATGGAAATAGGACCAGCCTTTTCTGATACAGATGGCGAACTTCTAAAAGATAAAGTAGAGCAATGGACTAATGAGCGTTTGTCTTCTATGCAAAAAAATTGGTCTTCAGTTTTTACAGACTAATCTAGACATAATTTTCTTTTTAATCCCAACACATCTTTACTAAAATGGCTAAGGCCAATCTAGTTTTTATAGTTTGGCTCCACAATTTTGTTTTAGCTTTAGTCGCTTTTTACAAAAGGCAAAAAGGAATTACGCGTAACTTTTGGACTAATCCTAGGAGGCAAATTCATTTTTATTCACCTGCTGGTTCGAACTTAAGCGAAATAGAGTTAACACAATGTCTCGTATTTTTTTCTGTTAGTCTTTCTCCTTTAAATACGTGACCTAGGTGACCCTCGCAATTTGTACAGACAATCTCTATCCTTCTTCCATCGGCATCAGGGACTCTGCTAACTGCTCCTTCTATCTCATCATCGAAAGATGGCCATCCACATCTAGAATCAAATTTATCATCTGAAGTATACAAGGCCGTATCACATTGTCTGCATTTGTATATTCCTTTTTCATAATGCTTATCATATTCTCCAGTAAAAGGTCTTTCTGTACCTTTCTTAAGTATGACATATGCCTCTTCTTCTGTTAGTTTGTTATAGTTATCCATTTGTATATTCTGATTTTAATAAGTGTGCATACTTAGATCTAAGCTTAGAAACCTTAGGACCTACTACAAAAGTACAATACCCTTTACCTGAGTTATCGTTGTAATAATTTTGGTGATATTTTTCTGCCTCATAATATTTTTCCTCTGGCACAACCTGAGTTACTACTTGATCATCCCATACCGTAGGAACAAAATTAGCTATAACATTTTCTGCTATCTCCTTCTGTCTTTCTGAGTTATAAAAAATTACAGATCTATACTGTGTTCCTACATCATTACCCTGCCTATTAAGTGTTGTAGGGTCATGGAAAATAAAAAATATCTCTAGTAGTTTTTCAAAGCTTAATACTTCAGGATCAAACTCTACTCTTATCACTTCAGCATGTCCTGTAGTTCCAGTACAGATGGATCTATAATCAGGATTCTCTGTATGTCCACCCATATAACCTGAGCTTACATGATTTACCCCTTTTATTCTCTGAATAACAGCTTCTACGCACCAGAAACAACCTCCTCCAATCGTTGCAATTTCCATAGTTCATTTTTGTCTATCTATAGAATGTAAAAAAGGAGGAAAAAGTTCTAAGAAAAAAAGTCCATCTCTTTAATTTCTAAGAGATGGACTTTTATTTACTGACGTGAGCAGACAGTTACTTACCTCCGTCTAGTTCATCTTGTAATTTCTCTAGATCATCCCACTTGCCATCAGCTGCTAATCCAGCTTGCTTAGGCCAGCTTCCAGGATCAGCTAACTTGTATCTAGCCCCTGCTGCGTTTAGGATATCTTGGATTTTTGAAACTGGTGTATTAGACAGTTCTCTCCAAGTCTTAATACCTCCATTGTTTAACAATTCCGCAATCTTAGGACCTATTCCTTCTACCGCTTTTAGGTCATCTTGTTTCCATTGTTTTAGTATGCCCAATTTAATCATCACTTTTTCAGCCTTAGAATCAGAACCATCATCCTTCTGAGCTGCGATGAGTCCATCCCAGTTTCCTGTAGCGGCAAATTTAGCCTGACTTGGCCAATCGCTAGGATCGATAATCTTATACTTATCTCCATACTTATTCAGAATATCTTGTACTTCTGACGGCTGCTTAGAGGCCAATACAGACCATGAAGATATTCCATTCTCTATAAGTACCTGATTCATCTTTGGCCCGATACCTTCTATAATTTGCAAGTTATCTTCTTTTAACTTAGCATACTTACCTGCAGGTGGTGTCGCAGGTGCAACAGGTTCTGCTGCAAGCGAACTTTCTACCTTAGGCGCAGGCGGAGGTGTAGGAGTTGCAGCTATCGAACTAGCAACTGATGCAGCAGCTAATTTAGATTTATCTTCAGAAGCTTTAAGTCGAGCCTCTGAGTCTCTTAGCCTAGTTTCCCACTCAGACTTTTCTTTCTCCCATTCTCTTACACGTCCATTGGCTATGGCAAGATCACCTTCTAGATCTGCTCTTTTCTTTCTGCATTCGTCGAGATCTTTTTCTAAAGCATTATACTTAGATTTCCAACTAGAAACTTGACCTTCTAATTCTTCTATTCTTCTTTTCAATTTACTGCCAGAAAATAATGACCAGAACAACCATCCTAACAAGAAAGGAAGAAGCCACCATATCCACCACCAACTGCAAAAATCTGTTAATATATTTAAAACCATCATGGTTATTTATTTTTGATTTGTTATTTAATTATTTGTAATTCAGTTCGTCTATTTTTAGCCATACCAGCTTTTGTTCCATTGTCAGCAACAGGATCTAACTCTCCTTTAGATAATGCTGTAATTTGATTTGCTGGAACGCCCTGATCGATTAAGTATCTTTTTATTATATCCGCTCGTCGTTGGCCTAGTGACATATTCGATGCAGCAGATCCGTCATCATCTGTATGACCTACTAGTCTGACTCTTTCTTTGGACCGCTTAACTCGAGCAGCAACATCATTAAGATAAGATTCTACCTCTGCATCGGCTAACTTGTTTGTAGAATTATAAGGGAAATAAATAAGTGTCTTATCATCCACCTCTTTTATTTTTGCAGAATTCCTAAGATACCTGAAGGCAACTAGATTATTCATTTCTTCTTTAGTACAATTATTTCCTTTGATACCTGAGTTGACAGTTATACGGTCATCGTCGAGAGAAAATAATTTTCTTACCTGCGATGCTCTGGCTAAGCCCAACGAGGCAGCTGATGTACTGTTCGTCTCATCATCATAATGAAGACCACGTACTTCTAATATCTGGTCATCTTTTAAGTTACTTACTAGCGAATCTCTGAATCGTGTCCATCTCTGTTCCACAGTTGGTTTGTCATCACTACATACAAAAGCTAAGGGAGTAAGCTTTTTGACAGGAGCCCTTGTTATGGGTGCAACTGTTCTTGCTTCGCTTACTTCATCCGTAGGACTCTGAGGACAACAATTCCTGGAAAGAAACCAATAGACACCACCCAAGAGGAGCCATAGTAATAGTATTACATATCTCATAGGATAGTTGGTTTAAGTTTAGTTAATAAAATTAAGTTAAGAAAAAAGTGATATTTATAATAGAATATAAGCTTTAAAGTAGTTAAAGCATATAATAATTTTTCGGACCTGAGGGCAGCTTTACTCTTAGATAAAATCAAGTATTACATTTTTTCATCAAATTAATGACGTTAAAATGACAAAAAAGTATCAAAAAAATTTAGTGAATCTTAGACGAAGTAGAGAAATGGATTATCTAGGAGAGCCTTTTATGAGTATACTTCATTTTTTGTTCAGCTAGATATTTATTCTGCTTATACGCCTATTTCTTCTAAGGATTGATTCTCTACCATTTCGTTATACACTCCCTTCCTCTCTATTAATTCTGTGTGGGTTCCACTTTCTACAATCTTGCCATCTTCTAGAATTAGAATTTTATCTATGTTGAACAGATTAAAAAGTCTGTGCGTAATTATTATACTAGTTTTATCTTCTAGAGCTTCGTTGAGATAATTCAGTATTTTCTTTTCGGTCTTCGTATCTACAGCAGAAAGACTGTCATCCATTATTACAATTTCTGGATTCTTCACAAACGCTCTAGCTATAGATACTCTTTGCTTTTGTCCACCAGATAAAGTAACACCCCTTTCTCCTACAACCGTTTCGAAACTTTCTGGTAGACTTTCTATATCTTCCTTAACAGCAGCATACTTTGCATACTTAATGATATTTTCCATACTTGCCTCTTGATTACCATAGGCAATATTGTTGGCTATGGAATCTGAGAATAAGAAAACATCCTGAGGAACATAACCTACTTTCTTCCTGAGTACATCTAGATTGATATCCTTTAGATTAATATCATCTACTAAAATTTCTCCCTCAGTAGGATCATACATTCTGAGAATTAATTCGGCTATCGTACTTTTCCCGCTAGCTGTTTTTCCTAATAGGACTACTTTCTCTCCTGGATTCAAAACAAAATTGACATTAGTCAAAGCTTGTATACCGGTATCAGGATAGATAAAACTCACATTTCTAAATTCTATCTTACCCTTGATTTCCATCGGATCGTAATTATTGTTGACAATTAGAGGTTCTGTCTGTAAAATAAAGTTTATCCTCTTCTGAGAAGCATCTGCTTGTTGTATAATAGAAGCTATCCACCCGATTGCTGTAAAAGGCCAGGTAAGATAATTGACATAAATAATAAACTCCGCAATATTACCCGAGCTTATCTCTCCTCGTTCCACTAGTAATCCCCCCATATATATTGTAAGCAAACTACTAATGCTTATCAAGAAAATCATTAGTGGAAAAAATAAAGCTTGAACCCTTGCCAGGTCCATAGATTTTTCTTTGTATCTGTTTGTTTCTATGTCAAAAAACTTTGAAAATTGTTTCTCTTTAGCATAAGACTTAATTATTCTTATACCCGAGTAAACTTCTTGGCTTATACTCGTTAGGTTAGCTAATTCCTTTTGGATTATTTCTGATCGCTTATTGATTACTCTACTCACTAAGTAGATAGATATCGAAAGAAAAGGAAGCGGCAACAAGGTATATAAAGTAAGGGTTGGACTTACTTTAATCATGGCGTATATAACAATCACAAAAAGTGAAATGAGATTGATACCATAGAGCAAGGCTGGACCTAGGTACATTCTTACTTTAGATACATCTTCTGATACTCTAGACATAAGATCTCCAGTCTTATTTCTTTTAAAAAAACTAAGATCTAACTTTTCATAATGAGTGAATATTTCTTTTCGCATGTCATATTCTATTAACCTTGACATAACGATAATAGTCTGCCTCATCAGATACATAAATATGCCCATGAGAATCGCAACCCCAATAATGATAAGAGAAAATTTTACAAGCTCGGCACTGTAATCTGACAATTGCAATTCTCCCTTAGCTGATTTTATTTTGTCTAATACAAAATTCAAAGCCTCCCTGATAACCTGAGGAATTCTAACACGGAAATAATTAGATAGTGTAACAAATACAATACCTAACAGCAAGCGCCATTTGTATTTGTAAAAATATTTATTTAGATAGAATAGATGCTTCACAGGTAATTAATAAGTCGGTAAAGTTAACAGAATGCACTGATTTTAGATTATTCCTAAGAAAGAAACACATTAAAAGTTGTAGAGTTGTAGAAAGTTATACAATAATTTAACTTTGTTAATACAAATCAAATTAAAATGAATAGAATCATAACCTTAGACGAGTTTATTATAAAGAGTCAAACAAAGTTCAGTGATGCAACAGGTCAACTTTCTAGACTGCTACGTGATATCGGTGTCGCTGCGAAGATTATAAACGTGGAAGTTAACAAAGCTGGACTAGGAGAAATCTTAGGAACAATAGGCAATGACAATGCTTCTGGGGACACAGTGCAAATACTCGATATGTTTGCTAATGAGAAAATGATTCAATTTCTAAAAAATTCTGGTGAGTGTTGTGGTGTGGCTTCTGAGGAGTTAGAGGATTTTGTCAAAATACCAAGAGTTCTAAATAAAGAATCCAACTACGTAGTAACCATGGATCCGCTAGATGGTTCTTCTAACATAGATGTCAATGTAAGTGTAGGTACTATTTTTGGAATTTACAAAAGGGTATCTAGTCCTGAAGGAGATTGTACAAAAGAAGACTTTCTACAAAAAGGAACAGAACAGGTTGCTGCAGGTTATGTACTATATGGCACTTCTACCCTTTTAGTTTATACAACTGGAGATGGCGTGAATGGATTTACCTTAGATCCTTCTATAGGAGAATTCTGTCTTTCACATCGTGATATAAAAATGCCTGCATCTGGAAATTACTATTCTGTAAATCAAGGATACTATCTGAAATTTGACTTAGAGATGAGGAGATATATAGATCACTGTTCTGATCTCAACTTGCGCTTACGTTACATAGGAAGTATGGTATCAGATATTCATCGAATTATGTTCCAAGGTGGTATCTTCCTATATCCTAATACACGTAAATATCCTCAAGGAAAACTGCGCCTATCTTATGAGGCTAATCCTATCGCCATGATAGTAGAACAAGCCGGTGGGCTAGCTATAAGTTGTCAGGAAGAGAGAATATTAGATATAGAAATAAAAGATCTTCATCAGAGAGTCACCGTAGTCATGGGAAGTGAAACTATGGTAGAAGAGATGAAAGCATTCGTACAACGTTACAGTGCTGTCTCTACCTAAGATATAATTTTCTAAATTCATGTAAAATGGAGAACTGTACCATCTATAGCCACCAGTTACAATTTCAAGATATCGTAACACTTGTCAAAGAAGAATTACCTAAAGGGAAAGTTGACTATAAGGACGGAGGCAAACAGAAGTCACTAATAGCAACGATCAAAGGCGGACTATTTAGTAAAACTAAGACACTAAAGATAAATTATAGAGAACGCGAGAATCCGTCTTATAAGTTAGACAAGGTGGAATGCGGGCTAACTCAAAACTTGAGTGGCATGGTCAACTTTATACAATCTATTCCAGCAAGTAATCCTGAACTGAGAAACAAGTTCTTATATAAGGTAATGTCAGCGAATTGCGAAATTCCTTTTATGGCAGAACCAGTCATTACGCCAGAATTTGAAAAAGTACTCAAAAAAATAATCAATAAACTTGACGCATTTGTTTTTGTCCAACCTAGTAAATTATTCGGAAAATCAAATGGTCAACATTTTCTTGACAAAGAACTAAACTTGATTATCGATACCAGTGGCAAGATGGAAGTAAGCGATGTTAGTGTTGTAGTAGATGCAAAATACCATGACGGCCCAACTGATAATTATAGCGATGAACAAATAGCCAGAAAGGAGAGATCAGAATCCGTTCTACATTCTAAAGAAATAAAAGTCAACAAAAATCTTCCTTGTCTAACTGCAACTTCGGATACATCCTTGAGAACAAAAGAAGAAATTATCGACCGAGTCTATGCCCTACTGATAATTGCTGCCTATGGAGAAGGTATAACTAAAGAACAACTGAAGAAGCCGATAGAAGACAAATCGATAAACTCCTTCTCTCCTCAAGAGCAATCTGTTCTAAATCTAGAAGAACTAAATGACCAACAAAAGGCATATGCCACCTGGAGATATGAAAGTTTATATGTGCTACTATGGTCACTTAATTTTTTTTCTGAACTTAAATTTGCTAGTGAAATATGTGATGTGAAAACCATCGTTTCTAAAGTACTTCAGCCCTCTAGGGACGAATTTATTCTGCAAGCTAAACTTCGAGAAACTAATGAGATAATGGATGAGTTAGATAAAACCTATAGAATGAATTGGGCCTGTGTAGACGCACGAATAAAAGCAGAACAGGTAGGAGGCTCTATCAATCCAAGTGTAATCTACGAAAGACATTATGCGCTAAACTGGCTTACAAAGTATCAAGATCAAGCATGGGATGATGTTCAGACGAATACATAAACCTAAGTGTTCAAAAAACAACAACTCCTAAATCTCTTATCTCTTTCCATATTCCAAATTTTATTGGTTATATCAAATGTTAAAACTCTATAAATACATAATAAAAATGAATTCCTTTTTTAAATTTATAATCGTACAAATAATGCAACGATACATAAACACCCCAATTAATACGGAGCATGCTTTTTAAGTGTGCTCTTATTTTTCCGCCTTCTACTATGATTTCATATCACACTTTGTTAATAAAGAGCTATACAATCTTATAATATAGTTCATGAAAATACTTACACTATCAGACTTACACTGGCATAGCGCTTCGAAAGAGATTACACTTCTAGATCTAGATAAGTATATAGATAATAGAGAAATAAAAAATGAGTTCAAGTTCCTCTCCTTACATAATTATATCTCTATAATAGAAAAAGAAAAACCTAGTGCAGTACTGCTAGCAGGAGATCTCACAGGAGATGGTTCTTGTGGACACGGTTACCATAATGCTTGTACAATGCTCCTACTTTATTGCGAACTAACATCTATTCCATGTCTCTTTATACAAGGAGATCACGATAAAGATAGATATTACAATAAGCTCGTAGTTAGAAGTAAAAAATTACAGTACTCCATAGAAATTTCTGGAAAGACATGCAATATTTTAGGTATAGAGATCATGGGATTATCCTATAAACAATGTAATTCAAAAAGATTTATACGGGACATTGTTAATTCCAACACCAGTCCAGCAAACATCATTATTGCTCATGCTGCATTAAAAAGAAGAACACAGTTATTGGAAATTCCTAGTCAGATTCTGATCACAGGTCATTTTGATTACAAGCTTGTGGATGTGAGTAACACCTTATTTATATCTCATGCTAATGACACGGACATCATCAACTATAGTGTGATCGATTATACCAAGCAGAACATCAAGGTGAACTATAAGTTCTATCATCCTAAAAGGAAATTATCTGTTTATTACCAATCAATCTATAAGCAAGGAATCCTCCCAACATCAGAAGGAAAGCTAATGGTCAATAGAAAACTATCGGATATTTCTGAATATGAAAAGCTACCGCTACTAAAAACAAGGAAAGAAAATATCAAATATGAAATAGCCTATGCACTCAAATTTTTATGTTCCCAGAACTATGTTTCTGCTATACAACTACTCCATTCCTCTAAGCATTCTCTCTCAGAGAAAAAGAGAAAAGCCTTGTTTAAACTATTAAATCATAAAATAACGCCCTTCAATAAGATCTCTATTACTATGATTAAAGAATATTTGGGTAGTTCTTTTTTGAATAAAAAACTGAAAAAAGATCAATAAACATTATTTCTGTAAAATAAGATAAGGCATAGCCTTTCCTAAAGCTTTCTTATCTATTCCATCTATCTCCATCAGGTTTTCCATCCGAATCTCAGGCTTATCCTTTACAGCTTCCTTGATCTGCTTAGCAGTTTTATAAGAAATAAAAAGATGTTTACTCAATTCTTTTTCACTTGCCGTGTAAATATTAAGACGCTTATGACTGTCTTTCGTTAACGTTAAAAATGAGATAAACTTTTCATAGTTTTCTTCCATACCATATACTTGAGCCAATTGCTCCTTCGAATGAAAGCCTCCTAGCTTATCTCTAAACTTGACGATCCGTTTACTAAGTACAGGACCTATTCCTGATATAGATTGCCACTCTTTGGCGGAGGCTGAATTCATATTTATAGATATAACTACGTTCTTTTTCTTATTGCGTACTCCCTTATTGATCGCTTTGCTTTTATCTTTTTTCTTTTTGACTGATGTAGCATCTTCCTCAGCATATGCAGAAAGCTTACTTACTTGATTTATTCTTATATAAGGCTCTAAGGCTCCGAATTCACTTTCCGAAAGATGATATACTTTCTGTATATCAGCAACTTTATAAAATTTTCCGCCTTTACTAAGATAGTTGATCCAAGATTTGATAGCTTTTTTATTGATACCTATGGATGCTAATTCTCTCTTGCTTATATTATTGGGATCAAATAGTGTATTTATTTTCAACTTAATTTTTGTTTCATCAGTTTTTGACTTTTTCCACTCACTACCCATTTTGACAGTATTCTTTTTATTACTGTTATCAGGTATTTTGATATGATCTTTTATAAAGTCATAATCATCATAGGTCATTCCATGTATCTTCAATACATCCTCTGGCTTATAAAATCTTCCATTTTTAGAAATGTAATTTTCCCAAGACTTAGCCGTTTTTTCGTTTATACCAAATTTTTGTAGCGCCTCTTTTGTAACCTCATTCGGATTAAAATCTCTTAGCGTAAGCATTACAGTTGGTTGTACTTCCTCTTCCACTTCTAATGCTGATAGCAGTGCACCAGATTCTACAGACGGACCAAAATAACTAGGAATAAGATATCTAGAGAAAATACTTACCATTATGATACAAGCCAGATAGATAGTAGAATTCCTTTCTTTTCGATTTA
Source organism: uncultured Saprospiraceae bacterium (assembly GCA_964475415.1). GTDB lineage: Bacteria > Bacteroidota > Bacteroidia > Chitinophagales > Saprospiraceae > CALCMJ01. Next base: position 93,905 of record CAYYWZ010000005.1, on the reverse strand, counting down.
GTAAACTTTTCATTGTATAATATTTTAGAACGTGATAGAACCATCGGTCAGCACATTGTGATAAGCAATTTCTCTTTCATTAAAAGATTGTTCCCAGTCTCTGACCTTAAAGTAAGGAACATTACCATCTATAATTATTTTTGCAATCTTATAATCATTCAGTACTTGCTGCAATTCCTCCGAGGAAACATCCTGAACAATAAGCAAATCTATTGCTTGGTCAGATGGTAGATTTATTTCCCCCTCTCCATTTAAGATATATACCAGCTTATCATTAATTTGTAAAACAGATCCTTGCGAGTCTATATAATCAGGAAGTTTCTGATACTTACTATTTACTTTCTTGATACCGTTCGTAATTCTATTATTCTTTACGATATATTCCTCATTGCCGATTTGATCTTTACACAAAATATACGTTTCCTGACCTATCATTAATTCGATAAAAGAACTCTTTGAAACAGAATAAACAACCAGTTTCTTTTGCTGATGCTGTTTAATGCTCTTAATCATCGCATATATTTGCAATCCTAAAAATAAAGCAGTAGCAATATAAAGTGATTGCTTTTTAAACTTTGGATACAGCATGACAGATGCTATCAGCATGTAGATTAATCCTAATTGCACATAATCAAAATGTATCAGATCTAGCTTGTTGTATGGAAATTCTTGGATACCATAGATGATCTTATTAATCCAGCTTAAAAAATACTCAAGAGCTGGACCTAGAATAAAATTATTGGCATCTGGGTAGATCAGCTCTACAACAAGCATCACCAAAGCTGCTCCAAAAATGACAAAAGCAGCAGGAATAACAATCATACTGCTCAACCAAAAATAACTAGGAAACTGATGGAAATAATAGATAGAAATAGGAAAAATAAAAACCTGGGCTGCACAGGAAACGCAGAATAATTTCCAGAAATAGTCAGCTACAATATTTCTAAAGATTAAATGGTCAGAAAACTTTCTAGTAAAAAATAAAATACTCAGCAAAGCCAGAAAGGAAAATTGGAAACTAAGCATAAACAATTGATACGGATCTACTATAAGCATCCCTAGCGCTGCAGCTGACAATATATTATAACTACTTTTCCGCTTACTGAAAATTGACCCTAGATAATACAAGGAAAACATAATTGCAGCTCTCTGTACCGAAGGAGGAGATCCGGTCAGAAAAACAAACAGCCATATCCCTACTATCTTACTGATAGAAGCTAGCCTTACCTTAGTCTCTAACTGCTTAGGAAGAAGTAAGAATATCAGAGTAATTATTGAGCTTAGCAATCCTACATGTAACCCTGAGACTGCTAATACATGTATCGCTCCTGTATCAGAAAATGCAGCTTGTTGTACTTTAGAAATATCCTCTTTGTATCCAAGTAACATCGCCGAAGCAATAGATAGGTTTTCATTTTTCTTTAAATATTTTTTCAATGTATGAAGACACCACGTTCTTGCGTTTAGGGTGCTTTGTTTTATATAGCCTAGGTTCCCTGAACCTACAACTTCCCATTTGCCATTCTTTATGAAAAACTGACCATGTATTTTTTTATAAAAAAGAAACCTTTGGTAATTGAAGACTTCCGGATTCTTAGGAGCTTCTATCGAGGAGCGTTTTCCAGAAAACACGATCCTATCACCATAACTCACCTCTTGATAGATACTATCTAGAAATACTATACATCTTCCTGTAGTAAGTTTCGTCTCTTTCTTTATATTATATGAGGCAGTGAGATCTACAATTAACTTTGTTTTCTTTTTATGCGTAACAGACTGTACAACTCCATCATACATCTCTGAGGATAGATGCGCAAAATGGGACGTACTCGCAAGTGGATTGTTTAGCAAGAAACTTAGACCGCCTAGAAAAAACAAAAAAGGATAAATACAGAATATAGTGGATTGTATCTTTTTGACAGCTATACAGATAATCAAAAAACCGAAAGCAGCCAATACACCCAACTGCAATACCGTACTTTTTTCCAATACGATATCCGCTAGCCAATAATTTGCTAGTACTATCCCCAATAAGAAAGGAAATAAAATTCTTGCTAATGGAATCAGTTTCATTTCGTTACTAAAGCTATTAGAAAAGATCTAATATTTTACACAATATTAACGAACGGACGCTACCGTGTAACTAACGGTAGTTATAGTGTTATGAACGGTCACACCATCTTGTACAGATAATGCCCAGATAAGCTTATCAACCAATAAAACAATAGAGATTGTAGAGAACTTTAGTTTCTACTCAAACGCCTTATTTATCAATTCCGCCTGCTGCTGCTCATGTATCTTCTTAAACCCTGTGGCAGGAGACGCACTTGCTTTTCTAGAGACTAATTCTATATCTTTTCTTCTCCAATACCTCATAAGGTATTCCCAAGAACCCATATTTGCAGATTCCTCTTGTACCCATAAAAATTCGGCACCCTTATATTTGTTGAAGATAGCATCTACCTGCTTCTTAGGAAATGGATAGAGTTGTTCTATTCTTACAATAGCAACATCCTTTCTCTTATCCGCATTTTTCTTTTCTAGGAGATCATAATATACCTTTCCAGAACATAACAGTACTTTTTTGACATCCTTAGTTTTGACATCTGTATCATCATATATTTCCAGGAACTTATTCTTAGTAGTAAAGTCATCCATAGATGAGATACAACCCGGATGCCTTAACAAGGACTTAGGAGACATCACAACTAGGGGCTTCCTGAAAGGTCTGGCCAATTGCCTTCTCAATGCATGGAAAAAGTTTGCAGGAGTCGTAATATTAGCTACCGTTATATTATAATCTGCTGCTGACTGTAGGAAACGTTCCATACGTGCACTAGAGTGCTCAGGTCCCTGTCCTTCATATCCATGAGGTAGGAGCATAACGAGCCCACTCATACGCTGCCATTTAGATTCTGAAGCCACAATAAACTGATCCACCATAGATTGTGCACCATTATAAAAATCACCAAACTGCGCTTCCCAGATCACAAGACTATTAGGAGATGCAAGAGAATAACCGAACTCAAAACCCAGTACAGCATATTCTGATAATAAAGAATTATAAATTCTAAACTTACCCTGGTCTTCAGAAATTCTAGACAACTTATTATATTCTTCGAAGGTCTTATTATCGTAATACACCGCATGTCTATGAGAGAACGTTCCTCTACGAACATCCTGTCCACTCATTCGAACATCTTTACCCTCCTCTAGTATAGATGCATAAGCCGTCAATTCTGCTAGAGCCCAGTCCATCTTACCATCTGCTATCAGTTTATCTTTAGATTTCTGTAACCTGTTTACTTTAGATAGAGGAACAAAGCCTTCCGGTAAAGCCATGATTTTTTTCACTAGACTTTTTACCTTCGCCTTCGCAATTCCTGTAGCCGGTGACTCGTCAAAATCACTAGCTTCTGTAACTTTCTTTAGTTTTTGCCAGTCGAGTTCTGGCTCTTGATAGGTATAAGGTAAATCCTTTTCTTTGACAGAATTCAGCCTATCTTGCAATTCATTCCAGAAATCCTGCTCTAACTTTTCAGTAATCGCTTTATCTATGGTTCCAGACTCATTTAATTTTTTAGAGTAAATGTCTCTAGGGTTAGGATGATTTTTGATGATGTCATACATGACTGGTTGAGTAAACTTAGGATCATCTCCCTCGTTGTGTCCATGTTTTCTGTAACACACCATATCTATAAACACATCATTGTTGAATTTTTGCCTATACTCTGTTGCTAATTCAGAGGCAAATATCACAGCCTCTGGATCATCTCCATTGACATGAAAAACAGGCGCTTGTACTAGTGAAGCTGCCGCTGTACAATAAGTAGATGATCTCGCATCTTCAAAATTAGTTGTAAAACCTATCTGATTATTGATTACATAATGTATCGTTCCACCTGTGTAATAACCCTCTAACTGACTCATCTGCACCACCTCATATACGACACCTTGTCCTGCTACTGCTGCATCACCGTGAATAAGTATAGGTAAAATCTTATCATAATCACTACCATATAATATGTCTGCTTTCGCTCTAGCAAAACCTTCTACTACAGGATCTACTGCTTCTAGGTGAGAAGGATTAGGAGCTAACTTGAGGTGTACAGTTTTCCCTGTAGGCGTTTCTAACATACTAGAATATCCGAGATGATATTTGACATCACCATCTCCAAAACTCTGATCGGGTAAAGAGTTACCCTCGAACTCACTGAATACAGATTCGTATGTTTTCCCTAGTGTGTTGACCAGTACATTTAGTCTTCCCCTATGCGCCATGCCGATAACCACTTCCTCTACCTTATCTTCTGCCCCTTTGTTTATAATAGCATCTATTGCTGCAATAGTCGTTTCACCACCTTCTAGAGAAAAACGTTTCTGTCCTATATATTTTGTGTGTAAGAATTTTTCGAACACAACAGCTCCATTAAGCTTTTCTAGAATACGCTGTTTTTTATACTTAGACAATCCGTAACCTCCTGCCAGAGCTCTATTCTCTATCTTATCACGTAGCCACATTCTTTTTTCCCTGTTCTCGATATGCGCGTACTCAAAACCTATATTTCCACAATATATTTCATGTAGGCGATCTATCATCTCCTGCAAAGTAGCATGATCCATATTGATCTCATCAGAAACTTGAAACTTACTACCTAGATCCGCCTCAGTAAGTCCATAATCTGCTAGATCTAGATGTGGTTTTCTATCCCTTCTAGCTCTTATCGGATTAGTTGTAGAAACCAGATGCCCTCTACTTCTAAAACCATGAATTATAGATAATACCGCAAATTCTTTATTAGAAAAAGCACTTCCTCCCATAACAGCAGCACCATTATCACTACTTTTTTCGCCAAACTCAAAACCGTCAAAAAAGACTCTCCAGCCTTCATCTACACTGGCAGGATCCTGCACATATTGCTTATACATAGAATCTATATAGCTTGGGTGGGCATTGAATACATAAGAATAATCCTTCATTTTTTTCCTTTTCTCTGTAGTTACTAAACATTAATCAAGGCGAAAATATTAATAATTCCACCATTTATAGCAATATACGGTGATATTCGTGCAAAAACCAAGCTAGAAAAAACTTAAGTTTTTTATTACAAAATGTTTCATATAACCTAAAAATCCATTACATTTGCACTCCATTTATAAAAATTGAATATGGCACATCATAAGTCTACAAAAAAGAGAATCGTACAAGACGAAGTTAAAAGGACTAGAAATAGATATTATAAGAAGTCTACTAGAACGGCTATTGCGAAACTGAGAGAGTTAGAAGATAAGGCTGAAGCGCAAAAATTCTTGCCTAAGGTAGTAAGCATGATAGATAAATTAGCTAAGAGAAATTCTTGGCATAAAAATAAAGCTTCGAATCTGAAGGGAAAGTTGACTAAACACGTTAACGGACTATAAGAAACAAGCAATCCTAATGAAAAACAAGGTGGTATTCGCAAGAGTATCACCTTTTTTCGTTTTATGTCAGTTTTATATGTTTAGGGTGTGTCCCTATCCGCAAGCCATTAGCTCGTAAGCTAACCACCTTGCTACTAGCGCCGTTCCCTTCCAGACTCCTTATTCACTCGGTCCCCTGCTTCCCACACATGCTCATCACGGACTACTCTCTACGTTCGTCTCTTGCAGGCAACTCACACGGCTCCACACATAATCCCAAATCTTCCAAATTAGATCCACTAGATAGGTTAGGCGTCTGGCTGTGCCTACGTCTCTTTTCCCTCACAAAAAAACAAAATGAAATCAGCATTGACGGAGTGAAAATCGAAATCTAAAAAATTAGTACAAGTATTATCTATTACAAAAACGTAGGCGCAGTCTATGCTTAGCACATTTGATTCTTTCTGTATTGAAACGAGAAGACGAAATCATACTTACCTTTCCCTTGCGTCAGTGATAGTAAGGAGCCGATAGGCGTCACGCCTAATGCGTGACCGAAACGAACGTGGAGTCCTGCATAGCACGCCCGGACGCCCAAATAAAAAGCATAGCAAACATCTTTATTGGGACCTTATACAAAATAAACGATACTGGCCCAAAAAAACTGACTTTACTAAAGTCTTCCGCTAGACGTTGGCTTCTCCTTCTTCTGTACACTGTCAACGAATAACTAAACAAAATAAGCTTGGAATTAAAATATATAATACCTCTCCTAATATTAGTATTAGTATAACGTGGCTGTAGACTTTGCTTAATGGTAAGGGATTCACACGTTGCAGAAACAATAATATTTTATTTTCTTTCTGATCTACCGCACCACTGTAATACTTCCAGACTTAAGGATCGATGAAAATCCTTCTCCTATTTTTATTATATAGACGTATACACCAGGCTGTATGTTCTCATCAGGTATCCAGCCTGCCGAGGAATCATTAGTTAGGAGTCGCTCAGCCTCATACATTACTTTGCCCCATCTGTCGTAGACGATAAGATCATAAATGGCGCTCTGATTACTCAGCAAGTAAAAGGATCGATTCTCTTCATACTCCGCAATTGGAGATATAATGTTAGGGAGGTAATAGGCGTCTTCGACATAGCTGATACGGAGCTGTTCTTTGTACATACATCCATTGCTATCCTCTATCTCGATCTCGTACTGTTCTATACCAGGTGATATCAGACTTGGATAGGGACAGTCATAACAGGATAGGCCTTCTGTCGGAGACCAACTATAAGAAACTATATCGCCTGTATAACCTACCTCGATATCCCGCGCTTCCGTAAATTCCAAATCTTCTATATCTACCGTCTCTATACTAGCTGTTGGATAGGTGGAAATTACGATCTCTATTTCTTCCATACAGCCAGACATATCTTCTACCCTTATAGTATAGCTTCCTGCTTCCTTAAACAATATTGTACTGCTGACCAAGTTTCCGTCCAGATACACTTCTGCATGTGTAGAGATTATCTCTATCAACGTCTCATCTCCTACACAGAATTCTGTAGATCCTTCTAGAATTATTTCTGCGCTATCTATCACCGACAAGACTATTCCGCTTATGATAGAATCACAACCTTCTACTGTCATAATCGTATCTAGGACTATCGTATCTCCTTGGTATATTTCTCCATTGTAGGTATAAGCTTCTCCATCACATATTTCTACATTTAGCAGCTCTTTTACCACCTCACTCGATACATAGCTTAGCGTAAAACTCTCTATCGAGATACATCCATTCATATCTATGTGCTCATAACTATAAGTCTTAGCCTCCGTAAGACCACGTAGTTTATCTTCGCTGCCATCAGACCAGAGAATCTGTCCCTCCAGATCATTAAGATCTATCATTATACTATCTCCTTCACACAAGCTTATATCTTCTACAACAACTGTGAGTGGCAAGGGACGGACCAGCACTGTTATACAAGCGGTATCTGCACATTGTGCTACCGCACTGATATATTGCAACGATAATTCCTGTACGATGGATAGATCTATTATCGTAGAACTTAATAGCATTCCCTCCTTGGTATGGAATTCTCCTAGCGTAGTTTCTGCTTCTAGAATTTCCTCCAGATTCAACTCTAAATCATCCACACAAAATTCCATGTGCAGATCTTCTCCTGCATAGGGCATCTCCGGTATATGAATATAGGCTATCGCTGCGGTACCGGCTACACCCCTATACCATGCCTCAAAAATAATCTCTATATCTCCAGATCGGTATGGCTCATTGTCTATGTATCTAGCGGAAATCAGTGCCTGCTCCAGCTCTATTAAACTTGTTGTTCCATTACTTATAATAGCAAACTGAGTATCTGATGAAAATACAACATCATAATTCCCAGATGCCACTTGAAGTTGCTGCCCTGCTATTGCACCATCTATATACACAACAACACTATCAAGTACTACCTCATTCTTCAGTTCTACATCTACGTCTACTATAGCAAGGTCTGTATGCAGACATAGGCTATCTCCGTTATAATCTATATTTACAGCTCCACTACTATCGTCCTCATCCAGATCTATGATGCGTTGACAATCTTCCCAAGGAGTGGCGTTGTAATGTTGGATATCTATTACTCTATAACCATTGTTATCATCAAAATAATTGTAAGTTGTCACTAAGTCCAACAGATCAGATTCTTCATCAATTTTCCAGATCTGTATATCTTGCAATTCATGTAAAAAGAATAAGTTAGTACTATCACAATTAAACTGGTAGGATATGATATTATCCTCCGATAAGTTTAGGGTAGTAGTCGGTATATAATCAGTGAGAACTGTGTTATTTTCTGGATCGTTTATATCAATCAAGCTGAGACTTATATTCCCTCCATTATAGAGAAAAATATCCTTGTGCTTAGTTGTTCTTGTCGCTGTAATTTCTATCTCCCGAGGGAGAGAGGAGGAAGGAAAATCAGGTATCGTATAAGTCTGGGTAAACTCCTCACTATTTGTATTATAAAATCCATATGTTTGTCCAGATATCAATAAAATACTATCATTCAATCTATCAATTTGTCTTGTTCTGGTATAGAAATGTACCCAAATTGGACTTGAAATAGGGGTTAGATCTTTTATATAACTTAGCTGATCAGTACCTATGTCATAGAGATATAGATCACCTTCTCTTTCCATAAAATATATCTGCTGCTTATCTAGACTAAATTCAAAACTATTTATATTTAGCTCTATTCCAGTTTCTTGAGGATGTATAAATCTAGAAATATGTATCTCAAATAATAGACTCCGACTGCCTGTAAATAAATCCAATTCAAAAATCCCAAAATATTCAGGATATCCTAAAGCTATTTGACCACGTTGACCTAAAACATAAGTTTGCTGTGCATCGATTTTAATCCATACACAGCAAACAAATAATAGAGTTGATATGAATATCTTTCTTAACAATGCCGCCTATTTTTTTCAGTCATTCACAATAATCACCTTTTGAGATATTTTATCATATTCAGTTTCTATGTTGATAATATAGAGACCGTTATTTATATGATCTTGATGTAGCTCATAATAATTATTCTCAACATTTAGGACTAAATTTTCATTACTAAGCAAGGCTCCATTAAGCGTATAAAGCCTAATATTCACATTTTCTGATCTTGGATCTAATGGGAAATCTTTTTGATTTCTTATGCTTAGAAACTTATGAGTTGCGTGATTAGCTATTCTGTATTCATTCTGATCTAAACTTAAAATCTCATTGTCACCACCTAATAGAAAAGAGTGATCATCTTCTATTCTAATATTTTGATCAGCTAAATTTCCATTTATGCTTAATAGGACATCTCCTTTTCTTAATGTTTTTGCACTTGCTGCATCTGGCAACCATGTGACTTTAAGTTGTTGCCCGACGATCGCATAACTCATTCCTTCTAATTCTGAATCTACCGTAAATATTTTAGATATATCTTCAATACTAAAATCTATAATCAATGATCTGACATCCACATCTTCATCTGCGATTACAAATGCATGCTCACTCCCTTGCTCTATTGTAATCGGGAAAGGTCCAGTCCCATCATTATGCGTACAATCATCACAAGACCCATTAAAATCTCCTAGCACAAATCGTAGATAATCTACTGCCGTACTAGGATCAGTTGTGGTAAAACAATCATCTATAATACCAGGCACCTGAATACCATTAACAGCATCTGTGTAATCATCTAATGGAACAAAGCGACACCATGTTGATACATGCTGTGATACATCTTGTCCCATCAGTTTCTTATTAGCGAGTCCTCTATCAAAAGCAGAAAAACTACCATCTTGATCGAGATCTCCTTTAAAAATAACTTCAGCAGTTATCGCACCACCTACTAGTATCTGTTGCATGATCATAAGATCGATATTTTCTAGGCCACAAGGCTCATCACAGGTTGTAGTAACGCAAATATCATAACTATCGTCTTCACATAGGGTACATCCATATCTACCACTAATATCCGAAACCGAATTGCAGCTTCCATTTGTATTAGATATTGTCACTTCAGCTCCCTCGATACCCAGTCCTTGCGTATTAGGACAAGGGCCTACACTATTAGAAAGGGTCGTGATTTGGCCTTGGATCGTTTCTCCTGTAGGACAAAAATCCATATTGTCAGGACAGTTCTGGTTTACGATACAAGGCATACCATCAAAAAACATACCAGTGGCATTTTGTCTAGAAATAATAACACAAGGTCCAGGAGCTCCAGAAACTACCAAAGAAAAATGAGAGCCAGCATCCAAATCTGTAGAAAGAATATTAGTTCCACCACTTATCGAAATAGTAGAATTTTCATCATTTAATGTAATTCCGCTCATTGCAATATTTGTAGTAGGATCTAAAAAATCAAAAGAAACGATATCCCCTCCTGACACATTAAAATTAAAAATGAGGTCGCTTAGTGTAAAGACTTGTGGAGACAGAATGTCAAAATTGACATAATACAGGGCAGTACATCCATCTTCTGCTATTAAATCTACGCATACATTGTAATCCGGACAAATGAAGGGATCACAATGGGCAGGTGCAGTTATAGTATAAATTAAGGTACAACTCGGATCGCTTGGATGAACAACAGTAACCATTTGAACTCCATCTACTATATTAAATGGACCATAGGTGGGGTTCCATAAAATATCATCTCCGTTATTGAAAGCTGTTAGCGTTGCTGTATAAGTATCATCACTTATATCACCTACAGTTCCACCATTATCACAAATATAATCAGGCATACCTAGGATTAAGATATCACACTGGGCATACATCTGATTTGGTATACTTAGGAATAAAGAATAAAGAATAAAGAATAAAGAATAAAGAAGTTTGTAAAATTTTCATCTGTAATGGATTTATTTGTTTAATAAATATAAATACGAGTCATAGAAAATAGATTCTATGGCTACAAATTGTTTCTATAATGACTATACACAAGCTTAGTTGAATAAAATTAAATGTGCATTGGATTGCTAGTGTAAAGTATAACAGTTGTTGTCTAAATATAATTATTTAATTTCACAACTTCATCAAATCTTGCCTTAAATATTGCTTTTAATTACAGACAACATAGTTAATATCTGGAAACATAAATGTGCTAGAAGTAAACACAGAAGCCATCGATAAACCCCTGCGTCAGTGATAGTAAGGAGCCGATAGGCGTCACGCCTAATGCGTGACCGAAACGAACGTGGAGTCCTGCATAGCACGCCCGGACGCCCATATAAAAAGTAAAATTTTAAAAACTATCTCGTAATTAAAACTATCTTAGCATACGAACGTTCATTCGTATATATGTTTTACAAATTAAAAATAGCGGATATAGAAAGATTGACACCCGATAGTGTGTGCATTAGTCTTGCTATACCCACAGAGGACCAAGAAAGCTTCAGGTTTGTACCCGGTCAATACCTTACGCTAGAGCAAGAAATCCAAGGCGAGCAGGTTAGAAGATCTTATAGTATCTGTTCCGATCCCAGCAGTGATGTTATCCAAGTAGGGATAAAGAAAATAACTGGAGGCCTTTTCTCCAGTTTTGCTAACGACGAATTACAAGCTGGTGATACATTACAAGTAATGGCTCCGCAAGGAAAATTCACACATATCATAGATCCTAAAGCAGATAATAATTATGTCGCGATCTGTGCGGGAAGCGGAATCACTCCTATCCTGTCTATAATAAAAACTGTTCTTACCCAAGAACCAGATAGTAGCTTCACCCTTTTCTATGGAAACAAAAAGACAGATACCATCATGTTCCGAGAAAATCTCAATGAACTGAAGGATACTTATATAGGTCGATTTAGTTTTTATAATGTACTGAGTAAAGAGTCTCAGACTAGTCCTATACTGAATGGAAGAATTGATACAGAGAAACTTGCTACCTATTGTAAAATATTTTTTAATCCTAAGACCATAGATAGTTATTTCCTATGTGGACCTTACCAACTTATTATGGATACTCAAGAATTTCTACTAGAAAAAGGAGTAGCTAAAGAGAAGATCAAATTCGAGTTATTTACGACAGAAGGAATTGTAAAAAAAGAGGTGCAATCCAAGGAAGAAAAAGATATGTTCCTCGCTGAGGTAAAAATAAAACTCGATGGTTCTGAATTTGTATTTCAGTCAGAATCAGATATTAATGTTCTAGACGAGGCTATACGAAATGGTGGTGACCTACCCTACTCGTGTAAGGGAGGTGTTTGTAGCACTTGCAGAGCAAAGTTGATAGAGGGAGAAGTGGAAATGGAATTACAATATGCCTTAGATGACGAAGAAATAGAACAGGGATTTATCCTGACCTGTCAAGCCATACCTAAGAGTAAGAAATTATTTATAGACTTCGATGCTGACTAATGATTACTGAAAAGAAAAGAAAAATATACAATGCCGCGGCAGAACTCTTTGTAGAAAAGGGATATGGTTCCGCTTCTATGAGGGAGCTGGCAGACAAAGTAGGCTTAGAACCATCTTCTCTATACAGTCATATACGATCTAAGGATGAGATTCTGTCTAGCATCTGTACGAGAGCAGCGGATTATTTTGTAGATGGTATAAGAACTATATATAAGTCAGACAAGGATGCCATATGCAAACTAGATGCTATTATCAGCTTACACCTAGAGGCAGCTTATACCTCCTTCTCTTCTGTAGTAGTATTCAACGATGAGTGGAAACATCTACAAGGAGATGTCCTAGTAGATTTCCTTACTAAGAGAAAATTATACGAACAATACTTACTTAAAATTATTAAGCAAGGAATAGACGATAATAAAATAAAAAAACTAAACCCAAGATTTATTTTGTTTACCTTTCTTAGCAGTATTAAGTGGATCTATCACTGGTATTCGCCTAGCAAAAAGATCAATAAAAAAGCACTAGAGAGAGAAGTAAAGGAAATGGTAATAAGAGGCTTAGGGAAATAAAAAAAAGCGAACATTTGTTCGTTAACTACGTTATATTTATAAGAAATAAATACAGCTCATATGAATACTCAAAATTTAGAAACCCAATTTCAAGAAAAAATAGATCAAGAAATTAAAATTGAGCCAAGAGACTGGATGCCTGACAGGTATAGAAAAACACTTATCAGACAAATTTCTCAACATGCTCACTCGGAACTAGTAGGTATGCTTCCAGAGGGAAACTGGATAACTCGAGCACCCAACCTTAAGAGAAAACTGGGCCTATTAGCTAAGGTACAGGATGAGGCTGGTCATGGCCTATACTTGTATAGTGCCGCAGAAACATTAGGTATTACCAGAGATGAGATGCTAGATCAGTTGCATACGGGTAAAGCAAAATATTCAAGCATATTCAACTACCCTACTATAAGTTGGGCAGATATAGGAGCTATAGGGTGGCTTGTGGATGGAGCTGCTATTATGAATCAGGTTCCTTTGTGTAGATGTTCTTATGGGCCCTATGCGAGAGCTATGGTCAGGGTATGTAAGGAAGAGTCTTTCCACCAGAGACAAGGATTCGAAATCATGAATACGCTATGTAAGGGATCAGACGAACAAAAAAGAATGGCGCAGAATGCGCTAGATAGATGGTGGTGGCCCTCCCTTATGATGTTCGGCCCAGGTGATGAGGATTCTAAGCACTCTGCACAGTCCATGGCATGGCGTATTAAGCGTTATTCTAATGATGAGCTACGACAGAGATTCGTAGATACAACTACACCCCAGGCTGAGTTTCTGGGATTGAAAATACCAGATAAAGACCTTAAGTGGAACGAAGAGAGAGGACATTATGATTTCGGAGCTATCAACTGGGATGAATTCTGGCAGGTAGTTAGCGGAAACGGACCGTGTAACAAAGAGCGTATAGAAGCAAGAAAAACAGCTCACGAAAATGGAAGATGGGTCAAAGAAGCCGCCATAGCTTACCAGAAAAAACAAGCTGCTAGGAAGGCAGCAGCTAAGAAAGAAAATGCAGCATAGATTCTACTTAAGAAAGACAATTATAAAAAACTAGATATGAATACCGAATGGCCATTATTTGAAGTATTTCTAAGATCTAAACAAGGTCTTCATCATAAACATGCTGGAAGCTTGCATGCACCAGATGCAGAGATTGCTATACAGAATGCTCGCGACGTATATACGAGGAGAAAAGAAGGTGTCAGTATCTGGGTCGTGGAATCTTCTCATATTACTGCCTCCAATCCAGAACAGAAAGAAGAATTCTTTGATCCAGCAGAAGATAAAGTCTATAGACATCCTACTTTCTATGATGTTCCTGACGAAATAAAACACATATAGCTTATGGATAAGCAGCTGAAAAATTATCTGTTATATATTGCGGACAATGGACTGATCATGGGTCATAGACTTTCTGAATGGTGCGGTCACGGTCCTGTCCTAGAACAAGACATGGCACTCAGTAATATTGCTCTAGACCTTATCGGTCATGCTAGGTTTATGTATCAGCACATTGCTAAACTAGAAGGTAATGGAGCAACAGAAGATGACTATCCCTACAAAAGAGATGTCATAGATTTCAAAAACTTATTACTTGCTGAACAGAAAAATGGCGACTTTGGACAGACTATAGTGAGACAAGCTTTTTTCGATAGTTTTAATTATTTATTTACTTCTAAACTAGTAGATTCCACTGATCAAGATCTTTCTTCCTATGCGCAGAAAGCGCTGAAAGAAGTAAAATATCATAAGTACTTCAGCCATGAATGGTTTACACGATTAGGAGATGGTACTGAGGAAAGCAAGCAGAGGATGCAAGTTGGAGTAGATAAACTATGGCCTTATATAGACGAAGCTTTCAAGCCTGCAAGCTATGAAACAGATCTACTCGAAAAAAATATTGCTGTAGATCTATCTACCATTAAAGAGCCTTTTTATGCCGAGATAACAGAGCTTATCGAGCGTGCTACTCTTAAGAAACCAGAACATAATTATATGCAATACGGAGGGAAGGATGGCAACCACACTGAGCATCTTGGATTTATCCTTTCTGACTTACAATTTTTACAAAGAGCATATCCAGGACAGGAATGGTAGCTACAACAGAACAAGAAATATATAAAATCATAGAGCAGGTGATGGATCCTGAGGTACCAGTACTAAGTGTAGTGGAGCTTGGAATTGTGAGAGGTGTAAAGGTAGAAGAAGAGCTCACTCGAATAACCATTACCCCTACTTACTCCGGCTGCCCTGCTATGAATGTCATCGAATTCGAGATTGTAAAAGCACTGGAACAAGCTGGGGTTGAAAAATTCCATATAGAAACTATTCTTTCTCCTCCCTGGACCACGGACTGGATTAGTGATTCTGGTCTACAAAAGCTTAAGGATTATGGAATTGCTCCTCCAGAAAAAACACATTCGGACAAGGGACAATTATCTATTTTTCAGAAGGAGGTGAACTGTCCTCAGTGTAATTCAGACAAAACTGAATTAGTTAGCCAGTTTGGTTCTACAGCATGTAAGGCACAATATAAATGCTTGGACTGCTTAGAACCTTTTGATTATTTTAAGTGCTTTTAAGTATCACCCTATTACAAAAAGAAAACCTATGCGTACCTCAGAATTTGTAGACCTCATTGCTAAGAATAATGTTACCTATATAAAATTATTAAGAACAGATAAGTACAATGCTTTTGTCAGAGAGATGGCTATGGCTTTTCAAGATGCCTTAAAGTCTTGTGCCGAAAACGATGAGGTAAGGGCTATATGTATTGTGGGATCAGGCAAAGCATTTTCTGCTGGTCAAGATCTGGCCGAAGCCATAGATCCTGATAATGGTCTAACTATAGGACGAATCGTAGAAGAGCATTATAATCCTATCATCAAGTTGATCAGAACGATAGAAAAACCTATAATAGCTGCCATCAACGGTGTAGCTGCAGGCGCAGGAGCTAATATTGCCCTTGCCTGCGATATTACTATAGCAAGTGAGCAAGCAAGTTTTATACAAGCATTTTCTAAGATAGGTCTTATACCGGATAGTGCTGGAACATTTTTCTTACCACGTCTAGTGGGTTTTGCAAGAGCGTCTGGACTTATGATGACTGGAGATAAGATCTCGGGACAAGAGGCCTATGATATGGGTATGATTTATAAGGTATATCCAGAAGAGACCTTCGAAGCGTCCTATATAAAAATGGCGGAGAAACTCGCCTCATCACCAACCATGGCTATAGGTCTTACGAAAAGAGCATTAAATGAATCGGCCTACAATGATCTTGAAAAACAATTAGATGTAGAAAAGAAACTACAGTCAATAGCTGGTGAAAGCCATGATTATAAGGAAGGCATTGCTGCCTTTCTAGAAAAAAGAAAACCTAATTATAAAGGAAAATAAATTACCAGCTCATGTCTTCTTCTGACTCTACACCGTCATTAGCAGGCTTTTCTGCAGCTGGCTCTGACGCTTCAGTAGTAGTTGTAGGCTCAGAAGCCGAAGTAGTTTCAGGAGTACTTGTAACACCTGTTCTCTCTTCTAATTCCTTTTGAGCTTCCCACTCTTTCTGTCTTCTTTCATAGAGTTCGTAGTCAAAGTCTGGCATAAGATCATTTTTGACATGATCTACAGCTTCAGTAAGACTGTTCATAAATCTGTTGAAATCCTCCTTGTACAAGAAAATCTTGTGTCTCTCATAACCATCACTATTGAATTTCTTAGTACTCTCAGTGATCGTAATATAGAAATCTTCTCCTTTCGTTTTTCTGACATCAAAGAAATAAGTACGTCTTTTTCCCGCTCTTACCTTCGATGAATAGATACTCTCAAACTTGTTGTTACCTCCCGTTTCCACGATAATTAATTTTTTGAACTAATTTAATTACATATAAATATAGTTAAATGTTGGTATTTTCCAATACGATCTTCCTTATTGTGGTCCATTATAAAATGCAATAGTTAATCCATAGGTCATAAATCCTTCGTTTATACCGGTAGAAGTGCTTAATCCTAAGTTCGACCTCAGAGGATCCAAGCTTGCAGAAGAATATGGTATTGTTACGTAAGGCCTAAGCTGAAAAGATAGTCTATTGGTACCGCCTATATCCCATATAAGGTATATTTTACTCACATAATCCGTATTTCGTACTATACTCCTGTCTTCTCCTGTTATGGCATCTTCTTCTATCTTACTTGTTCTTCTTCCTACTGTTGCCCCTAAACCAAACCTGTTACCTGTATATTCTAAACCTAAATGCAATGCTCTAAAGCCATATTGTAATTCCTTAGAAAAAACCTCTCCATCCACTGTTTCTCCTATACTTTCCTTATCCGTCGTAAGATTCTCATAGCTTAGTTCGTAAGCAAAACCAATATCATTCTTAAACCTAACACCAATCTCAATACCGGATGCGATATGTAGGTCCCCCATAGGCTTATCAAGCTCTGCAAGGCTGTTAGCATTTACTTCATTATATTCACTTATAGTCTGGTTTATGTTCCCACCTCCTATATAACCTATATTATAGGCTATCTTAACATTAGGCTGAGCTATGCAAAAAAATGGAATTGCTAGGAATATAGCAATTAAGTATTTTAATTCTTTTATTTTATTCATACAAACAAGTAATCTAGAATGTAAAAATATTATAAAATTTAAAATATTTTTACGCTTTGCATCTAAATAGAGGCATAATGTCGAAAAAAAAGAAAATCAATAAGGTCAAAAAAGCCAAACCTGCTATAAAATCTGCTGTAAAGCAGCGTAATTCTCCTAGATTATTTGCACCAGAGCCATTTATAATAAAAAATCATCTAGTTCCCTTAACTATTATAGGCATCCTTATCAGCTTACTTTATTTCAGAGCTGTTCCTTATGAATATGTACTAGATGACAAGATTGTAATTACAGACAACAATTACACTAAAGCTGGATTTTCAGGTATCTGGGATATTCTATCTACAGAAAGTTTTCAAGGATATTTTGGTGAGCAAAAAAATCTCGTCCAAGGAGCTAGATACAGACCTCTTTCTATTGTCACCTTCGCCATAGAGCATCAGTTTTTTGGATTAAACAAAGAGGTAAGTCATATTGTAAATATTTTATTCTACATTTTGTGCTGCTTACTCATCTACAGATTGATTCTATATCTGTACCCCACACTCAAAGAAAACAAATGGTATACTTCTATAGCATTTATTTGCGCTCTCCTCTACGCATTACATCCGGTACATGTAGAAGCTGTAGCCAACATAAAAGGAAGAGATGAGATAATGGCTATGATAGGATCTGTTTCCTCACTAATCTTTGCAATAAAATATCTATACTCAGGAAAAAAATTACATATTCTAGGCTTAGCTCTTACTTTTCTTTTTGGTATTTTCTCTAAAGAAACAACGATAACCTTCCTAGCTATTATTCCTATCACCTTATATTTTATCGCTGGAAAGTTAGACAAACGTATATGGCTACCCTTTATGGTAACTTTTGCTTGCGCACTATTTTACATAATTGTTAGGTATAATGTTATCGGTTATGTGCTGAATAGCGAAGGCAACTTTACCGACCTGATGAATAATCCGTTCTACGGCATGAATGGTGAAGAGCGATCAGCGACTATCATGTATGTACTCGGCCAATATCTGAAATTAGATTTTTTCCCGCATCCACTTACGCATGATTATTATCCTTATCATGTTCCGATTATGCATTGGTCAGATCCTTCGGTAATCATCAGTTTATTGTGCTATGGGATACTTGTAGGATATAGCATCTATGGCTTGATTACTAAAAACAAACTTGCCTATGGAATCATATTTTATCTCACTACACTTACCATAGTCTCTAATGTATTTGTCAATGTAGGAACCTTTATGAACGAGCGATTCCTCTTTATGCCATCACTTGGTTTGATGTTATTTTTTACAGCTTTAGTATTGAAGCATGTCAATCTTAAGTTTGGACTCCATAAAAAAGTACTCTCCATACCTTTGCTTATTATCGCTGGACTATTTTTTATAAAATCATGGACTCGAGTGCCTGCATGGGAAAACACCTTATCGCTAAATTCTACAGCTATAAAGGTTTCTAAAAACAGTGCTAGACTGAATTGTTTTATGGCTACTGCAATATTTAATCATGTCAAAACACTCAGCGACAGAAATGAAAAACTATCTCAACTTAAAGAAGCTGAAGAGTATATAGAAAAGTCTGTGGAAATCCATCCTAATTATTTTAACGGCAATCTGATGAAAGCAGGTATTGCTGCAGAGCTACAAAAATATGAACCTAATAGACCTAAGCTCTTACAGCAATTAAAAGAAGCGGCTATCAATCGTCCAGATGTACCTTATATTACGGAATACTGTGACTACTTAAACCAGCAAAACGCTGATCAAGCATTGATGGATTTCTACTATGACTTAGCATACAACCAGCTATTTATCAAAAAGAGAAATACGCAATGGGCGATACATTATCTAGAAAAAGCTTATCAGGCTTTTCCAGGGAATCCTGGACTAAAAAAAGCACTTTACGAATGTTATAATAATATAGGAAATACTGCTAAAGCTCAGCAATACGCTCAATAAAAATCATGTCAGAACTACTCCATAAAATAGCTATTACGCAAATCCCAAAAGTAGGTCCTGTACTTATCAAGAATCTAATTTCTTATTGTGGTGGATTAGAAGCGGTATTTGAAGAAAAGAAAAGTAACCTCGAAAAGATCCCAGGCATAGGTCCTATAGCTGCTAAGAATATTTTTAACGCCGACAACACTAAACGCGCAGAGCAAGAAATTAAGTTTATCGAAAGAAATAATATAAAGCCATATTTCTATCTAGATGATAATTACCCACACAGACTTAAGCACTTTCCAGATGCTCCCACCCTCCTCTATTACAAGGGAACAGATTGTCTCAACAGTCATCGAACAGTAGGAATAGTAGGAACAAGAAAACCCACAGAAAAGGGTAAAATAGTATGTGAACAATTAGTACAAGGTTTACAAAAATATAATACGAGCATTATAAGCGGATTAGCTTACGGTATAGATTCCTGCGCCCATCGACAGGCGACCCAGATAGGCATACCCAACATCGGCGTTCTAGGACATGGATTAGACATGATATATCCTGCGACAAATAGAAAGCTTGCGTCACAGATGATAGAAAATGGAGGTATACTCTCAGAATTTATTTCTGGGACCAAGCCTGATTTTACAAATTTCCCTCAGAGGAATAGAGTCATAGCAATGCTTAGTGATGCGATAGTAGTTGTAGAATCTGCTAAGAAAGGAGGATCTATCATTTCTGCAGAATTCGGTCTGCAATACCACAAAGATGTCTTTGCCATTCCAGGAAGGGTGACAGATGAGATGTCCTCAGGATGTAATAAACTCATCAAGCAAAATCGTGCCGCCCTACTAGAAAGTGCTGACGATATTGGATACATAATGAATTGGGAAGAATCCTCTGAGACAAACAAAAATAAACAAGCATCCTTGTTTGTAGAACTAAGTTCTGAGGAACAGGAGATCGTAAGTTTGTTAAGAAAAGAAAAAGAAATGGCACTAGACAAATTACACTATTCTACTGGAATTCCATTATCTAATCTTTCCTCCATATTATTAAATCTTGAATTTAGTGGTATTGTTAAACCATTACCAGGTAAAAAGTATATTTTGCTATAATAATTGAAATAAAAACTATGATACCAATCCTTAGATTTCTAATACCGATAACTTTCTTAGTCACTTCTTGCAACAAAAAGATGCCACAAGTATCTACTGCAAGTCCAGAAATAGAAATAGAATCTAGGGCTGTAGAAAGACCTACAGCTAAGAACATTATATTTCTAATAGGAGATGGAATGGGTCTAGGACAAATCACTGCAGGCATGTATGCCAATGGTAATGCTACTGCTCTGGAAGATTTTCCAGTGATCGGATTACATAAGTGTTATGCCTCTGATAAGTTGATCACAGATTCAGCTGCAGCAGCCACAGCCTTCTCCTGCGGCATAAAAACTTTCAATGGCGCTATAGGTGTCAATCCAGACACTATCGCTGTAAAAACAATCCTAGAAGAAGCTGAAGAAAGAGGTCTTGCAACAGGGCTGGTAGCCACTTCTACAATAGTCCATGCTACACCTGCTTCTTATATAGCTCACAATGCTAGCAGAAACAACTACGAAGAAATCGCTGAGGATTTTCTAGATACGGAAGTAGACCTAATGATAGGAGGAGGTAAAAAATATTTTGACAGAAGAGAGGATGAACAAAATCTACTTTCTAAAATGGAAAGTTACAATGTGTATACTTTTCTCGATACTGAACTGAAGGACATAACGATAGATCCAACGAAAAATTTAGCCTATTTCGCTGCTGATGATAGCCCGTTATCTTATGAGCAAGGGAGGGACTATCTCGTACCCGCAGCGAAACTATCTTTCGAATTTCTAAAGCGAAAAAGTGATAAAGGATTCTTCATAATGGTAGAAGGCTCACAAATAGACTGGGGCGGGCATGCTAATAATACTAATTATATTATCACGGAATTCATGGAATATGACAAGGTGATTAGAGATGCATTGGCCTTCGCCAAAAGAGATGGCAATACGCTAGTCGTTGTTACTGCAGATCATGAGACGGGAGGATTTGCCATCCAGAAAGAATCTACTATGGATAGTCTTGTTACAGCATTTACTTCTGATTATCACACAGGCACGATGATACCTGTTTTTGCTTACGGCCCTGGCAGTGAATTATTTAACGGCATTTATGAGAATACGAGTATCTATGATAAGATGAAAAAAGCATTAGGGTGGTAGTTGAGTAAAGTGTTTGATTTCTATTAATTCTTACCCACTTATAATACTTAGTACTAATTCTTTTGTCATTTTTTTTCCAGCAGCTTTTTTTCTTATCTCGTCAAATGAGTATCTAAAACTGCAGCCAGCCTTCCACCTTGAACAACCATATGCGGTCTTCCCTTTGACAACTTTTCCTTGCTTACATTTAGGGCAAATTATTCTCTCTTCTCTGGAATTACTATTAATCTTTGGTTTAGTATTTCCGTCTGGAACAAGTTGCATCGTATAATCTTTATCCCATATTACAACGCCATCTACTTTAACACCATTCTGTTTAAAGCCTTTGAGTTTTACTGTACTACTCTTTCCAAGCAAACGCAATAATTGATTTTCGGATATTTTCTTTCCCATAAATTTTTCTAGCATTCGGAAATTACAACCTGCTTTCCATTCATTACATCCGTAAGCAGTCTTACCTTTGATAATTTTACCTGACCTACATTTGGGACAACTGTGACCAACTAGTCTAGTTTTAGAGGCTTTCTCATTAGATTTAGGAATAGCTTTTACCTTAGCTTGTGGGTTTCTCTTTCCTACAGATCTAGGAGAACTTTTCTTTTTTTTCCAGGTTTTTTTTTGAATACCAGAAAGATCAATTTTCGATTTCCCCTTTGACATTCTGACTTCAGTTACGAGATCATCTGTCATTTTTTTCATCTCCGCTATAAACGCTGATGTGCTATATTGCTTAGCTTCGATCATACGTAATTTCTTCTCCCATTGACCTGTGAGCTCTACGGATTTTAGCAGATGATTTTCTATTGTATCTATCAGCTGTATCCCGAGATCCGTAGCCATTATAAGTTTCCTTTTTCTGAAGGTGTATTTTCGTCTGAACAAAGTTTCTATAATATTAGCTCTGGTAGAAGGTCGACCTATTCCATTCTCTTTCATAATATCACTAAGCTCCTCGTTAGTTACTTTCTTACCAGCAGTTTCCATAGCCCTAAGCAAGCTTGCATCTGTGTAATACTTGGGTGGTTGAGTTTGCTTTTCTACAAGTTTAGGTTCATGGGGACCAGATTCTCCTATCTGAAAAATTGGTAAAGTTTTCCCTTCTTCTTCCTTATTATCATCATCTGAAGTCTTTTCTTTTTTTGGGAACAATATCTTCCATCCGGGATCTGTAATTTCCTTTCCTTTGGCTTTAAATTTGACATCCTCTACTCGACCAATAACCACTGCATTATTAACCTTACACTCAGGATAAAAATTAGCAATAAATCTTCTCGCTATAAGATCATAAACGCGACCTTCATCATGAGTCATACTGCCCTGAACTCCTGTAGGAATTATAGCATGGTGATCCGTAACTTTTTTATCATTAAATACGGATTTAGATTTCCGTATACTTTTAGAAAGTAGTGGTGTTACAAATTCTTTATAAGCTTGCATCTTTGATAAGATACCTTTGATCTTAGGATACATATCATTAGGAAGATAGTTAGTATCTACTCTAGGATAGGTAACCAATTTCCGCTCATATAATTTCTGTACGATCTTTAAAGTTTGATCTGCAGGAAAACCAAATTTCTTATTACAAGATACTTGTAAACTTGTAAGGTCAAATAGCTTGGGCGCATATTCTTTTCCTGCCTTCTTAGTAGAAGATACAATGTGAAATGTTTTTTCCTTTATAGCATCAAGGAGAGCTTTTCCTTCCTCGTGCTTTTCGAATCTACCTTTCTCGTACCTAAACGTTACAGCTCTATAATTTGTCTCTAGTTCCCAGAACGGAGTAGATACAAATTCCTCTATTTCTTTGTGTCTATTGACAAGCATTGCTAAAGTAGGTGTCTGCACTCTACCTATAGATAACACTTGCTTCCCTCCACCATATTTCAAGGTATAAAGACGAGTAGCATTCATACCTAATAACCAATCTCCGATAGCTCTTGCACTCCCAGCAAAATATAATGGATCAAATTCACTTCCAGGTCGCAAGTCTTTAAAACCCTGTTGGATTGCTTCCTTGGTAAGAGAAGAAATCCATAATCTCTGAACCTCGCCTTTGTATTTTGCTTCCTTGATTACCCAGCGCTGTATCAGTTCTCCCTCTTGTCCGGCATCACCACAATTTATTACAACAGAAGCCGATTTGAATAATTTTTTTACTATCCCAAATTGTTTCTTTACACCCTTATCCTTCTTAAGTTTGGTAAGGAATTTTTCTGGAAGCATAGGAAGTGAATTAAGATCCCATCTTTTCCATTGAGGCTTATAATCGTCAGGACTATACAATTCGCAGAAGTGGCCAAAGGTCCAGCTTACAGCATAACCGTTGCCTTCGAAGTAGCCATCTCTTCTTGCAGAAGCTCCTAGTACATTAGCTATTTCTTTAGCTACAGATGGTTTCTCAGCGATACATACTTTCATAACAGAATATAGAGGATAAATATAGAACTAATGTAAAGGCTAGACATTAAAATAAATGAAAAAGTGCAATATACTTTAGAATATCAAGGGTGTTAATTGGATAAACTAATTGAAATTCCACCTAATTAATTTGTAGCTTTAGATTAACCCCTATCATTATAAATACTCTAAACACCTTTAACTATGCAGGTCATTAGCTTAAATCAAGTAAAAAGTCTTTATACATTGACATTTACTTTTCTACTTTTTCTATTCTCTTTTTCACAAATCAGTTCTCAAATTACATTTACGAATGGTGCAGGTGATAACCTTTGGGAGACACCAGGTAACTGGAGTACAGGGATGGTTCCAAATTTTGAAGATGTCATTATTCCAGCGGGTATGGTTGTAGAAATAGCTACTTACGCAGAAGTCATTAACCTAGAGAATCATGGTGAAATACATGGAGAATTAGTCATAGAAAGCGATTTAATAAATCATGGAGAGATTTATACAGATTTTGCTTATTACACTGGAAACATTGAAAATTATAATTTGATAACTTTTAATGAGGGCTCATTTGATTCCAACTTACTAAATGAGGGCCAAATAATAGCATCATCCTTTTTTACTGTGCAAGGAGAATCAGAAAACAACGGAACTATAGAAACAGGTGATCATACTATCTTCATGGATACGCATGTAAATAATTCTATAATCACTGTAAGTAACTCGCTATTAGAGTTTCAGCAAGGAATGACTAATAATGGGACCATTACAACTGAAGATCTATTGGTGGATGCTGCAACAATAATTAACGCTGGTAACATATTTACAGGTTACCTAGGTAATAATTTCTCAACTATCACTAACAATGGTAATTTTACAACTGAGAATGGAGCTTACATATCTGAAGGAGATTTTCAAAACAATAATCTATTTCATAACCTTGGTGGTATAATAGAATATGAAAATGGAGCCTTTATCAATAATAGTTGCGCACTTTTTATACAAGAATCTAATCAGACCTCTAGCATTACAAATCATGGCTTGGTACAAGATCTTACTAACAATATTATAGAAGATGGAAACTCAAGTGGAGGAATTGTTCTCACTGGTGCTGATATAGCAGGAACAAGTCTAACCATAAGTTCTTCAGGAAATGATATGTATTCTATAGATGGAGGTTCTAGTTTTCAGAGCAGCAATGTATTTGATAATCTAAATACCTCTTTTGTAGAAATCGTATTGACTAATGCAACTAACAATTGTTCGCCACCTGTCATATTACTTACACTTCCTACATTAATCCCTTGTGATGACAAACCAGTTGCAGTGGCTACTGGAGAACTAAATACGTGTAATTTAGAATTTAGTTATAACGCAAATAATTCCGTAGATAATTCTGGCGCTGCTAATCTAATGTATGCATGGGATTTTGGCACTGGATCTTTTAGTTTTAGTTCGATGGGTACTTATACCTTTGACGAGTGTGGAGTAGAAGAAGTTATCCTTATCATTACAGATCCTGACGTAGATGATATTTTTTGTAATTCGGATACACTAACTTTCCAATTAGAATATGATACTGAAGTTCCTCAAATAACTTGTCCACCATACTCTGAAATTTTCTGTACTGAAAACACTCCTATTTTCTTTGATATATTTTCTTTTGAAGCTGCAGGTGGTCAAGTCATTGATAACTGTGATATGTTAGATTTTGGATTAATCTCAAGTGAGGTAGTAGATGGAACTTGTCCAGCTTTTGAAGTTATTCTCAACACTTATATGGTAACAGATGCCTGTGGCAATTCAGCTGAGTGTACACAAGAAATTGGAAGAGTAACAGATGGTGGTCCATCCCTTATCTTTTGTCCAGCAGATGTTACGCTAGGTTGTGGAGCTGATACATCTATAGATGCTTTGGGCTCTGCTATATTCGATCAAGATGGTTGTGAATTTGAAATTATAATTGAGGATGACCTTCCAGTTGATCCTATATGCAATGAAGTATATACTTTTACAAGAACTTTCACTGCAGTAGATGATTGCAATGGCAATGCAAGTTGTCAGCAAATCATCAGCGTCAATCCTCCTGAAGCACCTGTTATAACTAGTACACCTCCTGATCTTACCATAACTTTCGGCGACCCTCTGCCACCAATTGCAGATATTCCTTATGAAAATGGTTCGAGTTCTTGCAACCTAAGTGGCAACGTAGTTTTTAATCAAATAGTAGGAGGACCTGAAGAATGTGGCAACATGTTTTTCTACCATTGGACTGAGGAAGTATGTGGAACGATACTCGATTATATGCAATATATCACAGTACTTCCCATAGAAGAAGAATACGAATATATTTGCCCTTCTGACATAGTTGTACCTATTGATGATACTGAGACTGAAGCTGTTGTAACTTATGTCGTGGATGCCATACCGTACTGTGATAATCCAGCAGCGACCATAATACAGACTGATAATAGTGGATTGACATCTGGGGATGCTTTTCCTGTTGGAATTACAACCCAGACTTATGAGATTATATCAGATAATGAAACATTTATATGTGAATTCATAATAGAGGTAATCCAAGGAGATCCGGATTTGACCTGTACCTTCAGCTTTATACCGGGAGTTGCTAATGGTACTACCTTAATGGCTACTTCTGTTTCGGTAAGAGAACTTAACGACATTCCTAGTACTGGACTCATCACAGTCGTAATTCCTAAGGATCCTAGTCTAAGTTTTAGTTTTAATAGTAGTGCAACTTTCATTGGACCTTATGCTGTAGATAATGCTTCATGGACCTATGACAGTTCTAATCCTGCTTTTCATGTTTTTACAACAGATGAATCCATACCAGCAGGAGAAACATTAAGTCTTGGTTATGTAGCAAGCTTTGCTCCCGGCAATAGCAATGGTCAAGTAACTTATACGGCTACCGTAGTTGCAAACAGTGGTGGTGAAAGTAATTTTTATAATAATATTGATGCAGAAACCTTGGTATTCTTCAACAATTAGATGTGTATGATTTAAGTTTTGCTTAACCAATTTTAAAAAGTTTTATTGTATTTTTATAGCTAAGAATATTGGTAACAAAAAATAAAAATATGAAATATATAGCCTCATTAACATTGGTATGCTTTATAGCATTATTAAGTTCTTCTTTTACAAATCTAGATACAAGTACTGAAGGAGATAAAATAAACTGGATCAGCTGGGAAGAAGCCTTAGAGAAAAATAAAAAGAATCCTAAGAAAGTATTTGTAGATGTCTATACCGAGTGGTGTGGCTGGTGTAAAAAAATGGACTCTAGTACCTTTGTAGATCCAAATGTTGTCAAATATATGAATGATAACTTCTATGCAGTAAAGTTCGATGCAGAACAGAAAGAAGAAATTGTATGGGAAGGAAACACCTATGCCTTCGAAAAATCCGGTAGAAGAGGCGCTCACCAATTAGCCAAAGCAATGCTTAATGGTAGAATGGGTTACCCTTCTTTTGTATTGTTAGACGAAGAGTTAGCAAGAATACGAATCACGCCGGGGTTTAAGAAAGTAGATCAACTTATGCAAGAATTGACTTTTGCACATGAAGAAAAATATAAGGAAGTATCTTTTGACGATTATTCTCGAGCGGAATAGCCATTAAGCAAAATAATAAAAAAGCAGCTTTGAAATCAAAGTTGCTTTTTTATTATTCAATTATTTCTAATAATTCTTTAATTCAATTTGAAATCGACAGTGATGGTTCCGCATTGTTCCTCGATCTCGCTAGCAGAAAACTTATACTTAACTGCACTTTCTTTAGCAATTTTTACAAGATGAGCATCTGTCGTTGTAGATCCTTTCTGTGTAAACTTAGAGCTTATAACCTTACCGGATTTGTTGACACATACCTTTACAACGACCTTACCTGCCTTCTGAGAATTATCTTTTATCTTAGGTTCGTATAGGATACCTCTTCCTCCTAGACCACCACCTACTCTTCCCGATCCAGTAGAAATTCCTTCAAGTGCCTTGGCATTAGGATCTCCCTTAGTATCTCCTTTGGCTTGATCACTATTATTATCTCCTGCGCTTCCTCCTCCAGAGAACAAATCACTGAATTTACTTTTCGCGTTGCTGAATTTAGCTTTTTCTTCAGCTTCTTTTTTGGCTTTAGCTGCTGCTGCAGCTTCCTTCTCGGCTTTTGCTTTTGCCTTGGCATCTGCCTCAGCTTTTGCCTTGGCGTCCGCTTCTGCTTTAGCTTTTTTAGCAGCTTCGGCTATAGCTTGTTTCTTTACCATTTCTGCTTTTTCTGCCTCTACAGCTTTTACATCATTATCTTCCACCTTATCTACTACCTTTGCAGTGGACACCTTGGTGGATGCTTCAGATTTCTTAGCCTTAGTTTCTTTCTTTTTTACCTCTGTTGTTTTTGGCTTTGCTGGCGTAGGTTTTGCAGCTTCCTTTTTTTCAGCTACGGGGGCTGGTTTCTCTTGATTACTATTATTGCCACCATCAGGAACACCGAAGGCTACCAGAATTCCAGTCTGATTATCCAATGGAGGAATCTCTCTACCAACAAGAAGTGGCAATAAGCAAATCAACAAAATGATGACGTGCAAGATTACGGAAAACAAGAATCCTTTTCTCTTATTTTCTTTCTCATCAATAAGCTCTATTTCATTATAAACATAATCCATCATATAGAATTTTATATTTCGCCTACGGCAAAATAGTTACGAACTGTTTCTAAGAATTATGTGTGTAGTTGTGTGTTATTTAGGATCCGTAAGAATCGCATTAAGCCCATATCTAAACGCCATGTCTAAGACTGCTACTACTTTTTCGTTAGCCGCATTAGGATCTGGAGTAATAACTATAGATGCTTTCTTATTTCCCTTCTTTAGTGTCCTTACCCTAGAATCTATCCCAGACAATGACACCTTCTCTCCATTATAAAAATAGGTACCATTTCTCTCTATGGTAACTATAGCAGGTTGCGACTTAGATGGAGGTGAACTATTCGCTTTACCTGGTAATTTTAAATTTAATGCGTTAGGGATTATCAACGATGAAGTCAACATAAAGAAAATAAGTAATAAAAAGATGATATCCGTTAAAGATGACATACTAAACTCTGCACTTACTTTACTTTTTTTCTTGAATCCCATAATTATTTTTTAGCCTCTAGGTTGTGTTGCAATAATTGCTTTCATTCTGAGACTTGCTGCAATCGTCATAATTTCATTGACCTTATTCCATTGTACTCCTTTCTCTGCAACAATCGCAACTGTCGCATTCTCTTGATTCTTTTGTTGACCGACTTTAGATTGAATCTGAGATTTTAGTGCTTTCACAGTAGTCTTCTTACCATTAAAAGTAAGTTTTCCATCCTTAGTCATCATAACCGTTATATCTGTAGGCGCAACAGTCTTACTATCTGACTCCGGCAATTCTACATTGATCTGGACCATAGACGAGGTCAACATGAAGAAAATAAGCAATAGAAAGATGATATCCGTCAATGAGGACATACTAAATTCTGCGCTTACTTTATTTCTTCTTTTCATGCTAGTCTTATTATTTCATAGGTTCTTGTAACATATCCATAAACTCTGTAGCTGTTCTTTCCATCTTGAACACTACCTTGTCTACATTCGCTACTAATAAATTATATCCTACAAAGGCCAATATACCTACGAATAATCCTCCTGCCGTTGTAAATAAGGCCTGATAGATACCTCCTGCTAACACTGTAGGCGTTACGTTATCTTCAGATGACATCTTATAAAAGGCCAATATCATACCTGTCACCGTACCAAAGAAACCAATCATAGGCGCTACACCTGCAATACTTGCAAGCGTAGATAAGTTCTTTTCTAACTTAAATACTTCCAAGTTTCCTACATTTTCTATAGATGCATTTATATCTCTAAGTGGTTTTCCTATTCTCTGAATACCCTTTTCGACCATTCTAGAATAAGGAGAATCAGTATTTCTACAGACGGCCTTAGCACCTTCTAAGTTTCCTGCTGCAACAGAATTCTTTATATTATTAAGAAAAGTCTCGTCTATCCTCCCAGCTTTTTTGATGGTTAGATATCGCTCAATAAATATATATAGGGCCATAAATGACAATATAAACAGTATTCCTACTATTGCTAAACCTAGCAAATCGCCGAAACTTCCGTCCTTGTACAATAGATCTATGATCTTGATTCCCTCCTCAGCATTTTCAGCTTTTTGAAATAAAAAAATTCCTAAAGAATACATCTGTGTTTGTTTGTGATACGAGTATTAACGTATATGATTTAATTATAATTATTCAAACCTACCCAAAGTTAATCAATAATAAACATATTACAAAAAAAAATAATATGTTACGTTCATTAAATATTTATTGAACATTTAACTCAAAATGTAAATATAGACTCGCTTATTAACCAAATTTTATTTTTCTTTGTACAAATAAAAAGAGAAAAACATGGCAAAAATTCTGATAAACGACGGTATTCATCCTTCAGGAAGACAAAAATTGATAGATGCTGGACATGAAGTGCAGGATACAAAGATAGCTCAAGAGGATCTTATAGCTCAGCTACCTTCTTTCGATGCTATATGCGTTAGATCTGCAACGAAAGTAAGAGAAGATCTTATCAGTTCTTGCCCAAATCTCAAAATTATAGGCAGAGGTGGTGTAGGTCTTGACAATATAGATGTAGATTTTGCCAAGTCTAAAGGTGTAAATGTTATTAATACTCCAGCTGCTTCTTCAAGATCTGTTGCTGAATTAGCTTTTGCTCATATGCTTTCTCTTTCTAGATTTCTTTACAAATCTAACAGACATATGCCTTCTGATGGTGACTCTGAGTTTAAAACCTTAAAGAAGTCATTTTCCAAAGGTGTAGAATTAGGTGGCAAGACATTAGGACTAATAGGCATAGGCAGAATAGGACAGGAAACTGCTAAGATTGCTTTAGGTATGGGAATGAACGTAGTGGTGGTAGATCCATTTGTAGATCATGCATCCTTAACTATGGAGGTTGCTGGACATAAAATCAAGCATGATATAAAAACAGTACCCATGGATACTATGTTGGCTCAAGCTGACTTTATTAGTCTACATATTCCCTTTACAGGTAATCCAGTACTATCTACAAGTGAATTTTCTAAGATGAAAGATGGTGTGATGATTGTCAATGCATCTAGAGGTGGAACCATAGATGAGTCAGCACTATTAGAAGCTATAAATTCTGGCAAAGTGAGTGCCGCAGGCTTAGATGTATTCGAAAATGAACCTAGTCCTAGAAAAGAAATTCTCGCTCATCCTAATATCTCTTTGACACCTCATATAGGTGCTTCTACAGGAGAGGCTCAAGAAAAGATAGGATTAGAACTTGCTGATCAAATTATAGAATTACTCGGCTAGTCTGAGTAGTTCTAAATCAAAAAGTATACAGGTATTTGGGGGAACAAAACCGGGAAACCCCTT
The DNA here is from genome assembly GCA_964475415.1 of uncultured Saprospiraceae bacterium. GTDB lineage: Bacteria > Bacteroidota > Bacteroidia > Chitinophagales > Saprospiraceae > CALCMJ01. The sequence goes on along the minus strand of CAYYWZ010000005.1, from coordinate 62,304 downwards.
TGCTCCATATCCAAGTCTAGAGGGTAGAAATAGTGTTGCTTTAGCTCCAGGTCTAAGTAGTTTTAAGGCTTCGTTCCAGCCGGCGTTCATTTGTCCTAAGCGAAAATCTATAGGTTCGCCTCTATTATAAGAAGAGTCAAAAACTTTCCCATCAAGAAAATACCCTTGATAATGTGCTCTGCATGGCTGACCATGCACATACATAGGACCATTACCTTCTTCTGTTACTTGATAATAGAGTCCACTAGGAGTTCGCTGAACCTGAAGACCTTTATCAGATATATATTCTATAAGAAGATTCTGATCCTTTTGATCTTGAGTGGTAGGATTATTATAATATCCTTCATATAATTCTGAAGCAATCCGATCATCAGGAGCGGTAATTTTATCCGGCGATTCAAGTGACGGTTTTGTCTTGTTGTCTACTTTACAAGCTATAAAAAGAAGCAATCCCATAAAAAATATACTCCTAGTAAAGAATTTTACTACCTTATTCATAATTACAAATATAGTTATAGTATGTCAAAAACTAGTTTTAGCAAATTAATAGACTCAGATATTCCTGTTCTGATAGATTTCCATGCCTTATGGTGTGGACCATGCAAGATGTTATCTCCCATTATCAAAGAATTAAAAAATGATTATGGTAATAAATTGAGAATAATAAAAATAGATGTAGACAAAAACCCTGAACTAGCTAAAAAGTTAGATGTGATGTCTATGCCTACCCTTATGATTTTTAAGAATGGTGAGCTAAAATGGCGTACAATGGGTGTACAAACCAAAATTGCACTGAGCAAACAGATAGATAAAATTTTACAAGAAGAACCATCCGTATCTGATTCTTAAAATTTAAACCTCCCACTCCTTACTCATTCTATATACCGTACCTTTAAAGTGGGCTACAAGATGCCCCATTTGATTGAGTACTTCTACGGTATATAATCCGATCTTATTAGTTAGGTTAAGTTCTTTAGCCGTTGCCGTAAGGATGTCTCCAACAAAAACTGGTTTCGTATGAGAAACAGCAGTTTCTATACTTACAGCATGCTTGCCCCGTGAATTAGAAGCAAAAGCGAAGGCACTATCTGCTAAGGAAAAGGTAATACCTCCATGAGCTATCTCGAAACCATTTGTCATTTCTTTTCTGACTTGCATTTCTACCTTACAATAGCCATCTGATATTTCTTTTATTTCTAGACCTAGCCATTGTGAAAAGGCGTCGTTCTTGTACATTTTATCTAAGGCTATTTCTTCTGCTTTCGTTTTCATATTACTTTTAGACTTGTTGTGAAACTTGCATACGCAACCATGGACTACATCTATAACGATCTTCTTTATAATAAGACTGAAGATCATCAAGTAAAGTAACGCAATGTGCATAACTTAATTCTTTACCCCACTCTAATAAACCTTTGGGATAATTCACTCCATTTTTCATTGCTGAGTCTATATCTTCATAACTAGCAATATTCCAGAAGAGTGCGTCAGCCGCTTCATTAATCAACATAACTAATATTCTCTCGAATATCTTATTACCTACTAACTCATCCTGTACAGGTTCTGACTTCATCGTATTTTCTCCATATTCATAGAAACCTTTGCCAGACTTCCTACCAAGATATCCTGCATCCACTAATACTTTCTGAGCAAAAGAAGGTTTGTATCTGGGGTCATAGTAAAAAGCTTTCCACACCGTTTCTGTAACCTTATAATTTACATCGTGTCCTATATAGTCCATTAGCTCAAATGGGCCCATTCTAAATCCTCCAATCTCTTTCATTGCCCAATCAATCGTTGCGGGACTTGCGATACTTTCTTCATATATACGTAGCGCTTCACCATAAAAAGGTCTTGCAACTCTATTGACAATAAACCCAGGCGTATCTTTAGCTAGAGCTGTCATCTTACCCCAAGATTCTATTAATTGAAAAGCTCTTTCTTTACAGTTTTCAGAGGTCTGAATAGCAGGTATAACTTCTACTAGTTTCATAACTGGAGCTGGATTAAAAAAATGAATTCCTATCACACGCTCTGGTTTTTTGCAAGCAGCTGCAATAGAAGCAATAGATAAGGAAGAAGTATTCGTTGCAAGCATGGTGTCATCTCCACAAATAGTTTCTAACTGACTAAATACTTTTTTCTTTATATCTAGGTTCTCTACAATAGCTTCTATGACAGTTCCACAATCTTTCAGATCTTCTAATTTGTCAATATAATAAATACGAGAAAAGATAGCTTTAGCATCACTATCAGAAATTCTTCCTTTAGCTGCAAGTCTATTTAGTATAGCTAGTAACTTATCTCGAGACTTAATTCTTGCTTCTTCGCTTACATCATAAATCAAAACATCATGTCCTGCAGTTGCTCCTATCTGAGCTATACCACTTCCCATGGCTCCTGATCCTATTACTCCTATCTTTTCCATTTATTTTATTTTATACTAAAGGTAGGAAATCATAGCCAAAATATAATTTTAACCACCTCATCTTAAACTATATTCTAAAGCATTATTCAACACTATTTTGTTTATATTAGAAGAATTTAAAAAATAACCTGATGAAACAAACCACTATACTCTTAGCACTTGTTTTTAGTTTTTTCTGGAATGATCTAATAGCTCAGTCTATATCTCTACCTATAGATACGATGATAGTTACTTCTCATAGTGGTAGAATCAATAATGCTGCGATAAATTATACGGCTACAACAGGAACACAACCTGTATGGGATGAAGATGGAAAGGTCATCGCCTCATTATTCTATACGTACTATCAGAGAAGTGGTATAAAGGATCAAACTTCTAGACCCTTACTTATTTCTTTTAATGGAGGTCCAGGCTCTGCATCGGTATGGATGCACATCGCGTATACTGGCCCTAATATTCTCAATATCGATGAGGAAGGCTACCCTGTTCAGCCTTATGGTATTCAAGAAAATCCCTTTTCTGTATTAGATGTAGCAGATATCGTTTTTGTAAATCCTGTCAATACTGGTTATTCTAGAATCATAGATAAAGATGTAGATACCAAAAAATTCTTTGGAGTTAATGCAGATGTAAAATATCTAGCCAACTGGATCAATACATTCGTAACTAGAAAAAACAGATGGACTTCTCCAAAATATTTAATAGGTGAAAGCTACGGTACTACCAGAGTATCTGGACTAGCATTAGAATTACAAAACAGACAATGGATGTATCTCAACGGTGTTATTCTCGTCTCCCCTACAGACTTAGGCATCAGGAGGGACGGTCCAGTTATGGCAGCTAATAGATTACCTTATTTCGCTGCGACTGCATGGTACCACAAAAAGTTATCACCAGAATTGCAAAGTAAAGCACTTACAGATCTTCTGGAAGAAGTGGAACAGTATAGTATACATAAACTTACCCCAGCTATGGTACAAGGAGGATTTCTAGAAGAAGAAAAGAGAAAAGAAATAGCAGCAAAAATGTCCTATTATTCAGGCATAAAAAAAGATGTTATCCTTCAACATAACTTGGATCTTCCTACCTCCTATTTCTGGAAAGAATTACTGAGAGACGAGGGATATACTGTAGGCAGACTGGATTCAAGATATAAAGGTCTAGACAAAAAAGAAAGTGGATCTAGACCAGATTTTAATTCTGAACTAACCTCTTGGTTACATTCTTTTACGCCTGCAATCAATTATTATTTTCGTAATTACCTAAATTTCTCCACGGATATCAAATACAATATGTTTGGACCAGTCAGACCATGGGATCGAGACGGTGATCAGACTGGCGAAAACCTGAGACAAGCTATGGCGCAAAACCCATACTTAAATGTACTAATACAAGCAGGCTATTTTGACGGTGCAACAACTTATTACAATGCTAAGTATTCTATGTGGAATCTAGATCCTAGTGGCAAAATGAAAGATAGACTTAATTTTGAAGGTTATGAAAGTGGCCACATGATGTATCTGCGACGATCAGATCTCCAGCTAGCAAATGAACACCTTAGGGATTTTATTTTGAAAACACTCCCTGCAAAAAATCAAGCAGCTAAGTATTAAGATTAACGATTTAAAATATCCAAGTTAGCTGATAGGCTGACTTATCTCAACTCAGTGTATCACTCTAGCAAAGAGCCTGAAAGGCTTACCATTTTTCATCTTGGTATAAGATCTTCGGAAATATGGAAATGTTAAAATAAAGAGTACAACTTATTACCCTATAGTTGTCGCCAGAATGAGCAGAAAAAGTAGCCATTCAGGCTACACTTTTTTATATTTATTTTTATCCTAGCGCGTTGCCCTAGTCTAAGACTATAGTATCTCTACAGGCTACCTATAATAATTTACTAAAGTACTATTTCTCCTTGAAAGTATTTTTTAATTAATTCAGGCTTATTGTTTATTTCTAAAATTCTGTATATAAGTTTGATATGTGAGCGTACAGTATTGACAGAAATAAAACACAGTTCTGCGATTTCTCTATAACTCTTGCCATCCACTATATGTGGAATAATTTCCTTTTGTCTTTTTGTAAGAGGTACGGATTTCTTTACAGGTAGGTCGGAAAAATATGCTGTCACCTTTCTTGCAATACTTGGAGACATATAAGCTCCGCCTTCAGAAACAATTTCTAGTGCATCCGCAATTTTCGCTAAACTAGTTTTTTTTTAGAAATATAAGAACTTGCTCCACTCTTAGGTGCTCTAAATATTTTTTCCTCCTCCTCATAGGTAGTCTACATAGTAATAGTGATATTGGAATATTATTCTTTGATTAATGGTAGACCATCTAATCCTGACATACCGGGCAAACCGATATCTAATAGCAACATCTCCGGTATTTTCCCAAAACTATATCCAAGAAAGGATTCCACAGATGTATGGCTAGAGATAATCTCTAACTGAGTTTTCATCCCTATATCGGTAATCAGACTCTCCGTAATTAAAGCATCATCTTCTATTATCGATATTGTATTAAGCATTAGATTCAAAAATAAGATATAAGCACTTCATTCGTTTGCTATTTAAACATAAAATGTATCATTAGATCTTCTCTTATTAGTTTTTATGGACTTAAAGAGTGAGTTTTACTAAAAATTTGGCTTATAAAACTGAAAACTAGCTCAAAATTCACCCATTTGGGTGGTTTTTAAGAAATATATATGTTTTAAATATATGCTATAGTTAAGGAATAGTAAAGTTAACCCTAAAAAAACTCCGAGAGATTTCTGTTAAACCAGAAATCTCTCTTTTTTTTGATGATCATATTAGATTCTCTAGTCTAATACTATCTGCTGTTTCCAAACTTAGTTTAATACTATTATTTACATGTGCAAACTAGAAAAGAATTACTTCATCTCA
>CAYYWZ010000005.1:0-56862 GCA_964475415.1 uncultured Saprospiraceae bacterium | reverse complement strand
TTAGTTTAATACTATTATTTACATGTGCAAACTAGAAAAGAATTACTTCATCTCAGCAACGGCAATCATCTTATCTTCTACCTCATGTACTAAGGCAGTGTAAGCGGGATCACGTTTTGTAGATCTATTTCTTTCTATAGGTAGATTTATAGGAATATGTTCGACAAACTTAGAAGGAGCAGACTTCAAAATATAGATATCATCAGCAAGATAGACAGCCTCCGATATATCATGGGTAACGAAAATTATAGTGGACTGAAATTTTCTCCATATACTGGTAAGCAAGTCTTGCACCTGTATCCTAGTTTTTACATCTAACGCTCCGAAAGGTTCATCCATAAGTAGAATCTCAGGATTAGCCAGTAGACTCCTTGCAATAGCAACTCTTTGTAACTGCCCTCCTGATAAGGTAGGATATTGAGCATATTTCTTCTCATGTCCTTCTAGACCTACTAATTTGATGAGTTCCATAGCACGAGCATCTCTTTCTTTTTTCTTGACACCTTGATATTGCAAAGCTAGACCTACATTATCTAGAACCGTCATCCATGGCAAAGATGAATATTGCTGAAAAACCATACTCACTCGCTGGCTCTTATCCATAACCTTTCCGTTGACCTTGATGATTCCTTCTGAAGGTTTTTGTAATCCAGCAATATATCTTAATATAGTAGATTTCCCTGAACCTGACATACCTAAGACAACGACAAACTGTCCCTGATTAGGCTTATTCTCTATCAAAAAATCTAAATCTTTCATGATCCAGTTCTGCCCTCCGTCATAGGTCTGACCTATGCCCCTCAATTCTATTATATTATCTCTATTTTCAAAGTCAGTAAAATCAAGCATCGACAGATATTATTTTAGCGGGTTGGCTTTGGAATCTTTTATATAGTTTTCTGATTTTGTAGTATACTATCATGATAAATAAAACATGAATAACCCATAAAGTATCCTTAAACAAATAAGACAAAGGTTGTGCACCTCCTAGTATGGAAGTATACTCCGCAGTAACTAGTACTAGATAGGCAGCTAATAAAATCCATACTAATATTTTAAAACCAAAATCTAGAATTACTTCAAAATAACTTGGTTCAGATAGCTCATCAGAATACTTTTTCTTCGTCTGATACTTATGCGGAAAAAACTCTTTATCTAGGTACTTAAACACCTTATCTTGGATAACACCAATAATAATTATTAAAAGAAGCAGAGCAAAAAGTTTGTCCATTCTTCCAAACCTCCTGACGGTATAGGTAAGGGCTCCTATCCCTCCTTCATTCGCTAAAGATTCCGCAACCACAATATAAGTCCATGATATAGCCGTCAGAATTCTTATATCATCAAACAGCCTAGAGAACACGGATGGAAAATAAACGGTCTTAATCACTTGCCAATCCGATGCACCTAAGGTATGTACGGTCTTTAAATATACCTCTTTGACATCATCGATTCGTTGTACAACAACAGGTAGTAAGAAGATAAAAATACCAAAAGCTAAGAAGTTCACCTTCATGTCCGTTCCTATCCCAAACCAGATAATAAAAATACTTGTTACAGCTGCCAAAGGCATGAACCTGATAGCATCTATCTGACTCTGGAACATCCCTCTAAATAAAGGATATAGTCCTATTATAAAGCCAATTATAATTGTATAAAATATAGCTTTGACATACCCCGCTAAATTTAGGCCTATAGAAAAGAATAAGTTTTTTATAAGATCATTATCATTACATAAGTCTGCATAGGAACTCAATACACTCCCCGGACTAGGTAGTATTCCAGATGAGATAAAAGGTGTCTCCCCCATCGTCAGTACATACCACAACAAAAGAAATATTCCCAGCCCTAATATGCTGAGAATAGTTCTTCTTTCTGGGGTAAGCTCTCCTCTTAGTTTAAATAACCAATCCATATATGCTATCCTGGGATAAGCTGAAATTCTGTTCTTCTATTTCTTGCTTTGCAATCTTCACTTTGGTTTCGTTCGCAACCAGCTACTGGCTTATCAGGACCATTTCCTACAATAACGAACTTATTGACATTAAGACCATATTGGTTTTGTAAATATTTTGCTACAGAGTTAGCTCTCTTTTGTGAGAGATCTTGGTTCATTTGTCTAGCACCTACATTATCGGTGTTACCTTCTACTCTTACCTTAGTATTTCCAAATGACTTAGCTATCTCAGCAAATTGGATATCTATAATCGTCTTAGCATTCTCAGAGAGTACATACTGGCCTGAACCGAAGTTGATACTTATAGGCTTAGTAGCAATTGGAGCTGAAGTTTTATCCTTGATTGTTGAAGGCATAAATTTCTTTGCTCCCTCAGCCTCATATCCTGCACCACTTAGATTAGCATTTCTTATCGCTCCTGTATAAATAACATTTCTCCAATTAGGAGCAACAGTTTCTGCATCTTTAGTTTCTACGAATTTCTTAGCCATCTTAGTATATAGATCTTGGAAACGCTGACCTTTGAAATCAGTGTTTAATCCATAGAAATTCTGATTATCTCCATGAGATGTCCAGTAAACAGTTTCTATCATTCCTTGCGCATCTTCTATCGCTAATTCATTGAACTCAGCTAGATATTTTGCTGCTATTTTCCTATTACTTGGATTCTTAAGTTCTGCCGCTCCCTTCATCCATCCTTCGTAGAATCCGTCTATCATTTTCTTCTTTTTATTGATTACATCATCTTTGGCAAATAGAATATCTGCTATGATATGTGACTGCTGCTGCGTAGTCAATAATATTTTAGAACCAGGAACATCTCTGGTTGCAAAGATATCATCAGGACTCCATACTACTGCTGCATCTACATCATCTGATCTAAATAGTTCTGCAGCCTTAAGCGGATCCGTAGTCTTAATTACCTCTACATCATCATAATCTAATCCCGCAGCTTGCAATGAAGTAATAAGCAAAGTCTGTGAAGGTGCAGGAACAGCAAGTGCTACTTTTTTCCCTTTAAGATCATTGATTGTGTTGATACCTCTTTTTACTATAATAGCATCTCCACCTCTAGACCAATCTACCTGCATAAATGCCTTAGGCTTAAACTGGTTAATATCTTCTGGCGAAGTATATAAAGGAAAAGCATCCGCTGTCTGTACAATAACATCGTACTCATCTGCCATCCATGCATTCATCGCATTAAGTAGATCGTTCTCTAAGGTAAACTCTACCTTAAATCCGTAGTCTGTATAAAATCTACTTTTTGTATTTGCCTTTGCCCCTTGGTTAAAATATAAACCGGGTCCATATCCACCCCAACTTACCAGCTGTACCCTTAATATATCATCATCACCAGATCTAGAATTATTAGCGCTTGAATTATTACTACTAGAGTTATTATTTGTAGAAGCTTTACTATCTGACTTCGCATCACGATTAGCTTCCTCTTGGGTATTAGCATATTCTTCTATGCTATCTCCTAGACCTGTTTTTTGCAGAAGGTACTTCCCCCCGAAGAAAAGTAAAGCTAGTATAAGAAGTGTTATGAGCAATTTAGAAAATCCTGTAAGTCGTTTTGCCATTGTGTATTGATTTTAAATATTGAAATTTTATTTTGCTTGATATATTTTACATAACTCTAGTCATCAAAAAAGGTATCATACTGATTACCTCTTCCCATTTTCTCTGGCTGCCTTATGGGCTCATTGAGATCTAATATCTGACTATCATCTTCTGCCGCTAACAAGAGTGTAGACTTATCATCTCCGAGGATGAGAGAATCAGATTCTGCTTCCCACTGCTCTAACATCTTCATACCTTCTTCCTCGAATATACCGTTTTGTAAATCTATGGAATTCATAAAGCTTTCTGACATATCCATAAATCGCTCCATCTCTCCTACTTTCTGACTCACATCATCGGCTACTGCTTCCAGCGCCTGATCGAACATTGCTCGTTTATCTCCATCACCTTTGATAATCGACATAGCAGATTTCATGGCAGAGTGACTAGCTCTGATGGCCTTTCTCTCTTGCTCTTTAAGTTGTACCTGATCCTGAACATCCTCTAATAGTATCGAAGAATTTTCATACATCTTATTCAGTACTCTATATAAGACCTCCATTCTTTTGTATAGATCTTCTAACTTCATGTTAGACTCCTTCAGTCTACCCGCCTTTCTAGTTTTAAGAATAACGATCTTATTATTATTACCAGCCTTAGCCTCATGCGCCAAGGTCATATTCGTCTTGATTTCTTTCTGATTATTGATAATCATTTCCTTAAGCTTATGCATCTGACCTCTCAGCATACTGAGCTGTCGATTCATCTTTCTAAGGTTCTTTCTAAGATCGTCTACATAATTCTTAAGAATACCTATAGGATCTATCGTTACAAAAAGGCCCGTGATCTTACGCATAGCTGACTTGTACATATAAGATATAAGCGTTCTCGCCTTGGAATCTAGTGCGGTGAAGATGAGAATACCTAGTACACCTAGTATAGCAACTAGACCAGCAGTAGATTTAGCAAGAGCAAGAATAGTTCCTAAGGTTGCTGTAACTGCCCATCCACCAGCTAAAAGTATGGCAATAAGAAAGATTGCACCTGTTACTCCCTCAGGCTTACTCCAAAATGACTTAGGTTTACTTTCTGGCATTTTTTACACTTTGTTTTTTCTGTTTACAATCGTCTTAGCAATAAGCCACGAAATTAAGGCATTTATTCCTATAAATAGCAATAAAAACACCATCACACCAATAAATGTGCTTGCTACAGCCATAATCATGGGTCCAGCAATAAAAATAACCAATCCTGACTCAATAATAAGCAATAGTATAAAGCAAAGAAAAAATATACTGAAAAATCCCTTTTTATGCATAAATGGGTTGTTAAGCTTTGACCTATAACGTCTACTAATTATGTAAAGATTCCCTTACTCTTCTTGTATTATCTATTTCTAGTCGAAAATATCGAATTCTAAGACGAATAGCCATTTTGACATAAGAATGAAACGCTTATACCTGTCAAATTTTTGGCAGCCTCTGAGAAGACTTATTCTAATATACTCCTAACGGTCTGCAAGTAAGACTAGCAGAATGACTTCTTTGTTATTGTCAATAGGCCTAGTCATAATAAGATAGTTGTAGCAATAATTAGCTACTTCAGATGCTTATCCATTTTTGCCATATCACTCATTATCTGTCCCTGCACGGAGTTATAAGCAGCAATAAAACCATCTCTTGTTGCTGCAACCTTAGCAGCTGCTTGGTTTATTTTGCCTTTAGCAGTTTCTAACTCTTTCTTGTGAGCGACGATTTCTTTCTGCAGTTGTACAATTTTCTGCTCTTTCTCCTTTATAAGTTGGCTAAGCTGACCTAATCTTTTTTCTCGATCTGTAACTTGTACCGTATTTTGGTTTTTTACAGCATCCATAAATTTAGCCTCTTCTTTTTTCAGTACATTGACATAATGCTGAGCACTTTTCTTAAGTTTTGCATGTGTAGCGCCCATCGTCTTAGCCATCGCTAGGGCTGACTTATATCTCGTTGCTTCATCCATATCCATCTTAGAGAGCGACTGTAATGATTGCTTGAACTCTAGGTAGTCAAAGCCTTCTAAGTTGTTAGCGTCAATAGCTTTAAGCAAGACATCTACAAACTTCTTCGTCGGCTTAGCTGATTTATTTACAGGAATATCAGTAGGTGTCCCACTTGATTTTGTACTAGTCGAAGTTTTCTTAGCAGTAGATGATGGTGTCGACTTTGCCTTCGAGGTAGGGGCAGAACTAGACTGTTCAGTTTTCTTAGCGTTTTCGTCTTCTACAACAAATAAGGACTTTAGTTTTTTTAACATCTCTCTTTAGATTAGAATTTTAATAAGCTTTACACACACTAAACATGATTGTTTAAAAGTAGTTCTAACTAATAAACCCAAACAAATTAAGCGCATTATTTATTTAGAAGTATAAATATAGTGACTTGATATCTCATAAAGCAATTTTTCCGATCAAAGCCTGTGATTAGAGCGGTCTCTAAGATTGCGAAAATACGTATATTGCGCTCTGAAACTTATAAGATTATGACGTTTGTAAATTCTGAGATTGCTAAGTTAGAGAAAGTGATTGTCCATAGACCAGACTGTGGTATAGAAAGAATATCACCTAGGCGAGCCGAAGAATTACTCTTTGATGATATAGTCCATCTACCACTGATGATAGAGGAACACAATACCTTTACGGATATACTAAAAGCATTTGTGGGAAAGGAAAATGTACTAGAAACTGAACACCTCATCCAAGAAGCTCTAGATTACGATACCGCACTCAGGGCAGAATTATTAGATAAGATTCTAGATTATGAAGAATTGCCTAAGTCGTATCTAGAGGAGTTTGCTAAGTTACCTAATGACCAACTAACCAAGGTACTTATATCAGGGTATGACGATGTAAAAGATATTATCTATTTTGATCCTATACCTAATTTTATTTTCACTAGGGATATAGCCATTACTATACAAGATCATGTTATCATTACTAAAGCAGCTAAAGAAGCTAGAGCTAGAGAAAATCTACTTACTAGATTTATCTTTCTTGCTCACCCTATGTTCAAAGAACTGAAAGCTGCCAACAAGATCATTAATCTTAATAATATAGATTTGTTTCCACCTTCTAGGAAAGGAGAAAATGTATCTATAGAAGGAGGAGATATGATGATGATAGAAAGAGATTACCTGCTTATAGGTTGTAGCGAAAGAACAACGGCACATGCTTTCTATTCTCTGAAAGACCATCTTCACAAGATGGGCGTTAAGATGAATATGGTAAGAATCAATATTCCAGCTGAGAGATCTTTTATGCACATAGATACTTTGTTTACAAGAATAGATACCGATACGGTGGTCTGCTATAAACCTATAATCTATGATGGTTTAGGATCTAATGTAGAGATGCATGGTCACGATGGTTCTCATACCATTTACCCTAGTGTAAAAGATTTTTTCTTAGGTGAAATCAACCCTAACATGAATTTTATTTTCTCTGGAAACGGAGAATCTCCTTACCAAGAAAGAGAACAATGGACAGATGGATGCAACCTTGTAGCTATACAACCAGGTGTAGGTCTAACCTATGATAGAAATCCCAAAACGGAAATATCTTTTAAAGAAAATGGATATCAGATTATATCTGCAAAAGAATTTTTAGATGATTATAAATCACAAAAAATCATTCCTTCCGAGCTTAAAAAAATGATTATAAAATTTCCTTCTTCAGAACTAAGTAGAGCAAGAGGTGGGAGCCATTGTATGACTTGTCCAATACAAAGAAGAAAATACTAATCGGGCATGCTGAGTTATGATTTTACAAAAAGAGTAAGATATAGTGAAACAGATAAGATGGGTTATCTCTACTATGGAAATTATGCAAGTTATTACGAAATAGGAAGAGTGGAAACAATGCGAAGTATAGGTCTCAGGTACAAAGATCTAGAAGAAGATTATAAAATAATGATGCCGGTGGCTTGGATGGAATGTAGATATATACAAGCTGCTAAATACGACGATGAAATCACTATCAATACAAAGATCGTAAATATGCCTACTAAGATTATACAATTCGATCATCTTATAAAAGATAGCCAAGATCAACTCCTTAATAAAGGTAGTGTGAAATTGTTTTTCGTCGATATGAGAACTGGTAAAAGAATATCTACTCCCCCATTAATGCAAGAAAAACTAAAACCCTATTTTGGCTGAAAAAGTCACCATACTAGATAAATTAGAAAATCTACCCATTGTAATTAATGTTATCAATTTTCTAAAAAAATATTCCTTGCCTGGACTATCTGGGGTACCGATCTACGATGTACTTTCGTTTATATACAATGAGGCGATGAAAGACGATATTACTACTAGAGCTAGCTCTGTTGCTTTTAACTTTTTTCTTTCTCTATTTCCTATCATTATTTTCTTGTTCACCCTACTGCCATTACTTCCATTTACAACGGGGTATCTTGCAGTTATAGAAGAATCACTCAAAACCATACTACCTGGAACTGCTTACGAATACTTATTCGGTATCATCTCAGATGTTGCCTCTATAAAAAGAAGTGGCTTACTATCTTTTGGTTTTTTTCTTGCTATCTTTTTTGCTTCTAGTGGTGTATTAACCATCATGTACGGATTCGATAAATCTTATGAAATAACATTTAAGCGTAGGTCCTATATTAAGAAAAGAATCATTGCTCTTTTTCTGACTATTGTCCTAAGTGCATTATTAATTCTTTCTGTGGTATTTATCATATTTGGAAAACAGATATTAAAAAGAATGATAGACTATTTTGACATCATAGAATATGGTAGTATCATTTTTACTATGGTCAGATTATTTCTTGTTGCCAGTATCATTTACATAGGAGTTACTATTATTTATAGATATGGTCCTTCCATGTATAAGAAGATAAGTTTCTGGAATTCTGGAGCTGTTCTAGCAACTGGTCTTTCCATGCTATCTTCTTTTGGGTTTTCCTATTTCATAGATAATTTCGGTAGATATAACGAGTTGTACGGATCCATAGGAGCACTGATTGTTATTATGTTGTGGATGCAAATCAACGCATTTATTATTCTTGTAGGATTTGAACTTAACGCTAGCATAGCTGTAAATAAAGATCTCAAAAAGCAAGAATTATTGTAGAGATATCCTACTAATTATTCTAATACTCTAGCTTATGAACCCCATCTGTAAGTATCTATGTCTAGCCCCAACATATCTACTATCCTATCTGTAACAGTGCTGATTACTTCGTCTATTGTAGTAGGATTAGAATAGAACGAAGGCGTTGCTGGCAAGACAATACCACCTGCTTCAGTGACGGTCTTCATATTATTTATATGGATGAGACTAAGAGGAGTTTCTCTTGTAACAAGGATTAATTTTCTTCTTTCTTTCAGTACAACATCAGCAGCCCTAGACATAAGATCATCAGATACACCAGATGCTACTCTACCTAGCACTCCCATAGAACAAGGACAGATCACCATACTTTCATATTGAGCACTACCCGATGCAAAAGGCGCATTAAAATCTCGCTTATCATAAAACCTAAATGGATACACACTAGCATCGAAAGAGCCTACCTCTAATTCCCAATTAATTATGGCATTCTCACTCATTACTACACCAACTTCTATATCCTTAACTACTGATAATTTATCTAGTAAGGACTGTGCATAAAGTGCACCAGATGAACCAGCAACTCCAATTACTATTTTCTGCATAACTCTATAACATAAAATGTATAAAAGAGTTGTATGTCAAATAACTTCTGCTACAACAAAAATACTTCCAATCACTACGATAAGATCTTTTTCATCTGCCTTTTTCTTTGCAGCACTGAAGGCTCTAGAAACGGAAGTATAGGATTTTCCTTTAAGTCCATAGGCAGCAGTTTCTTCTAATATTATTTCCGCTGACTTACCTCTCGGTATATTGGCTTTGGCATAATGATAGAAGGCATCCTTAGGTAATAGCTTGTATACTTTTTCCGGCTCTTTATCTCGAACCATACCAAATACTATCCACAACTTATTGTATTTCATTGCAGCAATTCGATTAAGCGCAAGCTTAAGTCCATCTTCATTATGAGCGCTATCCGCTATGATAGTAGGTCGACTCCCTAGCTGCTGCCACCTACCTATAAAATATGTTTTGTCCTTGTAGTGCTTCAGTATTTTAGTAAAATTTAAATCGGCATTAAGATTAGTTTCTATCTTCGTTAATTCAAGATAGCCTGCGATAGCGGTCAAGAGATTTTTTTCAAAGAAAGGATTCCTATTTATTTCGGGATGCTTTATATTACTTAACAATTCTTCTAGACCTAGTTCTTGAGCAAAGGCAATCCGGGCTTTTTTCGCCTCTGCCTTCTTTTCAAAAACGGATCTAGTCTCTTTATGAATTTCTCCTACAATTACAGGTGTTCTAAGTTTTATTATGCCAGCCTTTTCTTTAGCGATTTTACCTAATGTATTGCCCAGCATATCCATATGATCATAACCTATATTTGTTATAATAGATAAGAGTGGAAGAATAATATTGGTAGAATCTAATCTGCCTCCTAGGCCAGTTTCTATAACAGCATAATCTACTTTTTCCTTAGCAAAGTAATCAAAGGCCATAGCTACTGTCAGTTCAAAAAAAGAAGCTTCAATAATTTCTTTCTTCTGCAAAGCCTGATAAGCAGTTACAAATTCTTTTACATATTTCTTGGATATTAGCGTTCCATTAATTTTTACACGTTCTCTGAAATCTTTGTAATGAGGAGAGGTATATAGACCTACCTTATAACCTTGAGCTTGTAAAAAAGAAGCTAGCAGATGAGCTGTTGTACCCTTACCATTAGTTCCTGCTATATGTATCGACTTCCATTTCTTTTCTGGATGACCAAGATGAGTAGATAAAAGCTTAATATTTTTTAGATCTTTCTTGAAGGCAACTTTACCCTGTCGCTGAAACATGGGAAGTTGTGTATATAAATAAGTGATAGCTTCTGTATACTTCACTATATTGTGGTATTATGTTGATAGAAAAATCTAAGATAGCAGAATCCTAAGAAATGAAGCATTATGACTATATAATTTGTGGGGCAGGTTGTGCAGGAATGAGTCTTGCCTATAGGTTAAGTGACCCTGCTTTCGCAGACAAGTCTATACTTATCATAGAGAAAGCAGAGAAAAAACAAAATGATAGAACATTCTGCCATTGGTCTAAAAAGCCCGGTCTTTATGATCCTATCTTACATACTAAATGGAGTAAGGTACAATATATCTCAGATCGCTTAGATAAAGAGCTGGATATAGCTCCTTACGAATATAAGATGATCAGGGGTGAGGATTTTTACAAGTTTAATCTAGAAAAGATACTCAAAACGAAACATATAGAGTATGTACAAGCAGAAATAAATTCGGTAGAAAATAGCACTAACCAAGCAATTGTTAGAACCAATAATGAGTCTTATACTGCGGATGTAGTCTTCAAGAGCTTTACAACAGGCAAAATAGATTTCAAAAATGACTTGCATGTCATTCAGCACTTTAAAGGATGGTTTGTAAAAACAGAAAACCCTGCTTTCGATGCTCATAAAGCTACCTTTATGGATTTCTCGATTGCTCAAAATGGTGAGACAAGATTTATGTATGTTCTACCTTGGTCTTCTACAGAAGCCCTAGTACAACTTGCTATATTTTCTCATGCTTTGCTTTCAGATGAAGCATATGACAAGATACTTACGGATTATAGCAGCAATAATCTTGCTCTCGGCAAGTTCGAAATTACAGAGGTAGAGAAAGGCGCTATACCTATGACAACTTATGATTTCCATCAGCATGATGAAGCTCATATCGTTCATATCGGTACTGGTGCTGGCATAGTGAAACCATCATCGGGATTTGCATTTCGTAGGGTCCAACAACACAGTGAGGCTATCATAAATTGTATTGAAAAAAATATCCACCCAAGCAAAGCCCAATCGGTCTTCAAGACAAAGTATAAGTTTTTTGATAAGATTTTTCTCAATGCCTTACTTACCGATAAAGCCTCAGGGCAAGATGTATTTAATAGAATGTTTGACAAACTAAACCCTCAACTAATTTTTGAATTTTTGGATGAGGAAACTACCTTCTTGCAAGAGCTTAAATTATTTACTGCACCTCCTACCTTACCATTTATAAAAGGCTTTTTTGAAGAGATTTTGAAAAAATAACCAACGAATATTAACAATATTGTATGAAGTTAATTTTTATTATACTTTTCCACCTTCCACTTTTTGTCTATGGACAATATGATCTAGAGGGTGTTATCCAGGATAGTGTAACCGCTAAAGCTGTACCTTTTGCCACTGTATTTATTAACGGAACGACTAAGGGCAGCACTACAGATGATAATGGTTTTTTTGCCATAAAAAACATTTCCTTACCTGCTCAGCTAATTACCAGTCATGTAAGTTACTCTACTAAAATGACTAATGTCAACAATACAAACCTGGAGGATCTTATTATTACGCTAGAACCTAGGAATATAAAACTTCCAGAAGCTGTAGTAAAAGATAAAAACTTACGACAAAAAAATATTGATGAATTTAAACGTCAATTTCTTGGCACGAATCGAGTAGGAAAAAAAGCTGTTTTAGAAAATGATGATGTATTAATCTTCAGCCGAAGTTTTAACGATAAAGAAATAGTTATTAGCGATTCTATTAAGCAAGAAATTTTATTAGCTGATAGAAAAGGTATTATTCGCTGGCGAGAGGATAGTATGAGAATCTCTATAAAAGTAAACGACATAAAGAGCTGGACTGAGGATAGTACGAAAATCACTATAACTGAACCAGTATTTATAGTAGAAGCTAGAGAACCTCTTATTATTGACTTGCCTCATCTCGGTTATAAACTGCAAGTAGATTTAGTTAATTTCTCTGTACAGAATATTGAAGGTAGTCCAGGATGCTTTTTTAAGGGTTATTATTATTACCAACCTTATCAAAATCTACGTAAATCTAAAATTAGAAAATACAAAAAAAATAGGCAGGCTGTTTATTATAATTCAACACTACACTTTCTCCGTTCCTTGTATGAAAACCAATTGGAGCAAAACGGATATCAAATACTAGAAACCGTAAGTAAAGAAAAAATAGATATCAAGGACCATCTTACACCAATAGAAAATAACTCGAGGAAAGTCATAGATTTAGAAAATAAAAATCTATCCGTGTATTATAATCGCAAAATGAATGGTAAACCTGTAGATATAAATAAACAAAAAACTTATGCTGTCACACCTTCTCGTATACTTTTCTTAAGTGACACATGTAGCATAAGAGCTGACGGAACTACCCCAGATAATAACATTTTGTTCGGTGGGAAAATTGGTGGGAAAAGAGTAGGCTCCATGTTACCTAGTGACTATAATATCGATGCAGCAATAAAGTAACTCCACCTAAAAATAAAATCACCGACGTATTATAATTTTACAATCTTATCTCTACCTATTATAATATTGTTCTTGTCATATATTGTCAGTATATATATACCAGGACTAATTTCATCTGTAGAAATTTCGTGTTGGTTCACTGCTCCACTAATTATTCTTGAATGCAAGTCTACTAATGAATAACTAGTTGCATTTTGATTTTTTAGATAAAGCCTTTCGCCTACTGGATTTGGAAAAGCGATATTTGAAATAGGTAATTCACTGAGATCTTCTGATGAACTCAGTCCGAAAATTTGACAATCGTATTCATCCTGTCCTAACTCTATAGGAAGCCCAGGTGTAAGATCTTTATCCACAAAAGCAGGAAAAGACCTTGGATACCTATAGGCTCTAAAACTAGAATTAGTATTTGGTATATCTCCTTGAGTCTGAGGATTTATAGATATGGGATTTTGATAAGTCCAAACGACATTATCTTCTTTGTCTACTTCAAAAAATCTTCCTGAGAAGCCTTCACAAATAAGCACATTACCATTGCTTAGTTGTTGTGCTCCTGAAATTCGTGGAGAAAAAAGATCATTACCCTCATAGGTATAGTCTAAACTACTAGGACCATATGCATTGCCTAGAGAAATGTTATAATTCCCATCCTCGTTTAAGGGTGGAACAATAATATCTACTGTGGAATAACCTCTAGTATCTCCGTTGTTAAAAATCATTATTTTACCCTCATCAGGAAGACCTTTTTCTATCCAGTGGACGTCATGTTGTCCATAAAGTTTCTTATCCTCCAAATTACCTCTATTGTAACTTATAGGATTTCCCCATCTATATAATAGATCTCCCCCTTTTCCTGAATTTCCTCCAGAGGTACTTGCTGCTTCTTCTGTCGTCGTACTATGATCTATAATCCAAAATTCGTTAAAATTTCTAGAGCTTAATATTATCTGATCTAGCTGCGGATTATAATCTACTGCATTACAATGGTTCCAATCTGAAGACACACTTGAGAATGCATTGATATTTATACGCTCAGGATGATCAGCAATAACTCCATAATTTATTTTAGTACTATCCACATCTTGTATAAGATGATCTTTGACATGCCATTCCCAGACGATCGTTGCATCATTGAGACCCTCTGGTCTTAATTCTACAACATGGTCAGGCCATAGGCCAGATTCCGATATCGTTTCTGTTCGACCCAGTGCCTCTGCATCTTCCTTGGTGACTCGCTCCCATGCAAGTACCAAGATATTTCCGTTGGGTAATATTTCTACATCATGGTGTTGATGTACTTGGCTATCTGCGTATCTAAACTGCCATAGTAATTCTCCTTCCCATGAAATTATTTCTATCATTCCTCCTATCCCTCCACCTCCAAAATCTCCACTAACTCTTCCTGTCCTTAGAATACTACCATCTTCTAACAAATAAGCAACAGCACCCGGACGAAATTCACTATTCCATTTATTAATTTCTTTACCACAATTATCTACTAAATAAGTATTGAAAGATAGGCTCGGAGCAAAAAACGTAAATCCATCATCTGAATCAGGAGTGTTGAGTAAAAGTCCTACAGTTCTTTCTTGACTATAAGAAAAAGAATAAAGACTGAGAAAAACTAAAATGAAAGCTATGCTTTTATTCATGTCAACATGTAGTTTAGAAGTACAAAGTAGCTATAAATATGGATAGAAACAGTCTATTTTGAGCATTTCTCCTATAATATAGTTAGCACTACATTTACATAAATTTCTAAAAGAAAATCACATATAAACTTATCGTTGCAACAATGAGTAGTATACTCCATATTTTTACAATAGGAGTAGCGGTATGCTTAATTTTTGAATCAGGTTTCTTAGTCACCAAAGAAATATCTCTAGGCTTCAGTAAAGTCCATATAATCACAATAGCTAATATTGTCAAAAGGGTCAACGCCATACTATGCAGAAAAGCTAAATCTGGAAATGCAAAAAGAAAAAATCCATAGATGGGAAAATTTAGAACCATACCTGCAAGAGCGGCATTGGCCGGCACTTTACTCCATACCATACCTATAATAAATGCTACAACTACACCTGATTGCAAAAATCCCCAATATTGCTGGATGAACAAATATAGTCCTCCCTCGAAACCAGAAATTATTGGTGCCCAGATACAGGCTAGTAGCATCAATATGAGTGTTGTAATTTTTCCTGTAGCAACAAGTTTTGAACCACTTGCATTTTTATTAATAAATGGCTTGTATATGTCAATAGTAAATATCGTTGCTGCACTATTAAGCAAACTATCCAAAGTACTAAGTGTAGCTCCAAACAAGGCTGCTAGCATACCTCCAGCCATACCTGCGGGCAATAGATTTTTTATCAGCATAGGAAAGGCTTCGTCTGGATTTACAATTTCATTTCCATACAACTCATAGGCAATAATCCCTGGAAAAATAACTATAAAAGGAATGATCAACTTAAGCGTAGCTCCGAACAAAATCCCCTTCTGACCTTCCTCTAGACTTTTAGCTCCTAGGGTACGTTGCATAATAAACTGGTTCATCCCCCAGTAAAATAAATTAGGTATCCACATACCTCCAAAAAATACTGCTAACCACGGCAACTCGGGATGATCTAAAGGCATAACAGTATGTAATTTATTCTCTGATAATTTTATAAACTCTCCCACTCCCCCTAATTCAGAAAACCCCAGATAGGTAACAACTGCTCCTCCTAGCAATAAGGCAATTCCTTGTATAACATCGGACCATACCACTGCTTTCAGCCCACCATAGTAGGTATATAATCCTGCAACAATACCTACTCCCCATATCCCGTATATGAGTGGTAGCTCGAATATTG
Organism: uncultured Saprospiraceae bacterium; assembly: GCA_964475415.1. Lineage (GTDB taxonomy): Bacteria > Bacteroidota > Bacteroidia > Chitinophagales > Saprospiraceae > CALCMJ01. The sequence continues at coordinate 41,066 of CAYYWZ010000005.1, read as the reverse complement.
TTTCTAGTGCAAGAGCTCCCGCATATAAAACCGTGGCGATGGTAACTCCTACATAGAAAATCAACATACAGACCGACATGAAAGTCCTACACCTCCTATCATATCTATGTTCTAAATATTGAGGCATGGTGTAGATTCCCAGTTGCAGAAACTTGGGCAAAAGGAATAAGGCTGTAATGACAAGCGTAAATACTGCTATCCACTCCCAACTAGCTATAGCCAAACCAATTCCATCTCTAAAACCTTGACCTGCTTGTCCTATAAAGTGTTCAGAGGAGATATTAGAAGCAACTAGAGAAAGACCTATTACCCACCAAGAAAGATTTCTACCTGCTAAAAAATAATCTTCCGAATCTTCCTTTCCTCTGGAGACATACAACGATACAATCACAACTATACTGATAAAAGAAATAAATGCAATGTAATCTAGTGTTGTAAAAATCATAGTAGCAGAATAAATTGAAATTAGTACTCCAATGAAAATAAGAAAAATGACGGAATAGACCTCTTTCTTAAATGATTATGCAATAAAAACAGCCTAAAACATTATTACCAGTTAGCTATAATTTGACAACTTTATATTCTTAAAAGCCTATTTATTAACTTAAATTGCGGTAAAACAAAAGCGATATATTGTTAAAACTTATCCAAAATTTAGGAACAGCAAATCTTAATTCCAAAGAAAAGATCAATAAGTTAAGACTTCTAAATTCTGCTTACTTAATAGTTTGCATAGCAACAATTTTAGATTTTTTTGTGAATCTAGTTAGCGGGTACAATCATCTTACCTTACTACCCCTCAGCGTATTTCTATTTATGGTACTGATGTTATTTTTAAACAGTCGAGGAAAAAATGAACTTACAAAAGTTTTATCTATTTTGTTTTTTGACCTATACCTTATTTACCAGCATTATCTTTTTGGGCAGGAGTTACAGATGGCTCCTGTATATGTATTAATGACAATTTTCGTTATAACTATGTTTGAGGGTCAAAGGTTTAAAATGTTTGTTCTCTGTGGACTTACAATATTGAGTTATATAATATCTAGAATTATTACAGAAATTTTTGTATCCCCATATAAAAGTTATGTTTTGCCCTCGATGAAGGATATTTATTTTCTAATGTCAATATCACTTTCCATAGTCTTAGTAGTTAAAATTCTAGAACAAAGAAAAAACTATCTTGAACTTACAAAGCGTTTATTAAATGATGTAGAGAAAAAAAATCTAGAACTGGAAAATCAAAATAAAGAGTTAGAACGATTTGCTTATGCCACTTCTCATGATCTAAAAACTCCACTTAGAAACATCACCAGTTTTATAGAACTTATACAAAAAAAAAATATCAACCAACAAGATCCTACTGTAAATCAATATTTAGAATATACAAAAAAGGGAGTTGGTCAAATGAATAAAAGTATAGATGACATTCTAACCTTTTCAGGTCTAGACTTCAATCAAGAGAGTCATGAAAATGTAGACTTAAATGAACTCTTAGAAAATTTACTATTTAATTACAGTCATAAGATAGAATCTGGAATTTTAAAAATAGATATAACAAACTTACCCCATCTGTATGGAAACAAAAACCAAATAAATGTCATCTTCCAGAATCTCATAGACAATGGACTAAAGTATAATACCAACAAGTTAGCTTATATTAAAATATCTGGAGAAACAGTAAATGATGAAGTCCAAATCAATATAGAAGACAATGGTATCGGTATAGATACAAAGTATGCCGATGAAATATTTTTACCTTTTAAAAGATTGCACGGCAATGAAAAATATGAAGGAACCGGATTAGGATTAGCGATTGTTCAGAAAATAATGGATAGACATCATGGCAGAGTAGATCTAAGTTCCTCTAAAGAAGGTTCCATATTCAAATTAATATTCCCTAATGAGGGAAACATTCCTTTTGCTTTATAAATGTCTCTCAGCATGATAGGAAGATCTTACCAATGGACCGCTTTCTACAAAGTCTATCCCCATTTTTAATCCTTCTTCTTTGTACATAGCAAAGATATCTGGATGTATATATTCTGCTACCGCTAAGTGCATTTTAGTAGGTTGTAAATACTGACCTATCGTTACCACATCACAACCATTATCATGTAAATCAGATAAAATTTCTAGCACTTCATCCTTAGTTTCTCCTAATCCAACCATAAAGCCAGACTTAGTTCTATGACCTGCTTCTTTAGTTCTTTTTATCTGTTCTAGACTTCTATCGTATCTAGCTTGAGGTCTTACCATACGATATAATCTTCTTACTGTTTCCATATTATGCGAAACAACTTCTTGTCCTCCGTCGATCATTCTTGCAAGTGCATCCCAGTTAGCCCTTACATCTGGAATAAGTGTTTCTATAGTTGTTTCAGGAGAAAGTTCCTTTACTGACTTTACCGTTTGATACCAGATTTCAGCACCACGATCTTTCAGCTCATCACGGTTTACTGAGGTAATTACAGCATGCTTTACTTCCATAAGTTTTATAGCTTCTGCTACCCTTCTAGGTTCATCTTCGTCATATTCAGGTGGCCTTCCTGTTTTTACGGCACAGAAAGAACATCCTCTAGTGCATACATCTCCTAATATCATGAAAGTTGCTGTACCGGCACCCCAGCATTCTCCCATATTAGGACAATTACCACTTTGGCATATAGTATTCAACTTATATTCATCTACTAGAGATCTTACGTGTCTGTATTTCTCTCCTATGGGTAGTTTTACCCTTAACCAATCAGGCTTTTTGCGCCTTTTAGGTTCTTCATGCTGACTTATAACTGGTAATTCCTGCAAGATCTTTATTATTTAAGACAAATATCGAACTAATTAGTTCGATATCCTAACTCCATCTTCAAGTAAAATTTAACAAAATAAGGTTTATTACTGATTGCATCGGTTTCTAGTAGGATAGGAATCTTTTTAATAAATAGATCTCCTGCTAGTCCTACTTCCATGGCTTTGACATACTTATCGAATGCCCCTACTGCAAAATGTAGCCCTGCTTTCCCTTGTAATCCAGGAACTATAGATAAATCTGTAAATCCTCTAAAAAAACCTGATGACCCAAATATTGAGTTTTCGTTAAGAAACACCTCTGCATTATCTTCACTATACGATTCGCTTCTCACCTCGAAAGGACCTCCATCTTCAGTAACATATATAAGATCTAGAAAATAAGGTTTCAGAACAGCAATACTAGGACCTGCTTCTAAATTATAGCCTATAGCAAGACCTTTTCTTCTTGCTTTTTCTGATAGATACTTCTTTGTTCCAAATCCCGCTCTTAGATTTATTAGGCTATTAACCTTACCATAGACATAGGATCTAGAATTATTAAAGACACTGACAGCAAAATTTTTGTTCTGCCTCTTTTCTCTAAAATCCTTCGTATAACCAATCTCTATATTATAGTAATTGGTTTTGTAATAAGTACGTAGCTTTCCCGAATTATAACCTATGGCAAAACCATTCTCATGCCATCTGAAATCGAAAGATTTTTCTTTCTTATATACTATACCTTTCCAATCCACATCCACCTGCTTAGGCAGAAGAACCTTCTGGCCTGACAAATCTCCGCAGAAACATATCAGGATAGTTAAGATGCATATATTAAGAAAACCTGCTTTCATGTACCTATAAATTTACTAAATAACTAATTAGTACACTAGACTTAAGCCTATATTAATCTCAGATAATGTATTATTGAATACATCTTAACATAGATAGTTTGTCAAGATTCAACTCAATATGACTAAATCTACTACTTTTTGCTATCATTCATTTTATGTAAATTGGCAGTATGAATCAATTGTCTCCAAGCATTATCCTGATAGTATTAGCTATCTATTTTACAGTATTATATATGATCTCCTATATTACAAGTAAGGGATCTGACAATAATTCTTTCTTTACTGCTAATAAAAATTCGTCTTGGATCTTAGTGGCTATAGGTATGATCGGGGCTTCTCTTTCTGGCGTTACCTTTATTTCTATTCCTGGTGCAGTAGGCGCTGGAGGAAAAAACATGGCTTTCTCTTGGATGCAGATGGTGATGGGATTTCTTGTAGGATACCTTATTATTGCAACAGTACTTATGCCTATCTATTACAGATTAAAACTGGTAAGTATATACGAGTACTTAGAGCAACGACTAGGTTTCTATAGCTACAAGACAGGAGCAGCTTATTTTATTCTCTCCAGAATTATAGGTGCAAGTTTTAGATTATTTCTAGTTGCTATGGTATTCCATAAGTTTATTGCGGAGCCTTTAGGCGTCTCTTTTCTATTTACTGTAATTTGTACTATTCTACTAATATGGCTATATACCTTCAAAGGTGGAATAAAAACCATCGTCTGGACAGATTCTATCCAGACGGTATTCATGTTATTAGCAGTGGTATTTACAATCTATTATATTATGCAAGGAATGGATGCTGGAATTTCAGATGTATATAGCACTATACAAAAATCCGATTACAGTCAGATGTTCTTTTTTGATGAGGGATGGTCAGATCCTAATAATTTTTTTAAGCAGTTTATAAGCGGTATACTCATCACCATCGTTATGACAGGTCTCGATCAGGATATGATGCAGAAAAATCTAACTTGTAAATCTCTAAGAGAAGCGCAAAAAAATATTTTCCTCTTCAGTGTTGTTTTGATTTTTGCTAATATACTTTTTCTGTCATTAGGTGCTCTCTTGTATATTTATGCCGCACATATCGGTATAGATATTCCTGCAAAAACGGACCAGCTCTATCCCATCATTGCTTTAGAACATCTTCCTGTGGCAGTGGGAATTATATTTATCATTGGATTGATAGCAGCAGCCTACTCTAGTGCTGACTCTGCATTGACAGCACTGACAACTTCTTTCTGTATAGACTTTTTAGATTTTAATAAAAAAGATAGAACAGAGGCAGAAAAGAAAAAGCTTAGAATTTTAGTTCATATTGGATTTTCTCTAGTCTTACTCTCTATCATTGTATTTTTCAATTCGTTGGAAGGAAGTGCAGTTATCAACAAGCTGTTTGAGTGGGCGGGATATACTTACGGTCCGATCTTAGGCTTATTTGCTTTTGGGATATTTACTAAAAGAAAAATAAAAGATGGCTGGGTTATACCTATAGCCTTAGTAGCACCTGTTTTATCTTACTTTATCAATTATAATTCTAAGGAATGGTTCGGAGGTCTAGAATTAGGTTTCCTTATCATAGCGGTGAATGGCTTACTGACCTTTATAGGACTAATGTTGATTTCTAAGAAAAGTAGTTAGATTATAAATATTGTGTAGCTGAACCCTATCCAATAAAATTCTAGATATTTGCATTATGATAAAATATACGGAGCAAGATTCTAATCATCGACATTTAGATAAAATGTCTACAGCTGAACTGGTACAAAATATCAATAAAGAAGATCAGACAGTTGCAGAGAAAATTTCAGAAAACCTGGATAGTATAGCAGAAACTATCAATGCCGTTTATGACAAGATGAAAGATGGTGGCAGGTTGTTCTACATAGGAGCAGGTACAAGTGGAAGACTTGGAATCGTAGATGCATCGGAGTGTCCGCCTACTTTCGGTGTTCCGCATGACTGGGTTATAGGACTGATTGCTGGAGGTGATAGCGCTATAAGAAAAGCAGTAGAATTTGCAGAAGATGATCTTAATATCAGCTGGAAAGATCTGTCTACCTATGGCATAAACGATGGAGATTTTGTGATAGGAATAGCTGCCTCTGGAACTACACCATATGTAATTTCCGGATTGGAAAAATGTAAGGAGATGGGCATACTAACTGGGTGTATCGTTTGTAATCCAGACTCCCCTATTGCAGCTATTGCAGATTTCCCGATAGAGATAATTACAGGACCAGAATTTGTGACTGGCAGTACACGTATGAAAGCTGGTACCGCACAAAAACTTGTGCTCAATATGATCACCACTTCTGTTATGATAAAGCTAGGCAGAGTAGTCGATAACAAGATGGTAGATATGCAACTATCTAATAACAAGCTAGTTGACAGAGGATCTTTGCTTATTCAAAAAGAGTTAGGGATTTCTTATGAAAAAGCTAAGGCATTATTGTTAGAGACAGGTAGCGTGAGGAAGGCACTTGAAAGTAAATTACAATAGAAATCCCTTACTCCCCTTGTTGATTTCTAAGCAATGCCTGCTGCCTGAGTAACTCTTGTTGTCTAAGCATCTCTTCTTGCTTGAGTATAGCTTCCTGACGTCGCTGCGCTTTGGTTTTTTCAAAAATATCTCTAGGAAAATAATAGCTCTCTGGCTCCTCATCCCACTCTTTTTCTTCTACATCATCTTCTTCTTTTACATCTTTCAATATAAACGAAACAAAAGCACCTACTATCGCACCAAACAGGTGACTCTCCCAAGATATACCCTCTTGATTAGGCAGAATACCGAAAAAGTATCCGCTACCTAGATACATTACAGTAACAATAAGTGCAAGCATAATAGAGATCATACTTCGCCGGAACAATCCGTTGAAAAACACAAAGGAAACTAGACCATATACCACTCCACTAGAACCTACATGAAAAACTTGTCGAGCGAATAACCACACCACAAAACCAGTCAATATGTAGATCATAAAGAACCCAAAATAAGAGATACGTCTATAGAAGATGAACAACATCGCCGATAGACCGATCAAGGGCATCGTATTAGAAATAAGATGGCCTACATTGCTATGAATTAGCGGAGCAGTAAGGATACCAAGCAGTCCATGAACCTTCCTCGGATATACGCCCTTAAGTCCGAAGGTGATATCCCAGTACTCTTTTATACCGAATAGAAACCATAACAGCAATACAAAGCAGATCGGAAAAACCAGCTTGTTCATTGTATCTCTGAATGTCTTATCCATATATTATATTAAAGTACTTATACTGAAACACAGATCTTACCTGTAGGTTCTAGCTATATCTTCTGTGCACTAACTGTATAAAGTGTTCCGCCTTCTTAAGCTTACCTTCTTCGTACCATTTGTATTTTTCTGCACTTCCTGCCATCAGATATTCCTTAGCCTCTTTGAAACTACTGAAACTGTCTAACTTACTTAGGGCTGAATTGTATTCGTCCTTATCGCCACCAAACAATTCTTGGATAGTAAATATTTTTTCATTGATACTCATGGATCCTGCAAGATCCTTGATCGGCATCATACGCAACTTATCAGATAACTCTGCTGCAACTAACTGGTCACCGAACAGGGCTGCAAGTTCAGGTTTAATTGTAGTTTTTGTGGGTACAGGTATCGGCTTAGCTGGCGCTGCTACCACTTGTTCTTTCTCTTCTATGATCTCTACTGCCTCATCCTCGACATATTCTACTCCGAAAGAAGGCTTAGATTCAGTTACTAGTTCTGATTTAGGTTCTTTAGCTACTACTTTTTTTGCTTTGGTAACAGGAGGCTTAGCACTTGGTTTTTCTTCATCAGAACTTATTGCCTCATAGAGCGACTGCACGTAAGACTTGAGTAAATCCTTTTCTATCTTATGCACCTCCTCATCAGATTCTATACTAGAATATATGTGATTGATCTTATCGATAAATATTCTTGCCTTTTTACGATCCATTTCTATTTTTATTTTAAATCTTGATTTTTCTTAGAATCTATATTTATAGAATCTCAATACAAATAACATATCTTAAGACGAAATTATTGAATAAATCCGCTTAAATCCATGTAAATTTCTACTTATAAGAGTTAAATCAGCAAGAATCCTTATATTTTGAAAAAAAATATGTGTTGATCATCCTAGATAAGCAGATAAATTTTCTAATTATGTAACTCAATTGAAGGAGGCGGAAATAAGTTCGCGGACTATCAAACCATAAACAGTATGTTTTTAGAACCCAGTTTTAGAGGACAACGAAGCGGATGGATAGAAGTCATCTGTGGTTCTATGTTTTCTGGCAAGACCGAAGAACTCATTCGTAGAATGAAGCGTGCTCGTATTGCTAACCAAGGCACACAGATCTTTAAACCAGTGACCGATGTGCGATACAATGATACCGATGTGGTCTCCCATGATGCTAATCAGATAGGATCTATACCTCTTCCTACTAGCAAAGAAATCTTATTGCATGTTACCGATGCGAAGGTTATAGGTATAGACGAGGCTCAGTTTTTTGATATGGATCTCGTCGATGTCTGCCAGAAACTAGCCCTCAACGGTAAGCGTGTGATCATTGCAGGTCTGGACATGGATTATCTAGGTCGACCTTTTGGTCCGATGCCTAATTTACTTGCTATCGCAGAATACATCACGAAGGTACATGCTATCTGTCCTCACTGCGGAAATCTCGCTACACATTCTTATCGCTTATCAGAAGAAAAAGCAACTGTACTTCTCGGCGAAAAAGATGCTTATGAACCTAGATGTAGAATCTGTTATCAGATGGGTAATATCCTAGATTTTACCAATACAAAGTAAGTTTACAATAGATCAGGTTTTTTATTTGGGCACTTTTTCGGGCTATCCGTTCATACTGCTTAAGCGACTACACAAGGTATTCTATAGTCCGCGTTTGTCTTCCTCTGTCAGCCTGCTCTTCTCCTTAGACTACGCATGTATATACACTTGCAGAACCACTTCTATCCCGAGTGCGAAAAATACAATTGTCTTGCTTACCTATTGTGCCATAACAAACTCAATTAAGCCGACTGGTTCTTTAATTTTACATGGCAACAATCCCCTTCTTATCAAGGCTTTACATGGAAGAAGCTACAATTGATAATAGTGGTTAGTTAGCTGTCAGAAATAAATAAATAGTTGTTTTTAAAAATTAGAATACGTATATTTGAATAAAATAACACGTATGAATACTAAATTGACACTTACACTGAATAAATTAATAATAGAACAGGCAAAGGAATATGCCAAGATCAACAAACAAAGTTTATCACAAATAATAGAATCGTATCTAGAAAAGATTACTTCTCAAGAACCTGAACTGGGAGATTCTGAACTTGATTCCATTAGAGGTATAATAGATTTACCTATAAATTTTGACATAAAAAAAGAATCAAGAAAATTGAGAATTAGTAAACATGGCTAGATTAAAGATATTTTTAGATACGAATATTATTATTGATTTGCTAGCTGATCGTAAACCGTTTTCAAATTCAGCCTATATAATCTTCAGAGAAGCAAAGAAAGGGAATTGTGAATTATACACATCATCAAATTCGATATTAACCACCTTCTATATCTTAGAACGAAATATTGGATCTAAGCATGCAAATCGTGCAATTGAAACAGTTTTGAAGAGGATCGAAATTCAAGATATAACTAAAAAAGAGTTAGTACTCGCTTTAAAATCAAAAACAAGTGATTTAGAGGATGCAAGTCAAATAGAATGTGCGAATAGAATAAAGAGGATAAATTATATCGTAACAAGAGACAAAAAAGGTTTTAGAAATTCGATAATAGATGTTTTAAGTCCAGATGAACTTGTAGCGATAAACTTAAGTGAATAAAATCCGCCAGCTAACAAAAATTATGACGATCATATCTACTCGTACCTCGCAGAGACGACGCATACTCTAGACCGATATAATCAAGCTTGACTTAATGGAAAATTTTCGTTATTTTTACGACAAATAGTAAATATGTCGATATCGCAATTCAATTTAAAACTAGTAGATACTGTAGAGTTAGTGAAAATCTCTAGGAAAGGTATTACAATAAGTCTATTCGAAGAGATAGTAAATTCAAGTTCGTATACTTTAAAAGAATGGAGTAAATTCTTGCATATAACAGAAAGAACTATCCAACGTTATAAGAAAGAAAAGAGAAAATTCGAGTCATTGCAAAGTGAACGGATAATTGAAATAGCGAAGTTACAATTAAAAGGAAAAGAAGTATTTGGTTCAAAGGTGCTATTTGATGAGTGGATGAATTCGAAAATTATAGCATTAGGAAATATAAGACCAATTGAGTTGTTGGATAGTAGTTTTGGAATCGATATGTTAATGGATGAATTAGGACGAATAGAACATGGCATTTTAGCATGATCGTATATAGGCTTACCAAGGAGAAATATAAAAATGATTTAAGCGGTATAGGAGCTGAATTACATGGGGGAAGATGGAACAATAAAGGGCGAAGAATTATATATACAGGCGAAAGCAGAGCTCTCTGTACAACTGAGGTTGCTGTGCATATACCACTAGGAATAGTGCCAAAGAATTACTTTTTACAAAGTATCAAGATTCCAGATCTAAAAATGCTCGAAATATTAAGGAAGGATCTAGAGAAAGACTGGAGAAATTTTCCTCATGAAATTTCTACAAAATTAATTGGAGATAAATTCATCCAAGAAAATAAATATTTAGTTATGAAGGTGCCCTCAGCAGTAATTCAAGATGAGTATAACTATTTAATAAATCCTAATCATAGGAATTATACGAAAGTAAAACTACTAAAAGTAGAGCAGTTTAAATTTGATAAGAGACTGTTTACCAAATAAATGCCAGATTATAACATTATGTGATCAGATCATATCCTCGTACCTCGGAGACGATCGGTACAATCACCGATAACCGTAAAGTAAGTAAATGATAATCCATCAATAATTATAGATATTAATTCAATTATTAATAATAGTAGCCAAATAATTATAAAGTAAGACAAAATGAGATTCAGAATGTCTTATCTACAGTTTTTAAGCATTTTAAAATTAAATAGTTTAAAATGAATTAAAAGCCTGATTAAGATTTTCTAAAACGGTTAGCCACGCATCTAAGCATCGAATTCTAGGGACTCCCTCAGCTTTAAATTAGGTTAGATAAGAATATATAAAATAAGAGCATTATGATCTCCTAAGTGTATCTATCCATTCTTTATAGGTTGTCTGTCTTAAAAATCATTGAAAATCTATTAGAATAGTCAATTTTCCTTACGGAAAAATCTGATTTCTAAGAACTTAAGTTTATTATTGCGGTGATTTTTAGCTTGGATAATTGCGTGCCAACGACTAAGGGGGAAGAGTGAATTATCCGAGATATCACAAACGATAAACCAAACTGGATGCGCAAAATAAAAACTTGTCTAATTTCCGTATTTAATAAGGACGGATTATCTGATATTATTGCAGAGCTCAAAAACAATGATATCAGAATATTATCTACAGGTGGTACCTACACTTACCTCATGGATAATGGGCTCGAAGTAGATAAAGTAGAAGACCTTACGAGCTACCCATCTATACTCGACGGCAGAGTAAAAACCTTACATCCAAAAGTATTTGGCGGAATATTAGCTAGAAGAGCTGATGACCACCTAGCTCAACTCGAGCAGTATGAAATTCCAGAAATAGATTGTGTAGTGGTAGATCTATATCCTTTCGAAGATACAGTGAAGGCAACCAATGATGAAGCTGCTATTATAGAAAAAATAGATATAGGTGGTATAGCTCTTATTCGGGCAGCAGCAAAAAATTATGGCGATGTTGTTATCATTCCTTCTAAAGAACAATATCCAGATCTCGTTAAGATCTTGAAAAATGATGCGACTTCTTCTTTGGAAGAAAGAAAGGGTCTAGCGAGAGAAGCCTTTAAAGTTTCGTCTCATTACGACACGGCTATATTCGACTATTTCGATGAGAACAAAAAAGAAAACAACTTTAAGCATTCTATCTTAGGTGGCAAGGTCCTGAGGTACGGAGAAAACCCGCATCAGCAAGGCATATATTTTGGAGAGATGGAAAGTCTATTCCATAAGCTATCTGGCAAAGAATTGTCATATAACAATCTAGTAGATATCGATGCAGCCGTAGCTCTCATGTCTGAGTTTCATGAGGGAGATCCATGCTTTGCAGTTCTTAAGCATACAAATCCATGTGGTATCGCAATAAGACCTACAATCCTAGAGGCATGGCATGCGGCACTTGCAGGAGATCCTGTTTCTGCTTTTGGAGGCATCCTGATTGCTAATAAAGAGATAGATCTTGTCACGGCAGAAGAAATCAATAAACTGTTTTACGAAGTACTTATTGCGCCTTCTTTTTCTGCTGATGCCGAAGCACTACTTACTCAGAAGAAAAAGAGAGTGTTGATGAAAATCAATCACTTCAATATCAATAAAAAAATATTTAAGAGTATCCTGAATGGTGTAATACAACAGGATGCTGATCACAAAACTACGCAGTCTACAGAACTAGAGATTGTAACTAAGAAGGCACCATCTGTAGAAGACATCGATGATCTATTATTCGCAGAGAAATGTGCTAAGCATCTTAAATCTAATACCATCGTCCTTGCCTCCGGTCATCAATTATTAGGTATGGGATCTGGTCAGACTTCTAGAGTGGATGCTTGCAATCAAGCTATAGATAAGGCAAAGAGAATGGGCTTTTCTCTAGAGGGAGCAGTGATGGCTTCAGATGCTTTTTTCCCATTTCCAGACTGTGTAGAACTGGCACATAAGGCTGGCATCACTTCTATCATTCAACCTGGTGGTTCTATTAAAGATAAGTTAAGCATAGAGTATTGTGACAATAATGATCTGGCTATGGTGTTTACGGGTACTAGACATTTCAAACACTAAATAGGAAAGCGATTGAATTTTTGTATCGACATAGGGAATAGTTTTATCAAATATGCTGTCATGAAAGACAAGGAAATCCTTGCCTATAAGAGACAGAAAAAACTCCTTGTCGGTGATATAAAAAAGCTGCATAGAAAGTATTCTTTTTCACGAGTGATATTATCTACAGTAAGAAGTAGCCTACCACCCTTTTATAAATATCTAGATCGGAGTTTCAAGACGGTGTTACTATCGCATAAAACTCCCCAGGCGTTTAAGAGTCTATACAAAACGCCAAAGACGATAGGCAAGGATAGAATAGCGGCTGTGTCGGGAGCCATAGATATGTTCCCTAAACAAAACTGTTTGATTTTTGACATAGGAACCTGTATGACGGCTGATTTTGTAGATAAGAAAGCTATATATCATGGAGGTAATATATCTCCTGGAATAGACTTACGTCTAAAATCGATGCATCACTTTACCTCTGCTCTACCACTGGTGAAAGGAAGTTTCAAAAATAAAATATTAGGCCTTAGTACTAAATCAGCACTGCAAAATGGCGCGATTTATGGAATTGTCTTAGAAATAGAAGCCTTAGCAAAGCGTATAGAACGCGAATTTGGGAAGATTAACGTTATTTTAACTGGCGGAGATGCTTCATCTTTTGGAGATCTCGTAGAATGTAAGAAATTTGTAGTTCCTAACCTGGTCCTTATGGGCTTAAATGCAACATTAAACTATAATGAGTAGAATCATAATATATATCTTTTGTCTTCTTGCGCCCATATCTATATGGTCGCAGATTTCTGACAATAACCCCTACTCTAGGTTCGGGATAGGAGAAATCAACAATACAAACTTTGCCCATTTACAGCAGATGGGAGACTTAGGAGCGTCCTACTCTGATCCATATCATATAAATATAGTGAATCCAGCAACTCTAGCAAGTCTAAGGACTGCTGCTTTTGATGTAGGTGTATTTACAGAGTATTCTACTCTGAGCGATGACACACAAAGTAATACTACCTTTAACGGAAATCTGCTCTATCTTTCTCTCGCTTTCCCGCTTAGAAATCCTGTCAATGAATTATTTGATAGAATAGATAGTGATTTTAGCCATGGGATGGCATTTACTATAATGCCTCATTCAAATGTAGGCTATAATATAAGATCTACAGAGACTATAGACTCTATAGGCAGTGTAACAAGAGATTTTACTGGTTCTGGGGGAACATATAAATTTGTTTTCTCTAACGGGTTCAAATACAAAAACTTTTCGGCTGGAGTTAATCTTGGATATCTATTTGGGAAAATTAGAAATGAGCGATCTGTAAACTTTGAAGAAATACTCAATGTCTATGATGTAGACTACGAAAATAATTATTCTGTAAAAGGATTTTTGTGGAATCTAGGCCTGCATTATTCCTTAGTTCTAAACCAAGATCAGGTAGATCTAAATAAAGGAATAGAATCAAAGGTTTTTAACTTTGGATTATATGGAAACTCCGCTACAAGTTTCAACACCACTGCCAACGTAGAAAACTTTCTACTGGACCAGATAACAAACGATCTAGATACAGTAGAAGTATCAGTAGATAATCCCGGAACGGGAAGACTGCCAGCTGAATTAGGACTAGGAGCAACCTATTTTAAAGGTAATAAATGGGCTCTAGGTGTTAATTATTCCATAACTTTCTGGGATAAATACAGAAATGACGCTAATCCTGAAACTTTAACGAATTCAAATAAGTTATCTTTTGGAGGATACTATCGTCCTAATTACAAATCGTTCAATAAGTACTTTGAGCGTGTAATGTATAGATTTGGAGCTTATTATAATTCTGATCCAAGATCTGTAAATGCTGAACAAATAAACAACTATGGTGTCACATTTGGCTTTGGAATGCCTTTTGTGTATCAAAAGAAAATATCTCACGCTAATATAGGATTCAACATTGGTAAGAAAGGCGGAAGCACACCTATAAGAGAAACTTTTTATCGGCTTACTTTCGGTTTTACCTTCAATGATGATGAGTGGTTTATTAAACGAAAGTACTATTAAAAAAAATCAGACTATGCTACACTACTTAAAAAAATTGACCGTATTATCCCTAGGATTACTATTTACACTGAACTTATCTGCTCAGTGCGAAAACTGGATGGATTCACCTAATAAAGATGAGTTAGAAAATGCACATTCTATATATAGAGCTGCATTAAAATCAGAAGATTATGCTCTAGCAACAGAATATTGGGAAGTCGCATATAAGGGAGCACCAGCTGCGGATGGAAAAAGAGATTATCACTATCTAGATGGTGTGAAAATCTATATCAATAAATTAAAAGGTGTAACAGACGCGGAAGAGAAAAAAGCTATAGTTGCCAAGGTAAACGAATTATACGATCAGGCAATCGCCTGCTATGAATCGAAAGCCATCAAACCTTCTAAGTGTACAGATGATGCTTGCTACTCAGAAAGAATCGGATATGTACAAAATAGAAGAGCATACGATATGTTCTATTCTCTTAACTCACCATATTCTAAAAACTTAGCGGTATATGACGACGCTATGGAAAGAGCTGGAAACGATATCGAGTATACTTTCTTCGATCCAGTTGCTGCTATGGTTGTCTATCAGTTTCAAAAAGAAAAAATGGATAAAGAAACAACGCTTAGCTATTTTTCTAAAATGGAACAAATCGCTGCATATAACTTAGAAAACAATTCTAAGTATGGAGATTATTATGATCAGGCATGGAAGGCTGCCAAGGCTAAATTTGCTCCGATAGAAACTGATCTATTCGACTGTGAATACTTCAAGCCTCAGCTGGAAGAGATGTACGAAAAAGATCCAGAAAATACAGATAATCTAAAAACAGTAATTGCCTTACTTAAGAAAAGAAACTGTCCTGATAGTGATCCATTACTAGCGAAGCTTAATGCTAAATGGAAAACTTACGCTACCTCTGTAAACGCTTCAAGACAAGCGGAGTTCGAAGCGAACAATCCATCTATCCTTGCTAACAAAGCATACAAGGCCGGGAACTATGATGAAGCGATTACTAGATACAGAGAAGCAATCAGCAGTGAAAGTGATAACATGAAAAAAGCTAATTACCATTTCTATCTAGCTTCTATCCTCTTTAGAAAAAAGAAAAGTTATGGTGACGCAAGAAAAGAGGCTAGAACTGCTGCGCAGCTAAGACCAGGATGGGGAAAACCTATTATGCTCATCGGAGACATGTATGCAACAGGTGCTAGAAATTGCGGAGACTCTTGGAACCAGAGGCTGGCGATCTTAGCAGCAATAGATAAATACAATGCCGCAGCTAGCGATGCAGAATTTGCGAGCGAAGCAAGAAGCAAAGCAGCAAAGTATGCTAACTCTAAACCTACACAAGACGAAGGGTTTATGAGAGGTGTAAAAGCAGGTCAATCTGTAAAAGTAGGCTGTTGGATCGGAGAGACTGTAAAAGTTAGATACTAAAAAAAACTTTCTAAAGAAAAAGCTTGTTTCGGAAATTTCGGAACAAGCTTTTTTTTTGACGTTAATCCTACTGGAGACTGATTTGAGTTTATAGACCATAAAATGCTATCAATAGGAAAAATTAGCTGTCTAACCCAACCTTCTTACATCTAATAAATGTCTATAAGTGTAGAGTACAAATAAAGTAAGCAAATGAAAAAATTACATTACAGTCTAACACTCTTCTTGCTCTTAGCATTAGTTTCTTGTAGCGATAACAATATAGAATTTGACAAAATAATCATTCTAAATGATGGTCATGAAATTTCAGTTCCAGAAACTGTAGAGCTCAATATACTTCAGGGTATAGACTCCTATGTAGCAGAACTTATAGATACTGATGATGAGACATTCAATGTTCAAATAGACATAGGGTTTCTAGCCGGAAATTATGTAGAACCAACTGATTCAGATGCCATAAAGGAAACCTCTGTCAATGAAGATTTCTATTATATAACCAGAGATAGTCAATATTTGAGTTCTGATAATTGTTGTTCCTTTTTCACCTTCCCTGATGCCGGTCCGGCAAATTTCATTATTGGAGATCAAGAACATTTTAATTTGGTACTGGATATCATGAGTACTTACAGATCTAACTAGGGCTTACTTTTGCTTAAGGATCTTAGGGTCTCTACTATTAGAAGTATCTAACCCACCTTATTATAGCTAAATAGCATCTTAGATTTAAGAAAGCATTAACTTACTTTATTACCTTTAAGTGGTCTTAACAAAAACAGAGCTATGAAAGTTAGATACAAAGCCTACATATCGAGCCTAGTTTTCGGCTTATTCGTAATAAGTTGTTCACCTAAGGTGGTAAAAGAAACAAAACCAGAACAAGTCAAGGAAGTTGCTGTAGAACCTGAAAATACAGGTCCATGCACTATCCTTTCACAACTACGTCCAGCTGATAAGGATGAAGCAGAGACTGCATACGTTCTGTATAGAGATTTTTATAAGGCTAAGGATTATAAGAAAGCGCTTCCTCTTTGGGAGAAAGCTTATACTCTTGCTCCTGCAGCAAATGGAAGGATAAAATACCAGTTCGACGATGGTGTAGGCATCTACAAAGAACTATTCAAAACATCCGCGGATGACACTGAGAAAAAAAGCTATGTAGAGACAATAATGGAGATCTATGATAAGCGAGCGGAATGTACTGGAGAAGAAGGATACTCTGCTGGCAGAAAAGCGTTTGACTATTATTACTATTTTAAGGATTATATAGCTGAAGAAGAGTTGTTCGAACTTTTCAGAAAAGCAGTAGATATGAAAGGAGAAAAATCTGATTACTTTGTGATCAACCCGTTTACTTCTATGTTATTTGATCGAGTGCTCAAGGAAAAAATCAGTCATGATGAAGGCAGAGCTTATGCAAATAAGATTTTCTCAGCTATAGATTATGGTACAACTAATTGTACAAAGAATTGTGAATCCTGGGAAATTGTAAATGACTATGCCCCAGCTAGATTGGAAAACTTAGAAGGTATAGAAGGATTCTATGATTGTACCTATTACAGCAATAAGTATTATGCCATTTTCCAGGCTAACCCACAAGATTGTGAAGTTATTAATAAAACTTATAGCAGGTTATTATATGGAGGTTGCGACCTTACAAATCCTTATGTTGTAGAAGTAAAAAATGCAAAGCAAACCAACTGCTATACGCCTCCACCTCAAGAAGGGCCACTAAGAAGAGGTTATAACGCCTACTCTGAAGGCAGATATAAAGAAGCTGTAGATGCTTTCGAAGAATACGTTGGTAACGCAACAGATAATGTAAAAAAAGCTAAATATGCACTGCTTATAGCTAAGATCTACTACGGTGATCTGAAGAATTTCTCTATCTCCAGAAAGAAAGCACTAGAAGCTGCGAGTTACAGACCTAACTGGGGAGAACCATACATACTTATTGGAAAACTATACGCAAGTAGTGGGCCACTGTGTGGACCAGGTAGGGGCTGGGATAGTCAGATTGTTACTTGGCCTGCTATAGATAAGTTTAAGTACGCAAAGAAAATAGATCCCTCTGTAGCCACTGAAGCTAATAAGTGGATCAACCAATATAGGCAGTATATGCCATCGAAGGAAGATGTATTTATACGTAATCTAAAGGCGGGCTCATCGTTTAAGGTAGGCTGTTGGATAAATGAATCCACTACTATAAGAACTGCTGATTAATATTAATTTACTATTTTGGTTAAAAAAAGAGATGGATTTCAGAACAGAATGGAGCAGTTGGGTACTTGTATTACTTATGATGATCATAGCATTTGTAATATACCCCTATGCACCAAGCGAGAATATAGGTATGACAATCTTACAAGTTGTAGGATTACCAGCAGCTACTATTGCAATAGCTTGTATTCCAGTTCTTATATATTGTTATATCATTAAAATAATACCTGATATAGATTATTCTATAAGATTAGCTGCTATATATATGCTTTACTTACTAGTAAAGCATCTAATCTAACTCCATAAGAAACCAATTATAATTAAAATAGGTTATTATTAATAACAAACTATAAGAATACCAATAGCTAATAGATTATGTACGGTAGAAGACAACCACAAGGAAGATATTATGGAGGAACAGGTGATCCTTATAGTCGTCAGGGCAGAGGAGCTGGAACTTCTAGATTTAAAATATTTCTTATACTAGGTCTTGGAATGGCAGCATTTCAAGCGTTTAAGTATTTCGCAAACACGCAGCTGAATCCCTTAACTGGAGAAAACCAAAGAATACAATGGACACCAGAAGAAGAGGTGCAACTAGGTTTGCAATCTGCTCCTCAGATGGCACAACAGCATGGAGGATTGCATGCAGATCAGAGAGCTCAAGAATTTGTCGATCAGGTTGGCAAAAGACTTGTAACGAATACTATAGCTGAAGAGTCTGGATATCCTTATGATTTTCATCTCTTAGCAGATGAAAAATCGGTAAATGCTTTCGCTTTGCCTGGGGGTCAATGTTTTATAACCGCAGCATTGTTTAACCAATTGACTACAGAGGATCAGCTAGCAGGAATAATGGGTCATGAAATCGGTCATGTAATAGAAAGACATGGTGGTGAAAGGATGGCCAAATCCAGCTTTATTCAGGGACTTATACAAAGTGTGCTTATAGGATCAGGAGGGGATGCAAGTATGTCTCAGATAGCTAATCTTGTAGGTAATTATGCAAGTATGAAGTATGGTAGAGATCAGGAATTAGAATCTGATGACTGGGGAGTACGTCTTATGATAGAAGCAGGTTACGATCCTTATAAATTGATAGAAGTTATGGATATACTGGAGAAAGCTTCTGGAGGAAGTAATACACCTGAATTCCAGAGTACACATCCAAGCCCTGAAAACAGAAGAGAACAAATAAAAGCTTCGATAGAGAAGTACAGTAAATAAAAATTGAAAATAAACTAATATAACTACTTATGGCGAATTTCATGAATTCAAAAAACCCACTACTAAAAGACTCTGCTATGAATAAGGCCGTCAACAAAACAGCAGATACGCAGGATTTTCGTGAGGTAATAAATAAAGGAGAGGTAATGACTGTAGACGGAGCTGTCAATAAGACACTCATTCTTTTTTCACTTATGATGATTACGACATTTGTGAGCTATATGATGCCTTCACAAATGTTTATGTACATAGGAATATTTGGTGGATTAGCAGCTGTAATGTTTGCATCCTTTAAGCCGCACTTATCTGGGACTGTAGCTCCTATTTATGCCTTACTTGAAGGTCTATTTGTAGGAACAGTTTCTGCAATATACGCAGCCCAGTTTGATGGTATTATATTCCAAGCGGTAAGTCTTACCTTTGGCACTCTACTTATGATGCTTGCCATCTATAAGTCGGGACTTATAAAAGTTACTGCTAAATTTAAAATGGGAATTGCTATGGCAACAGGAGCTATATTTATAGTCTACCTAGTAAGTTTCATCGGTAGTTTCATAGGCTTTAATGTGCCATATTTACATGAGGGCGGCCCGATAGGTATCGGAGTGAGTATCGTAATTATCGCCGTAGCTTCTCTTAATCTTCTAGTAGATTTTGATAGTTTCGAAAAAGGAGCTGAACATGGTGCTCCTAAATATATGGAATGGTTCTGTGGAATGGGACTCCTTGTGACCTTAGTATGGTTATATTGGGAATTTCTAAGATTACTATCTAAATTACAACGAGACTAGTACTCAAAAGAAAAAATTAAAAAAAGGAGTTTTCTCTTCAGAGGGCTCCTTTTTTATTTTCAGGTTTCAGTGCATTGAACCTATGATCTTATGTGATGTTATAATTGATAGATTGAATTTTATAAATCTTCGTAACACAAAAAAGTTTACAAAAAACTAATCGACTGAAAAGTAAAAGGAAGATTAATTTTCTAGTACTAAAGCTTATACCTACTTCTAAAAAGTTAACTGAAAAAAGTTATTCTCAGCAAATTATTGAAAAATCATTTACTATATGATTATAAATTATACTTACCCTAATCCAAAATTAAAAAATCAGATTAAAAAATCTGTCGGCTCTTCTTTTGGATTTATAGAACGTTTTAAAATGGGAGGTATAGGCACCTCTAAACTTCAAATGGTAGAGGCATCAGATGAAATCTATAAACTAGTAAGTCATAAAACTGATACAATCTATTGCTATATAGAGTGCAGAAATGATGGTATTGTTGTAGGATTTCATTCTACTCTAAAAGTATATTTATGGTTAATTCCGTATTTATTTTTAGAAATCGAATTGGAAGATAAATTTGTAATTATCCGAAATGAAATAAATGAAATAAAATTAAAAGTCCCCTTCAATGGAAAGCTAGAAAATTCTTATTTCAATAAAATAGATCAACTTAAGCTAAATCATCTTAACAAATAATACTTATGTAAAATAGAAAATAAAATATCTTATT
Source organism: uncultured Saprospiraceae bacterium (assembly GCA_964475415.1). Classification (GTDB taxonomy): domain Bacteria; phylum Bacteroidota; class Bacteroidia; order Chitinophagales; family Saprospiraceae; genus CALCMJ01. The sequence goes on along the minus strand of CAYYWZ010000005.1, from coordinate 20,047 downwards.
TCATTTCACTATTATTGTATAACAAATACTATTGCTAAAAATAATTATCATCACGCTCATCTCGAACATGATAGAATCTATCAACCATGTAACTTCAACGGTTATACTTATAGCAATGACTTGCATTAGTTTGTCAAGTCAATCTGAGTCAACTGACATTCTGATGTACAATGATCAGCAAATAGACTCCCTAGTAGAAGTAGGATACAAATCTATTTCTAAAGATAAAGCCCAAACACTGTCGTCAATAAAAACTTTAGAGAACATTGCTAAGGAAGAAAATAATCCTAGAATAGAATCATATATTTTGTATCTAAAATCTTGTTATGAGATTTTTTTTGGCGATAAAAAGTTAGCTATTCAACATGCTGACCAATCCATTGCAATATCAAAAGAAAATAACTATAAATATATAATTGCAAAAAACCGTCACATACTTGGTCTAATGTATCAGTTAGATGGTCAGTACGATAAAGCTATAAACGAATACTTCAATGCGCTTAACATTAATACAGAGTTAGGTAAGAAATCTGAACTCATAAAACAGCTTAATAATATAAGTATCTGCATGCGAGAATTGAAGGATTATGAGGAATCACTCAGAAATATACTATTGACTGAAAAGGTAGCTGAAGAATTAGGGAATGATCATTTATACTATGCTTCAAAAGTAAATGCAGCTTATGTACTGTTAGATCAAGATAAATATGATGAAGCTAGGAAAGTACTCGCTGAATCTGAATTCTACTTTACAGAAAAAGATAATGCTATTTATGCTAGTATCTTTTATAATATTTTATCTGAAATTAATCTAGGTCAAGATTCTTTATCACAAGCCTATATCAATGCTAGAAAAGCCTTACAGATTTCTAAAGAATTTGAATATGAACACGGTATAATAAGCAGTAATTATGTGATTGCCAATATATTTTTTGTGCAAAAGCAATTTGATAAGTCGGCAGAAATTAGTTCATCTATTCTCAATGAAATAGATGAAGGGATATCTACAAGATACGTAGAACAGTTATATCTTATAGCTAGTAAATCCTATCAGAAACTAAATAAGCCGAGAGAAGCTCTGAAATACTTAGAAAAAAATAATGCGCTTCTAAATAAAATATTTGATGCAGAGAAGCGTAATCTTACTATGAAACTCAATTTAGAATACAATCTTAAAGAAAAAGAAAAAGAAAATGAAAGCCTAAAAAGACAAGTATCTTTGGATAACAAGCTTATAAGAAATCAAAAGTATCTCTACACAGTAACCAGTATTATCGCTATTCTAAGCTTACTATTTGCTTACCTTATTTATAAATCATTAAGACTAAGACAAAGATATAACGAAGAGTTAGAGACAGCCATAGAGTCTAGGACTAAAGAACTTAGTCTTGCCAATAAAGAATTAAAAAGCTCTAATATGGAGTTAGAACGATTTGCATTTATTGCTTCTCATGATCTAAAAGAACCTTTAAGAAACATAATTTCATTTTCTAGTCTTATTGAAAAAAAGATCTCACAAAACGCCGATCCAGATAATTTGAAATTTTACACATCTGTTATCCAGCGAGCTGGTTATAGACTAGTAAACTTGATTGAAAGTATACTCTCCTTTTCAATACTAAAGGATACCAATCCAAATTTTAAAAACATCGATCTAAATGCTATATTAAAAGAGACTGAAAATAGCTTTCTTAATACAAATATAAAAATTACATCCAGTAAGTTGCCTACTGTAAAAGGCGATCAATCACTATTATTCTCAGTTTTCCAAAACCTTATCCAAAATGCGGTAAAATATAACGATAAGGAGAAACCAACATTACAAATAGAAGCTTCTATAAATAATGATATGCATATCATCCAATTTATTGATAATGGAATAGGTATCGACAAGAAATATAAGGACAAAATATTTAAAATGTTTACTAGACTAAATAGTCGTGCAGAATTTGAAGGTTCAGGTCTAGGCCTGTCTTTGTGTCAAAAAATTATGAATATTCATAATGGAGATATATGGCTTGAGGATGGTCACAGCAGTGGTTGTACTTTTGTTATATCATTTCCTTTTATAGACAAGTCAGTTTCTAAACTTATAACAGCATAAACAAAGCCTAAAAACTACTTACCCCCCTTTTTCTATATTTTTCTTATAGAAGTCATAGTGTCCACGCTCTTTTAAGAACCTTTCTACTTGAGCTTTTATTTCTGGATCGCTTTCTGAAGCAATTTCGTTTATCACCTGAGATAGGTCATCTCCGATTTTACTTCGTTTACTAAGATAATACCACCAATACATAAGTAAGCCAACCAAAATTGCTGCAATAATGGCTACCCAAACAGCATTGTTACGAAGCGTTACTATGAACTTAGGGATAGGATCTGTGATGTCAATATTATTATTAATGTCTCTTACAAGACTCACTAAACTATCTCTAAGTTCTGAACTCAGCAATTCCGTACTCAGTTTATGGGATAGGGTTCTAAATTCTATATTGTTTAGACTACTATTAATAAACAGATTTAAACTATCTTTCAACTGTTCAGACATTACCTGAATAATGGCTTCATCCATTCTACTTAGTTCCATGTTAAGGTTTCCGAATACACTAGACAAAGTACCGTTAAGAGATTCCTCCATATGCGCAAGGGCAAGACTAATATCCCCGTCTGCTTGTTGTATAGAAGTCGATAATAGATGAGAAAGCTTATCTTCTAATTCTTTATTGATAAGATTTTCAACAATTGCTTTCGAGAATTTTTTTCCTGGTGGTTTTGTGTCTAAATTTGAAAAAGTCTTATTCAATTCCTTTTCTATAGCTTGCCCTAATATTTCAGCTAATTGTTGGATGCTTTCTGTAGAAACATCAGAGGAACTTCCTTTAAGGGCTCCCTCAATTGCGGTTTGGCTAAGATCATTAACTCTATTAGAATTTGTTATACTATCTAATCGGTTTGCAATAACATTAGCTCCATCTGCTCCTATAGTCTTAGGTCTGAATACTATACACGAACTTATAAACAGGAACAAGCAAGATAAGCCAATCAGGTTTCTTAGACATAGTAGTGTATCTTTCTCCATTACTATAATTTACTTCTTTATTTCGTTCCAAGTTTTATATAGCTCCTCTTGACGAGGTCTATTTTCAGGAATAGATGTTAAGGGTTCACAAGCTTCTAATTCTGTAAAACATTCTGCAGGAAGACTCTGGTATAATCTAGTCCCTTTCGTTTTCCAAGCTATCATTTTTTCAGAAACTTCTTTTATTATCTTGGCAGGATTACCTACGACTATACTTTTAGGAGGAATTACCGTACTTGCTTTTACAAAACTTAAAGCACCAACTATACTTTCTGCACCAATAATACAATTGTCCATAATAACTGCATTCATACCTATCATAGCATTCTCTCCTATCCTTGCACCATGTATGATTGCACCATGACCTATATGTGCTGCACTTTCTAAAATAACAGTAACTCCTGGGAACATATGTATAGTGCAGTTCTCCTGTATGTTACAACCATCATGGATTTCTATACCTCCCCAGTCGCCGCGTATCGCTGCTCCAGGTCCAATATATACATGCTTTCCGATTATGACATTACCAGTAACAACTGCCTGTGGATGCACAAAAGATGTAGGATCAATTACGGGAATAAAACCCTTAAATTTATATACCATTTAAGTTTACTAATCTTTAAAATATAAGCACCTTTTTTATAAAGGTTTCGTTTTGCTTTCTAAACTTTAAAATATACATCCCAGGATTCCAAGTATCAGTAGAAATTGAAATTTCATCTTGATTCAACATTTGTTTATGCTGGATAATTCCCGAGGCATTATACACTTTAAAATCATACGATGTGTTTGATTTTCGCTTTATGTTAATAACATTTCCTGCTGAAAGGGCTGAAGGATACACTGTTAAACCTTCATCTATCAATGCCTCTTCTACAGCACTCACTAAAGTTGTAGAAAAAGATGACCTCTCAGAGTTTATAATTGTACAAAAGTCAAAGTCTGTCATAGGAGCAACTTCCCATACATAGTCTTTATTTGCAGGAAGCAAATCAATATACATACTGTTACCTGCAACTAAGGTGTCCATCTGGATAATAGGTTGGTCTGGAAAATAAGGATTGACATTATAGAGTCTAAACAAATAGAAGTCTGCATGCTCTACAGCATCCCATGTGAAGTCTATTTCTTTATTGTAGACAAATAAACCTTCTTCAGGTTCTCGCAATTCAGTATTATAATCACTTATAGTTTCGGCAGTATAATTAGCGTCTAAATAAGAAGATTTCTCATCCAATAAATTCGCTCTCATAGCATCGATCTGCTCAGCAGAAAATTTATTAGCGCATACATCTAATGCATAAGACATAATCAATGAACCATCTGACTGAAACTGAATATTATCAGGATCTGTTTGCACTGTAGAGCTGAATCCGTCTGAAGGATTACACTGCCATCTGATAGCTAAATAGTCAGGTGCAGTATCACAAAATCCATCTCCAGCAATGTAGCAATTACTTCCATCCATTTTTTCTACCAGAGCTGTATCTATAATTAACGTATCAAGTATCAAGGTATCTTGGAATAAGGTATAATCATAGGTTACATACTCAGGAGCCGGATCCGAAAAATTATGAGCTATAGAGCCGTCATGAGATACTCCGCCTTCCCATCCTAAGAAAGGATGTGGTAATCCTAAGTTATGTCCTACCTCGTGTGCCCATGTGTGGTCTTCAGGAGTTATACAATCTATAGCAAGCGCAATGCCCGCGTAGGGTAGATTATAACCACAGTTTCCAGCTGCTGTTTTTACAATGTAATTATTGATCGTGTTAGGAACATTATTCTCAAACATCATATCTGCACCAGTCAATATATCTACATGGTTTAAATATTGTGCTGCAGGTAAGGTACGTATAGTCTCTGCTAAATAGAACTGTATATTAGATTCCTGAAAATCATTATTAAGAGTGCACATAGCTTCTAGAACACTAGTCTCGGCGTATGCTCCGAAACCGTTGTCCTGACCTACAGAATGAACTGTTATAGGAACATAAATAATAGAATCCACCATCTTGTAAAAAGATCCTGGATTTCTTTGATATTCCTTTAACCAATCACTTTTGTAAGCTTGGGTGCCACAAGTTTTATGGACATCTTGGCTATATGCTACCGTAGTAAGTAAGAAAAGTATAAGACAGCCTATATTTTTTAATGTATTAATTCTATTCATCAATCCTCTAATTATGGTATATATTTCAATACTTTAAAATAGAAAAATAGAATGACGAATAAGAGCATTAGTACCTATTATTGTTGTAAATAATTGATTTACACCCTGGCTTGGTATACCTCCATATAGACAATACGAACAATAGCTCTTCGCAACAAAAAGAAAAACTTATTAAAAAATTACTACTTAGCTGGTTTAACATGCGCCCAATTTTCTCCTCTTTCGATTCTTTTTAATTGAGTAGTAGAAACGTTAAATTGTTTAGCGATAATTTTTCTTCTAGTTTTACCTTTTATTATCATTTTTTTAATTCTTGCAACGTCTGAAGCTTTAAGCTTATAATTCCCAACGCCAGGAACATGAGTACGTTTGTCGTATCCGTACTTTACTGCTCTAGCTTTAACATACTCTTGCTGCTTTTCTTTCGTAACCCACTTTAGATTGGTATGATGATTGTTTCCTCTCACCATATCCTTGTGGATGACAAATTCATGCTTTTTAGATGTTTTTTTCAAAAAGTGCTCAGCAACTTTTTTATGAGGGTAAATTCCACTAAATCCATCAGCAAGTTTAATTGAAGCATGCAGATAACCTTGTTTGGTAGCTGTGCATTTTATTAGCTTCTCAACTTTTGTAGATTTATCGATTGACTTTACTCTTCCATTATTAGATATGTAATAATTTTTAGATAAAGTCTTAGATCGAAATTTAACCTTTTCCCACTTTTCGCCACGTAAATTTTTAATTACGGAGTCCTTGTTCATATTTTAATAGTTGAAGTTGAAGTTCTAGTTGTCTACAGACGCTCTGGAAGAAGCATTTATTAGAAGCTAAAATATAATATTTTTCGATATTTAATGAGAATAAAATCTTAATAATTCGATGATAACAGCCTAGTGCTTATATTTGACATTTCTTAAAATAATAGATAAGTAGACGTATATGGATAACGGTTATGTAAAATCAAGTACTAAAGACGGAATAGCGACGATAGAATTCTACCATCCTTCTCATAATTCTTTACCGGGAAATTTGCTCAGAGCAATAGAAGAAGATATCCTAAAATTGGGCGCTGACAATGAAGTAGTGCTAATTATATTGAAAAGTAGTGGCGATAGAACGTTCTGTGCCGGAGCTAGCTTTACGGAATTAAGCAGTATAGAAAATAAGGATGATGGGAAATTATTTTTTATGGGCTTTGCTAGAGTTATTAACGCTATCAGAACTTGTGGGAAAATAGTGATAGGAAGAGTACAAGGAAAGGCTGTAGGCGGCGGAGTAGGACTTGCTGCAGCTTGTGATTATACTATGGCGACTAGGTACGCTTCTATTAGATTAAGCGAATTAGCTGTTGGAATAGGTCCTTTCGTTATCGGTCCAGCAGTAGAAAGAAAGATGGGATTATCAGCTTTTAGTCAGTTAGCACTAAATCCTACAGAGTGGCAAACAGCTAAGTGGGCTCGACGTAAAGGTCTCTTTACAGAGGTTTTTGATACAGGAAAACAGCTTGATAATTATATAGATCATTTTACTGAAAAACTAGTTAATATGAATCCTCATGCTCTTGCAGAATTGAAAAATATTTTTTGGGCTAGATGCACGGATTGGGATGAATTACTAGAACACAGAGCTAGCTTAAGTGGGGAAATGGTTATGTCATCTTATGCTAAAAAAGCAATACAGAAATTTTTAACTGCATAGCTGTGTAGAAATTATGTCATTACTCTTAAAGAAGTTTTAATAAAAAAAACTTTATAGTAATTAGCCACAATTGATCATTGCTTTTCACTAATTGTATAAGTATATAAATGATTCAACGAGTAGAAAGTCGATTTCATCTATATAATTTTCTAGTTTCCAGATAACTTTTTAACTTATCATAACGTTATTTGATAGCATGTCCTTCTCGATATAACTAAGTATCATCTGGTTCTTGATTCAAGACAGATCTTAAGATGCGCTGTCATATAGTTAATACCCAAAGAGCAATTTACTCAGATTCAATAATTTGATAATAAAAACATAATAATTATGAAAACCCTTTTTGTACTGTTCACAGGATTATTCTTGACTGCACAATCATTTTCTCTTATTACTGATAATGTCACAAGGGATCTAGATAAGTTTTCTACACTAGAAGTAATGGGAAATATAAAAGTAACATTGATTCCTTCTACAGAGAACAAAGCAGAAATAAATATTATAAAAGGAGATATAGATGATCTAAAAACTACTATTTCTAATAATACACTAGAGATTAAATTTAAGGGTAAAGGTCTTAAATGGAATAGTGGAGCCAATAAGAAAGCGGAAATAACACTTTACTTTACTAATCTTAATGAAATAGATATTAGTGCAGGAGCAAGAGTATCTGGAAATGAAATAATAAAAGCATCCACATTTGAAGTCGATGCATCCAGCGGCTCATTCTGCTCTATTCCCATAGAAGTGGAACAACTGAAAGTAAGCATATCTTCTGGCGCTTCTGTAACTATGAAAGGTACAGCCAACGACCAAGACGTAGATTTATCATCAGGAGCTAGTTATAAAGCTAAAAAATTAGAAACAGAAAAAACAACTATAGATGTTTCCTCAGGAGCTTCGGCTGTTGTATGGGCGAAAAGCGAAATCGAAGCAGATGCTAATTCTGGTGGTAGTATAAAATATAAAGGAGCCCCTGAAAAAACCAATATAGATGCAGGAAAATATTCTGGAGGAAGTATTAAAGCTATCTAGAATAAAGTACTCAAATTCGAGCATAAAAAAAGACTAAGCGTTTCAAGCGTTTAGTCTTTTTTATTTTTCGCTCCAACTTATAATCACTGAACAATTATCTTTTCCATATAAGCACCTTGCTTACTAGATATTCTTATAAATACAAGTCCCGAATAATTAGAAAGATCTAATTTAGTTAATGCAGATGATAACTTACCTCCCTTAGTGATGAGCCTTCCATCGCCTGCAATAACACTATAATTAAGTTCGTCTAGTTTATCCAGATTTGTTCGCTCTATGGTAAGCTGTCCTTCTGTTACTGTTGGATAGATTCTGACTTGTTTAGAAAGAGCAATATCATTCGTGCTGCTTGTCATACCCAGCCCTACCTGATCTAGATCAAAACTCAATATACCTCTTCCATAGGTACCTGCCACTAATTCATTTTTAGCAACATTATAATCCATATCATAAGTAGGTACTGCCGGCATATTCAATCCTAATCTTTGCCAACTTTGGCCCATATCTGTTGTGTAATATATACCTCCATCAGTACCAGCAAAGATAACTTCATCTCCACCTTCTCTCAGAATATACAGATCATTAACAGATAGTTCTGGGAGATCTCCGTTTATACTTACCCAATTAGTGCCATTATCTTCAGACATATATACATGAGGAATAAAGTCATTATACTTATATCCAGTGATAGAACAGTAGACTCTATTTTCGCTGACTTGAGAAGCTTTGATATTAGAGATGTATCTTCTAGGTAATCCATTGTCGACCTTCTCCCAGTTCGCCCCATAGTCTGTAGTAGACCATACCCATCCATCTTGCGTACCTGCATATAAGATATCACTATTGAGTGGTGACTGCTCCACAGTAGAAATACTATAGGTCAATCCATTTAGATCTGGATCTGTAAGTCGCTCACTTAACTGTGTTGTGATAACATCATATCCCAGAGGATCCACATACACCTCATACACCCGATCAGAACCTGTGATAATGATATCGGTATTCTGCTCGCTGATAAAATAGGGCATATCCCACGCTTTGTTTCCTTCTATTCCGAAAGAAACACTACTGTAAGAATTACCGCCATCGAAGGTTGCACTGATATTTCCACGTTGAGTTTCGACATAATAGATGTCTGGATTATCAGGATTAAAAGCCATCTGAAAACCATCTCCTCCAAAAATTCTCTCCCACTCGTTTATCGTCTCTGCATTTCCTCCAGTAGATCCATTATCCTGAGCACCACCGTAATAGAGATCTGGATTATGTGGATTATACGCTACTCTATAAAATTGTGTCGTAGGAATATTTTCTATATCTATCCAATCCTGTTCTGTCTCACTAGCTCTATAAGCTCCTCCATCAGTTGCTAGTATAGCCTTATCTTCCACAAAAACAAGATCATGCTTATCAGCATGAACATCATACTGCCACCATGGTGGAGCAGCTATATTCCATGTCTGACCACCATCTAGGGTCCTATACATATCTACACCGAGAACAAAGATATCGTCATCATTATTAGGATTTACTCTTACTTGTCCAAAATACCAAGCGAAGCCACCCTGCACTCTGCAAGGCAATCCATCAGAATCATCGGGACCTAGAATATCTTTCCACGTGTCTCCGCCGTTTTCAGTTTTGTATATTCCAGTAAGATCGTCACCTCCAGTAGAACAACTATCTCTTCCGTCTGGACCACTATAGGAGGCAAAGAGAATATTATTATCTTGACCCGACATGGAAAGGCCTATACGTGTCACATTTTCACTAGGAAGACCACCTTCTAATCTAGTCCAAGTTACGCCTCCATCTGTTGTTTTATATATATGCGCATCATCACTTGTTATAATAGATTCTAGATTGCTTCTGATTCGCGTCCAAGAAGCAGCATACACTATATTATCATCCGTTGGATCTATAATAAGATCTATAATACCTGTTGACTCATTAACAAATAGTACTTTTTCCCAGTTTTCACCACCATCTATACTCTTATATAATCCACGCTTATCATTTCGCTCAAAAGGGATTCCCATAGCAGCAGCATAGATAACTTGAGAATTACTTTGTGATATGGCTAATCTAGATATTATACTTTCTTCTGCTAAGCCCATTGCTTGCCATGTTGTTCCTTTATCTATAGACTTATACACACCATCTCCTGTAAACGGATAACCAGAAATATTATGATCTCCCGTTCCTATATAGATAATATTTTCATCATTAGGATCTATCTGTATTGCAGATATGGCATAGAACAAGTTTTCTTCAAAAATACTTTCCCAGTTTTCCCCTCCATCAGAAGTTCTAAATAATCCTCCGGTAGAAAAACCCAAATACATCTCATCCGTATTCTTTGGATTAACAGCAATCGTATTTATCCTAGCACCTATATTTCCTGGCCCCTGTGTTATCCACTCTCCTACTGATTTCTGTACATCAGTTTCTCGACTTACTTTCTTGAGTGCATCGAAATAAGCAAGATGATCAAAAGTAGTTTCTGGGAAGTTTTTCTTTTCGAAATAGTCATCGAAAGGATATAGTTTCTCTTCCATTCTTATCTCATCTGGGCTAGGTTCCAACTGTTCCATATTATTAGTACAAGCTAGAAAAGAGAAAAAAATGATGCTGAAAAATAGATGGATAGTGTTCTTCATGGCTTAATATTTTTTTTGTAAAATACAACAAGAAATATTACCAAACGAAAGATAATTTCTAGAAAAATGGTGGTTGAGGCACTTCATTTATATTTATAACGCATCCAGAAGTAAAAAACCATCTAATTTAGCTACATACTTATAATCCAGACTTACGTGTAGATATAAGACTAAAAAATAGTATACCGGAGTAACAAACAAAAAAGAGCTAAGGACATTATCCTTGGCTCTTATATTATTTTATAAAAAACTTTCTGATAATCTCTATACAGAAAAACTCTCACCGCAACCACAGGTTCTTGATGCATTCGGATTATTAAAATAAAAACCCTTCCCATCTAAGCCGCCTGTAAACTCAAGTGTCGTATTACAGAGGTACAGAAAACTTTTGAGATCGGTGACTACCTTGATGCCATTGTCTTCGAAAATCTGATCGTTCTCCTGAGACTCATTATCGAAATCTAACATATAACTCAGTCCAGAACAACCTCCGCTAGTAACAGAAACTCTGACAAAATAATTCTCGTCAATTTCTCCTCGACTCATGATCTCAGAAATTTTTTCCTTAGCGCTATCTGCTACAAAAAGCATAATTACTTAGCTTGTTTTTCTTTGTAATCCTTGATCGCTCCCTTTATCGCATCTTCTGCAAGTACAGAACAATGTATTTTTACCGGAGGTAGTGCTAGCTCTTCGACTATATCCATATTGTCTATAGCTAAGGCTTCGTCTACTGTCTTTCCTTTGATCCACTCAGTAGCCAATGAAGAAGAAGCAATTGCAGAACCACAACCAAAAGTTTTGAACTTAGCGTCTTTGATAAGACCCGAAGTTTCGTCTACTTCTATCTGCAATCTCATAACATCACCACATTCTGGTGCGCCTACAAGACCTGTTCCTACATTTTTACTTGCTTTGTCAAGGGTTCCTACATTTTTAGGATGCTTAAAGTGTTCTATTAGTTTTTCTGAATATGCCATTATAATTCTTATTTGATATTGTAAACAATAATTAGTTTATAATAATTCCTTTATCTTTTCTTTTCTAGTGTTCTGTCCATACAACAGAATCGAGATCTACTCCATCCTTATACATTTCCCATATAGGACTGAGATCTCTCATATGATTTACACCTTTGACAAGTGCTTCTATAGCCATGTCTATTTCTTCTTCCGTTGTAAATCTTCCTAAGCTAAATCTTATGGAAGAATGTGCAAGATCATCACCTAGGCCTAAAGCTACCAATACATAAGATGGTTCTAGTGAAGCAGATGTACAAGCTGATCCAGAAGATACAGCAATACTCTGATTGAAGGTCATCATAAGACCCTCCCCTTCTACGTGTTTAAATGATATATTGGTAACATGAGGCATTCTATGCTCCGTGCTTCCATTGACATATACCTCTTCTAATCTATCCTTGAATGCATTCTCTAATTTATCTCTAAGGACTGATAATCTGATACTATCAGCCTCCATTTCATTTTTTGCAATCTCTGCAGCCTTACCAAAACCTACTATACCAGGTACATTAAGGGTACCCGATCTCATACCTCTCTCATGACCTCCGCCATCCATCTGAGCCGTAACTTTTACTCTTGGATTCTTTCTATTGACAAACAAAGCTCCTACTCCTTTAGGACCATACATCTTATGAGCCGTAAAGGCCATTAGGTGAACACCCACAGCCTTAGGATCTACTGGAATCTTACCCACAACCTGCGTCGCATCACTCATAAATAATACGCCATGTTTAGCACAAATATCTCCTATCGCCTTCATCGGCTGGATAACTCCTGTCTCATTGTTAGCCCACATAATAGAGACCATAATCGTTTTATCTGTGATGGCAGCTTCTAGTTCTTCTAGGTTTACGAGACCCTCACTATTTACATCAAGGTAAGTAACCTGACCACCCATCTTTTCTATTTTCTTGCAAGAATCTAGAACTGCTTTATGTTCAGTCGATAAGGTTATAATATGATTACCCTTCCTTGCATACATTTCGAAAACTCCCTTAAGAGCCAGGTTGTCCGCCTCCGTCGCTCCAGAAGTGAAAATCACCTCCTTAGGATCCACATTTATAAGATCAGCAATCTGCTCACGCGCATAATCCACAGCTTCCTCTGCTTGCCATCCGAATGGATGATTACGACTTGCCGCATTACCGGGAACCTGATAAAAATAAGGTATCATAGTATCCACAACTCTAGGGTCAGTAGGCGTGGTGGAATTGTTATCTAGATAGATTAATTTTTGAGATGCCATTAGCTATTTTCTTGTTTTTTGTAAGCTCTTATTAATTTCCACAAATATAACCCATTTTAAAGTATTTAGTTCACACAGTTCACCCTAATAGAAGGTTTTTCTTATCAATACCGCATTCAGCTACTATTTTTCTGTTTTTAGGAGCCTTATAATTAGGCCACATCTCCTCCTTACAGTCGGAGTCAGGCTCTCCACTCCTACTGCTTAAGCATCTCCATAATGTATTATATAACAAGCTCTTGTCTTACCTAATCGGTAAGCCTGCGACCTTATTTATAATACTATTATGCATATACTTGCAGTACCGCTGCGATCCTTTGTGGGGAGGTATATTTTTTACTAGTATATGCTCTATCTGTCAGGATGTAGACAGCAGTTTTTTATATCCATCTTAAAAGACTAATGAATAAAATGAATAAGTTATTTTTTCCTACGCCTATCCACCTCAAAAGTAAATACATCATCTCTCTGATAATGCCCACTTACAGCTAGGTTCATCCGCTCTTTGATCAGTTCTTTTTTATGGGGTAATTCTACATAGACTATTTCTTCCTTGCCAATAACCTGCTGCGTAAGCATCTCACCATTGGGTCCTATAGCACAGGATCCTCCTTGCATGATCATAGTAGCATTATCAGAAAAATTAGCTGGTCTATGTAGATCAGATGGTATAGACTTAGCATGCATAATCTGCCCTACAGCAATAACATAACATCTTCCTTCGAAGGCATAGTGTCTACTTGCCAATAGATGCCTATCCACCACATGTGGCCATAAGGCAAAATGTATATCCTCAGCCTCATCATGCATAGCTTGCCTTGTCAGCGGCATCCAGTGCTCCCAGCAAATCAAAGAACCAATCCTACCGTTTTTCGTATCTATTGCATACAGCCCTGCCCCATCGCCAGAATGATGTATTAGTTTTTCATTATAAGTAGGCATTAGTTTTCTATGGTGGTTCGCTAGATTACCCTTGTCATCTATCGTAAATATAGTATTGTATATACTACTATGTCCTTTGCCCGTTTTGACAACTTCGTTAGCACCTGTTATGATTGCGATCTTGTTTTCTTTCGCTACCGTGCACAATCGAGCTAGTGGAGCTCCTTCTAGTTCTAGCGCATTCTCATACATATTAGTCCAAGCAGCTTTGACAGGTTCGTGATCCCACTTAGCTACGCCATCACAGAAATCTATCCAAGCAGGATACCCACAAAACCAAGATTCTCCGAAAACTACTATTTCCGCTCCTTCTTTGCAGGCCATATCTATATGATCTAGAGCTTTTTGCAAGGTAGATTCTAGAGAAGTATGAATAGGTTCCAGCTGCATTATCGCTATCTTTGTCATAGAGTTTGTTGTTTTAGCTTAGCAATATAATAGAATCTTTATGGAAAAGCCTAAGGATATAGAAGTAGATGATAATTGGACACTGTTCTTAGACAGAGATGGTACGATCAATACAAAACTAGAGGATGATTATGTCAAAAAATGGTCTGAGTTCGAATTTATACCCGGCGCACTCGAGAGCCTGAGTAAGTTTGCCAAGCGCTTTGCTAGAATTGTTATCGTCACGAACCAACAAGGCATAGGGAAAGAACTTATGACTCATGAGGATCTAACTGATATTCATAAAAAAATGATGGAAGTCATCGAATTTTATGATGGAAGAATAGATCAGATCTATTATTGTCCGTTTCTAGCAATACATGAGCCAACTTGTAGAAAACCTATGCCGGGTATGGCCATACAAGCTCAAAAAGATTTTCCAGATATAGATTTCTCTAAATCCATAATGGTAGGCGATGCAATATCTGATGTGGAGTTTGGTACTAGATTAGGCATGAAAACTGTTATGTTAGTACCTGATTCTTATACACAAACCGAATATAATGCTGATCTTTGCGTTTCAGATCTAGAAGAACTAAATTCGTATTTGAAAACTACATAACACTATACTTATGAAAATCAATGTTTTACTTCTATTTGCTGGTATATTTTTATCAGGAATAAAAATACATGGTCAGCAAGGCAATCACTTCCTTGTAGAAATGGAAAATAGATCTCCCTCTGTACAAGATCTAGTAAGAGGCTATGAAGGCTTTCCTGGTATACCTTTCCAAGCTATGGATATAAAAGGAAATAATCAGTTCCTTGGAGATTATAAAGGTAAGACCGTAATCCTATATTTCTGGAATCTAAGCAATACAATAAGTACATCTCAAATAGATGCGCTCAACTTATTACAAAGTAGATATAGAGATAACCTACAAGTTGTATCTTGTGCTGATGATAGCAAAGAAGAACTTATAAGCTATATGAAGCAGCGACCGATAGATTTTCCGATTATCCCATCTAGTTCTACCCTATCAGAAGGACCTTATGGAGGAGATCTGGGATATCCTAAGATATTTATGGTAGATGAGTTCGGTGTTATCAAGTGGGTATTTCCATCTTCATCTTTCTCATCAGATTTTGATACATACAAGGTGCTAGAAGTATTACATACGCAATTACAAAAGTAGTTCATGAGTAATAGACTAAATATTTCTTCTGGAGCCATCTGGGAAGATCACATAGGATATTCTCGCGCTGTAAGAATAGGGAATACTATAGAAGTATCTGGATCTACCTCTGTAGAAGGTGACAAGGTACTACATCCCGGAGATCCGTATCATCAGACTATAGCTACTATAGAGACTATACAGAAGGCCTTAGACCAGGCTGGTGCAAAACTTGTAGATGTCATAAGAACAAGAATATATGTCAGAGATATAGAACAACACTGGGAAGCAGTAGGCAAAGCTCATGGAAGTTTCTTTTCAGATATCAAGCCTGCTACATCCATGATAGAAGTTTCACGATTTATACATCCTGATATGCTTGTGGAAATAGAAGCTACTGCTATCATAAGCGAATAATATAGTTCATTGTATAAGGTCAAAGAAATATATTATACGATTCAGGGCGAAGGTTTCCACACAGGACAGCCTGCTATCTTCTGTAGATTCTCAGGATGTAATTTATGGACAGGAAGAGAACAGGATCGAGAAAAAGCAATTTGTAAATTTTGTGATACAGATTTCTGGGGAACGGATGGGATCAACGGAGGAAAATATAGTGCCGAAGAATTAGCTAAAAAAATTAAAAGCTTGTGGCCAGAAGATAAGCCTCATCCGTTTGTGGTTTGCACCGGTGGTGAGCCCGCACTTCAGCTAGATCAAGCTATGGTAGACGCCTTCCATAAGCATGGAGTATCTGTAGCCATAGAAACAAATGGAACGCTAGAACTTCCCAAAGATCTTGACTGGATTTGTGTAAGCCTAAAGGCGGGTACTGAGTTAGCTATCGAATCAGGGAATGAATTTAAACTTGTGCATCCACAAACAGCTATAGAACCTAAGGAATATGAACATCTAGATTTTGAACATTTCTATCTCCAACCTTTGTTCGATGAAAACATCATAGATCATACTACTCAGTGTATCAATTATTGCAAAGAGAATGCATTGTGGAAATTATCAATACAGACGCATAAGTATTTGAATATCCCATAGGAATTTTTGGAACCATTCCAACAATGAAAAATGAAGATGTACATATATGACTCTACTGGGTCAGGATCATTTCTTCATTTTTTCTATAAATATTTTATCCCTACGGGATAATTTTCACCTTCTTATCCATTTATTATTAAAGTTATTCCGTTTGTAATGAAAATTGAATCCATAGGATACACATAGGTATAGGAGCAGCAACCACAATTGTTACTCGACCCCGTAGGGAGTCGTATCGATTCTTCATCAGTCCCTAAACAAAAGTAAATCCTAAATCCAGAATCGGAAATATATTTCCATACAGCCCTACATAATTAATATGCGATGATTTTGTCTGATAATATGGTATTCTTGTCTATATTTAAGGATACAAGGATTGTTTATATCTATATTTTTGTTGAACAGAATAAGAACTAAAAACACGCGCTATGAATGCTATTCAATTTATTGTCCCTATTATCTTTCTATGTATTATTGCCATTTTCTCTATGGCCTTTATTGTAAAACAACAAACGGCTGTTATAATAGAACGATTCGGAAAATTTAATGGTGTAAGACAATCAGGTTTCCAGCTCAAAGTTCCTATTATGGATAGAATCGCTGGGAAAATCAACCTTAAGATCAACCAACTAGATGTTCCGGTAGAAACCAAGACTAAAGACGATGTATTTGTTCGGATTAAGGTTTCTGTACAATTTAGAGTACTAATGGATTCTATCTATGATGCTTTTTACAAATTAGAAAACCCACATGAGCAGATCACTTCATATATTTTCGATGTGGTGAGAGCTGAAGTTCCTAAGTTGAAGCTGGATGATGTTTTCTTACGTAAAGATGATATCGCTCATGCCATAAGTACAGAACTACAGGAGGCAATGAATGATTATGGATACAAAATTATTAAGGCCCTAGTTACTGATATAGATCCAGCTCAGGAAGTAAAAAATGCGATGAATAGAATCAATGCTGCTGAGAGAGAAAAACTAGCGGCAGAATATGAGGGTGAAGCTGAAAGAATTAGGATTGTTGCAAAAGCAAAAGCGGAAGCAGAGAGTAAACGTCTACAAGGACAGGGTATCGCAGATCAAAGAAGAGAAATTGCTAGAGGCCTAGAAGAATCTGTAGAAGTACTTAACAAGGTGGGCATCAATTCTCAAGAAGCGTCAGCTCTTATTGTTGTGACACAACATTACGACACCTTACAGTCTATGGGAGAGAATGTAAACTCTAATCTGATCATGCTACCTAACGCTCCATCGGCAGCAAGTGACATGCTATCAGATATGACTGCATCGTTCGTTGCTTCTCAACAGGTAGGAGAAAAGATGAAATTAAAAGAGTTAGATATATCTAGAAATAAATAATTTTTTTTCACTTCGGATAAAAGCAATCATTGAGTACAGATAAAAAAGGTAATTCTTCTAAAGGGACTACAAAGATTTTTTCTGAGTGGCTAGAAACTTTGCAGCAAGAAAGTTGGCAGTTAGAATTACTAATATCAGGTTTTGCCTTATTCGGAATATGGGAAAGCAGGGTACTTATAGATCATATAAGTATCTACTTAAGTCTCAACGCTCCTGATGGGTTCCTAGACGGAGCTGCAAGTTTTTTTATTACATTTCTAAGTTCTGCTTGGATCATATTTGTGGTAAATTTGCTTGTTCATATAGTCCTAAGAGGATTCTGGATTGGTGCTATAGGTCTACGATATGTATCTGGTGAAATCGACTATGATGAGCTAGATTATTCAGATATATTCAATAGATATTTTCGTAGGAAAGTTGGTCGTTTCGATGATTACATAGAAAAACTAGAACGGATATGCAGTATAATTTTCGCCTATACATTTCTTCTGTTTTTCTTATTTCTTTCTGTTATCGCATATTTTTCATGGATAAGTATTTTCTTTGCTGTTCTTGCCAGATTTGATGTTGATAACGGGTTAGTCATCATTGTATCTTTTATCATGTTCTTAATTATTGGATTAATCGGAGCGATTGATTTTATAAGTTTTGGGGCATTTAAAAAAATAAAAGATAAGACCTTATCACGTTTGTTCTTTGGTATATATATGCTGACCAGTGCGATGACATTTTCTTTCTTATACAGACCTCTTTTGCTCAATTTTATTGATGACAAATATACCCGAAAGTTACTGATCATAAGTTTTCCGTATTTCATGCTGTTGCTTCTTGTTTTCCCTATGCTAAAAATACAATCTCATACCTTCTTTCCGGACTTCACAAATTTAAG
Source organism: uncultured Saprospiraceae bacterium (assembly GCA_964475415.1). Lineage (GTDB taxonomy): Bacteria > Bacteroidota > Bacteroidia > Chitinophagales > Saprospiraceae > CALCMJ01. The sequence goes on along the minus strand of CAYYWZ010000005.1, from coordinate 1,321 downwards.
AAGGGAGAATGTAGAACAAGAGTTCGTCCACTGGAAGTACTATGATGATCTTAGGAATGAGCATACGCAAAATAATTCAAATCTTTTTTCTAAAGAAGAACTTATACAAACTGTGTCCCTTAAGAATTTTGAAATAAGGGAAGATATGAGCTCAATTTTTCTGAGTATTAACTCAAGTGAAGCTAAATTCTATGAGAAATACAAAGGTCTAACTCCTTTTCTAAAATCTGGGGTAAGGCATAAATGGTTTCCGAAGTTTGAAAAAGATAGCATGCAACTAGCTCTTAAAGCACGACAGAAAAAAGAAATGAGTAAATTCAGAGCATATCGAACTAAAAGAAAAGATAATTTCGATAAGGCTATATGGGACAGGAAAAGAGATAGCTTAGGAGTTGCTCAGGAGCAGGCAGAAAAAGATTTTTTTGTAAATAAACTGAATGCAGTAAAGGAAAGTACAAAGGAGATATTTACTATCAGAATAGACGGCACTGAGTACAATGACAGTCTGACCTGCAAGTTTTTCATTCATCCTAATAAGGGCGAAAAGGGTATGCTCTGTTATTTTCCAACTGGGTCACTAGACCATGGTGAACACATGATGCAGGTCACAAAAAAAAGATATAGCTCTAGGGAAAATGATTCGCTTAGATATAGACATTACTATTTACCATTTATGAAATTATAAATTAGACAACTTATTGTTTATTTTGGCAATAGAAAATTAATCAACTTAAAACTTAATTATGAAAACCGCTTTAAAATATGGTGCTATACTAGGGATTGTAGCTATACTTGTACAGCTAGCCCTTTACCTAGTAAATCCAGATTTGATCTTCAATATGAAAATAGGTATGTCTATTGGAATTATTTATACGATTGCTATTCTTGTATTATCACTAAAAGAAGAACGTAAGATTAATGAAGGCATTCTTACTTTCGGTGATGGATTAAAAACAACCTTTATAACCTATGCTATTGGTACATTTATGGCTACGATTTTTGGTTATGTCCTCATGAATCATATAGATCCTAGCCTTATAGATAGAGGAATAGAATACAGTCTAGGAGTAGCTGAGAAAACCATAAATATGACAGCGGATTTAGTTAATATGCCTGAAGCAGAAAAAGATGCAGCTTTGGAAGAGATAAGATCTCCAGCAGCTATAGAAGATATGAGAGGTAATTTTTCACTGAATTCAAGTATTCTGGCTTTTCTTTTAACGCTATTTATACCTGGCTTTTTATATTGGCTTATCATTCCTGCCGTAATGAAAAAGAATCCTAGCGGAGCTTAACATCAACAACTTGTGAATAGAAAAGA